>CALVED010000015.1 GCA_944326485.1 Candidatus Gastranaerophilales bacterium | reverse complement strand
ATTAGCTATGTCAATTACTTTCTTCTATAGCCCTTTCTAACTCTTCATCTGTACATGTACTCATATATACCTCACTATCAAAAATGTTATTTTTTCTTTCAATATAGAAAAATTTTGAATTTAAAATGATACAGTTTTTACTTTTTATTTTACTAGATAATATTTGTTCAAGTAAAAACAAAGCTGCTAACGAATCTAATACATTTTTTTGTGTTGCCTTTTTATAATTAACTAGTCTATTATGTTTTACAAAATTGTAGTTTTTCCACCAATCTGGAGCATTTTTATTTTCAAATTCTTTAAAGGGAATACACTTGTACTTCTTTATTTCTGCTATATACACTTGTTCATTGACTATTTCGGGATAAATTTTTATTATTTTTTCTCTATAATCTTTTATATTTTGGCTCTTTTTTCCACATAAGCATTTCAAAATATTTTCCACTTCTGAGCAAATTAATTCTAGCAATTTTATATACTCATTTGAAAAACAATCAAAATTATCATAATCTAATGTAACATATCGCAGTGTATTTATAAAATCTTGTTCAAGTAAGTTATAATAATTCCAATACAATTTTTTGAATTTCTCTCCTGTTAACGAAAAATCGTAAGCTATATGGAAACACCTCTTTTTATTTATTTAAAACCTTATATATTTTTTTATATTCCATCAGTTCTTTTTCAAATTTTTTAACATTTATTTCTCTTAAAATCTTTTCTAATGTTTCTTGCATTGGGATAATTAGCTCTTTAAATCTTTTTGAATTTAATGGTAAAATTAATTTTGAAAGATTTTTTATATTAAATTTATCAAAATTAGGATTTAAAGTCGGATTCAACTTTTTGTATAATTTATTCCTTGCGGTTGGATAGAAACTAGAATACTCAGAAAGATTTTTTGATAATTCATCAGAAAATACTAATAATTTTTTATAAATATTTAACACCGGATAATGAAATAACACCTTTTTATGTTTTGAAACATATATCACCTTATACATATCAAAATAACAGTTGAAAATATTATTTTTTATCTTTTCTTTCATAACAAAATATTGACAAAGTGATGTTATAATCGTAACAACAATTCCAGTTATAACACTAATTAAAATATTATAAATAAATTCGGAAGCAAAGTAGTAATAAGCTCCTAGTGGCATTAAAATAATTAATAATATAGTTGATACGATTGTAACAACTTTTGCTTCCTTCATTTTATAATTCAAACTCTTTCATAAAAAAATCTACTAACTTATTTGTTCTCATTTTTATATCATCAATATGCCAAGCATCTTTGTTAACAACATCTTCATTTAGCTTCAATCCATTTCTATAGCCAATATAATTTCCATCCTTATTAACTCTATTTTTTTTCTTTTCAAAAGACAAATTACTTAAGTTTTGATTATACCCTGTTATAGTTAAATTTCCTAGAGTATGAGTATATCTATTTAAATATTCAATTGCTAAATCCTTATCACCATTTGCTATCATATCAATCCAGTCAGTTGGGATATTTTCTCCTTCAGGAAAAATATGTTCTATTGTCCAAACATATTTATTGCTTTTATCTCTACTCCATAGATTTGTATATATTTCATTAGTTTTAAATTTATCTTCATAATAACATAATAAGAACCTTGTAGCATCTGGATTATCTAAATATATTGATCCTTTTAGTTTTTCCTCAAATATTTCATCAGAAGACGAGTTGTTTTTTAGATTATTAGCAATTAAATCATATATATCTGCCCCTTGTTTATTTGCAATCAAGGATACTAAATCCATAAATATTTTTGTTAAGTTTCTTGTGTTTGGATAATCTGTAATATTTCTTCTAACAAAAAACTTTGTTAAATAATTGATAATATTCGCAATAATATCATTATCTAAATTCAATCTATCTTTATTTGATAATAAGTATAAAAGTAAAATATATGATGGGGCACCTTGAATTTTATCTAAATTAAATAATGGCTTTTCTAGTTTTTCAATACTATCATCTTCATTAGCATTATTGATTAAAATAGAATAATTTTTGGCTTCTTTTTCAATTCTATTTAAAAATTTTCTGTAATCAGTCTTAATTAGTTTTTCATAGATATCTAATAACGTTGTTTTAGTTGCTAGAGGTCCTAAAGCATATTTTACTTTTCCTTCTGTTTTATAAGGCTCATTTAATTCATCTCTATAGGCATTATAAAACTGTCTAAAGAATCTTTCCTGTACATTGTAATCATCGCTTAAATATGCTAATATTTTTTTCCATTTTGAATAACATTCTTCTGAATTTCCATCCGCATCTGAAACACTGATTAATAAATTCTTTATTAAATCGATTGCTGATAAAGGAACTCCTCTATTATTTAATGATTCAAATAACATATAAGCATCTTTATGTGTTTCTACTTCAATTGATACCAAGACTGCTGAATTAAATCTATTAACTAGCTCAAATAAAATATCAATGTTATTTTTATCTGAATATTCACTTTTCATTTCTTCTATATATTTATCTATTAAATTTGAAAAATAATTATATGCTTTATATATTCTTCTATTTCCTGCATTATTTTTCCTTTCATAATCTAATAACAAACCTTTTTCACATAGTAGACTAAAATAATCATCTCTATTATGATTTTGAACTTGTGGTGTCAATCTTGGAATATTTTTTCCATCTCTTCTTACCACTAATTCTCGTTTAATATTGTTTAAATCTGTTATTTGATCTTCATCTAATTGTTCTTTGTATTTACATAACTTTTCATACAATGTAATTAGCAATATAGAAAGTGAAGTTATCCTTTGTTGTCCATCAATTACTTCTAATATTGCATCACTCATTGCACTTGTACTATTATCAACACAAATAATAGAGCCTAAAAAGTAACCACAATCATTTTCTATAACATCGTTAAACAATAATCCCCATTCTTTTTGTCCCCATGTATATTCTCTTTGATATTTTGGGATATTATATAAAATGCTTCTTTCGTTAGAAAATATTTGAGAAATTTTATACGGATCTGTGTGCTTTATCATCGTATCACCTCTATCTAAAATTATACAGATAATAGTCCATTTTATCAACACATATTAATTTAACGTTATGAGCACTCATTATCTATTTTTAATTAATTAATTAAAAATCTATATTTTGTTTTATTTATCTCTTTAGTTAGCCTTTTTATTAATTCTTTAAGACATTTGTTAAGCAAATCATTCAGTTCCTTTTCTGTCATATTAAGTATTGATTCACACACACCAAACAATACCTTGTTATAATTTATATCAGCGAATTTTTTAGGAAATGCATAATGATACATAAAGTTTCTAATCTCTAAATTATTAAATATATCATCATATTCTTGGTAATCAAATTCAAAATCTATCTCTTTTAATTCTTCAACACTATTTCTACATATTACATATTTTATTTTTAAATCTAGAGAATTTATTTTTTCTTTAAATTGACTTGAAATTATTTCCTTGTAAAAATTTAATACTGATAATTTATTTATATAAAAAATTGTTTTATTTAAGCATTCATCATATTTAAATTTATATAAATTATAATCATTTGATTTAATAATTTCTTTGTTTGAAATCTTTTCTGCTTCAAATTTCTTATTTACATGAAATACATTGCATAAGGTTACCATGATTGAACCTATTTCTTCTGAATATGATATTATTTTCTTTTTGTCTGGTTTATCATTTGTATATATTATTTTTTTCATGATAGCATATATTTCAAAAGTGTTTCCAATCACAGATTTATTATAAAACCATATTCCAAAATTATCACATAAATTTGGAAAAAGTTTCATTACAATTGGATTATTCATTGTCTTGAATATTTTATGCATAGTTTTATTTGTTTCTTCAATAATTTGCAACACTGATACATTACATTTCAGTTTTGATCTGAATTTTTTTATCAACTTTTTATGTTTCACATTTTCAAACACATTAAGATTATATACACTTTCTATATAATTCAAAATCTCTAATATAATAAAATTATTATATCTCATAAAACATAAGAATAATATTGATTTATCGGATACAGAAAATGAGTTCAAATATCTATTTAAACTCATCAAAGTATCTAAATCTTTTTGTATTAATTTATTATTATATTTAGTAATATCAACCATTTTCTATCTATTTCCTTTAACTATATTATGTGTCTGACATAACATCACGCTCCTTTAAGCAAACAAAAAACCTAGTAAACATAAGGTCTACTAGACTTTTCTATCTTGAAACGTGCCACCTTTTCATATGGTGGTTTGTTTATACCCTTTTATGGGGCGAAATATGAGGATCGAACTCATGCATACCGGAGCCACAATCCGGCGTGTTAACCACTTCACCAATTCCG
>CALVED010000014.1 GCA_944326485.1 Candidatus Gastranaerophilales bacterium | reverse complement strand
ACATCCCGATTGATTTTTTTCGAAAGTAGCGCACCTACGGTGCTACCTCTCACAAAATGATATTTAATCATTTTGTTCGGCAGAGTCAAACTGCGCTACATCCCGATTGATTTTTTTCGAAAGTAGCGCACCTACGGTGCTACCTCTCACAAAATGATATTTAATCATTTTGTTTCTTGAATTTTGCTGTCTCTCGAACCTGTCGTTCCTTTCGCTATCGCTGTTGTCACTTCGGTTCTCACCTACTCGGGTTTCACCCTTTTGCAAAATTCGCTCGGCAGAGTCAAACTGCGCTACATCCCGATTCTGTTATTAAATTGTCAATGTTAGTAATTAAATCTTAGAGCATTTATTATAAAAATATTTATATTTTTGCTAAAAATTCAATCTACTTATATTCAATTTTAATATATAAATGAAAAATTTTAAAGAGAATTTGTATAAAAATCTATTGAGTATACCAAACCTGCTAATTCTTTTTATCTCAATTCTACTTATAATATATAGCGAGTTAAATAAAGAAAGGGAAAATTTATGAAAAATTTTGTAGTTAAATATGGCGGATTTATTGTAAATATAGTAGCATTTTTTACTTTAATAGGAGTTGTAGTTTCTTCGTTTATGGTAATGATGAATCAAGGACTTTGGGCAGGTATTCTTTCCCTTTGGGGTGGAATTGTAGCTTTTGTTATTGCTTTCTTTATGATTTATCTTGTAATGTCTATTAATGATAATCTGAAACATATGAATGAGAAAATGAACGGATAAGAATGTCCGAGAAAAATTCACGATAAGCTTAAATAATGAGTGAGCTTGTATTCGTAGTAAAATAATGTTGAGTACTTTGTTAGCGAGGATGAGTCGGTAACAAAGTACAATACTAGATTAAATAATAAAAGATATTCCATACTTATAAATGGAATATCTTTTTAAGTATATTTTTTACCTATTTTTCTTAGGTATAGTAAGTTTTAAAATACATAGTAATAGACTTTTTTATTCATTTATTCTATAATTTATTCTGTTATAAACTGATAAATAAGGGAAGAAATGACGTCAGATACTATAGCTGAAAATAGTAATATAGAAAATCCTGCTCCTGTAGATTCAAAAGAAAAAAGTAATCGTTTAAATTTTAGAGCCGTAGTAAGAGCATTTGTAGCAAATATATTAATTGCTTTAATAAAATTAGTTTCTTGGTATTTTACAAAAAGTTCGGCTATGTTTGCAGAAGCTGTGCATTCTGGTGTTGATTCATTTAACAGTATTTGTTTAATGGTTGGATTAAAAAGAGGCTCAAGACCTGCAGATGGAGTTCATCCATTTGGACATGGTTTAGAAACAAATGTTTGGACTATTATTGCTTGCATTTTAATGTTTTTTGGTGCAGCAGTTTCTCTTTATAGTTCTTATAGCAAAATATTTATTAATACACATGGAGTTATAGATTTATTAAATAATTATGAAATACTTGCTGTGATTCTTATATCAAGTATTTGTTTTGAATCTTGGGCTGTTAATAGTGCAGTTCATGCAGTTTTGGATGAATCCAAGATTGATCATGTTAATCCGTTTATAGATTTTATAAAATCGGTGAAATATGTACACAAAATAAGTACACCAACAACTAAGTATGTTTGGTATGAGGATGTTGTTGCGCTGACTGGTGTTGTAGTCGCATTTATTGCGGTTACTATTTCTAAGTATATATTGCCTGAAGAACTTGCTCATATACCTGATGGAATTGCCTCAGGAATTATTGCTTTAATGCTTTTATTTTTGGCCGGTTATATGCTTAAAAATAATGTGAATCTTTTAACAGGATTATCGGCAGAACCTCAAGTAGAAGAAGTAATTAAACGAATTGCAGAAAATCTTCATGGGGTTAGTTGTGTTAAAGAATTAAAGACTATGAACATGGGAACTTCTGGATTAATCGTTAATATAAAAATAGAAGTTGATCCTGAAATTCAGGTAAAAGAGGCAGATGATATTTCAGAAATGGTTGAAAGAAAAATTAGAGAGCATTTTAATAATATTTCTCATATTTCTGTTGAAATTGATTCAAATGATGCTGAGGAAAATTGGGAAGATAAATTCGATAAGATAATTCAAGAAGGTGAAAAAATAGAAGTTATAGATAATAAAGAAGCTAATATGTTATCAAATTTCTATTCTTTTGCACAAACAGTGGTCAAAGAAATTATGGTTCCAAGACCAAAAGTTGTTTTTGTTGATGCGGAAGACAATCTTGATACCTTGATGGATTTAATAATTGATTCCGGTCATACTCGTATACCAATTTATGAAGGTACTGTTGATAATATAATTGGTGTTATTAATGCAAAAGATGCATTAAAAGCATTGAGAGATAAGACTTATGAACAAGAAGGTTTTGAAATAAAATCTTTAGCCCGTGAAATTCTAATCATTCCTGAAAATAAATTTATAAGTGATTTATTGAGTGATTTTACTTCGACTAAAAATCAAATTGCAGCTGTAGTTGATGAACATGGTGGGATCGCAGGTATTGTTACTGTTGAAGATATCATAGAAGAAATCGTGGGTGAAATATATGATGAATTTGATGAAGCACCTACACCCGAACTTATTAAAATAGATGATTATACTTTGAATGTATCAACACAAATGGATATAGAAGATATTAATAAGAGATTTGATTTAGATATACCTAATGAAGATTTTCAAACATTGGGTGGATATGTTTTCGGACTCCTTGGAAGAGAACCTGAAATAGGTGATAAAGTTGAAGATAGAAACCTTTCTTTTGAAGTTATAGAACTTGATGGTATGCGCATTTCAAGAGTAATTATGAAAAAAGATACTCCATTTGTTGATAAAACGACTCAAGAAGAAGTAAAAGATACAGATGAAACATTATAAATTCGGATATGTTGCAATAATAGGCAGACCAAATGTTGGTAAATCTACAATATTAAATCGCATAATAGGGCAAAAAATAGCAATAACAACCAATAAGGCTCAAACTACAAGAAGAAGAATAAATGGAATTTATACAGATGAGGAAATGCAGGTTGTATTTGTTGATACCCCGGGTATTCATAAACCAATTGATAAGTTGGGAGAATGTTTAGTTGACGAAGCTAAAAGTGCTATTCCTGATGTTGATTTGATTCTCTTTGTTGTTGATGGATCTACTTCGGCAGGGCGCGGAGATAAGTGGATTGTTGAAAATTTATTGAAAAACTATAAAGGTGAAATGCTTATTGTTGTTAATAAATTTGATTTGCTTAAAGATATGAAAAAAAGAGAAGAAAATGTCTTAACATATAAAACATTATTTGAAAAAAATTATTCTTGTATAAAAATATCAGCAAAAACCGGAAGAAATATAGATACACTTTTATCTAATATAAAAAGAAAATTACCAATTGGTCACAAAATATATGATGATGAACAAATAACAGATGAGACAATGAGAAATATTGCTCGTGAAATAATTAGAGAAAAAATTCTATTATATACTCATGATGAGGTCCCCCATAGTGTCGCTGTTATAATAGAAAACTATGAAGAGACAGAAAAGTTAGATAAAATATCTGCGAAAATAATAGTTGAACAAGAAACACAAAAAGGAATTCTTATTGGTAAAAATGCATCAATGCTAAAAAAAATAGGGACAGAAGCAAGAAAAGAATTAGAATATACTGCCGATAAAAAAGTATTTTTAGATTTACAAGTTAAAGTTATAAAGGATTGGAGAAAAAAATCTAAAGATATTGAAAAAATGTATTAGAAATGTCCAAAGATGCTTCTTTTATTATATAATATTAATAATATAAATTGGGGGTTTTTGTTTTGGAAGAAAAAAGAAGAATTATAATATTATTAAATATAATTGTTTTTTTTGTTCTTTCTTATATAGTATATTCTTTTCAAAAATATTTTCATTTGATTTATCATGATTATTATATTCCTTTTTCAATAGAGGGATTTTTCCCTTCTTGGGGGAGAATACCATCATCAATTTTATATAGATTGACAAAAGATATCTTACCAAACTTTTTATCAATTCATCCTCAAGATTTTATTGTTACTGTAGAAGCTGGAATAAAGGCAATTTCTTTTATTTCTATATGCACTATATGTTCTGTAGGATTTTTTGCAACCGCAAAGGATCGGTTTCATATTGATAAAATTGAAAATATATTTTTATTACCATTTGTTTTTTTGTTTTTCTCTATGCCTTTATTAGGTGGATATCAAAATAACTTATTTTTTGGAAGAATGAATGAAAGTGTTGTTTATTTTGAGTATTTCTTTTGTTTTATATTATATTTTTTATTCTTTATTTTTTTAATATATATAAATTTAAGCCGAAAGAAAATAAACTTATTTATAAAAATAATAATGTTCTTGAATTCTTTTCTGCTTGGCTTTTGGATTGAATGGTTTAATATTTCTACATTTTTTGCAATTATAATATTTTTAATAATAATTAGAATATTTAATAAAACATTACTATATAATAAAAATTTATTTGGATTAATATTATTTTTCTTTTTTGGTATAATCAGCTTTTATTGTTGTTCAAGTTATTTTACTGGAACAAAAATTGTAGGTTATTCTTATAATTGGAATAATTTATTTCCTATTATAAAATCTAATTTATCTGATTTTATATTTTATTATTTAAAATATATGTTTTGGGATAAATTATATTTTTATATGATTATTATTTTCTTTTTCTACTTTCTGTGGAAAAGAAGAAATTATAATATAAATATTATTTTAATAACTTGTATTTCTATGTTGTTAGGTTATCTAATAATGAATTTATCTTTAATAATATATAGAGAAGCTCCAACAATAGATTATTCTGGATTTTTATTTCAGGCCGGACAATATGAAATATTGTATATTACTGTGTTAGAATTCGTAATTATATTATTAATGGGTGCATTTTATTTTGAATATTTTGATTATAGAAAAAATGTTTTAACGGTTATTATTGTTATTAATGTTATATTATTCTCTATTTTTATTCCTAACTATAGGCAAATACAAAATGAAAATAGAAATACAAAGATGCTTGTTTATTCAATAGAAAAAAATATTTTGGTATATAGTGTACTGGGAGAAACTGCTATACTCCCTATAAGTTATCTTAAAAAGCCAGCTATATATAACAGGAAAATTTTAATTTTTAATGATAAATATTCTTTTAATGAATATATAATGGATAATGAAATTAAAAAATTATCTTTATTTATGAAAAATAAATATTTAGATAATACTTATTTTTATATTTCTGACTATTTTGAAGATACATATAATAAAAATTTTCTTGGGGTTATATTTGTTGATGATAAAATTGCAAATCAAGAATTAGAAAAAAGATTAGAACTTTTGAATTATAAAAAAGAGACAAAAAAAGATATATTAGAAAATAATATTTCTTTTAATAAATTGAATAAATATAAAAAATATCGGCTTTCAATTAATGATGTAAATAAAATGAATGTTAGTAAAGATAATAAATATGTTTTCTTAAAATTAAAAGCCTATTTAAATTATAGAGATGGTAACTTAGATGAAGCATTAAGGTTATATGTGCAATATTTAAAGAAAAATCCTAAAGATTTTGATGCTTTAAAAAATATTGCTGATATATATGAAAAATTAAAAGATATAAAAAATGCAGAAAAAATATATTTAAAATTAAATAAATTAGATAATAATAATTTAACTTTTTTATATAAATTATTAAGAATTTACTATTATGATAAAAAAGATTATAAGAAAGCGTTGAATATTTGTAATAGAATGATAAAAATACAAGATAATATGTTGAATTTATATTTAAATAAGGCTGTAATATACCTTGCAATGAAAAATGAAAATAAAGCCAGAAAAATTATAGAATATGTTGCTGAAAAAGATATTAATAAAGTCAATGAATTCCTAAAATTTAATAGAATTAATTCTATTGAAGAATTATATGGACTTGATGAAATTAATATTGTAGAGCCTGAATTTTAACATCTTATTAATGTGAGGAGAGATATATAAATGAATAACAAAAAAAATATAGTTATATTATTAAACATATGTATTTTTTTTATTCTTTTTTATATTCTATTTTTATTTCAGCAATATTTTTATTTAGTATATCATGATTATTTAATACCATATATAATAAATGGAATATTTCCAGATTGGGGAAGAATTCCCGCATCATTTTTATATAGATTTACAAAAGAAGTTTTACCTAATTTTTTGAATATTCATCCACAAGATGCTGTAAGTAGTATAGAAGCTGTAATAAAATCAATTTCTTTTTTAACTATTTGTACAGTAGTATTATCTGGTTTTTATATAACGTCAAAAGAAAAGTTTAAAATATCAAATATAGAAAATATATTCATTTTACCTGCGATTTTCTTTATAATGGGAATTCCGGTATTATTTTTGGGGTCTCATAATATGTATTTTGGGAAGATGCAAGAAAGTGTCGTATATTTTGAGTATTTTTTTGCTTTATTGTTTTATTTTTCTTTTTTTATTCTATTTTTATATATAAGTTTGACTGATAATAAAATCAATTTATTGTTCAAAATAATAATATTATTAAATTCTTTTTTATTAGGATTTTGGAATGAATTATTTAATGTTGCTACTTTATTTTCAACGATTGTTCTTATAATATTAATGCTTATATTTAATAAAGAAAAATTGAAAAATAAAAACTTTTTATATCTTATTTTTCCTTTAATTATTGGAATAATCTGTTTTTATATATTTTCTGGCTATAGCACAGGAACCAAGCTTGTCGGCTATTCATATAATTGGGGAAATTTATTTGTTAATATAAAAATAAATTTATTTGACTTTGTTGTATATTTTGTAAAATATATGGTCATTTCTAAATTATTTTTTTATCTTATTATATTTTCCTTAAGTTTTTTGTTATGGAAAAGAAAAAATTTTAATGTGAGTATAATCCTAATATCAAGTTTCTCTATATTATTAGGATATTTTTTAATGAATTTATTGTTAATAATATATAGAGAAGTTCCAACTATCACATATTCTGGTTTTTTATTTCAAAGAGAACTGTACCAAATTTTATATATTAATATATTAGAATTTGTAATATTTTTGTTATTAGGTGCTGTTTATTTTATATATTACGAAAGAAGAAAAATAATAATATTTATATTAATAATTATAAATATTATATTAATATCAATATATATACAAAATAATATACAAGTACAAATTGAAAATAAAAATGCAAAAGAATTAGCATATAAAATTGAAAAAAATATATTGATATATAGTATATTAGGAGAAACGGCTATATTACCAGCAAGTTTCCTTAAAGAAGATAAGATATTTTCTAGGGAAATTTTTATGTTTGATGATAAATATAGATTTGAAAGAGAGTTTTCTGATTATGATATCAATAAGTATAGTATATTGATGAAAAACAGGCATTTTGATCCTTTATATATACTTCATCGTTATTATATAGAAAAAACATATAATAAAAAATTTATCGGAGTAATTTTTTTAGATGATAAGATTTCAGATAGAGAATTAAGAAAAAGACAAGAGTTGCTAGGTTTTAAAGATGAAAATGAAGCGACTATAATAAAAAAACATATCTCTTTTGAAAAGTTAATAAAATATAAAAAATATAATCTTTCTTTAGAACAAGTTAGTAAATTTAAAAAAAATAATGAAAATAAAGATATTATATTAAAAACTACTGCGTATTTGAATTATCGCGATGGCAGATTAGATGAAGCTTTAAATCTATACTTACAATATCTAAAAAAAGCTCCATGTGATTTCGATGCATTAATGAATATCGGTAATATATATATAAAGTTAAATGATTATAAAAATGCAGAACTGATTTACAAAAAATTAAATAAACTGGATGAAAATAATCTAATTTTTTTATATAAGTTATTATATATTTATAATAAGAATAATGAAAATAAAAAATCATTAGAAATATGTGATATGATGATAAAAGCACAGTCTAATATGTTAAATTTGTATTTAAATAAAGCATTAATTTATGTATTACTTGGAGATATAAATAAAGCCGAAAAATTCTTTAAATATGTAGAAAAGAAAGATATGAATAAAATAAATGAAGTTTTGGCGATAAATGAAGTAGGGTCATTAGAAGATATATATAAAAAGAAAAAAATTAGAATCATGGTTCCTACATTTTAGAAATATAGATTGAGGTAGATAATTGTGGAAAATAAAAAAAAGTTTATAATAATATTAAATATAATTGTTCTATGTATATTGTTTTATGTTTTATATTCTTTTCAACAATATTTTTATTTGGTTTATCATGATTATTTTATTCCATATGTAATTCCAGATGTTTTTCCAGAATGGGGAAGAATTCCTGCATCATTCCTATATAGATTTACAAGAGAAATTTTGCCTGGTTTGTTATCAATTCACCCTCAAGATTTTATTAGCGGTGCAGAAGCAATAATAAAAACGATTTCATTTCTTGCAATTTGTATGGTCTTTTCATTGAGTTACTTTTTAACTTCTGATAGAAAATATCCTGTTTTAAATTACGAAAATATTCTGATTTTTCCAATGAGTTTCTTTTTATTAGGCATTCCAATCTTTTTGCCCGGTGATCATAATATGTATTTTGGGAAAATAGAAGAAAGTGTTGTATATTTTGAATATTCTTTTTGTTTGCTATTTTATTTCTCATTTTTTATATTTCTTATTTATTTGAATACAACATCGAAGAATATTAATCGGTTTAAAATATTTCTGATGATTTTAAATTCTTTTCTATTAGGATTTTGGGTGGAAATATTTAATGTTGCGACATTTTTCTCAATTATTATCTTTTTAATGCTATTATTTATTTTCTATAAAAAATCATTAAAAAATAAATATTTATGGTTATTAATAGTTTCTTTTATAATCGGAATGTTTTGTTTTTATATATTCTCTGGTTATAGTTCAGGAACAAGACTATTAGCTTATTCTTATAATTGGGATACCATTTTCTATAATTTAAAATATTGTTTGTATGATTTTTCAAAAGAATATATAAAATATATGTTTTGGAATAATAAATTTGTTTATTTAATAGCTGTTGTACTGGGATTTCTTATATGGAAAAGAAGAAATGATAAGATTAATATAATTCTAATTACTTGTTTATCCATTATATTGGGCTATATTATGATGAATTTCTGTTTAATAGTTTATATTGAACCAACAACAATTCATCATGATGGATTTTTATTTGAGAGAGAACTTTATCAAATACTTATGTTAAATGTATTAGAATTTGTTATTATTATATTACTTGGTGCTTTTAGTTTTGAGTATTTTAAATATAAGAAGAGTGTTTTAACAATAATTCTTATAATAGATATTATACTATTATCAATGTTTATCCCTCATTATAAACAAATTCAAAAAGATAAAAGTAGAACAAAGCAGCTTGTATACGCAATGGAAAGAAATATATTAGTATATAGTATATTAGGAGAAACAGCTATATTGCCGGCAAGTTTTCTTAAAGAAGATAAGATATTTTCAAGGGAAATTTTTATGTTGGATGACCAATATAAGTTTTCAGGTGAAGCTATTAATTCTAATATAGTAGAATATAGTAAGTTTATGAAAAATAAGTATTTTAATAATATTTATTTCTTTCAGACCTCTTATTTGGAAGATACTTATAATAAAAAATTTAAAGGTGTAATGTTCGTAGATGATAATATTGCAAGAGAAGAGTTAAATAAAAGATTAGAATTATTGAACTTTAAAAAAGACTCTAAAGAAGATCTTCTGAAAAGTGATATTTCCTTTAATAAACTAAATAATTATAAAAACTTTAAATTGACATTTTCTAATATAAAAAATTTAGATGTCACCAAAGAAAATGAAGATATTCTTTTGAAAGCAAAAGCTTACTTATATTATAGAGAAGGAAGATTGAATAAGGCTTTAAAGTTGTATTTGCAATATTTAAAAAAAGTGCCAAAAGATTATGATGCTTTATCAAATGTTGCTGATATATATATGAGAAAAAAGAATATAAAAAAAGCTGAAAATATATATTTGAAACTAACGAAAATGGATAGTAATAACCTAAGTTTTCTATATAAATTATTGAAAATATATTATTATGAGAAAAAAGATTATAAAAAAGCATTAGAAATTTGTAATAAAATGATAAAAATACAAGATAATATGTGGAATTTATACTTAAATAAAGCAGTAATATATTTGGCAATGAAAAACACCAAAAAAGCGAATGAAGTTTTTAAATATCTTGAGGAAAAAGATGTTAATAAAATAAATTATTTCTTTGAAGTTAATGAAATAACTGAAAAAAATGAAATTTATAAAAAGAAAGTCTTTGTTCTGTTGGAACCTAAGTTTTAAAAACAAATAATGCCCGAGAAAAAATTCACGATAAGCTGAAAGTGTGAGTGAATTTTTTAAGTGGCGTTTATAAAAGGTGAGTACATTGTGAGCGAGTATGATTCGGTAACAATGTGCGATACTAGATTAAATTAAAAGTAAAAAATAAGGTATATTTTATATACCTTATTTTTTAAAACTTATTATAATTTTATATGTTTTTTGTTTTACATTCTACCCTATTATTAGCAGCATTAATTAAACCTTTAAATAATGGATGAGGATGTTCAGGTCTTGATTTAAATTCGGGATGGAATTGGCACGCAACAAACCAATCATTTTTAGGCAGTTCTATCATCTCACATAGCATTCCATCAGGTGATAACCCCGAAAATACTAATCCTGCATCTGATATTTGCTTCCTATACTCATTATTTACTTCATATCTATGTCTATGACGTTCGAATATAACATTCGTACCATAAACTTCTTCTGCTTTTGTACCTTTTTGAATATGGCATTCAAACTGTCCGAGTCTCATCGTTCCGCCATATCCTTCAACATGTTTTTGTTCTGTCATTAAATCTATAACCGGATATGGTGTATTTTCATTAAATTCCATTGAATTTGCATTTTTTAGTCCAACAACATTTCTTGCATATTCAATTACAGCACATTGCATTCCAAGGCACAATCCTAAAAATGGAAGATTATTTTCTCTTGCATATCTTATAACATTTAATTTTCCTTCAATACCTCTTATTCCGAAACCACCAGGAACAACAAGTCCATCAACATCAGCTAAGGCTTCTTTGGCTTTTTCATATTCGATGCAATCTTCTGAATTAATCCATTTAATATCAATTTGGGCATTCTTTTCATAACCTGCATGTTTTAATGATTCAACTACAGAAATATATGCATCCGATAATTTAGTATATTTACCGGCAATAGCTATTTTAATTGTTTTTTCAGGATTCTTTATTTTGTATACTAAATTCTTCCAAGATTCTAAATTTGGTTGTTGTTCTTGAACAAATAATCTTTGTAATACAACAGATGCAAGATTCTGTTCTTCAAGTGCAAGCGGCACTTCATAAATACTTTTCATATCCCTACATTCAATAACAGCATCTTTGGGGACAGAACAAAATAATGCAAGTTTTTCTTTTTCTTTTTTGGGAATGGGTTTTGCTGTTCTGCATACCAAAATTTCAGGTTGAATACCGTAGCTTCTTAAATTAGTAACACTGTGTTGGGATGGTTTTGTTTTTAATTCACCTGATGTTGGTAAATAAGGAAGAAGTGTTACGTGAATTGAAAGACTGTTTCCAAAGCCTGCTTCACTTCTAAATTGTCTAATTGATTCAATAAAAGGAAGACTTTCTATATCACCTATTGTTCCTCCTATTTCCGCAATAAGAAAATCAGGTTTGAATTGTTGAGTAGCTTTTTTTATTCTTGATTTGATTTCATTTGTTATGTGTGGAATTGTTTGTACAGTAGCACCTAAATAATCACCATGACGTTCTTTATTTATAACTGTTTGATAAATACTTCCAGAAGTAACGTTGTTTATTTTTCCAAGATTTGTATCTGTAAATCTTTCATAATGTCCTAAGTCCAAGTCTGTTTCAGCTCCATCATCTGTAACAAAAACTTCACCATGTTGAAAAGGACTCATTGTTCCAGGGTCTACATTTATATATGGGTCAAACTTTTGAATTACGACACTATAATCTCTTGCTTTTAATAAACGTCCTAAAGATGCTGCTACAATACCTTTTCCTAGAGAAGATACAACACCACCTGTAACAAATATATATTTTGTACTCATTAATTCCTCAATTCTTAATTAATTTTGGGTACTCTGAAAAAACCGTTCTCTTCAAATGGAGCATTAGCCATCATTTCTTCTTTTGTTTGTTCATATTTTACTTCATCTTCTCTCATTACATTATATATCTGAATAGGATGAGGCATTGGTTCTACATTTGTTGTATCAACTTCATTCATTTGTTCAACATATTTTAAAATTTCACCAAGTTGTTTTGAATATTTATCTATTTCTTCTTCTGTTAATTCTAGCCTTGCAAGTTTTGCAACATGTTTAACATCATCTGTACTTATCATGTTCCCTCCAAAATACTATCAAAATTCTATCATAAGAAAGGTCTTTTTTCATGTTTTATTAACCAATTTCACAAAGTGTGATATATTTCTTATATGCAAATATATGAGGATATATTTAGAAAGAATAAATGGTTTGTTATTTCTTTTTTAATAACATTTATTTTCTTTTTATTTTTTTATTGGAAAAATTCAGTTGGTCTATTTTTTGATATACCTGCTTCTTTTGCTTCTGTATTATTTCAAATAGATGATAATCATACTAAATTTTTAATGATTACCCAAAATAGAACAAGAACTTTTGATGATTTGCTTATTGCAATTCCTTTCAATATTCTATTTAGTTTTATTAAAGATAATTCTATAATATATTCATTAAAACTTTGGTCTTCTTCGTATTTTATAGTTCACTTATTTGGTTTAATTATAATGTATTTATCTGCAAGAAGAACAAAAAGATATGACATAGCAGCTATAGGGTTTCTTTTTTATATTATGTTTTGTATCCCAAATGCAATATGGGCAATTAGAGAAATTAATATTGCAATACCATTTTATTTTGCTTTGCTGACATATTTTCTTTCTTATGAAAAATTTAATTATACAGATATAATTCCTATTTTTTTGTTATCTGTATATATGTTCGAATCTTTTGAAACCGCAGCTGTTTTAGGACTTATTTTCTTTATATTTAGTAATTTATATATAAAAAGAGATAATGGTAAAAATGAACAATGGTCAAAAGCGTTAATTGGGTTTTTTGGACTTTTATATTTTATTTATATTCCGCTAAGAACTATTTATCTTGGAGTGAAAAATTCTGTTAATATTTCGTTGGGATTTTTTCAATGGATAGATTCTTCTATTCATACCTTTAATAATCTTTTCTCAGGTAATTTGTTAATTTGCTGGTTTGCTTTTTTATTTATAATTATTGCGGTTTTCTATAAAAAACAATTTGATTGGAAAAGTATATTATTTTTTATTTCTCCGATTGTGATCCTTACTGTTTTTGTTTTGTATTTTAAGACAGGATTTGTGCCAAATCCCAAAATAGAATTGCACTATTATAGTTTAGCATTATTGTTCATTTATCCTGTATTCTTATTAATTATATTTTTGGATTATTGTAAAATAGATATATATAAATTTAATAAGTTTTTATTCTCAAATTTAATTATAATAGCAAGTATTTTTGGAATTTTAAATTTAACTTGGCAAATACATTCTTTTAATGAATTTGGTAAATATGAATCTTATTTAAAAAATTTAATTAATAAAACAGATAACGTTGTTTTAAATATTCCCAAAGAAGATTTTAATAAATATACTTTTCTAAATAATAATATGTGTTTTGGAACAATGCTTCAATCAATATTCTTAACAGAAAAGGGGAGAAAGTCAAAGATAATTTACCCTTCTGAATACTTTTGTGATTATAGTGAATTTTGTTTTGATGATGTAAAAAACACATATTATGATAAATCAAAAGATGTTTTATATATCCAAACAGCACCATTTAAAATTAAAACAAAATATTGGGATTTATCAGATATAGTTGATGTTTTTAAAGAACAAGGCAGAGTTAAGAATATCTGAGAAAAAATAAAGATATACACAAGTATGGATGAAATTATTTTAAGTATTTAGCAATTTCTTCTTTTATGAAAGTATTATCAAATTGATTTAATTTTTCCAGTGTTCTATTTTGAATAGCATATTTTGCAGAATCATATAATTCGTAGTTTAAATCATGTTTATTTGCAAAGTTTTCTATGTAATCCATTAATATATAAATATGTGGTGAAATATTATTAATATGTTGATTAGCATAAGTATATTCAATATCAACGATAATACTTTTAATATCCAGTTGCTTTATTTTGTCTAAAAATATAGATACTTCTTCAATGTTATCATTTATTCCCGGAATAATAATATATTTAACTTTTACAAGATTGGCAAAGTTATCTTTTAATCCTTTTCTGTAATGTGCAATGTTTTTCCAAACATTTTTTGATTTGTCAACTCTTTTTATTATTTTGTATGTTTCATCTGTTGCCGAATCTGGAGAAATTACAACAGAGACTTCACCTCTTTTGAGACCATTTCTTATTGCTCTATTAAATAATATTCCTGAAGAATGAACCCTTATTTTTGAACCTTGTTTTGTAAAAAGTTTAATAAGATCATCAAATTCTTTTAATAAAGTGGGTTCACCGCCTTGAAATGTTATTTCTCCATTATTTTTGAATTTACCTAATTTAATAAGTTCTTTCATTGCTTTTAGAACATTATTTTTTGTTTTTGGTTTTGTTTGTTGAACACAACAATATATGCAATTAGAATTACATTGACTCCAATGGTCAAAATTAATATATGAAATATAATCTTCTTCATCCCAATCTTCTTCTCGGAGATTATAGCAACCTTGACATAAAGATAAATCCATTACTTTCTGGTGTTTTCTATGACGTTTTTTTGTTTCAAATATTTCTTGCCAGTTAATTGTATTATTTTCGTATTTATCAATTATAGGAAGTCTTCCTTTATCAAACTCTCTTGAAAGACAGCAAGCTTTAATTGAATCAATATCAATTGAAATACCATGTTCTATTAAGTGACAACTTCTATATTTCATAAAATCTCCATCTTATGTTCATTTTATCATAAGTTTCATTTTTATTTAATCTAATTTCACAGTTTGTTGTTGAATAATATACTCATACAAAATATGTCTGAGAATAATTTCAAGTGCAATTTCTGTTTATTTTGAATTTATTTTCAGACATATTAAAAATTATTGATATAATATACTATAATTAAGCTATATAGAGGTTAAAATTGTTTAGTATATTTAATTCACAACAAGAATATTATAGCTGTGAGTGGCTTGAATATGGCATTCATTTTTCTCCTTTTGGTTTAGAACCTTGTTGTATGTATGTTCCAGATGCTAATTATGGTTCTATGTTTGTTCCTTTAAAAAGCGGGGAATATAATCTATCTGATTTTTATAAAATAAAGAAAAAAATAATTGAACAGCATAAGAAAGGTTATATCAATTCCAATTGTATAAAATGCTATAATTTAAAAAAAATTTATTGGGAAAAAAGTTCTTGTATCAAACATATTGTTCTTGATTTAAATTATAAATGTAATGCTGATTGTATTTATTGTTTTACCCATAAAAATAAGTATAAATATAATAAGATTGTTGGTGTTCCTGTACTAGATATTTTAAAAAAAATGATAAAAAGAGGAACAATAAAGCCAGATTGCGAAATTCATATTAGTGGTGGAGAACCAACTTTAAATTGTGAGTTTGAAGAGATTATAAAGTTATTTCTAAAAAATAATTTTAACAATATTAGGATATATTCATCTGGACTAGAATACAGTGAAATTATTTCGACAGCATTGCATCATAATGCTTGTAAACTAATTATATCAACTGATTCCGGTGATAGAATCTTATTGAAAAAAATAAAAAATATTGATTTGTATGATAAATTATGGGAGAACATTCAAAAATATTGTAATTCACAAGAAAGTGACAAGACAGGGGTATGGCTTAAGTATATTATTATCCCCAATATTAATGACAATATAGATGCAATAAATAACTTTTTATTAAAAGTTAAAGAGGCAAATGGGAAGTTCATAGTTATTGAAATAGAAAGAGTTTGGTACAATTGTAATAGAAAAAATGATATGGAAATGAAAAGAATATTAAAATTAGTGAAATATATACAAATAAAATCACAAAATATTGGTTTTGAACATGACCTATTTCCTTCTTGTATCTACGCAATTGATGATTATCATTCAATATATGATTCATTAGAAATTGAAATATAGAATTAGAAAAGTTTTGTTATAAAATGTCAAAATTATATACAGCAAAAGAAGTTTCTTTTGCTGTATATAATTTTTGAACTATTATCAAACTTGGTTTAACGAGTCATCCTTGGATTATTGTCCGTATGCAATTACCTTAACAGTTTTGAAACCGACAATATTTTTAACGTGCTCATCATAATGAGAAAGGTTTTTAATCTTTCCGTTTTCCATAGCTGTTTTAATACTGCAGTCACCTGTTGCGACTATACCAAAATAGCTTCTGCAAACAGCTTCACCTTGTTTATAGGGTGTTACAGAACCTGAGCCGCTACCGGGTTGTTGCACATTTTTGTATATTGCACCATAAACAGATTCCGCTTGTGCTGATGTATAGCTGATTGCTGTAAATATTAAAGAAATAACAGCAAGTGACAATATCTTTTTCATAAAAAACCTCCAATTCTGCTGAAGTACAATTATATCAGATTTTTATATTTTTGATAATAATAATAAACATTTTTTACGATATTTTTTGTGTATAATAATTTTATATGCAGAGGAAACATATGGTTTGTGACAAAGTTGAAAAAAATAAGTTTGCATTTTCTTTTAAGAAAAATAACATAGATGAAATGTTTCATAATCTTACAGAAAATCCTGTCGGATGTGAAAAAAAAGATTTTAGATTGATGATTAGTACAATTTATCAATTGGTAGAAGATGAATTTGCAACAACTTTTCAAAATTCAAGTCATGTGATAAAAAATACAGATTTTTATTTGATAAATGAAAATAAGAAACTAGAAGTTTTTGTTACACCTACAAATAATTTTGATTTTTATTTAAAGACAAAAGGTTCTATGTATAGATTTTCTTCTATAGCTTATGAAATAGAAAAAGATGGGGTTAAAACACAAAAAATCGGATATAAAATTCCAATGGATCTAATTTGGGAATATTTTTCTGGGTTTGATTCAATTGTTTCTCATCCAAATATATCAGAATCATTTAAGATACTTAATATAATTACTCAATTTGTTAAAAAAACAGTAGAAAAGTTATATTTTCTTCCTAAAGTTAATAAAACTGATAATTTCTTTAATATATCTTATGAGATTTTTTCCATAAATGATTTTCTTCAGGATTCTATAGATGAGGTATATAGTTTAGACTTTTCTCAACTATCAAATATAAAAAATATTGCAGATTTACTGATTGAAGATTATTTGAATTATGTAATATTTAAGTTTTTAAAGTTTAAAGCATATAAATTCAAAGAAATAGTGTCTTCTGTATATTTTATAAAACCTCAGAATAGTAAAAGATATATTCGTTCTTTAGATTTAGCTGATGCAATAAGTGAATGGCTTGATGAAATATATATAGGAAAATATCCTGTAAGTCCGCAGTTAGATATTGAAAAAATAGAAGAAGACAAGTTTTTATTAACGATTTCGGTAAAATCAAATGATAAGAAATTAAATGAAAAAGAGCCTGCTCGTCCTTTATTAGAAATATATAACGAAGGAGTTTATTGGGGGTATCAAAGTTCTTATCTTGTTAATATAGTTGAAAAACAATTAAATTATACACTGCGTTATTATAAAGAACTAGAAACATTATTTGAGGATGAAGATAATTTGAAAATGTATTTATCTTTAAATGATGTTTATAAGTTAATGATACATACTGCATATTATTTAAATAAAGCTGGAATAGATATAAATTTCCCTCCAAATTTTGGAAATATTGTTGTTCCAAGAGCATCAATCAATGCAAAGATAAAATCATCAAGAGAGCAAGATGTTGCAGATATTTTGAATGGGAAAGGAAGTAATATAAGTTTATCCAGTATTTTTGACTTTTCTTTCCAAGTATCAATAGGTGATGAGAAAGTTAGTGTTGAAGAATTTGAAAAATTGATAAAAGATGCAAATGGAATTATAGAATTTAAAAATAAATATATACTGATAGACCAAAGTGAAGCACAATCAATAATTAATAAATTAAAAAATCCTAAAATAGATAAAATAACAAGAATGGAAATGCTTCATGCCGCATTTTCAGGACATTTAAATGAATATGAATTTGATTACGATGAAGCATTTGCTAATATAGTTAAAGATATAGGTAAGACAGTAGATGTTAGTGTTCCTAAAACATTAAATGGTGAATTAAGACCCTATCAAGTTGGTGGTTTAAAGTGGCTTTATACAAATACAATGAAAGGTTTTGGATCTTGTATCGCTGATGATATGGGTCTTGGTAAGACAATTCAAGTGATTAGTTTGATTTTAAAACTAAAAGAAGAAGGGAAATTAAAGGCCCCTGTTTTAGTAATATGTCCTACAACTTTAATGGGGAATTGGATAAAAGAGTTAAAAATGTTTGCCCCATCATTAAAAGCAAGTTCATATCATGGTCCGGAAAGGCAGCTTGATTTAAAAGCGGATGTATTGATTACTACTTTTGCCATTCTTAGAATAGATATTGAAGAAGTGAAGAAGACTACTTGGGGAATGGTTGTTGTTGATGAAGCACAAAATATTAAGAATCCTGATACATCTCAAACAGCAGCTGTTAAATCTTTAAAATCTGATATTAAAATTGCAATGACAGGTACTCCTGTTGAAAATAAATTAACTGAATTATGGAGTATATTTGACTTTATTAATAAAGGATATTTAGGTTCAATTAGAGATTTTCAAAAATGTTATGCTATACCGATTGAAAGATTTAAACAGTATGAACAGGCAGATAAGTTGAAATTATCTATTTCTCCATTCGTATTAAGGCGTTTGAAAACTGATAAAACAATAATTGATGACTTGCCTGAAAAAATGGTGCTTGATGAATATTGTTATTTAACAAAGACACAAGCAGCTTTATATGAAAAAACATTGAATACATTAATGACAGATATTTCTGGACAAAAAGGAATAAATAGGCGCGGAGTTATATTTAAACTTATAACTGCTTTAAAACAAATATGTAATCATCCTTTTCAGTATTTGAAATATGGAGAAATGACCAAAGATGTTTCAGGAAAAACTGAAAAATTCATATCATTGTTGTCGCAAATTTTAGAAAATGATGAGAAAGTTATAGCATTTACTCAATATAAGGAAATGGGAAATATTCTATCAACTATAATACAGAATGAATTAAATATATCGCCTTTATTTTTCCATGGTTCATTAAATACAACACAAAGACAGAATATGTTACATGAGTTTGAGACAAATCCAAATCAAAAAATAATGTTGTTATCTTTAAAAGCTGGCGGTACAGGGCTTAATTTGACCTCAGCAACAAATGTTATACATTATGATTTATGGTGGAACCCTGCAGTTGAGGAACAGGCAACAGATAGAAGCTATCGTATAGGTCAAGATAAGAATGTTATGGTTCACCGATTAGTTACTATTGGTACATTTGAAGAAAAAATTGATGAGATGATTAAACAAAAGAAAGAGCTTGTTAATTTAGCTGTATTTGAAGGCGAAAAAGTTATTACAGAACTTTCTGATGAAGAAATTTATAATATTTTTAGTCTTGGTAATGGTTAAATTTAAGCTTTTTCTATTATAATCCGTTCAACAATGTCTGGTTTTTCATTTGGTGATATCGGCTTATTTTTCCAGAGTTTTATATAAATTTCTTTATTGTATTCATATGGCGAATTCGCTCTGTGAGAATTTTCAAAATCTAACATTGGTTGAGCAGGTGAGCCGTTATTACATCCGCCTTCATGTTTGCAGGAAATTCCAGTGTGCAAGAAATCTTGAAATTCAACAATATGGTTACTTATATTTGAACTATTAACGAATTGCAAATTATAGGTTGTTTTTTGAGAATCAACGTATGCATATTTATAACCTAAATCTCTTGCATTAATTCCGCAAAAAGAAAAATAACTGTTATTTGAAAGCGTATCTTGATTTAATTTTTCGTAAGTAACTATTATTTCTTTTTTATCTTTTATATATTTTATACTTTTTAAATGTATATATGGTTTATATTGGCCTTGTTTACACCAGAGAGAAAAAGGAAAATTTATTTGAACTAATGCTGTTGGGTTTAAAATAAATCTTGCTTCTTCCGAAGCTCCTGCTATATTACTTCTGGGATTATCTTTTAAAATACAGCAGTTCATACTAATCCATGGTTTTCCATCTTCAATCTGCCCAAAAACTTCATTTGATGGTTCATAGTAATCATAATTAAATATTGATTTTTTTACAGCATTTTTTCTAATGTTATAAATTTCTTGTTTGCTTTTATAACTTAATGGAATAGGTTGAGCAACATATATATTTTGTTCATTGTTATAATATGTATTCGTATAATTATATTCAGCAAATGCTTTATTTATTATGAAAAAGGATAAAATAATTATTGGTATATAAAGTAAATGTTTAATTTTCATTTATGATATTTCCTATAAATGTTCTAGAATATTAATATTCTTAGTTTCTTTTATTTTTGTTTTATTTACATCAAATGTTTGGATTAAATGATACAAAAGTTTACATATTTAAATATAAATTTAAGTTTACAGAATAAATGACGATAATCAAAATAAGAAGTAAATTGAAGGTGAGTTATGGGAAATATTTCTGAAATTCAAACTGGTTTTATTGATTATTTAATAAATAAGTATGGAGAAGATGTTTCAGAGAAGATAGATTCATATAGTCCTGAACTAAGTATATTTATGTATAGTTCTGATTTTCAGCAATATCTTGTTGGAAATGGATATGCAGATGTTTCTATATTCACACAAAGCATAAGTGAAATAAAAGAGATGTTAACTTCAGGAGAAACTGAAAATTCTGGAGAAATGAATGATGATAATATTGAATCCGAACAGGGGAATTTTCTTACAGATAGTTTTATCGCTACTGCTTTAACAGATGCATTTAATAGTGATACAGATTTGTTTGATTCTGTTAATACAAACTCAAATGCTACAATTGATATAGAAGAAATAACAGCCTTTTTAGATTCTGTAGATGCCATTATGAAAGAAAATCCTAGTAGTTTCGAAACCATATTTGATGGCATTGCAAAAGGAATACAAGATATAATAGGAGCTGCAGAAGAAGCACAAATTGATAGAGTTTTGGATTCAATATATAGCAGTGAAGAAGCATTAGAATATCTTGATATAGATGGTGATGGTCAAATAAGTGATTTTGAGAAAGAATTATTTGAAAGTTATGTACAAGGAGATAAAGAAGAACTAAGTTCAGAAGATTTAGAAAAAGCTCTTCAAGATATGAAAAATGGTACATATCAATATGATGTAAAACTTCCTGAGGATGCAATTCCGGTTCAAGATATACCGGAAACTGTTGCATCTGAAAGCCCTGCAAGTTCAGATAATATTTCTGCAAGACAAACCTCTAATCCAACACAATCGTTAACTTCTACAGGAAGAAGTTATAGCAGTGGCGGTAGTTCTTTGACTACAGCAAAAGATACTTCGCCAACAGATATTAATGACATGAATTTAGAACAATTAAAGAAAGAACAATCAACTAGACAAACTAATGCTGATAATGCAAAAGAAAATGTTGATACGATTCTTTCTGATATTGATGAAATTGAAGGTGGTAAATATAAAGATGCTAGAGAAGCTTATGATGAAGCTGTAGAAAATGATGAAAATATAAGTGATGAATTAAAAGAAAAAAGGGAAGATAATCTAAATGCAATTGAGGAAAAGAATGGGGAAATTGACTCATTAAATTCTCAAATTGCTGAAACAGAAGTATCTTTAAATGATGCAAATGATAAGTTAGATGGAGATACAAAAACACTTTCATCTTTAAAGAGTGCACTTTCTTCTTATGATGGAGTTTCTTCTGATGATCCTGATGAACAAAGAAAAATAGATCAAGCAAAACAAGAACTTCAAGCGCAAATCGATGAATTAGAAAATACAACAATTCCGGCTGATGAAGAAGAATGCAAACGTTTAGAAGAATTGTTAAATGGTGGCGGTAGTACAGAAGGGTTAAAAGATCAATTAAAAACAAAAGAAGAAGAACTTGATAAACTTAATGAAGAAAAAGATGAAATAGAACAGGAAATTTTAGAAGTATGTAAAAATGATCCTAATAGTCCTGTAGTAAAAGCACTTGAAGAATTTAAAGCTGTAGAACAGGAACTTAATGAATTAAGAGATAAGCTCCCAACTGCTCAAGAAGAATTAACAACAGCTTTAGATGATTTAAGCGAAGTAAATGAACTTATTAGAACAAAAGAAGCTGAAGAGACAGAATCAGAAAAATCTCATTATAGCGGAAGTTTGCCTGATGAATTAGTGGCAGAGTTGGATGCTAAATTAGGAAGCGGATTCTGTGCGAAGCTGGAAGAAGTCGCAAAGAATATCAATTGTGATCCGAAAGATTTAATTGGTATGATGCAGAGTGAATCTGGTATAAATCCATCTGCATATAATAACAATGGCGGCGCAACCGGTTTAATACAATTTATGCCTTCAACTGCAAGAAGTTTGGGTACCACTACTCAGGAACTGCTTAATATGAGTGCTATTGAACAATTAGATTATGTTGAACAGTATTTTACAAATTGGACCGGTGGTTCTGGTCAAAGATTGACAGGCGGTGACTTGTATACACTATGTTTCTTACCTGCATTCTTAGATAGAGAAGTATTGTGTTCTTCATCTGATAGCTCAACATCTAAATATTATTCGGCAAATTCTGGGCTTGATGCAAATGGTGACGGAAGCATTACAAAATCAGAGCTTAGTAATAGGGTTGCTAATAAATATCAAGAAGTATTGGCTAAATATGGTTTATCATAAAAAACGGCATAATGCCGTTTTTTTATGATTTTTTGTCCTGTTTCTTTTTATAATTAAGCAGTAAAACTGTATTATATTAATAAATGTATATTGTAAATGTATACAATTATTTTTGTTTAAAATATAATTTTTAGTAGCTAATCATAGGTTAGAGTGTAATTAATAAACATTACGGATAATAGAAACAGGAGGTAATATGCAAGTTACACATGAAATCGAAAATCAATGTTGTGTAAGAAGAGGTGTAAAAGGCGTGCCTGCTCCAATTCCTCAAGAAGGCGAGTGGACAAAATGCAAAGAAATTAAAGATATTTCTGGTTTAACTCACGGCTGTGGATGTTGTGCACCGCAACAAGGTACTTGTAAGTTAACTTTAAATGTTAAAGAAGGTGTAATACAAGAAGCTTTAGTAGAAACTTTGGGTTGTTCTGGTATGACTCACTCAGCAGCTATGGCTGGTGAAATTCTTCCGGGTAAAACAATATTGGAAGCTTTAAATACAGACTTAGTTTGTGACGCTATTAACGTAGCAATGAGAGAATTATTCTTACAAATAGTTTACGGAAGAACTCAAACAGCATTTTCTGAAGGCGGACTTCCAATAGGTGCTGGATTAGAAGATTTAGGAAAAGGTCTTCGTTCTCAAGTTGGTACAATTCACTCTACAAAACAAAAAGGTGTAAGATACTTAGAACTTGCAGAAGGTTATATTTTAGAACTTGGTTTAGATAAGAATGACGAAGTTATCGGATACAAGTTTGTTAACTTGGGTAAAGTTATGGATGCTATTAAAGCAGGAAAAGATCCAAAAGAAGCTTATGAAAAAAATATTGGCACATACGGCAGATTTGCTGATGCTGTTAAAACAATAGACCCTCGTAAGCAATAATTGAATTTGTATAACTAATTAAAATAAGGAAATAAAACTATGGCAAAATTTGAAGGACAAGATAGACGTCAAAAAACTATAGATAAAGTTCTAAAAGAATATGGCTTCAAATCTTTAGATGAAGCAAATGAGTTATGTCTATCAAAAGGTATAAATGTAGATGAAATTGTTAAAGGTATTCAACCAATTGCGTTTGATAACGCATCTTGGGCATATACATTAGGATGTGCAATTGCAATAAAGAAAGGTATCAAAAATGCAGCAGATGCAGCTGAAGCTATCGGTGAAGGTTTACAAGCTTTTGCAGTTCCTGGTTCAGTTGGTGATACAAGAAAAGTAGGCTTAGGACATGGTAATTTAGGTGCTATGTTATTAAGAGAAGAAACAAAATGTTTCTGCTTCTTAGCCGGTCACGAATCATTTGCAGCAGCTGAAGGTGCTATTGGTATTGCAAGAAATGCAAACAAAGTAAGAAAAGAACCTTTAAGAGTTATTTTAAACGGTTTAGGCAAAGATGCTGCTTATATCATTGCAAGAATTAACGGTTTTACTGCTGTTGAAACCGATTATAACTATAAAACAGGTGAATTAAAAGTATTAAAAGAAACACCGTTCTCTGAAGGAGAAAGAGCAAAAGTTAAATGCTATGGTGCAGATGATGTATCAGAAGGTGTTGCAATTATGATAAAAGAAGGTGTTGATGTATCTATTACAGGTAACTCAACAAACCCAACTCGTTTCCAACACCCTGTTGCAGGTACATACAAAAAATGGTGCTGGGAAAACGGAAGAAAATACTTCTCAGTAGCATCAGGTGGCGGTACAGGTAGAACACTTCACCCTGATAATGTTGCAGCTGGTCCTGCTTCTTATGGTATGACAGATACAATGGGAAGAATGCACGGTGATGCTCAATTTGCCGGTTCATCTTCAGTTCCTGCTCACGTAGAAATGATGGGTGTAATCGGTATGGGTAATAACCCAATGGTAGGTGCTACTGTTGCAGTTGCTGTTGCAGTTGAAAATGCTATGAAATAAGCAATTATTACATATTATTTTAAAAGGAGGGGTTTAACCCCTCCTTTTTTATGTTGAAAATTTTATATTTTAAAATAGTTATATACAAGAATGAAAAAAAATTGTAATATGGAGTATAACAAAAATTTTAAGAATTAAGATGAAAAAGATTTTAATTTTTGAAATAAGTGAGGGATGTTGAAGAGATATTTTGCTTTCTAAAAAAGAAGATAAAGCTGATGTGGTAAAGACCATATCAGCATTTTGCGTTTTAAGACATTTAATAAGGTTTATACGATGAGTGACGAAAATAAGAATGTAGAAAATAATCAAGAAGAAAATCAAAATAGAGAAGAATGCAATAAAAAATGGTGGAGAAAATTGTTGGGTTTAAACAAAACCTACGGGCTATACAAATTAAATGTTGTAATAGTTATTTCAATTTTTATTTTTACTGTTTTTCAAAACATATGTTATGCAAACGATGGTAAATTTGAATATTTAAAAGGTTCGTATGGTCAAACGGCAGTAGTTTTAAATGAAAATGAAATATTTTTACCATCGTATTATAAAGAAGTTTTAGATTCTAAAACAGGATTGCATGACCAGATTCCAATTCCTGCACAAATCTATAATTTGAAAGAAAAAAAATTTAAACCATTAAATATATTCATGAATATACATCGTCATATGTATCTTGCAGTTAAATTAAACGATAACGAGGTTTTAATATTTGGAGGGGAAACCAGACCAAAAGGCAAAGCAGCAAGAAGTTTAAGAGAAGCTGAAATTTATGATATAAAAAATAATACATTTAAACTCGTAGGAGATACTAATTATAAATATTATGATACTGTTTATACCAATGTAGTAAAACTTAAAGATGGAAGAATATTTATAAGTACTGCTGCAGGTAATTTTGAAATATATGATCCTAAAACAATGAAATTTTATAAAGCCGGAGAAGAAATAAAATATTATAAAAAAGATTTTTTTGATAACAAGGGTAAAAAAGAAAAAATAAGAAATTCAAAAAATATATATAATTTTAAAGTAGCAATGACATTATTGCATGATGGAAGAGTATATATAGCCGGAGCTAATTACGATGGAGAACCTGGAAACGCAGAAATATATGACCCTGAGACAAATACATTTACGCAGGTAGCAGATCAACTTTATCCAAGATTTTGTCGTTCGGCAGTTACACTTCCAGATGGAAGAGTTCTTTTAACGGGCGGTACAAATGTTTATTATAGTTATATCTTAATTGGAAAGAAGAAATTTAAACCATCTGAAGCAGGGAATGCAGAGATATATGATCCTAAAACAAATACATATACATCTGTGGGTTCTTTAAATGTAAAAAGGTGTTATCATTCGTCAATATTATTATCAAATGGTAAAGTCTTAATTGTTAACGGGGGAAAAGGACCCGGAGCAACAGATAGAGAAACACGAAAAGCTGAGTTGTTTGATCCAAAAACAAATAAATTTAAGCTTATATCTTCTACAAAATTAGAAAGATATGCTTTTAATATAGAAAAAATTTCGGATAATAAAGTATTCATTAACAGCTACAATGGCTGGGAAATTTATGAATATTGATTAATAACAAGGAGTTATCATGACAACAGCAGAATGTAGGTTGGGTTTTAACCCAACAGTATAATAGCTAAATAAAAATCGTAATATCAAAATTGTGAAATAAAAACTAAGGTAATGTTTAAGTCTGTAGGTTGGGTTTGACTGCTTTTTCCAAAATCTTTGATTTAGTGAAAAATGTCTGGTTTCCCATAACCGAACAGGAACAAAAGAAAGAGAAGAAAAGAGAGCACATAGTGTTCAATTTTTTTCACAACGATGAAATATAATAATATTGGAAAATGTCCGAGTCCGTAGGTTGGGTTTTAACCCAACATCAAAAGGTAGGAAATCAAAAATAGAATTAAAAAAAACTGCATAAATGA
>CALVED010000013.1 GCA_944326485.1 Candidatus Gastranaerophilales bacterium | reverse complement strand
AGCCACAATAGCTCAGTTGGTAGAGCAAGGGACTGAAAATCCCTGTGTCCTTGGTTCGATTCCGAGTTGTGGCACCATTTTAACCAGTCATAGACTGGTTTTTTTATTTATATTTTTTATTATTAATAGAAAGTTTGTTTATGTCTGTTTTAATTAGAAAAATGTTAATATCTGATAGAAATGAAGTAATATCTATGATGCATGATTTCTATTCATCTTCAGCTGTTTCAACAAATGGCTCAAAAGAAATATTTAATGCTAATTTTAATAATTGTATTAATGATAATCCTTTTCTTGAAGGCTTTATGTTTGTTTCTGATGGAATAATTGCCGGATATGCAATTATTTCAAAGGGATATTCTACTGAATTTGGTAAAACTTGTATATGGTTTGAAGATTTATTTTTAAAAAATAATTTTAGAGGAAAAGGGATAATTCGCGAATTTTTTAAATATATAGAATCTAATTATAAAAATGTTTTATATAAGCTTGAAGTTGAAAATGAAAATCAGCATGCTGTTTATGTATATAAAAAAGCTGGTTTTAAAGTTTTACCATATATAGTTATGAAGAAATAAAATTTTTATTATCTGAGAGTGTGAGTAAAATTTTTTTACAAAATAAACAAAAAACTTTGTTTTTGAGTGAGCTTGTATCTATAGTGAAAAGAGGGTGAGCAGGACTTTCAAAATTTTAGTACTTTGTTATAGTTGATGACTCGGTAAAAAACTTCAATACTGTATTAAATAATCTTCTCATTTACAAATATTTATATATAATATAAAGTTTTTTACTTTTTTGTCGATATATATATAAATTTGTATACTATAAGGAGAATTATGGATTTCAGTATTTTTAAACCTGGATTTGAAGAATATTTACAAAAAATAAATGGCAAGAGTGGAAATAGTAGTTTTTTTCTCAATTCTAAAGAGTTTAAAAATTATCTTTCAGAAGAATTAGATATTGATACTTCTATCTTTTCTATAGATGTATCTGAAATACTTAAAATGGATATAGTTAACGGTAAATTAGTTAGTAATTCGGAAGAAAATTCGGATTCTTTTGAACATGAAAATAATGATGATAGTATAAATAATTACGATACTGTTGATTTAATAAATAATTTATTAAAAGATAGTTCTGTAAAACAAGTTATTGATGTAAATACTGATGGTAACTTATCAAATGATGAAATTCTTAATTTTGTTAGTACAATAAGCGGTTTAGACGGAAATAAAGATAATGTTACTTTTGATGATTTATTAAATAGTATTGATTTAATAAAAAGTAATAATTTTAGTATTTCATCTGGAATTAGTTTAGATACTTCATCTATAGATTATTCTTCTCAAAGTGTATCTACTGCAAGTGGAGCTATTTCTGGTGGGTTTTCTCCATTTTCGGGATATTCAAGTGTTGGTACCGGAATAAATAAAAAAGATCTTAAGTTTATGACAAAAGAACAACTGCAAACTGAACTTACATCTGCAGAAGAAGTTTTGTCAGAAAAGGAAGCAGTTTTAGCATCTGTTATTGATGGCTCTAATCCTCAATTGCAAAGTTTACAAATAAATGTTGATAATTTGTATGAGCTTTATCAGCAACAATTAGAATTAGTAGATGTTACGTTAGCGAAAAAAGTTGATGATAAAAAATCTCAAATTGATTCCAAAAAGTCAGATATAAGTGCAAAAGAATCAGAAATAACAACTCAAGAAGGAGTTGTATCTTCTGCTGAGGCTTCTTATAACAATGCAGTAGCTACAAGGCAGTCATTAGAAGCTGCTTTACATTCATTACAATCTACACCATATCAAAGTGCTGAACAGCAAGCTTCTATTGTTGCTGCAATGAATGCTCTTCAAGCACAAATAAGTGCTGCTCAACAAGCTGAAGAAGCTGCTTTAAAAAATTGGGAAAATGAAAAAGCAACATTGGCAAAATTGAATTCTGAAAAAGATCAACTTAATTCTGAACTAGATGGATTAAACTCTGAAATGGATGAAATTGAAGCTACAATTGCCAAAGAATATCCAAAAGTTGAGCAATATATGAATAATTATAATAAAGCACAAGATAGCTATGATAATACAAAAGAAAATATGAAAACTGCTGCTCAATCTGATGTTAATGCTGCAAGAGAATATATTAATAATATAAGTCTTTCTATTTCAAAGAAAGAAGACAAGGAACACTTAAATGATATTGGTGTAGATTCTATGAGTAGATATAATGAAGAAATTGGATTAGAACTTGCTCAGGCTGCAATGACAACAAGAGGCACACAAGGATGGTGTCTTGCAGGTGTTAATGATACTCTTGAAGAAGTTTATGGAGTAAGACTTGAATATAGGTCTGCTTATATGGCGGCAGATGCTCTTAGAGGAAATGATCCTCAATATGCTGATTTGGCAAGCCATTTTGTTGAAGTTACGGATATTCCTTTAAATGAGTTAAGAAATTTACCACCGGGTGCTATTGTAGTTTGGGGCAATAATGGTTCAAAAGATGGCGGTGCCGGTGAACACGGTCATATATCTGTTTCCTTGGGTGATGGTCGTGAATCCAGTGATTGCATAAGAGTTCAATATGAAATGTCATATTTGCCTTATACAGTATTTCTTCCTACCTCATAGTATCTATTGAAAAGCTAATATATGCTGTAAACAATCTGAGTTTATTTTGGTATTCTTATGTGTGAATTTTTAATTAAAAATTCACACAATATATAGTACTTTTTATATTCATTTAGTGTATACTTCAGATTGTTTTATAGAATATGTAGTTCCTTTTGTATTTTGTGTAAAAATAATTGGTACATAAACGTTTTTTCCGCAAGCATTTATAATCCATGTTTCTTCCCAAGGTGTTTTTGCATAATATCTTTTATTCTTATCTATTCCTATTTCAGGCTTTTTAGTTAATTGTGTTGTTAAAATAGATAGATTTTTACATCCTTGAGTTTTGATACTGGCAGCAATATATGCAGGCATAATAGTATCTTTTTGTAGTGTGTAGTCTGCGATAGAGTTTCCGGGGAGTCGCTTGTTGTTTTCTGCACTTACTACATTTATTGATAAAAATAATAGGAACATTAATATTATTAATTTGCGCATTTATATTTCTCTTATTTATTAAATTTAATCTAGTATCGCACTTTGTTACCTTCTCATCCTCGCTAACAAAGTACTCACCTTTTTGAAATGCTACTCACCTTCGTTTTACTACGGATACAAGCTCACTCAAAAACAAAATTTTTGGTTCGTTTTGTAAAAAAATTCACTCACACTTTCAGCTTATCGTGAATTTTTTCTCGGACATAATATTGTTATATATATTCCTGTTCATATTGTCAATATTAATTATTTTTATGATAAAGATGATTTATTATTCTTAGAATTTGTTCACATATTTCAAGATGATCTTTATTTGCATTCAAATCAGGATGATACTTCATTGCAAGTCTTCTATAAGTTTTATGATCCATATTTTTTACAGAATCAATATTATCTAATTCGAAGATTTTTGCAAGTATTTCCCAATCTCTTCTTGAAATTTCTTGAAGATTGTCTTGAGCTAAAATATCATTTATGTTTTTCAAAAAGTCTTCAATTGTTGCTGTTTTATCTCTTTGTTGAGTTGTTGAATTTGTTCTGTTACTAGAAGAAACTTTTTGGCTTCCATCTGCATTATATTCTATTCTGCTCGTTCTTCTTCCAAATTCATCATATAATGTTTCTGAATATGAACGATCATAGTTATATGTTATTTTCCTTTTTGGTGTTCTGCCATCTTCATAAAAGTCAGTTCTTTCTTCAATCTCACCTTGACCATTTCTTAATATAGTTCTTTTTATTTCTTTTGAAACTTCATTAAATATTGTTTCCAAGCTTTGTTTTGTTTGTCTGTTATATTCTGTTTTACTTCTTAAGTCACCTGTTTGAGTATTATATAGAGCTGATACATATAAGAAGCCATCTTTTGCATAATATCTTGATTCTTTCTTATAGCCGTTATCAGAATAATAACTTTCACTATATGATCCGTCTTCTTTATATTTTCTTGAGCAATATATTGTTTCTCCATCTTTATAATATGCAATTTGTTCTAATAATTCTCCATCATTGTAACATTCTGCATATTTTGGAACATTTGGATTTCTATTATATTTATAAACTGTATAGCTATCTTCATTGTCATATACTGTTTCTTCGTCAATAATTTCTGTACCCGGAATGTAATTTATTTCATATTCTAAATCACCTGTCCTAGAATATTGATATTCCATGTCTTTTATTATTGTTTTTCCATCTCTACCATATTCTATAACTTCTTTAAGTCTTCCGTCTTTTGATGTTTTTACAAATGAAGTTTTTATACCATTATCATCATAATTATATTCAAAATAACCGCCGGTTGATTTATCAAAAATTATTTCTCTTGTTACATAACCTGTTTTTTCTGAGTATTCGGTAGATGCTGCGATTTTTCCGTTAGACATGAACTTTTCTTTTTTAAGAACTTGACCGGTTACTATGTTTTCTGTGTAGTAAGTATCTGAATATTTATCATACCTTCTATCTACAACAATATCACCTTGTGTTACGGACTTATTGGTTTTCAAGTCAATTACTTTAATGTAACTTTTTCCATTTCTATTAACTTGAATTACTTTTCTTTGTCTTTTATAGTCTGTTATAACTTTTTCTTCATTTCCATTTGAATTTTGTTCATGATAAAGAGTTTCTTTTCCGTTTTCATTAAATTTCTCTGTAATCACTTTTGTTGGAAATTTAGATGTGATTGTTTTTCTTCCAATATCGTCAACAGTTGTTATTATTTCAGTTTGATCCATTGGGAAAAAGTCTTCTTGTCTTTTTAAAGAACCATCTCTTCTCAATATTTTGTGTGTAAAACTTCCATCTTCTTTGTTATATACAATGTGTTCTTTGTCTCCAAACATTTCAGAACAATCATGTTGAAAGGTATTTCCGCTCATTTTATTTGTTCCTGAAAATGAGACAACTTGACTTCTTCCAATTGCTTCAGATAATGTATTGTTGGATATTTTAAAATTATTATTAGTTTTTACAACATTATTCTTATTTTCTTCTTTTATTTTATTTGAATAATTTGTTCCTATTAGTGAAGTCGCTGAAATTTTCATAGTCTTACCTTTAATTTACACACATACTTAATATAAGTATTATCAAATTAAAACATGCTAATATTTTTTCAATTGTTAAAAAATATTAAGAATTTTAAAAAATGGCAATTTTTATTATCATGTGTTTTATCTATTTCTGTAAGGGGTTTTATATGCAAGTTTCATTTTCATCTTTAACTGACAATATTCACGCAGGTAGAATGGTACTTAAAGATGTTAAAAGTACATATCCAAAAGGTTTTATTTCAAACTCAAGATATGAAACTTTTTCAACGCATGTAAATCCGCAAATAAAACGAAAATTAGAAATAAAAATAGATAAAACTCGTGATATTGTTGATATGAAAAAGAGGTGTGGTTATGACATATATGATGCAGTTGATTTCGCTGTTAGAAAAACACATACTGCAAACTGTGGAGAACAAGCTGTGCTGGTAAGTAATTCTTTAAGTAAAAAAGGTATATTAAATAAGATTGTATCTATGGAAGTATATAAAAATAACGCCTCTAATTTCCCTTTAAATGGACATTCTTTTTGTGTAATAGGTCTTGATGATGCCGCTGATATTTCAAAGCCTGAAACTTGGGGGAACGATGCTGTTATTGTTGATTTATGGTCTAATACTGTAGCACAAGCTAGAAAGGCCATTTCTTTCTTCTCTGATTTTATGCATGTTGATAAAAAACAAAATAAAGTAATTTTCCATAGTGTCTTTTTGTAATGTTATTGAATACTTTTTAAATCAACTTTTAAATCATTATTATTTAAATTACCTAATATTTTTACTCTGAAAAATTCAGTTTCATTTTCTGTTGCTTGTATGCAAGGTATTTTATTTAGTTGCTTCTTGTATATATGCATTGTTGGTTCAGGCTTAAATATTATTTTCATAATGACCGAAAGTGGTATAAATAATATTTTTATCCGCTTCTGAGCATTTTTGTTATATTTTCCCCACATTTTTATTCTGGCATTTTCTTTTTCTATATTGTAATTACCTTCTATAAATAATGATAAATATTTTTGTTTTGTGTATATTTCAACATCTTTTAATTCTGAATTATGAATATTTAATGTTCCGCATAAATCAGATTTTAATGCTGTAGATTTTGATAAATCTATATTTATAATGTCAGAAAGTCTTACTTTAAGTGGCTTTTTGCTTTTATTTGCTCTTTTTATAATAAATTCTGTGCTTCCAATTTTGGGTAAGAATCCATTTTTTATTGCAAAGCTCGCATTTGCTTTTATTTCGTCAAAATTTGATTTTATTTTTGCATGTAATTTTGCACTTGCTATGCCTTCTATTTGTCCTGGTAGATTGAATACCATTGTTGCTACTTCGTTTGAATCAATATTTTCTGCTTCAAAATCTATTATTGATATTTCATCTCCAATATTGTAACTTCCTTTTGCAGATAATGTACCATTTGCAAATTTTGCTTCTTGTGTATAGAAATTAATTATATTGTTTTTTAATTCTCCCAAAATTTCTATATTTTCTATAACTATTCTATCTTTTAATAGTTTGTTAACTCTTATTTTCCCTTGCTTTATTTTATATTTTTTTTCTTTTACATTTGTAGGTATTTTTATTTTATTTCTATTTGGATTTATATTTTTACTATTTTCAAATTTATATTTATCCAGTATAAATTCAATATCATTAATAATTATTGTTTCATTAAAGTTATTATTCATGTCTATTGAACTTTCAAAATGCTCATTTTTATACATACCAAAAGCTGAGATTATCATATTCTTTTCGTTTGCACTTATTGCTGCATTTTCTATAAAGAAATCTTTATAATGTGATTTTTCTAAATTAAAATTACCTGTTAATATTTTTTTATTAAAGTCATATTTCATATCACCGGTGAACATTCCTCCATTTAACATTTCTCCAAATGAACCGGTGAATTTTATAGGTGTGGCTTCTATTGTTTTAAATGTTATATATTGAGGTTTCATTTTACCTTGTAATTTTTCAAATAATCCCTCTCCTGTTACTATATTTTTTATATTACTTCCGTCTTGTATTGAATAATCATAGCTATTTATATATAATTTGGGTCCTTTTTTGATTGTTCTTACTAAAACTCTTCTATTTTGATCTGTTATTTCAAGACTTGCATTTTTATAGTTTAGGTTAGAACCTTTTTTTATTTTTAATAAATATGTAATTTCAGGAATTGAATTTTTTATATAATATTTTAAATTTGTATCAACTTTACCTTCTATTATAAAATCGGGCATATATTGTTTTGTAAATTCATTACTTAATAGAGAATGTACGCTTCCATATATTAATCTTTTTTTTGAATCAAAATTTTGCATATTAAAATCTGCATATACTTTTTCATTGCCTATTTTTCCATAAGCTGATGCATTAATTTCTTTTTCATTAAAATATAGTGTAAAATCATTTAATAAAACAGGAATATTAAACAGAATTATATTAGCTCCAATTTTCTTTATTCTGCTTTTTCCAAACATTCCTTTATTATTTATTTTTAAATCTATATCTGCGAACCCTGAAAAATTATTGAAATTTTCTAAAAAAATTTTATTGGGATTTTTTTGTTTTAGAAAATATAATGCACTATTTTCTATTGTATTTATAGATAAATTATTTCCTATTAAATGTAATTCATATTCTTTTGTATCTGTATATATGTTACCGTTTAATTTTAATAATAAATTTTTGCCTGAAATTTCTATATTATTTATAAGTATTTTATTATTGCGGTATATTATATTGTTACTGCTCTTTATTTTTAGTGTTTCTTTTAAATCATCGGAATGTATTTCTCCTTCAAATGATAAGTATTGGCTTAGTTTTTCATTATCTTTCTCTGTTTTTGTTTTTATGTCTTTGAAAATTAAATTAGACTTTATATTTGAATAGTCTAAATGAATAATAAATTCTTTTATATTTATTTGAGGGAAAATTGTATATTTTTTATTATTTATATTTTTGTTTCTTATGTTTTTTTGAATATTAAAAACTTTATTTTTATCTATATATATATAATCTGCAGATATCTCGGTAATTTCTTTGCTTATCAAAAAGAACTTTATATTTAAATTGTCAGATTTTATTATTTCTTCTTTTTTATTATTAATTATGATTTTTTTTATATATACATTTGCAGATAAATCGTAATGAGTTTTTAGTTTTAAACTATCAATTTTAATTTCTATATTTGCTTTTTTAAAAATATATTTTTCTATTTTTTTTATTACAATTGATGAATTTATTATTGTTGGCAAAACATATAAGAATAAACCATACGAAATCAATGTAGTTAGAATTATAAATATAAATATTATTTTAGAAACATTAATTATTTTTTTCATAAGACAAAGTATATTATATTTTACTGGTTTATTCCAGTTTATTTAGTTAAATATAATAAAACAAGATCCGATTATCATGATTATGCAGCCAATTAGTTTTGTTTTAAGATTAGATTCGTGAAAAAATTTGTATCCGAATATTATTGTAACAATGCTTGAAAGCTGGAATATGGCTAAAGCCAGTCCTACATGCATTTTTTCAAAAACATAGTTTGTTGAATATTGCATTAATCCCAAGCATATTGAGATTATTAAAATTAAAAATAAATTTTTTATATTTTTAATAAAATACTGCTTTTTACTCAAAATAAGCAAGATAACAGACCAAAATAATCCCATAAAACACCAAAAACTATAGCATATTTCAACAGAAGAAATTAGAATAATTTTCTTTAAAATAACCGCTTCTACTCCTGTTAAAGTCATAGCAAGAAACCTTAATTGAATATCTTTTCTATTTAATATATTTAATGAAAACTTGCTGCCGTCTTCTAAAAAAATATATCTACTCCCAATTATAATTAAAATTATTCCTATAATTCCATAAAAAGTTGGAATTTCTCCTAGTAAAAAAAATGCAATAATAAGTGAAATAACGCTCTTATAAGAATTAATTGGTCCAATAACAGATAATTCTCCAATATTTACTGCCTTTATCATGCAAATCATTCCAATAGTACATAGAAAACCAGCAATAAAAACTAATGTAATAAATTCTTTATTATAGTTATATTCGATTAATTTATTAATATTTAACAAGCATCCTATACTTAGAAATAAGTATGTATAAAAATTTATTGTAATAGAAGATATACTGTCAGCAAGCTTTTTCTGAAAAGAATTTGCTATTGGATTTGAAAATATTCTTATTAGTATAAATAAAATTAAAATAAATTTAGTCATATCTCAAAATTATAAAATAAATATGCATGTATGTTATTATTAATCTTATAATATGGATAAAATAATATTAATAGCTTCAATAATGTTTTTAATTGCATCAGTTTCAAGTAAGCTTGCGGGAAAATTTGGTGTTCCTACTTTATTAATATTTATACTGGTTGGAATATTTTTTGGTTCTGATGGGATTGGAAATATTTATTTTGATAATTATTATATTGCACAATTCATTGGTGTTATAGCTCTTGCATATATACTTTTTATGGGTGGTTTAAGTGTAGAATTAAATGAAGTAAGACCTGTTTTCAAAAAGGGTATTACACTTGCTACAATTGGTGTTTTATTAACTGCTTTTATACTAGGGTATATTGCACATTTCTTTTTAGATTTTAATTTATATGAATGTCTTTTATTAGGTGCAATTGTTTCTTCAACAGATGCAGCTGCTGTATTCAGTATATTAAGATCAAAGGATATAAGTTTAAAAAACAATTTAAAACCTCTTTTAGAATTTGAATCTGGCTCTAATGATCCTATGGCTGTTTTTCTGACAGTTGCAATGATCTCTCTTATTACTGGGGAAATTTCTTCTTTTCAAGGTTTATTATTTATGTTTTTTAAACAAATGATTTTTGGAATTTTACTTGGTTTTATTATTGGAAAATTAGCAGTTAAATTAATAAATAAAATTCACCTGCAATATAATGGGTTATATGTTGTACTTACTATTGCAATAGTTGCTTTTGCTTATTCGTTTCCATCTATTATTGGTGGTAATGGTTTTATGAGTGTATATGTTTGTGGTTTAACAATGTCCGCGTCAAATTTTGTACATAAAAAAATGCTTACAAAATTTCATGATGGAATTGCTTGGTTAATGCAAATTATTATGTTCTTAATATTAGGACTTTTAGTATTCGTAAAAGATTTATATATAGTTTCTAAGCCAGCTCTAATTCTTACAGTAATACTTGTCTTTGTTGCAAGACCTATTGCTGTTTTCTTGTCACTGATTCCTTTTAAAACAAGTTTTAATGAAAAATTATTGATATCTTGGGTTGGATTAAGAGGTGCAGCACCTATTGTTCTCGCTACATTCCCTCTTCTGTATAACGTTAAACATTCACATGAAATATTTTGTATTATATTCTTTGTTGTAATCGTTTCTGTAGTTATTCAAGGAACTACAATACCTTTTGCTGCTAAACTCTTAAAAGTTGATGCTCCTGCTGAAAAGAATTTGAATTCTCCTATAGAATTTGAATCAGGGGAAAGTGGTAAAAAATTATATGAGTTTCAAATTTCTAAAAATTCCCTTGCATATAATCATACTATTAAAAATTTGACTCTTCCTCCTAATACTTTGATAACTATGATTTCCAGAGGTGGTGATTATCTTATTCCTTCAGGAAATACTGTTTTTGAAGAGTGTGATATTTTATTTGTACTTTCTGATTTTAAAAATGAAGATGAATTGAAAAATATTTTTAACTAATAGGTTTATTTACTTTTGTTTAAAATTGCTTCAACTTGGTCACATTTTAAAATGTTAAGACCTTTGTTTTTAGCTGAAGCATTAAAATATTCATATAAATCGAAATAATGTTTAGGCACTCTTATATCTTGAGTAAATTTGTATTTTTCATAATCGATATCAAGTCTTACATTCTTTATCCCTAGATTTTGACTTACTGTTAAAAATTTCTCAATTTCATCAGTATTGTCATTTATATTGTCAATTATTATGTACTTAAGAGTAATCATATTTTTTGCATTTTCTGATGCTGCAATGTAATTTGTAATATTTTCTATTACTTTGTCATAACAATCAACTTGTTTTATTTTCAAATATGTATCTCTTGAGCCTGAATCTAATGAAATCATAAGCCTGCATTTATTTTCAATAAATGCTTGTTCTATTGATTTACAATATTTTATTCCTGATGTTAAAATTTCTATTTGGCTGTTTAAATAAGAAAGTAATAAAGAAAGTAATTCTTCGAATTCTTTGGAAATTGTTATTTCTCCACCACTCATATATATTAAAGCATTAGGAGAGAGTATTTTTTTATTTATTAGACTTTTCATAAAAGGTAATACTTCATAACCGTACCCTCTTTCAAGGTATTCATATGTGCAATAAACGCATTTAGCATTACATGACATGTGATTGTGAAAATATACCTTATTTACTACATTTTCAAAATCTTCAGGTTTTTTATTTGTTATAAATTGATCTATGTCACAACAACCTTTGCAAGTTTGTGGAATAAAATCTGTAGAAGATTTTGGTTTCAATTTTTTAAAAAAATTTTTGCGCTCTTTATATACAAAATCCCAGTCTATATCTTCTCCTTTGTAGTTAGGATAAAATATAGGTCCTGATACATTTGTACAACAAGCTCTTACTTCATTATAAAAAAAATGTAATGAGTGTTTTATATTTGGACAATCTATATATTTTTTTTTGTTAAATAAATTGAAAAACATAAGAACCTACATTAAAACTTTTATTTTTTGCCTGTTTGATAAATACTCAATGTGTTCTTTTTTTATAACTTCTCCAGGAAGTAATATTGGTACACCTGGCGGATAATCAGCTATAACTTCCATACAAACTCTTGAAAGCGAATATTTTAATTCAACTTCTTTATATGGTTGATTCCAAACAAGCGATGGTATATATCTTACTCTTGGTTCCGTTGGAATATAGTTTTTACTATAACTGTTATTTTGAGTTATTTTTAAGTTTTTTGAACATAAATCAATTAATGATTTTTCGAGTTTTTTTAGTTTTGCTTTAGTTGTCCCTAAACCTGTTAATAATAATACTGATTTTTCATTTGCAAGTTCATCTTCTATTCCATATTGCTCAAAAAGAATATCAGATAGTTCAAAACCCGATAAATTAGTGACTTTTATTAATATTTTTGTTATGTCATTATTATATGAATATATTTCTAAATTTGGTATTGTTCTTAAAGTTCTAATAAATCTGTTTATACTTTTTACAATGTCAAATAAGTGAAATTTTCCTTTTTCTGAATCTAAATAGCGAATTGTACTTTCTATATTTATTAGTAAAGGGTAAGATGGTGAAGTTGTTGTTATAAGGTTAAGTGATTCTTGGATTTGTTTTGGATTAATGTCAGAATCTTTTCCTATATGTAGCAGTGCTGAAGGATTAAGAGCTCCAGCTGTTTTATGCAGAGATTGTACTACAATATCTGCACCTTGCATTAATGATGGAGTACCTATAGATTTTTGAAAATTCCATAGTGCTCCATGTGCTTCATCTACAATTAATTTAACATTATATTTTTTACAAATGTGAGAAATTCTATATATATCAAACATTACACCTTCATAAGAAGGATTTGTTAGTATAAATACTTTTATGTCTTTGTTTTTATGTAAAACTTCTTCTAAATAGTCTAAATTGATTGTTTCAAAAATGCCCCAATCTTTATTATATTGTGGCATAATCCATATTGGAATACTTCCTGTTAAAACTAGTCCGTTGTATATTGATTTGTGACAGTTTCTTGAAATTAAAACTTTATCTCCTTTATGCAAAGTTGTTAACATCGCTGCAATTATTCCTGACGTTGAACCGTTTGTGAGAAAAAATGTTGATTTAGAATCATAAACATGTGATGCATAATCTTGTGCATTTTTTATTATTCCTTTTGGATTAGATAAATTATCAAATCCTTCAATTTCCGAAAAATCACAAGTAAAAAATTTTCTACCTAATAATTTTTGTGTTAATGGAGCAACAAAGTCACCTTGTCCATGTGACGGCGTAGTATATAAAGTTCTGTGTAATTTCTTGAATTTTTCTATATAATTTATTATCGACATAACTTTTTTATTATAAAATGAAATAATATAAGTATACAATTTTATTAAAATTTATAACGGTTATTATGAATTATTTTGAAGCAAAAAACAGAATTGATGTATTGAAACAGCTTATAAAAGAGAATAATGAGGCTTATTATGTTTTTGACTCGCCTAAGATAACCGATTTTGAATATGATGAATTATTTAGAGAGTTAAAAAAAATTGAGCAGGAATTTCCGTCTTTAATCACTAATGATAGTCCTACACAAAAAGTAGGAGATAAAATCTCAGAAGGGTTTAAAGAACATACTCATAAATATAGATTATATAGTCTTGATAATTCGAATAATTATGATGATTTAAGAAAATGGTATGAAAGAATATTAAAAGAATACCCTAAAGAAAAGGATATTGAACTTGTAGTTGAACTTAAAATAGACGGTTTATCTTGTGCTCTTTCTTATGAAAGTGGACAACTTATAACAGGAGCAACAAGAGGTAATGGTATAATTGGTGAAAATATAACTGAAAATATAAAAACAATAACAGGAATTCCATTAAAACTTCAATCGGATATAAATTTAGAGGTTAGAGGTGAAGTATACATGCCTGTTTCTTCATTTGAAAAATTGAATGAAGAAAATATAGAAAGAGGTATAAAAGAGTTTGCTAATCCAAGAAATGCCGCAGCTGGATCATTAAGGCAGTTAGATTCTAAAATAACAGCAAAAAGAGATCTGCATTTTTTTGCATATACTGCAATTTCTGAAAATAGTGATTTATTTAAAACACATAGTGATGCGTTAAAATTATTGGAAAAACAAGGTTTTAATGTTAATCCTAATTATAAAGTTGTCAAAGGTATTAATTCTGTAATTGAGTTATGTCAGTATTGGGAAACCGAAAGATTTAATTTGAATTATGCAACAGATGGGATGGTAGTAAAAGTAAATGATTTATCGAAGCAGAACGAACTTGGCTTTACTGCAAGGGCTCCAAAATGGGCAACGGCATTTAAATTTCCACCAGAAGAAGTTTGGACAAAACTTGAGGGTATAGAATTAAGTGTGGGAAAAACAGGTGCTGTTACTCCTGTTGCGATACTAACTCCTGTTCAACTTGCAGGAACTATTGTAAAACGTGCCAGTCTACATAACTTTGATGAAATTAACCGTTTAAAATTAAATATTGGAAATGAAGTATTAATTAAAAAAGCTGCTGAAATTATACCAAAAGTCATAAGAAAAAAAGATGATGAGGATTTTGGAGTATATAAAGAACCAGAGAATTGTCCTTGTTGCGGAGCTAAATTATATAGACCAGAGGGAGAAGTTTTATTATATTGTCCAAATAACTTAAATTGTCCTGCTCAAATACAAGGTAGAATTGAATATTGGGCATCAAAAGAAGCATTAGATATTGATGGTGTGGGTTCATCTTTAGTAGAAAAACTTTTAGATAAAAAATTAATAAAAGATTTTGCTGATTTGTATAAACTTACAACAGATGATTTAATGAAAATTGATTTAATAAAAGAAAAATCTGCTGATAACATATATAGTGCAATACAAGCTTCAAAAACACCATCATTAACAAAATTTTTGACTGCATTAAGTATAAAATTAATAGGAAAAGAAACAGCAGAACTTCTTGCAGGAGAATATCCTACTCTTGAAAGTTTAAAAAATGCATCTGTTGATGATTTAATAAAAATCGATGGTATTGGTGAAAAAGCTGCAAAAAGTGTAATTGATTTCTTTAATGATGATAATAATAAAGTAATATTGAATAAACTTGAAGAATATGGTGTTCATCCTAAAGGAAGACAATTTGAAAAAATATCAAATATATTTGATGGTAAAACTTTTGTAATAACAGGTACGCTTTCTCAACCAAGAAGTGTTTTTGAAGAAAAAATAAAAAAAATGGGTGGTAAGGTTTCTTCCAGTGTTAGTAAAAAGACATCTTACGTTCTAGCTGGAGACAATCCGGGATCTAAATTTGACAAAGCTTCCACTTTAGGTGTTATAATACTTAGTGAAAGGGATTTTGAAAATTTATCACAGGATAATTAATATATGAACAAGAATTTTAGAGTAATTACAATCAACGGTGTTAGAGGAATAATTGTTGCTGTATTTATAGTATTTGGCTTAGTATCAGGTTTTATTGTTTCTCCGGGTTGGGTTTGTATGTCATTATGGAATGTTATTTTTGAGCAATCTAATATAGTTTCTAAAATGAATTTATTTCAAGGAATTTTATTGTGGCTAATTATTGCATTATCTTTATATGCATTAAATAACAAACGAGCATTAATTGGGTTTGGTTCGTATCAGGGGCTGAGTCCTGAGCAAATTAGAGATATTATGAATAGGGCAAGACAATCTGAAAATAAAATATTTAACGATATTAAGAAAAATGATGAAATAAAATGTGAAGACTCTAAAACTTCAACTGATACAATTCAATGTGAAGAAGTTAAGGTTGAAGATACTAATGAAGTGAGGAAATAATATGAAAAAGAATTTATTTGTTATAGCATTATGTTTTGCTTGTTTATCATATTGTCAATTCGCATATGCAGCAATTGATCAGGTGAAAAAAGACTCAGGATATATTTCTGTAAGCGGGTCTGAAACAAAAGAAGTGAATCCTAATTTTGCTTCTGTAACTTTTGCTGTCGAAAATACAGCGACTGATGCTAAAAAAGCAACTGAAGAAAATAATGCAATTTCAAATAAAATTATTACTGCTTTAAAAACAGTAACGACTGCAGAAAAAGATGTTATAAAAACAAATAATTTTTCAGTTAGACCTAATTATTCTAAAACAAATGATGGAAAAAATGTTATCAGAAATTATACTGCTGTAAATTCTATCTCTGTTGAAACTAAAGATGTAAGTAAAATATCAAATATAATAAGTGTTGCAATATCAAATGGAGCAAATAGAACAGAGGGTTTATATTATTCATATGAAAATAGTAATGATGTATGTTATGAACTATATCCTGCAATAATAAAAAATCTAAGTGAACAAGCTTTATTAATTTCAAAATCAGCAGGTGCTACTCTTGATGGTATCAAGCATATTAATGCATCTTGTAATGTAGATACTGTTGTTTCAAATGGAAGATTTTATGCTAAGGCAATGGCTGGTGCTTCTTCTGATAGTTCTCTGGAGACAATTTCTACACCGGTTGAATCTGGTAAGGTAAAAGTTAGAGTATATGTTAATGCAGATTTCTATGTTAAGTAGGTCATTATGATAAAACCAAAAAAATCTGTAGAAAAAATGTTAGGATATTTTGTTCCACTATATGAAAAACATTGGGATTATAAATTAGATAGTAATGAAAATAATTATGGACCTTCAAGTAAAGTTTTAGATACCTTGAAAAATTGCGATTATAAATCAATCAGCTTTTATCCGTTTTATGGTGAGTTGTCACAAAAAATAGCAGACTATAATGATGTTAATATAAATAATATTAAAGTTACTAATGGCGCTGATGAGGCAATATCGGGTATCATACAAACATATTTAGAAGAAGGTGAATGTCTTTTAACTCTTGATGTTTCTTTTGAGATGCCTGTTATTTATACACATATTTCAGCTGGTGAAGTTCTTAAAGTTCCATTTAAAGAGAGATGGAAGTTTCCGGTTGATGATTTTCTTAAAGAGATGGAAAATTCTAAGGTAAAAATTATTTATGTTGCTTCTCCAAATAATCCAACAGGAAATATAATTGATGAAGAAGATTTAAAAAGAGTACTTGATAAATCAGCAGGTAAAGCAGTTATAATTGATGAAACCTACGCTAATTATTCGGGTTCTTCTTATAATAAATATGCAAAATTATATGATAATGTGTTTGTAGTTAAATCTTTTTCTAAAGATTTTGCACTTGCAGGCATGCGACTAGGTTATATCATTAGTAATGAAAATAATATTAAATACTTAAAAAATGTAATAAGTCCGTTTAGTGTAAATGCTTTCGCACTTAAAGCAGGTATAGCTGCTTTAAGTGATTTAGAATACTTTAATAAAATTAAAACGGAAATTAATCATTCAAAGGATGAATTAACAGAATTTTTTAAATCATTAAATGCTGTTGTTTATAAATCTTATGCTAATTTTTTGTTAGTAGATTTCAAAGAAAAGGCTGAGTTTGTATATAATAAACTAAAAAATAATAATATTGCTGTTAAACTCTTTAAAAAAGGTAGTTTGCTTGAAAATCACTTAAGAATTACAATACCGACAAGAGATGGTGTTAGAAAAATAAAAGATTTGCTAAGCAATAAGCCAATGCTTGTTTTTGATATGGACGGTGTTCTAATCGATGCAAGTAATTCTTACAGAACAGCCATTGAAAAAACTTATGAAAAATATACTGGGAAGATAATTTCTAAACAGGAGATTCAAGCAGCAAAAAATTTAGGCGGTTTAAATAATGATTGGGATTTAACAAAATATTTATTAGAAAAAGTTGGCTTAAATATAAAATATACAGATATAGTTGATGTTTTTCAGTCTATATATTGGGATAATGGAAATGGACTAATTAATAATGAATCATTCTTGTTTGATAAAACATTATTATTAGAGCTTTCAAATAAATATAATCTTGCAATTTATACAGGACGCCCACATAAAGAAGCATTTTATGCTCTTGAAAAATTCGATGTTGTTAGTTATTTTTATCCTATTGTTACATCTGATGATGTTCCGGAAGGAAAAGGTAAACCTGATTCTTATGGCCTTAATTATATAAAAGATATTACTATTTCTAAAAAGTATTATTATATGGGTGATACAATTGATGATATGAAGTGTGCAAAGAATGCAAATTATTATCCTATTGGAGTATTGCCTCCTCAAGATAAAAGTGAAAGTTTGGTAAATAGTTTAAAGTCTAATGGTGCTAAAGAGGTTATAAAATCTGTAAACAATTTGAATAATGTATTGGAGAAAAATGATGAGACAGTCTGTTAAAATTAGAAAAACTCAAGAAACAGAAATTACTGTAAAATTAAATATTGATGGTAATGGTCAACATAAAATTAATACAGGAATTAAATTTTTTAATCATATGTTAGAACAACTGGCACATCATTCAGGCTTTGATATAGATATTGATGTAATATCTCACGACAATGATAATCACCATATTGTTGAAGATGTTGCAATTACTTTAGGTTCTGCTTTGACAGAAGCTTTAGCTGATAAAAAAGGTATTGTAAGATATGGTGAAAAAATTCTTCCTATGGATGAAGCTTTGATATTAAGTGTTGTTGATATATCCGGCAGAGTTTTTTCTAAAGTTGATGTTAGTGTTAAAGATGAAAAAACTTCTGATTTTGAAACGGTCATTCTTCCACACTTTTTCTCCAGTTTTGCTCAAGCTGCATTAATGACGATACATATTAAAATGTTAGATGGTACTGATACTCATCATATAATTGAAGCTGTGTTTAAATCTTTTGCGAGAGCTTTAAAGATAGCTGTTTCATTGGATGAAAAAAATTTAGATAAAATACCTTCAACAAAAGGTGTTTTATAATTAATTAAGCAAAGATATAATGCTTTCAGCCGCGAGCTGTGCTGAATTTTGATTTTGACCTGTTATAATATTATAACTAATTTCAACGTGTTCACTCCAAGGTTTTTCTTCAACAAAATTTGCGCCAAGTTTTATTAATTTATCTTGTAATAAAAATGGCATAAATTCTTTCATTTTTACTATTTGTTCTTCTTTATTTGTAAAACAGGTAACATATTTATCTTTTAGTATTGAATTTCCTTTTTCATCTTCTGCTGAGATAAGCCCTACAACGCCATGACAAACTGCAGAAATAACTTTATTGTTTTCATACATATATTCAATTATTTTTTTTAGTATTTTATTTTTTGGTAAATCAAACATTGGTCCGTGTCCACCCGGAATATAAATTGCTTCAAATTGTTTATAATCTATGTTTGAAAGTTTCTCTGTATTTTTTAAATATTTTCCTGTTTCATCCCATTCCATAGGGTTAGAACAAGACAGACTGTTTATATCAATGGGAGATTCTCCGCCATTGGGGCTTGCTACGATGATTTTATATCCTGTTGCTTTAAATATTAAATATGGTACAGCAAATTCTTCAAACCAAACACCTGTTTGTATTTCATTATTTATATTAGAAAAATTTGTTGTTACTATTAAAATTGATTTTTCCATAATTACTCCTTTTTATAAGTATATCGTTTTTACTTAATAAAAAAAAATATCTATTTGTTGATAAAAAAGATTTATTACTTTTTTGATAATTTGAATAACACAAAAATTTTTTATATGTTTTATTTGAATATGAAATTATATTATCAAAATTTAAATAATAGTATATCCTTTAAATCTAAAAATAAAAATGTGAGAAAAGCAGATGATATTCAACGTCGTGCAAGACATGTATTTCCGGTGTTAAGCTCATCTTATATTGATGAATTCTATAGTTCGACAAAAATTAAAAGGAATAATAATCAAATATCTATTAAAGCTAATCAATTGTTAAAAAAGGTAGATTCAAGAATATCTGCTATAAGAAAATTGGCCAAAAAAAAAGATGCATCAAATTCCAAATATTCATGGATAGATGATAATATACCTTATACAAAAATATTAGATGGTGTAAAATTGTTAAAAGCTGGGAATTGTGAAGAATGTGCAAAAGTTGTTTTGGCAGCTCTAAGTGCAAATGGTTATTATAATTCACAAAGGGTTTCATTGGCAGTTGATATTAGTTATATAAATAAAAAAACAGGTGAATGTGAATATAATTGTGTTGAACCAATTGATCATTCATTTGTTATAACATCTTTAGATAATGATAATCCAAAAAAGAATGATTATGTTGTAATTGACTCCTGGCTTGGTTTTGCAGATAGTATTTCAGGAGCAAAAGCAAGATTTAAACAGGTTTTTGATAATAAAGCGTTGCAAAATTTATTATCTTTTCACCGGTCTATGTTTAGGTTGAATAAATTTGAACAATCAGGAACAAGGATAAACTTTGATGACTATCAACAAAGAGAAAAGTTTATATTCTATTCTTCTGATAATTATACTCCTGAAGATTTTAAAGATTTAGGTCTTTATTCCAGAATAATGTACGAAGATTTATTATTATCTTCTGGCACAAAATAAATTAAGAAGCTTCAAAATATTCTTGCCAATGTTTTACTATATCTTCTGGATACTTCTTTAGCTCAAATTCTAAATAATCTTTTGGTCTATAGGGTCTTCTAAGCAGTTTCATTCTTGCTTCTTTTGGAGTTCTATCTGCTTTTTTTTGATTACATTCTTTACAGCAAGCAACTATATTTTCCCATATATCCGGACCTAATCTTGATTTTGGATATACATGATCTAAGGTAAGTTCTTCTGGCGAAAACTTTTTTCCACAATATTGGCATACGAATTCATCACGGACAAGTATATTTTCTCTGCAAAAAGGCAGTTCTTTATATTGAACTGCCAAATTATAATTTAATTTTATTACAAGAGGAATTAGTATGTTTTCTACCTTAATCATACTTTCTATATCGTTTAATATTCTTGCATTTCGAGCTTTCCCTTTTAATAATAAAACTAAAGCTCTCTTCCAAGAACATATATTTATGGGTCTATTATTATTATCAAGAAGTAATACTTTTTTCATACTAACTCCTACAATTGTAGTATTCCCATTTTCGCCTTATTTTAAACGAATACAACTGGTTTGAAGATATGATTTTTTTATGTAATAATCGGTTTATGAAAGTAAAGTTATTTGACATATTTAAAATATTTTTTATAATAGGAATTCAGTTATTGGGTGGCGGATATGTAATTGTTCCATTACTTCAAAAATATATTGTAGAAGAACGTAAATGGTTAACTGAAGAAGAGCTTGTTGATTATTTTGCAATGAGTCAATGTATTCCCGGTATTATAGCAGGAAATATTGCAATATTTTCAGGATATAAAGCAAGAAAATTTTTAGGCTCTATAATGGCAATTTTAGGTATAGTTACTCCATCTTTTATTTGTATTATATTACTTGCAAATTTATTAACTTCAGTTGTTAGTAATCCTATTGTACATAATGCTTTTTGGGGAATAAGAATTTCTGTAATTATTTTAATTTTAGTAACTATAAAAGATATTTGGAAGAAAAGTGTTAATTCAAAATTTACATATTTTATGTATTTCTTTATATTAATATCTTTAATTATATTGCCTGTGTCACCTACTGTTATAATAATAGTTTCAGCACTTCTGGCTATTTTACATTCAAAATTAGAGGGCAGAAAAGATGCTTAAATTATATTTCTTATTGTCATATGAATTTTTGAAAATAGGAATATTTGCATTAGGTGGTGGCTATGCTGCACTTCCATTTTTGTATTATATACAAAAACAGTATAATTGGTTTACAGTTGATGAATTAACAAATATGATTGCAGTTTCAAATATTACTCCGGGACCAATTGGTATAAATATGGCAACATATACTGGTTATACTACAGCTGGAATTATAGGTTCTATATTATCAACTTTTGCAATAGTTTTTGCTCCATTTATTTTTACTATTACTATAATTAAAATCTTTAATAAATTTAAATCTTGTTCTATTATAAACGATATATTCTTAGGTTTACGTCCTGCTTCGTGTGCATTATTAACATCAATAGGTCTTCAGCTTTTTATCCAAACCGTTTCGAATTCTGAAAATTTGTCTTTTTCATCTATGCATTTTGATTATAGAGCAATTATTTTATTTTTAATTTTAATTGTACCGTTTTCATTTATAAAGAAAAATCCATTATTAGTTATTATAGCCGGAGCTATTGGCGGCATTATTTTAAAATCTTTTTAAGAATATATTAAGAAATATTAACAAACTGTATTTATATGTAAATTTCAATTTATAAATTGTTTTTATATAAATGTGGGTAGTTAGGTTAAATATTTTATAGTGGAGGTTAGTTATGACAGTTTCTTTTCAAAATGGTAGTTTTTTAAGCGGTTCTTCAACTGCAAGTTCTTATACACAAAGTGGTGGTGTTACCGCTGCAAGTTTGTATAATACTGATTATTTAGATAATAAATATGATTATACAGATACAAAAGAGTCTTATGAAATTGCATATTCAGGCAGAGATGCTGCTATTGAAACAAAAATCTCAAATATTTGTTCTTATTTAGCAAATGGAAAAGAAGATAAAGCATTGACTGCATACGAAGAATTATTAAGTGAAATGACATCACAAACCAGATATGGGCAATTAGTTGGAGATGATGGTGATGATACGCAACTACGTTCTGTAGCAAGACAGTTAATTGAATCTGAACTTGGTGGTGATTTAGAAGAATTTATTAGAGAAAATGCTAAAGATAATGCCGGGGTTGAAAATCAAAAAGTATTAACTTGGGGAAACTGTGATTCAACCAGCCAAGAAGATTTACTAGCTGCTATGTGCGATATAGATGAAGAGGAAGGTAGCGGAAACATATTAATACAGGCAGTATCTCTTGTTGCAAGCCCATTTGTAGCTTTAGGTAACTGGTTATTCAATGGTGGAAAGAAAATGTAATATAACTAATTTCCGATACATTAATAAAAAAGAGGTAGATTATTCTCTACCTCTTTTAAGTTCTTCAATCTGTTCTTTTAAATCTTCCATTTCATATTTTAATCGATTCAGTTGACAAGTTACCGGGTCTGGAATTCTGTTATGCATTAATTGTCCTTGTATTAATAATTTTTGTCTTACAATTCTTCCCGGTACACCTGTAACAGTAGAATTTTCCGGAACATTATCAATTACTACAGACCCTGCTCCTATTCTGGAATTAGAACCTATTTCAATGTTTCCAAGCACTTTTGCGCCTGACCCTACAACAATATTATTGCCAAGAGTTGGGTGTCTTTTTCCATGTTCATTTCCTGTTCCGCCGAGAGTTACACCTTGATATAAAAGGACATCATCTCCAATTATTGTTGTAGCACCGATAACTACACCCATACCGTGGTCAATGAAGAATCTGCGGCCAATTCTTGCTGCCGGATGAATTTCTATTCCGGTTAGGAATCTTGATATATTAGAAATGAATCTTGGAATAAAAGGAATTTTCCAATATAACAGTTTATGAGCAATTCTATGCATTATAAGTGCATGTAAACCAGGATAACAAAAAAGTACTTCTACTATATTTTCTGCTGCCGGATCTTTTTCATATATTGTTTGTATATCTTCTTTTATTTGAGAAATTACTTTCTTTATTAATCGCATTTATATACCTTTTATAAATTTTCTTTTTCCATATTGAATTACAACAGGAATATCATTTTTCTTGATAATTGAATTTGGATTTGTTTGTTTTTCTGAATTTATCTTTATAGCTCCAGAAGAAGCAAGTCTTTTTATATCGCTTCTTGATAATGATTTATCAAAATTTGAAATAAAATCAATTAATGAAATATCTTCTGCAATTTTAATTTCTGGAATGTCATCCGGTATTTCTTTATTTTGCACAACTTTTATAAAATTTTGTTCAGCCTCTTTTGCTTTTTCCTCACCATTATACATTTTGGTAATCATATAAGCTAATTTCATTTTTATATCACGAGGATTTTTAATTTTTATATCTTCTTCAATTTGTTTTAGTTCTTCATTAGAAATATCTGTTAACAGTGCAAAATATTTTGTAATTAAATTATCAGAAATAGACATTAATTTCCCATACATATCTTTTGGTGAGTCTGTAAGGCTAATACAATGTTCCGGATAAGATTTTGACATTTTTTGAATGCCGTCAGTGCCTTCAAGTAATGGTAATAAAATTACCATTTGTGGATGTTCTTTACCGTAAGCACTTTGTATTTCTCTACCAAGTAAGTTATTAAATCTTTGATCAGTTCCTCCAAGTTCGATATCTGCATCAACAACAACAGAATCATAAGCTTGCATTAGAGGATAGAAAAATTCATGTACTGAAATTGGTCTATTTTCTGCAAATCTTTTTGCGAAATCATCTCTTGTCATAATTTGTGCTACTGTGACTTTTGATGCAAGTTTTAACATGTCAATAAAGTTTAAATTGTATAACCAATCTGCATTGTTTCTTATTTCTGCTTTATTTACATCAACAACTTTAGATATTTGATCAAAATATGTTTTTGCATTTTTTTCAACTTGTTCTTTTGTTAGGCTGGGACGTGTATCTGATTTTCCTGATGGATCACCAATCATGCCTGTAGCACCGCCTACTATTAGGATGATTTTGTGACCTAAATCTTGAAATTGTTTAATTTTTCTCATTACGACAGTATGACCAAGATGTAAATCAGGTCTTGAAGGATCCATTCCTAGCTTTATTCGTAAGGGTTTGTTTTCTTCTTTTGATTTTTGTAATTTAAGTGCAAGCTCTTCAACACCGCCGGGAAGGACTTCTGCTCCTCTTGCTAAAATTGATGCTTGTTGTAAAAATTCTTCTTTAATTTTTGTAGCTTCCATTTACATAAACCTTTATATTATATTATTTACTTTTATTATTACAAAAAAATAAAAAAAAAACTCAAAAAAAAGTCCGGTTTCAATAACCGGACTTTTTTAATAATAAAACGATTAAACTAATCTTACGTTAGTAGAAGTACCTTTTTTAGTCATTTCAACTTTGCCTTCTCTTGCAAGCCAGCCTAAGCCTAGTTCTGCAAAATTTGCTTTTAAGTCCAAATCTTTTTTCATCTTTGTTAATGTTGTTTCCCCATTTTCATTTAAGTAGTTCCAGATTTGTCCTGCTGTTTCGCCTATCATTTCCATCATTTACATCTCCTTCTTTTAGTGCTATTAACATTTCAAACATGTAATGTATAATTTAAGTATAAAACAGATTTTATAGGATGTAAAGTAAAAATGGAAAAAGGAAAAGTATGGAAGTACGCTGATAATGTCGATACAGACGTTATTATCCCTGCTAGATATTTAAATACTTCTTCACAAGAAGAGCTGGCAAAACATTGTCTTGAAGATTTGGATTTAACTTTTGCTTCAGGTGTTAAAGAAGGTGACATTATTGTTGCAGGTGAAAATTTTGGATGTGGTAGTTCAAGAGAACATGCTCCTATTGCAATAAAAGCATCAGGTATAAAACTTGTTATAGCTAAAAGCTTCGCTAGAATATTTTATAGAAATGCTATAAATATCGGACTTGCAATTCTTGAAAATAAGACACTTCCTGATGAGACATCTAAAGATGATATTCTGGAATTTAATCTAGCTTCTGGGGTCGTTAAAAATATTACTACCGGAAAAGAATATCAGTGTGAAAAATTTCCTGTAGAAATTCAAAAACTTATTAATACCGGTGGGTTAATTAACTATACAAAAAATAAATTATTAAAATAAAAAAGCCCTTTAATAGGGCTTTTTTATTCAAAGTTTTGATATTAATTTATTCAGCAGCAACTTCTTCATCTTCTTCTTTTACATCTGTTCTAATAGATGCATTTTTTGAAGATTTAATTTGTTTTTCTTTGAATTTTTTTACTTGTCTGTTTATTTTATCAGCAACCAAATCAATACTTGCGTACATTGTTTCGGCACTTTCTTCAGCTTTAACCGAACCTGATGTGAATTTGCATAAAACTTCAGCTGTATGACTTTGAGAAACTGACGGGTTTTTAATTACATTAAGGACAACTTCAATGGATTGAATTTGATCATAATGGTTCATAACTTTACCGATTTTTTCTTCTGCATAAGCTCTAATAGCATCGGTAATTTCGATGTTACGCCCGTTAACTGTAATGCGCATTTATTTTGCCTCCATAAACTATGTACTCAGATATTATACCCTATTCATGGCAAGTTTTAAACCTGCTTTTTAATTTAATTTTAAATATTATAAAAAAAGAAATAAAATGATATAATTTTTACGAAAGGAAATTATTATATGGGTAAATATTCAATTGGTATTGATTTAGGCGGTACAAAAGTACTAACTGCTATTGTTGATAAAGCTACAGGTAGCGTTGTTGCATATATAAAGAAAAAGACAAAGAAAGATAAAGGACCTGAAAAAATAATACAAAAAATTATTAAATCTATTAATGAAGTTCTGCTTGAATCTAAAATATCAATGTCAGAAATTGATAATATAGGTATTGGGGCTGCCGGTCAAATAAATAGAGATAAAGGCATTATAATAAATGCACCGAATCTAGATTGTTCAAATTTGAATATTAGAGATATTCTAAATAAAGAATTTAATAAAGATATAATACTTGGTAATGATGTTGAAATAGCAACAATTGGTGAAATGTATTTTGGTGCAGGACAGGGTGAAACAGATTTTGTTTGTATTTTTGTAGGAACAGGTATAGGTTCTGGAATTGTTCAAAATGGAAGAATTCGCTATGGTGCAACAGGTACTGCAGGTGAAATTGGACATATTATTGTAGATGTTGGTGGTCGTTCATGCGGATGTGGCGGATGTGGATGCTTAGAAGCTTATGCATCAAGATTAGCTATAGAAAAAAGAATAATTGGTGCTCTAAAAAAAGGTAGAAAGTCAGATATAGTTAATTACCTTGAAGAAAATAAGCCAATAAAAACTAGCATGCTAAAAAAATCTTTAGATAATAAAGACGATCTTGTTGTTCAAATAATAAATGAAGCATCAGATTATTTAGCATCAGGTTTGGCGTCTGTTATTAATTTCTATAATCCTGCAAAAATAGTTTTAGGTGGTGGATTGATGGATGCTATTGATTATTATTATAGTCGTTCTATAGAGATAGCAAGAATAAAATCTATTCCAACTCCAAGTAAGTCAATAAAATTTGAAAAAGCAAAATTGGGCGATTTCTCAGGTGTTATTGGTGCAGCTTTATTATCTGACTATAGAAATAATAAAAAATAAAATATTTGCTTGACGATGAAAAATATTGATGTTATTCTAATTTTGAAAGGGCTTGTGGCGCAGCGGTAGCGCAGAGGACTCATAATCCTTTGGTCGTAGGTTCGAATCCTACCGGGCCCATTTTTTATTTGACATTATGAAAAATAAATTTGAAAATATTGATGATAGAGTTCCTTTTATCCTTTATCCTTATTTCTTAGGAAAAAGATATAAAGATATTACTGGTAATTCTTTAAATCTTTTTTTCCCTAGAACTTTGTCAGAAAAAGTACAATGGTTGAAGTTGTTTGATTCTACCCCATTAAAGGGATTATGTGCTGATAAAGTTGCTGTTAGAGATTATTTTTGTAAAAAAATAGTTAATGGCGCTGATTATCTTAAGAAAGTATTTGGTGTTTGGGATGATTTTGATGATATTGATTTTGATTCTTTACCTTCAAAATTTATTTTAAAGCTAAACCATGGTTGCGGATTTAATTCCTTCATAATTAATAAAGAAAAAATGTTAGAACATCCTATTCAGTTTAATTCTTTAAGAGAAAGAATTAATTTATTTTATAATACAAGGTATTATTTAAATAGTTTAGAATTACATTATAAGTTTATAAAACCTCAAATATTTGCTGAAGAAATAATAGGGGGTGATTCATCTCTTTTATTTAATGATTGGATGGTTTATTGTTTTAATGGAGAACCTAAATTTTGTAATTATATTGCTCATTTTAAAGATGGTTTTGATTATTCTTTTGTAAATAATGAAAAGTTTCAAAAATTAGATTTTTCTATTGCTTATAAAACTATTGATGCTAATTTATGTAAACCTTATAATTATGAAAAAATGTTTGAGTTGGCAAGTATATTATCTAAAGATTTTAAATTTGTAAGAGTCGATTTTATTGAGTTTGATAAAAAATTGTATTTTGCAGAGTTAACATTTACTCCTTATAGTGGTTATTTTAGATATAATGGGTTATCATATACTGATGATAGGTCTAAGAAAATCGATTTAATGCTTGGAGATATGTTAGTTATATAATGGATAATTGGTATAATTGGTTAACTAAAACAAGATATGAAGGATTAGATAAGTCTGAAATTATTAATTCACAAAAATGGTTGAATAGTATTTGTGATTTTATTCTTAATTTTTCAAAAATAAAAAGAACTGATACTGTTATTGATGTTGGTTGTGGTTTGGGATTTTTGGGATTAAAAATTTTAGAAGCACAAAAAGGATTAGGAAATGTTATTTTTTTAGATTCTGATGAAGAATGTCTTAATGAATGTCAAAAAAGAATTAATAATTTAAAAATTAATTCTGGTTATATGATATTGAATTCTGATTGTTCTAAAATTCCTCTTGAAAATAACTTTGTTGATAATGTGGTTATTAGATCTGTTTTAGCACATGTAGATAATAAAAAAGAAGCATTAAGTGAAATATATAGAATTATGAAATACAATTCTATTATATGCGATTTTGAACCGGTAATAAGCCAGAATAAGCATTATTGGGAAATTTTACCAAATGATTTAGTTGAAAAATATTCAATGTTTAAAAATTATGAAGAAATAATCTGGAATGATATGAGTGATTCTTTATTAAATTATGATTATACGACTTTACATGATTTGTATGAACAAGTTGGATTTAGCAATATAAAGATAATAAAGCATATATTGCCAATAAACATGAAAGTAGATAATGAAATTGTAGATTCTTGGTTTAATACAAAGCCGGCTCCTAATAAAAAAAGCTTAAAAGAAAAATTTTTATTGTACGAAAAAGAATCATTTATTGATGAGTATATTAACGAAATAAAAAAAGGTATAATAGATCAATATATAAGAATAGAGTCAAATTTTTGTTTTATAATTGCAGAAAAACTGGATAAATCAAGACACGAAATATTATCCAGAGTTTCTCCATTTTAAATTATTTATATTTACAGTATTACTCTGAATTATTCTAACATCAAGTGTTTGCAGTACAAAGTTATCATTTGAACATATTTGTTTCCTACAAAAAAATGTGTTAAAACTTATTTCTATTACCTCATTTGCAAAATATTCATATATTAATTAAGTTGAGCTATGATATAATCAAACAATAGAATCTTTTCAAAAACATAATCTTTTCAAGTGGATATATGAAAATACAAAATTATAAAATCAGAAAAATTAATGGTGAATATGCTAATTTATCACTTGGAACACTAGAAGCAGATGAAGAAAAAAATGCTTCTTTTCTTAAGGATAAAACACTACAAAATATAGGAATTATCTACGATTATAGTGAAATATATCCAAATAAAGTATTTACTGATAAAATAAAAATTTCTTCTGATATACTTTTTTGTAATGAAATTGGGACAATTATTAAAATATATAAAAAACGAAGCTCCGTTTTTAATAATTCTATATCAGGTTATCAGACAAAATATATTATTCAACTTGCAAATGGAGAATGTGACAGACTTGGATTAAATATTGGAGATATACTAATTTATAATCAGGATATACTTAAGACACCTGATTTTATAAATGGTCTTTTTTATACAAATGGAGAAGAATACTTTTGCAAATCATTGAAAGGTATATATTACTATTCTTATATCTCCCACTTATGGGAAGGACCTGTTAATGAAAGTAATGAATGGCTTTTCTTTCAAAGATATTTAGCTCTTAATAACAATAAAAAAATTATACTTCCAGCAGATTTGGCAAAAGAAGAATGTATAAAGAAAGATTTAAATTTATTAGAAGATTTTAAATTAAATCAAGCCTACTATTATAAACTTTCTTCTGAATTATTTATAAAGAAAATCCCACACTCAGGCGTTATTCAATATTATAAATATAAAAAAGGTTGGGTAAGATTTATTGTTTCTGATGAAAATTACAAAATTTTTCTTGATAATTTAACTTTAATATCTTATGTAAAATTAAAAACTGAAGTAGATAAAGAAATAGAAAGTATTGAAAGAATACATAAGAAAAAAGAATTAGATGAAATTAATATAAAAAATATACTTCAATTAAAAAATATTCCTTTATTCTATTCATATCAATATGTATTTTACAAAGATGATTATAAAGAAGGATGGAAACTTGCAATACTTCCAGGAAGCACCTTATTTGCAGAGTATCAATGTTCAAAATACAAAATAGAAAAAAATTGGAAAGATTATGAAGTATTTGCTGCAGGTATAACAAGAAATAAACCAAAACCAAATTGGAATCCTAAAATAGAACCATACAAAATCCATATACTTTCAAATTGGTTATATAATTCGGATACAGGAAGATGGTTTATTTATCCTGATGAAAAATTACCGTTACCATTAAGAGAAACTAAAAAAATTGAAAATATAGAAATAAATGTAACTTATGATGAAATTGATGAAAGTTCCATTGATAAAGATAATTCTTTCAATCTATATTTTAATATTGAAATAAAAACAAATAAAGAAAATTACCAAGAATGTATAGATTATTCTCTTATGAAAAATGATTTTAAAAAATTTTTTAATGATATAAAAACAAAAAACTACGCTCAATTAATTATAGAAGAAGTAAGTAAATCTAAATGGTTTGTATGGGTATTGGATAATGATACAATTAGATTTCAAATTCAGGATTGGGAAACAAAAAAGAACCATATTGATTTTGCAATAGATGTAGAAATTAAAAAAAATATATTTCTTGAAATAATGAATAAATTTGAAAAAGAACTTGATACAAAAGAACAACATTGCATAAAAGAAATAAAAAATTATCAAGATAAAAATCAAAATAAATAAGAAAACTAAATTACTTAACTTTCTGTATATATACAAAGGTTTATCTTCGTTTTTAAATTTTATTTCCAAAAATTCAAGATAAGCCTTTGTATATATTGAATTTTTTATTAATTTTCTTTTGCTCTATCTTTTGACAAATAGAACTTATAACCATTTTCGTCTTCTGCAATTATATATATTTTATTTTCACCTTCAAATGTATAAAACTTTTTATACTTATCTTTCCTTTGTTTGTACAATTCATTTGCACTAATATATTTTGCATTTTTGACATCATTTCTTAATAAAGGAAAGTCTTTCGACATATTTGGATTTTTACTTATCGTTTCTTTAGCACCTTTTGCCGTAAACATTATTTTTCCTAAATTTTTATTATACACATCTGTATCTTGTAAATAATCCTGATAATATTCTTTTGCAAATTTTCTAAATTCTTTCTTTTCCTCTTTTGTCATATTGTCAATAGGTTTAAAATCTTTTAACTTTAGCCCTTTATAAATTTGAATACCTTTCCCGCTCGCTATTCAAATACCAGCACCAGAAATTCCACCTAATGCAGCACCGGTTAAACCTCCTTCTAAAGTTGTAGCTATTAAATTTTTATCATTTTCCAGTCCTTCACCTAAACCCTTTATACTTCCTGTTACACCACCTGAATATGTTCCCCTTGCTGCACCTTTCCCAACTTCTTTTGCAATTGCCCTTCCTATCTTGGGTTCTAATGCTTTTGTTATTCCTGCTGCTAGTTTTGCTTCGCCTGAAAATGGTATTAATGCACTTCCAATCTCTAATGCGGCTAGTCCAATATTTTTTGTATGGTTAAGTATCCTTTCTTTTTCAATATCACTAAATTCTTTTTCTCCTATATTTTTTAATTCTTGTATTTTTTTATTATCAGGCATATTAGGGTATAAAATTGCTGCTCTCTTTTCATTTTTATTCTTTTCTTTGAGTTCCTTTGATATTATTTTATCTTTTATGTTCTCTATTCAAGATTTTATACCATCTCTTTTTATTTCATTTTTCTCTACTCCACCATACAAAACTGTTTTTTCCTTATTTACATTTGAATTATCTTTTGCAGAACTACCACCGCCTTTGTCTGTATTTGTCTTTGATTTTGTTCTATTTCGAACCTGTCATTCGCTTGGCTTTGCCTGTTGCTCATTTCGGTTCTCATTTCTTCGAGTTCGCTCGTTTCACTCGACTTCACTCTACACAAAATCAACTTCATTCCAAACTGCCATATTTTTCTCCTTTCTTGTTTATGACTTTTCATGGACACAAAAAATAGACAAGTTATAAAACCTGTCTATTTGTATTTATTTTAATTATTTATTATTTATTTCTAACAAGTAATACTCTATTACAAAGCATTTACTTTTCTCTGAAAAATTTACTCAAACTTTCAATATATTATGAATTTTTTCAATTTGATTTATATTTAAACACTATTATCCCTGAAGTTTTGTGATAATGGTCACCTTTTCCTCTTTTAGTACTTTAGTCTCTTATCAAACTTCACTTACATTATAATGTAAATATT
>CALVED010000012.1 GCA_944326485.1 Candidatus Gastranaerophilales bacterium | reverse complement strand
AGTTTTCCAGTTTGATTTTTTTGGAACACTTAATTTTTCCGACCCGAAAACGCCCACACAAAGCCTGCTTTACCAAAATAATCTATCTAGCCGTACAAATCAACCTGGACAAAAAACTACAATAAATCAACAAAAAACAGCAAAAAAAAAGACCTCTATACGGTCTTTTTAAATGGTGGGCCATCCTGGACTCGAACCAGGGACCTTACGCTTATCAGGCGTACGCTCTAACCACCTGAGCTAATAGCCCGTCTCTTGTTTATATACTCACATAAACAAATTTAAAAATCAAGTATTATTCTTCTGTTAATGGTCTTAATAATATTATAGAATTTAAGTTCAATTGTAAGAAATCATGCACTTCCGCTTTTCTATTTGGGAATTCTCTATGAATAACTTCACAATTTTTTATAGCAACAAATCTTTTTGCACCATTCAATATATCAGAAAGAACTCTATTTTTACGTCCGGTCTTAGGCATAAAAACATTACCTTTTATTTGATAATCTTTTGTTATAACCAATACTCTTTCTGACCATATACCGGTTATAAAACTATTATTATCTTCTATGTTATTATTTTCATCGTACATGTTTAATGTCCTTTCCTATATAGAATATGATTGGAATAATGGTAAATATAATGATAAAGCCAAGAAACAAACTATTACACCTATAAATATCAATAAAATCGGTTCAATTAACTTACCTAAAGTTTCAATAATTAAATCTAATTGTTGATCAATATGTTGAACACTTTCTGTCATTAACTCACCTAATCTTCCTGATTGTTCACCAGTAGAAACCATAAATAAAATCATTTTGGGAAATAAATTAGCAGCTTTTAATGATTCAGATAGATGTGCTCCTGCCTGCATTTTTTTTATTGAGATTTTAATAGCATCTTGCATTACATAATTTGATAATGTAGTTCTTGATAGATACAAACATTCAATAATTGGAATACCTGCATCATAAGCAATTTGCAAAACTGTTAAAAAGTTAGAGAATGCTGCCGCTTTAACTAAATCAGACAACAAAGGAATTTTTAATAAAATCTCATCTATTTTCCTTTTTGATGGTTCCCACCTTAATAAGTACATAAAAGAACCAACTATAGCTGCAATTCCCAAAGGAATTACCATCCATTTATCTTTTAAAAACTCACCTGCATTAATACAAAATTGTGTAATTGCAGGCAACTGCTTACCCTGTTGATCAAACATGTCTTTAAATGCAGGGAATACAAACATTAACATTACTAAAACAACAGCAATAGCAAGTAATATTACAAATATTGGATATGTTAATGCAGATATTACTTTACCTTTTATGTCACCTTGTTTTTTTAGTAATTCAATTAATCGTTCAAATGTTTTATCAATTTCTCCAGAATCTTCTCCGGCCTTTGCAAGACCAATATATACATGACCAAATAAATTAGGATACTTAGATATCGTATCCGAGAGTGTATAACCTGCAATAATTTGTTTCTTAATTTCTTGAGCAATAAGTCTTACTTGCCTTGATGCAGCATCTTTTTCTATAAAAATCAAACTTTCAATAATTGGTAAACCTGCTTTATTCAAAGTTAGAAATGTTTGCGTAAAATCAATTTTCTCTTTTAAAGACAAAGACTGTAAAGAAGATGACTTACTCAAATTATCTTTAGAACGACTTAATTCTGTGACAGAAATACATTTATAACCAAGATTTTTAACCTTTACCCTTACTTCAACTTGAGATTTGGCATCCATTCTGCCTTTCACTCTTTCGCCATTCCATTTTTCTGCTTCGTATTCATATCTGGTCATAGTTTACTAACCTCACTCCTTAACAGGTCCTAATACACGCAGAAATTCAGAAATAGTAGTTTTTCCATCAATAATATGTTTTAAACAAGCCTGATGTAAAGTCTTCATTCCAGCTCCAACGGCAGCTTCCTCAATTTGAACATCATGTGCACCTTGAGCTATTAATCTTTTTATTTCTTTAGTAATAGGCATTATTTCATAAACACCCATACGTCCTGAATATCCTTCGAAATTACATTTTTCACAACCGTTTGGTTTATAAACAGGTGTTTTCATAAATTCTTGAATTTCTTTTTCTCCTCCGGCTATAACAAGCTCTGCTTCTTCTTTTGAAGGGAAGTATTGTGTTCTGCAATGAGGACACAACTGCCTTACTAAACGCTGAGCAATTATACCAACCAATGTAGATGATACCAAATAATCTTTAGCGCCCATATCTATTAATCTCGTAATAGTAGATGCAGCAGAGTTTGTATGCAATGTAGATAAAACCAAGTGACCTGTTAAGGCAGCGGAAATTGCTGTTTCTAATGTTTCAATATCACGGATTTCACCTACTAATATAACATCAGGGTCTTGTCTTAAAATAGCTCTCATACAAGAAGCAAAAGTTATACCAGCTTTAATATTAATTTGTGATTGATTAACACCATCAATTCTAATTTCTATTGGGTCTTCTATTGTTGTTATGTTAATCTTCTCATCATTTATTGCTTTTATTAAAGTATATAACGTAGTTGTTTTACCAGAACCAGTAGGACCTGTTGTAAGGATTATACCATTGGGTACACTTTCCATTTTCTTTATTAATTCTACTTCCTCTTTTGAAGCACCAGCAAGTGTCATCTCATCTTTACTTGATGCCATGGAAACTGCGGGGGCAAGAATTCTTATTACCATTTTTTCTTGCTCACCAACAGGCAGTGTATTAATTCTGAAATCATAGTCTTTATCTTTATAAGTTATAGAAAAGGAACCATCTTGAGGTCTTCTATGTTCTGCTATATTCATTTTTGATATTACTTTCAAACGAGTCAATATAGCAGATTCAGTTTTTGCCGGCAATCTTAGTGCTTCACGTAATATACCATCTTTTCTATATCTTACTGCATATCCATCTAACCTTGGTTCAATATGGATATCGCTTGCTCTCATATCAATTCCGTCTGATATAATTTTATTTACAAATTTAACAACTATATTTGAATCATCTTTTAATTCTTTTTGAGCTTGTTCAAATAAAGTTTCTTCTCTATCAAAAGATAATGCTTGCTTTTCTATTTTCTTTATAATCTTACTAGTAGACTTTTTCTGTTCATTAAACAAATTTTGCATACACATTGAAAATTCATAATGTGTAATTATTAAAATACTAGGCTTTAATCCTGTTAAAAAGATAATATCATTGATTACCTTTTTATCATTAGGATTAACCATACCTACTACCAAAACTTTATCATCATAACTTATAGGAATAACTTTATTCAGTTTAATAAAGTCTTCCGGTAACATTGATAAAACAGAATCTGAAATTTTCAACTGATCAGCGGTAACTGCTTCGTAACCTTGTTGAGCTGTCAATGCTTTTTTTAAATCTTGTAAAGTTATAACACCTTGTTGTACTAGCACTGTACCTAAAGGAACTTGCGTTTTCTTTGACTCAACTAATGCATTAAAAATTTGCTCTTTAGTAACAAATCCCATTTGTACAAGAACTTCACCAATTTTTTTTGATGTAAACCTTTCATCTCCGGGGGTTACACTATACTCCCTGGAATCATGATATTCCTCAAATTGACCGTCATCGGTTTCTTCATCCTGTGTAGAATCATCATCATATTTTAGTTTTATAACATTATCATCTTCTGAATTATCAGAATTTACATAACTTTGACTATTAGAAAGATTTTCTGAATATTCAATATGCAGATTAGACTTTACATACATTATTAATTGATTAAAATCATCTTCTGATATGACTTTAAAAGTTATTTTATTCTTACCCAGAATTTTTTCAATTACAGGAACAATTTTGTTTTGAATAGCATTAACAGTTGATACCACATATATAGTTTCTTTTGATATACAAACTGGTATATAGGAATTCTGAATTAAATCCACTATATCAAATTTTGAAACTATTGAAAAATCTATAATTGGCTTTAGCTTATCTATAACTACACTAGTCATTTAATATCTATCCTAAAGTTCTGCAACATCTTCTGTATCTTTTATGATTCTCGGAGTCATCATAATAAGTAGTTCTTCTTTAGATATTGTCTTTTCTTGATTTCTAAAGAAAAATCCTATTATTGGTATATCACCTAGAATTGGTATCTTACCTGTTGTATTTTGTTCTTCTTGTTGAATCATACCACCTAAAAGAAGTGTTTCTTCATCTTTTATTCTTACATTAGACAAATCCAAATTATGTCTTTGTAGTAATGTAGCAGCAATATAATTCTCTCTTGTATATGGATCAACATCGGTAATAGTTTGGTATATAGATGCATAATTTGGCTTCATTGTTAAAGAAACATAACCATCTGGACTTATGAATGGGAGTATTTCAACTTTTATACCGTTATCTTCTCCAATATTATATGTTTTCTGAGAAGCCGGCATAACAGTGGTTCCAGAAGTATAAGTAGCCAATAATTGAACTGTTGTTGATTCAATATAATCTTGTGTTAAATCAATTACAGATTTTTTACCATTTGTTATAACTATTTTTGGATTAGCTAACATTCTACCTTTTTTATTCTCAATTAAGTATGTAATAGTTTGTGATAATGTACGAGCACCTGTACCATTACTTGGACCATGCCACATATAAGCTGATGATTGAGTTGTTGAACCATTAAATGTTAAATTTATATGTTTACCATTAAATGCCCATTCATTGTTAAATGTTCTAGAACCTTCTTCTGTCAAAGCAATAATAGAAACTTCTAAATATGCCTGTGGCTGTTTTCTATCATTCTCTACAATAAAATCATTAACCATTTGAATTTGCTGTTCACTACCTCCAACCATTGTTAGAGTACCAAGTTCCGGCTGAACATAAATAGTAATTGAAGGTTTTGCCTGGAAAGAATCAAGGTTTGAAGTTTTTACACCACTTGTCATGACACAAGCAACTGTACCACCACCAAGAGTACCTTCCTCAGCCTTTTTAAGACTTGTTTCCATTTTTAAGCTTGCATTAACTTGAGCTCTATAAGTTCCAGCCATTGAAGCATCTTTTTGAAGTGTTCCATTAAATGGTAATTGGAACAATGTTTCACAAACCATTTTAGCCATCTCAAATGGAGTTGTATGGTTTACTCTGTATGTAGTCATAGCAGGTTTTTTATCAAATCTGTCTACTATCTTTTTTGCTAATATATAATCATTTTCAGTACCAAAAATTAACAATTCGTTCTTATCTGCATTTGTTGTTACTATAGGTCCAAAAGATAAACCTGGAGTATTTAGGTTAAATACGTTTGTATTTAAAAAATGTGCTAAATAAGCAGCATCTACGTACTTAACCGGAAGAACTGTTATATTATCTTTTGTAAGATTTAAATTTTCTGCACTATTAGTTGATACTACTAACATTGTTTTATCTTTGATAACATATGTTAAACCACACATTTTCATAACCATCTTAAATGCATCTTCTAAGGTAACATCAACTAAATCTAATGTAACACTACCTGTTGCGGAAGCATGAAATACAATATTTAAACCAGCCTTATCTGCAAACATCCTTAAAACTTGTTGTACATCTGTATTTCTTAAACTTAAATTAATTAATTGACCATGATCATTAAAATCAACATCACCTTCTAATCTTATTTTATTAGGTACATCATATTCCGTACGTATATCAGGATTATCAAGATCATACTCTTGAGGAGCCGCAATTGCTATATTACTTGCAAGTACTGACACACACCCTGCCACTAACAATAGTTTTGATATGTTTTTTAAACTCTTCTTCATAATATATATCTAACTCCTCTAATTATTGTCTTTATATCTTCCTGCAAATTTTTTCTCCAAATTGGCAACTGCTCTTTGTCTTTCCAGAACACCTCTTGTAAATAATTCACCAACTGAAGCAACATAACTATTATTCTTATAATTAATTTGAACTTTATCTCGAGTTATTTCTTGTATTGTATAACCTGAAACAGTATCACCAACTTTAACAAAAGTATCTACTCCATTTAGATTAACAATAGCTGAAGGACTAACATCATCATATAAAATACCAGATATTTGCGTTTGTAATAACCTTGTCAAATTTTCATCAGGAACGGAAGTAACTGGTGGTTCTATTATCTCAAATTGAGTATTATTAATAGTTACATTATTAGGATCATCTGCCTTATCATATATAGGAGGCTTAAACGGATTAACTCTTGCAACTTTATCATAAGATACAATTATATCATTATTTTCTTTTGAAGGATCCAAATTTAAATCAGAACCAGAAGACTGAAACAAATCATCTCCACTATTTACAGTTGTACCACTGTCTTTAACAGTTGCAACTATTTCACCATTTTCTCCAGACGTTGTAACTTGAGCATCTCCATTATCATTAAAGTCAACACTCATCATTTCAGACTCTTTTCCGCCTGCTTGTTCAAAAAAATCATCTCCAAGATTTTCTTGGCTACTAACACTTAATTCATCACCTGCGACTTGTTCCATTGCTGTTTCTGAATTATTTGCAACACTAGTATCAGCAACGTCTTTGCTTGCTGACATTCTATTTACTATTAGGAATCCAGCTAAACCCAATAACAACAATGCAATTATTAGTAATGGCAACTGATTTGATTTTTTCTTTGTTTGTTCATCTTCATCATAATCTTCATCGTATTCTTCATCATAATCATCATATTTCTGATAATCTTGCTCAGAATACTCCCCAGAATCTTCTTTTAAACCGGTATCAGAAAACTCGTTATCTTGTACATCCTGATCCGTATAATCCATATCATCCCACTGATTTTCTTTATCCACCATAATTCTCACTTTTATTTTCGAATAAGTTTCTTATCACATTTTACACGTATTAAGTAAAATGGGCAAATATATTTTTATCCTACTTTAATACTTTTACAATAATAAATAGTTTACTTCGTTTTTAACATATTTGCGTCAATCAAATGCATTAATTTTAATAAAATAAAAGAAGTTAACATTTCTAAACTTTTAACAAAAAGGCGGCACCCAGATTCGAACTGGGGGATAAAAGCTTTGCAGGCTTCTGCCTTACCACTTGGCCATGCCGCCAAATAAAAAATAGCGGAAGACGGGACTCGGACCCGCGACATTCTGCTTGGAAGGCAGATGCTCTACCAACTGAGCTACTTCCGCATTCAAGAAGTTTCGCTTCAAATATATACTAACTGAAAAATTTTTATTTAGCAATATGATTTTTTTATTTTTTTTGAAAAATTTTAATTATTTCTTCCACAAATTTTTTACTATCTTTTTAATTTGTACGAGAAAAAACTCACTATAAGTTGAAAGTGTGAGTGATTTTTTTTTACAAAAAACCCAAAAACTTTGTTTTTGAGTGAGCTTATATACGTAGTGAAACAAAAGTGAGCAAAGTTTTCAAAAGGTGAGTACTTTGTTAGCAAAGATAACTTAATAACAATGTCCGATAACAGATTAAATTATTATCGACTTTATAGCCAAATACAATAATAATAATCCGCCAAAAAGCTCTATATACTTTGACGGTATTTTTTTAAATATATTTGCTGTCCAAAATCCAACTACTGAATCAATAAAAGTTATAGTACCTATTATGATAGAAGGAATTAATATTGTGACGTTCGTAAATTTTAAAGATATTCCAGCACCAAGCGCATCAATACTTGTAGCTATTGCCAAAAAAAACAGGCACTTTAAAGTTATACATGTTATTCTAATTTCTTCTTGTGAAAATGCACTTTTTATAAATCTTATTGATAAAAACATAAAAACAGAAAAAACAATCCATTTTGAAAATATTTCTAATAGTGAATATATACAAGATGACAAATACCAACCAATTATCGGCATTAGAAATTGAAAAAAACCAAACGCAAAAGCTAATATAATAGAATACTTACACTTTTCTTTATTTAATATTAATCCATAAGAAAAACTTACAATTAATGCATCTATGGATAAAGCAAAAGCTAATATTAAAATTTCGGCTATTGCCATATTCCCTCCCTAAATAATTTTTATTTATTATCCCCAATATGTCAACAAAAAAAACCGCTTATATAAAGCGGTAAATAAGTGTTCTCTTTCCCTGTAAAAAATATATTATTCAGCCTGAGCAGCTTCTTTTGCAGCTTCTCTTTCAGCTTGAAGTTTTGCTTGTGCTTTTTTGGATAATTTTTCAGTTTCTTTTTTTTGATAGTTTAATGTACCATCTTCATTACAATTATTTATTAAGAACTGAACTGTTTGAGTAGGTTGAGCACCTTTTTTTATCCAATCTAATGCAGATTTTTTATCCAACTGCATTTCTTTTGTTTTAGGATTATAAAAACCTAACTGTTGAATTGGAGCAGCTTCTCTTTTTGTTGTTGAATTTAATACTACAACTCTATATACAGGATTCTTTTTATATCCTAATCTTTTTAATCTAATTTTAACCATTTGGTTTCTCTCCATATTATGTGCATCATGCTATGTAATAGCTTGCAGCCGTTGAACCTGTAGTTTAAAAGAGGATAACTTCAAGTTCATATTTATCAAATCATAAGCAAAATAAATAATCAAGTCGTTTTTTTATAATTCTGTAACTTTACTTAAAATAACATTTTTTTAATTAATATGCTATAATTTAGTAAAATTTGAGTGAATTTATGAAAAAATATTCAAACATAAAATTAATTGTATGTGATTTTGATGGAATATTTACCAATGGTAAACTTACCGTGTTTTCTGATGGAAAAACATCAAAAAATATTGACTATTCTGATATAATGGCAATTTCAATAATATTAAAGAAGAACATTAACTTTGCTATAATTTCAGGTGAAAAATCTTACGCTATAGATATATTGAAAGAAAAATTTCCTAAAATTGAAACTTTTCAAAATGAAAGAATTAAAATCAACATATTAAAACAGCTTCTAAATAAATATAATATTTCACCTGAAAATACAATTTATTTAGGTGATGATATAAATGACATAGAATGTCTAAATTATGTAAAGTACCCGGTAACTGTACCAAATGCTCATAAATCTGTAAAAAAAATCAAAAAGATTATCATAACAAAAAATCAAGGCGGAAACGGTGCAATAAGAGAAATTGCGGATTCGTTATTATGAAAAATTTTATAAAACAAATTTTTAATAAAATTGAAAAACTAGACAAATATACTTCTTTATATGTGAAAAGTTCTCATAATATTGAAATTCCAGCTATAGCATATACTAATTGGGGTATACATTTAGCAGAAATAAAAGATTTTGAATCTGCTATAGATAAATTAGAAACAGCTATTTTAATGTCAAATCAAAATCCTAAACCTTGTATCAATTTAGGAATAATATACGCTAAACTTAAAGAATATGATAAAGCAGAAATGGTTCTCAAAAAAGCTGTTGAAAGAGATTCTCAAAATGCTCATACTTATTCTGTATTAAGTAGTGTTTTAGTAGCAAAAGACAAATATGATGAAGCAGAAGATGCAATAAAAAAAGGTTTAAAATTAGCCCCGTGCGACTCCGAAATTTACCTTAATTATGGTATTTTACTTGCAAAACAACAAAAAAAGCATAAAGCAATAGAAATGTTTAAAAAATCAAAATTTTTTAATCCAACTAACTTTCATGCATACTTTTTACTTGGAGTTATGCTTTTTGAAACAGATAAAATTGCTGAAGCCTTTTGTGAATTTAAACAACTGGAAAATTTAAAACCAAATTACAAAAACTTAAATTATTATCTTGCTCTTTGCTATAAAAAAGAAATGAACTATATTGCTGTAACTGAATATGCACAAAGAGCATTAGAAGAAGATCCATCTAATCCTTCTGTGCATATTCTGTTAGCTCAAAATTACATAACAATGAAAAAAGAATCTGAAGGATTAAAAATATATAATACAGCACTTGAAAAAGGTATTGATGATTTTGAATTATATTTATCTTGGGGTATCTCTCTATTAAAAATAAATGACATAAATAGTGCAAAAGAAAAATTATTTAAAGCCCTGGAAAGAAAAGAAAATGACTCAAATGCATTATATAGAGTTGGCTATTGTTTCCACAAAGAAGATGATTTTGAAAATGCGGAAAAATATTATAAGCTATCTATAAATGCTGACCCGCAAAACTCTATGGCTTATGCTGATTTGGGTATAATTTATTATGAAAAAAAGAATTATGAAGATGCAATAACTTCTTTTTTGAAGGCAATAAATATATCCTCCAAAATGTCTTACTTATATTTTTATGTAGCCAATTGTTATTACAAGCAAGGTAGACTAAAAAAGAGCCTTGATTATTATGAGAAAACTATTGAATACTATCCTACACATTTAGAAGCATTAATAAACTGTACTGTAAATCTATTAGACATGAATAATATAAAAGAAGCATTAAGAAAGATTCGAAGTGCATATCAAATAAACAGGGAATCAGAAAAAGTTCTTCTTGTGTATGCATTAACTGAATTTAAATCAGGATTATATAATGACACAATTGAGAAAATTGATATTTTACTCTCAATGTACCCAGAAAATAAAGAAGCAAAATATATAAAAACTCACGCTTTAATTAATCTTAACAAAGCACAAGAAGCTTTGAACATATTATATTCTATGTCTGAAGAAGAAAAAGATAATGGATTATTTGTATACTTAAATTATCTTGCATATAAAATACTTGTCGAAGTGGTACCATCGAATTATAATGAAAACATGCTTAACTTATATGGAAAGAAGCTGGAAGAAATCAATATAGATAATGTTTCTGGTAATGAAGTTATGACTTACTTAAATAAAACGCTAAACATTAATAAAGGATAGAAAATGGGTATAATTGTACAAAAATTTGGTGGTACTTCTGTTGCTGATCCACAGAAAATACATAATGTAGCAAATGCCGTTATAAAAGAAAAAGAAAATGGGAATGACGTAGTCGTTGTAGTTTCTGCAATGGGACATACTACAGATTACTTAATTAAATTGGCAAAAGAAGTTACACTAAATCCTGATTCTAGAGAAATGGATATGTTATTATCTACAGGGGAACAAGTTTCAATTGCCCTCCTCGCAATGGCCATTCAAGCTCACGGATATAAAGCTATAAGTATGAATGGACAACAAGTTGGTATTATTACTGAGTGTATACATTCAAAAGCTAGAATTGTTGATATAAAGACAGATAAACTAAAGAAAAATCTTGAAGCAGGTAACATAATTGTAGTAGCAGGATTTCAAGGTGTAACACCTGATGGAGAAATAACAACATTAGGAAGAGGAGGTTCTGATACTTCTGCTGTAGCTATTGCTGCAGCTCTAAAAGCTGACAGATGTGATATTTACACTGATGTAGAAGGGGTATATGCTACCGATCCAAGAATAGTCCCTAATATACAAAAAGCTGATGTTATTTCTTATGAAGAAATGTTAGAATTAGCAAGAGTTGGAGCTAATGTTTTACATCCTCGTTCTGTTGAAACTGCAAAACAATTTAATGTTCCATTAAGAGTTCGCAGTTCATTTAAATTAAACAACCTTGGTACTTTAATAATAGGAGTTGAAAATATGGAAATATATAAACCAGTTGCAGGTGTTGCAGCAGATTCTTCTCAAGTGAGAATTTTATTATCTAATTTACCAGATATTCCAGGTACTGCAGCCAGAGTTTTTGGGGCTTTAGCTAAAAATAACATTAGTGTTGATATGATTATTCAATCATTAGCTAGTAATGGTACTAATTCTATCGCTTTTACTGTTGACGAAGATGATTTAAACGGAGCTATTGATATACTTGAAACTGTTAAAGATGAAGTCAAAGCAGGTGAAATTCTTATTGATAAAGACATATCTAAAGTTTCAATTGTTGGTGCCGGTATGGTTGATAGACCTGGAATTGCAGCTGATATGTTTAGATCTTTAGCTGAAAATAATATCAATATAAAAATGATTTCAACAAGTGAAATTAAAATAAGCTGCCTAGTTGAAAAAGAAAATGCAAAGCCAGCAATAAAAGCTTTATGTAAAGAATTTGGACTTGAAACTACCGAAATGGCGGTTGTAAAAGGTGATTTACCAAATCTATAAATAAGAAAAAATGAAAAAAAAAGGAACATAATAAATTTATTATGTTCCTTTTGGTTAGTTAAATAATTCTTAAATAACAATTTAAATAGATAGTTAAATAATTTCTATAAACTTCTTGAGTTTTTTAAGTCTATTCATCCACCCTTTTAAAAATACTTTTTGTGACGGATTATTTTCAATTATTTTTAGATAAAAGTTTTTTCTTGCTTCTAAAAATTTATCCGGATACTTATATTCTGCTGCTTTTAAAAATTTTTGAACTCTACCTACCCCATGATTAACAGCAGAATCAAAGCACAAAACAGCAAATTTATCTGTCATATTATGACAATTGGCTTCAAGCCAATAATATTGATAATAAATAGCTTCTACTTCTTTATCAGTTATATTTTTTATATCTTTTGATTCTAAACAATTTGCTTTTAACCATTTGTTATATGTCTTTTGAGTTATTCCTTTATTTGTAGCTCCGCCCTTATCTAAAGGATGATTTACATAACAGCCTTCCAAACTCAATACAAACTTAAGCGCTTTTTTAAATAATTTTTCCATTATATTTAATTCCATGAATTATGCTGATTATTTACAATACTAATTAGTAATGTTTTTACCTCTGAAACATCCTGATGAATCTGAGTAACCTGCTCTTGTAATGATGTATGATTTGCTCTATATGTTTTATCCGAAACATAATGCTCAGAAATATACTGAACAAATAATGCTTTTTCTTTTTGAAAATCCGCAGGAGTCATAAAAATTTTATATTGTATACAAAAAATAATAAACATTATTATATATGGTGCAAGATTAAAAAAAATATTATCCATTGTTACACCTGCCATTGTTTATAATTGACAGTAGCTTGAAACACTTGAACAGCCCAAGACATTATATTAGCTTTTATTGTATTTGTTCCCTGTTCTTTTAAAATATGCCTAAAAATTAATGACGTTAATCTTCTGTATTCTTTTGTTGATATTGAGTTTTCAAGTACTTCTTCTAACATATATTTTTTAAATTCAAGCAGATAATCGTGTATCATTGATGCTATTAAAAAATCGTTATCAGTTCTTGAACCAATTGAAAACCATAAAATACGTGGAATATCAGCTCCATTCCACGTATAACCATTAAATATAGTAAATTCAAACTTTCTTACATCTGTTAATATAAATATATCTATTGAGCGATGAAGTTCAAAAGGATATTTTTTCTTAGTTTCTTTAATCTCTTTAGTGTCATCCTCATTAATAACTCTGACTCTAACATCTGGAATTTCTGAAAATGTTATGTCTACTATTTGCTCTTTTGCCATAGCTCAAATCTCCCACCTGAATATAAGTATTAACCCACTACTGTTTTTCGTTTTGTATGGAATCACAATAAAACTTATATGTGTTGCGATTTATATTGATATTAAAAGCACTATGGTCATTTGTGATTTTTTGTTTTTTGATTTTGCCCTCTGGTGTTACTTGTGAGTCAAGATTAATGGTTGCAAACCCCTTTGAACTCTTTATCTCTTGTGTTACAGCTTCTTGTTCTTCTGCCAAGACAGGGACTGCAAATAAACTTAAAATGATAATCGCTATTAATTTTTTCATATTTCTACTCCTCTATTAGTTTTGAATAATCATTTGTTTCAAAGAATTTTGTTAATTGATTTGAAGAAAAGCCTAATATTGCCCCAATTTGTTCAACATAAGGATTTCCCCTATAAAAATTATTTGCTTTAAGCTCAATTTTTAAAGCTTTTATATCAACAACAGGCTGTCCATCATCATTAAGCGGTTGAGCTTCCAGAAATTGAATGATATCATCAAAATCCATCCCTTTAGCTTTATATATTGCTCTTTCAACATCTGCACCGGTTAATGAAAGCATGGATATTCTCTCTAACTCTTTTTGCTCCTGCTCTTGATTAAAATTTTCATTAATTGTTCCGTCCGTATAGTTATCTTTATAACAAACATAATAACCATCATCAGCAATAATCAACGTTGCAACATCTTCAATATATTTCTCTTTATGAGAGGATTGTACTTTAATAATTTCTGTTCCTGTTTGATTTCCTTCTTCATCATAAACGGGTATTTCTTTATCTACCATTACTGGGATTTGTACTTCTATACCGTCTATTATTTGAGTTGTAAAATCAAGTACATCTTTTTCAAATTCTGTAGGTGTCGTAAAAACATATAATTTTTTATTCAATGAATTAGCTTCTACTGCCTTATCCGCATAATCTTTATCTATATAATTTTTTATCATTTTATACTCCCTAACTTATGTAGCCTTTTGCTTCCCATAGATTTGTAGTAACAGGGTCGCCACCACCCAAAGTATCTTTTGCTATAGTAAATTGATTTTTAGTTCTGTTTATTATTCTATTAATCTTGGCAGAACCACTACTTGTCATTACAGAATTTGCATAATAATTAGCATTAGCAAATGGTTTTAACAAGGTAATTGTGTGACTAGTTAATGAACTAGCTTGTCCAGTTTCTCCCCATTGTTCACAATAGCCGTCAGAATAAACTCTATAACCGCTTGTACCATTAACATAATTTTCAATAACAACAGCAGGATTTTGAGATGACGCTGTGCTTGTTTCGGTCGGAGCTGTCATACATATTACATTAGCTAAACCATTTGTAAGGTTTGTTAAATCAACATTTGCTTTTTGAGTAATCATTCCATATACTTCGCCCATAGGAAGAGTAAAGTTTTGGTTTGGCTCATCAATAGTATAGTAAAGAGCTTCACCTGTTTGTGAGTATAAACTTTGAACTCTATCTCTGTAAGCAACGTCTACAATCTTTGAACCTGTCTTAGACAATGTATAAGGGATTTGTATTTCATTAATTGTATCTGTACCAGTTATATTTCCATTGAATACAGGTACACCGTCTACCCATATTGCAAAGGACTTGAGGTCTAATTTTGATAAATTAGATTGAGTGGACGACTCAGCATATAAATATATATTTGCCGTGCTGAAATTTAATATATTATAGGCTTGAGTATTTTCACCTGGCGGAGTATAACTGCCTGCTTTAATCCAACCATTACCTATATCATAATAAAGTTCATATAATCCTGTATTTATGTTATAAGTTAATTTTGTTGCCAATTCGGAAAATTCATCTGTTAATGTTTTGAATATTTTAGTTCCTCTTGTACTTGCATCATTTCCATAAGCCAATGTAAAATATAAATTTTTAGTAGTCGTACTAAACCCTACAACTCCATCTGCACCAAAATTCGGTCGTCCTAAATTTATAATTTGGATATTACCTGAAAGTTCAACAACTTTAGGTGAAATAATTTCCCAACTTTTATTTAATAAAGCTGATAAGGTCAAAGTGCTTCTTAAATAATTAGAATTAGTTATTCCACTAGCAACGCCATCATCACTTATCGTAGGTAAGCCAACAACCGTAAACTTACTCAAATCAAAAGTAGAATGTGCATAGTTTAATATGTCAGAATAAACTTCTGAATTGCTTGACACATTGCCTGTTGATAGGGCTTTAGATTGGTTGATGTTATCATAAGCTGTTGAGGTTATGTTGGACAAATCAGTGTCTGCTCTATTATTCGCAATTTCCAAAACATCTCTCACTTCATCTAGTGAACTTAATGTTTCTTCTGAATATTCTTTTGCTTTTTCTACTTCTTGTTCACAAGCACTAACCGCATCTACTTTTGCATTACTTATATTTACTAATGCAGCTGTTAAATCACTTTGAATATCATTTATAGAGTCTGAATGGAGTTTTTCTATCTCAGTAGTAGCTTCTGTGTAAATATTTTGAATTTCTAAAAGTTTTTCTTCTGTATTATCTGAACATTCTTGAGCTTTTATTGAAAATTTTTCAGCATCATTCTTAGCTTGTATAAGATTTTCTATTAATTCATCAGGAGAAACATCTGATCCCTCGTATGTTTTTACTGAACGATCAACCTTTCTATTTATCATTTGAATTAATCTTACAATATAATCAAAAGTCCATTCTAATACTTTTAAGTTTAAATTAGAAGAATTCTCAAATTCGCTCTCTTGTTTTATTTCCAAGTTCAATGATAAAGATATAACTTCACTCGGTTTTAAAACTTTATATGAAGATTGCTCTAATGGGAATACAATATAACTTCCTGACTCATTTCCTATCTCGTTTACAGAATAATCAACACCTTCATTTAATACTTTTATCTCGCCATTTTCATTAATATAAGTAACGAGTAATTCTTCAGAAGATTCAATTAAAAAATCAAAATCAAAAATAGTAGTACTACCATTGCCTGCATAATTATTTACAGGTATTATTGATGATACTGTCATCCTTATTTATCCCCTTCTTTTTTTAAATTTCTAAATCTTTGCGTTATTGTTTCAATTATTTTATTTTTTTTCTCTATATCTGCATCTTTCGAGTTTAATATTTTATATTCATTCAAAGATTCCTGAAATAACAAAATAAATTCATATATCTGATCTGCTTTTTTTATATTGTTAAGTTCTAATTCACTAAGTAAAAACTTATAATCAGATATTATTTTTATTTGTTTTTCATAAGACGTTTCTTTTTGAAGTTTCTGAAAAAAATCATAATCTTTTTCAGAAAGCAAGTATCTATATTCAGCCAACTGCATTGATATAAATGATTCAAAATCATTTATCATTTTTTTTAAAATTTGGGTATATTTTTCTTTATCCGTTTTAATAAAACCATTTTTAACAAATTGGTTAATATACTTCTTCTGAGCCTCTATTACATTTCTATCTTGAGTTAAATCTATATATAACAATGCCTTATCCGGTTCTTTATTTGCCAAAGAAATAATATTTTCCCAATTTTTTTCTACTAATTCTTTTTTCGATTTATCATTCTCTTCTTCTTCTGTCTTTTTCAAAACTTCTATATAACTTTTCACTAATTTTTCAAGATTTTCATCTTTTAATTCATTAATTTCTTGATTAATTTTTTCATCATTCCAGTTATAAGAAAAAATTTCCTTAGCCCAATTATAAGCAATGATATTATCTTTAGTCTCAATAATAGATTTTTCTAATTCTTGTTTTTTTTCATCATCAAGAATATTTTTATATTTTTCATAATATTGAAAAAATCTAATATCTTTATCATCAAGAAAAGATTTTATTATAGAATAATAAAATTCAGATAAATATTTCTCTTTTTTACTCTTTAATATTTTATTATTCCATTTTTCCCTATCTGACATTAACTTTATAATAGATAGACCTTGTTTCAAAAATTTTTCAATTAGTTGTGTATCTTCTTTATAAAGCAAAGCTTTTTGCATAGATAAATTTATTGCATTATTATATACAGAAATTTCCCAGTCATATAATTCTTGCGATTCATACTTAATCATCTTATTTTGAATATTTTCAATTTTAATCTGTTTTATTTTTTGAACAGCTTCTTTTGATTCATCAAAATAAAAGGACATAACAGAAATTTTTGAATTTATAAATTTTTCCAGTTCTTTTATAAATTCATCAGATTTATCTTTAACTTCTTTTCCTTTTAAAGAAAAAAAACCACCATCAGAAAATAGAAGTTCTTTTTCCCATTCATCTATTAAATTACATAATTCTAAAATTTTAACTTTGTCCAGATATTTTGAATTTTCTACATCTAAAACATTTTCATTTTGAGAAATAGGAATTTTTCTCAAAGAAAAAGACGAAGTTAAAACATTATTATTTGCAGTTTCAACCATACTAACCTCTCTTGTTATTGTAATATTCAAAAACAGAATTACCTGTCATACCCAATATTCCAAAACTTTTTATTATACTATTTTGTTTTGCTTTATAAGATTGCAATGCCGCATTAGAATAATATCTTTGAGAAGCATCTAAATAAGATTGTGCTCTTCTTTCAGAAGAATCAATGATTTTTAAAGCATCTATTTCACCTGAAATTTTCTCATCTTCAATAAGATCTAACGCAGATAATGACGACATAGAAATATTTCCTGATGCTAAAGTAGTCTTTGTACTTCCCATATTTTTTATAGCTTGTAATCTTTTTTCTCTTGCATCTTCAATTCCTTCCTGTCTTTCGTAAACAGCATTCTTTTCAGCAATCTTTGCCTGATTGATACTTTGTTGTGCATTATAATTTGCGACTTTATTTTCAGCTGCCGTAACTTGAACAGTTTGAATAAGTCTAACTGTATCAACAGCAATCTTAGCGATTTCTGTAACCGGATTAACAACACACATTAACTTATTCCTTTCTCATTATTAATATAAAAAAATTCAAAATTATTAGGAACTTGCATACCTTTTGGTTTTGGATTATCAAAATTAAATCCAAACCTTTTAAGCCATCTTTTCGATTCAAAGTTGGATTTATAAATAAAGTTATACATGATTTGATATTTGGTCTTCGCTATTATTAACTGTTCTTTTATATTTTTTAATAAATATTTTTTGTTAAATTCTATATATTCTGAACATAATAACCAAGCACAAACAATTTTAGGATTATCATTTAACACCTGAGCAAAACCACCAAAAGCAATAGGGACTAATTTACCTTCTTTATTTTTTCCAAATAAAGTAAAAAAATCAAAATTCAAAGTATTTTTTAAAACTTTCTCTTTCCAATTATTACCCCATAAAGCAATTAATTCTTCTAAATCTTCTTTTCTCAAATTATCAAGTATAAAATTTACATCATTTACATTTTTATCAGTTTTAATCATTTACATCTGCCAAAGATACATCTAAAGAAATTGAACTAATAGTTATTGGAAAAGGATTAATTTGTTTAATATGAATAGCTGCATTTTCTGTATAATCAGAAAATGAAAAAATATCAATATTTCCGGAATGGAGATAATCGGAATTATTTATACTAGTTATACTTCTTTGATTTTGAAGAATTTCTCCATTTGAACTTACTACGAAAAAATCTTCTCTGGATTTTTCAACTTGAACATTTATGGTATTTATTATTTTTAGTAAACCATGAGTATTTTCACCTTCAAGATTAAGTGTTTCAAGTTCAAATTCATATGGTAAACCTGCTACTATTTTTGATGCCGGATAATCAAGATATACAGTTCCATTTTCTACAAGCTTTTCCGTTATTACATTATTATCTGCAAGAAGCGAGATTTTCTCACCTTCTAAATGAGAAAGTCCAGTTATTTTTTGTATCGGTTCACCTTCATATTTGAGTGAAGAATCAAGGAAAATACCATCTTGTGTCCTATCTATAATTCTTGTAGACATACGTTCAATAAATCTTTTTGTTTTTCCATTTATTTCTCGTCTTACAACAAAATATACAACATCTTCAAAACTTTCTCTAACAACGGCAACAGACTCAAAAAAGCCTTTTGTTTCATGCCTGTGCCATCCTACAACTTCCTGTTTTTTATTATAAGTAAGAGCATTAACAGTTCCGTCAGACATAACACACCATAATATACGATAAGGTTCTTTTGAATAAGCCATATCAACAACCTGCTTACCTTCAAACAAGTGATTAGCAAAAATAGTTAATTCTTCTCCATCATAACTATCAGATATATATGTATAGCCTAAATCCCTAATAACAGAACCACCTGATTGTACGAATAAAATCATATTTCCTGATACAACCGGCGGAACATGAGAACATCCATAAAAGCTCTGAGGTGAAGCAACAAGCGAAGAAGAAGCTGCAAATGCTCCGTCAGAACCATTCAATTTCCATTCAGCACCAGATGTTAAAAGAATTAAATCATTCAAAGCAATAATATGTCTTATTTCATTAACTTCTCTTTCAGATAATGTAATATTTATTGAATCAGAAGATGAAAGCGGTCTAGATATGTTAAAATTATTATTTGTTGCTGTTTGAGATGCAACAAGTTGTTGCGGATTATCTTTTAAACAGGCATAAATTTTTCTTTGTTGAAAATAATTAACACAAGCAGGATTATTATTATTTTCAAAAGGATTTTTATAAATAGGCGCAGTAGATGTCAAGTCAGGTTCTATTTTATTATCCGTAAATGAATTAGTAGAAGTTGTACCAACATAAGCAAATATACCGTTTACACTTCTATAAATATTATATTCAGAGGCACCTTCAACAGCATCAAAATTAATTGTAATATATTCTGTAGTTCCCCAAGAAGCTTCAAGTTCTCCAATAACACTAACCTCTTCTGAACGAATACTTTCTTCATAAGTTTCTTCTTTCACAGATGTAATTACATATCTATAAGTAGTTGGATTCTGATTTCCTCCAGTCCAAATTGCAGATAAATTTTTAGGTGGAAGAATTTGAGATTTAAAATCAATTGACTCTAATGACCAATCATAATGAGAAAGTCTTGAGAGTTCTTTCGGCACATAGTTATTATGACATAATGTTAGAACATCAGCATTTTGTGCGAATTTTAAATTAAATAAATCTTCTTCGGCATAAGGAGTTTCTATCTCTACAGGATTATTTTTATTATCATAACCTTCTGGATATATAATTTGACCTGCATCTTTGATAAATCTTGCATACTTATCTCCAAATTCTATTATATAAGTTTGTTCTGTATTAAAAGAAAAAGGAATAATTCTAACCTTAGAATTTGAATTTTTAACTTCACAAATAAGTTCAAGTCCTGCCCTATTAGAAACACAACCTTCTGCTTTTACAAATCCATTTTTTAAAGTCTTTAGCCCTACAGAATACTTTGATAAATCATTTCTTGAATACAAAGAAGGGCTCAACTCACCCCCTGTAAAAGATTTTTGTGTATAACGTACCATTTTTATCCCTTTATCTCATATCTAACCAAGAACAATAATTATTAGTTTCAATATATCCTTCTGAAGCATTTATACTTTTTGCCTTAGCCAGCATATTTGTATAAACAGATAAACAATCACTTTGAATGCTTCTATTGCCGGTAATTGCTGGTGCAGCTAAAAAAGCAAGATACCAACATAATGCCATTGCGAATTCTGTGGAAAAAAATGTTTCATTTGATACTAATTTTGTATACCTTAATATAGCAGGGGTCATATTTGTATTAATAACTTTTTGTCCGGTTGAATTAGCTGAAATTTCAAATTCTACTATATTCTTATCAGTATATGGAATTATTTCTCGAGCAAATACACAATCATTTGGATAGTCATATTCATATAAGAATTTAGGATTTAATGGTATATTACCTGTCAAAGATAATTCTCTATATGAATTAGCGAAATTCCAATCAAAATCTTTTAAAACTTGCTCTTTTGCACTTTCATAATATTCATTTAGAATAATTGTATTTTTATCTGATTGATTTACATTTTGTATATTTACGCTTACTCTCAAATTTTTAAGTGCAATATTAAAAAGTTTAGCTTTAGTATAATTCATTTCAACTCCTTAAAAAGTTTAAGAAAAGATATCCGGCAAAGAAGAAAGAGAATGCCGGATATCAAAGTAAAAACCGAGGACTATATTCTAATCAGCATTATGGAAACTTTCTTGTGCAGAATCTGCTATACCAGCCAATATGGTCCCTGTAGTGGGATTTGAGCCGGTAACTGTATAATATAATCTTAAATAACCTAAATTTCCTTTAGGCAAAAATTTAATATTTGAAACATTTCCTAATATCAGTTCAGATAATAACATAGTTTGTTCTATTAAATTTTCAAAATCAGAAAAATCTTCATCTTCTGAAGTTTGAACAGCAATATTCAAACTTGTTAAATTATTAAAATCTTCTGTAATTTGAATAAATAATTCAACAGGAGTCCCAAAAGAAATTTCCCTTTTACCAAAATCAATTATATTTGTTGATTCACAACTTTTAGTTATCGCTTGATTATCTGAAAATAAATTTTGTTCATCTAATATCATTTTATACTCCAATCTAATACCTAAGATACTTTTTCTTCATCACAAGTAATTTGTTCACATTCACGAATAGGAATATTTTTATAATGAAGAATATTATCATTTAAGTATTCTTTAATAGTGAAATTAACATTTGTTTTAGCTTTTAATTGAGCTTCAAAGTACATTAAAACAGTAGAATTACAATAAATGAAAGTTTTACCGGTTTTAGCAAATCTTCTTATTTTATAATAAGCTTTGTTTAGTAATTCTTCTAAATCAGGAGCATCATTACTTGCAAGTTTTGCAACAGAAATATTTGCAATACGACAAGTTGAACGCCAATCTCTTAAAGACAAACCAACATCCATTTTAAAGTGATCTTGATATACTTTTCTTTTACCGCCCGTAGCACTTGTTTCGGTCATAATACCGTCATCTTTATGCTGAATACCAGCTTGAGAGCCTTGCGGATATAATAAAGAAGTATGTAAATCACCCCAAGTAACAAACCATATAGAAGTATTATCAGAAGAATCACTACCAGCATCTATTATATTAGATCCTATTTTTTTCAAATCTGTTGATTTTTTTGAATATCTTGCAGCAAGTCCGTCAAAAGCAGCTGCATTTTCTTTAATACTTCCATAAAAAATGGTTTCTTGAAGTTTCTGATTCATTGCTTCAATAAAAGCAGAAGACTCCGATAACCTAAATAACTTGGGATTTTCTGCCTTGTCCACTAAATCCACATCAACTATGGAATAAGTTTCTAACATACCTGTTACATCTTTTACTTGTTCAGTTGTAGATTTTGATGAAGGAACATATCCATATAATTTTCTAAAAACAGCAGAAGGAAGTCCTGTTCTAATTGTTGTGATATGATTAGAACCGTCATTACATTGAAGAGCATTTGCATCTTGTAATATTTCATTTGTTTCTGACATCATTTCTATGATCTCAGCAGCAATTTTACCATTTTCTGTTCTTTTAAACCTATCTGCTAAAGTTAAATAACTTGAACCTAATGTCGCCATTTAATTAATCCTTTCTTTTTTCTACATTGTAGGGAATAAAATATCTTCCCTGTTTTCCTTAATTACTGCAGGAGAATCAATTCCATAAACCGAATCATTTTTCATTCTTTTTCCAATGTTGTAAAACATCTTTACAACTTTTGGATGACAGTTTAATCCTGATTCTGAAAACAATCTTTGAACTTCATCATCAGCAAATTCGGTATATGCAATATTTGCAGTACTAATAGCATTAATAAGTTTTGAACCGCCAATTTCATTATCGATATTAAGTAAGTGCTTATAGTTTTCTATTTTTTGTCTATTTTGATCAGCCATAGTTTTAGAGTAATTATCACCCGTTAACTTTGTCAGCTTCACTGCTAAAGACATTAATTCATTTGCACTTTTTTGAGATAAATTATATTTTGAAGCAAGCTCATTAAACTCATTTAACAATTCTTCGTTGTAACAATAATTTTCTGGAAGTTCAACAAGAGAATAATCATATTTTTCTGGTTTACCAAAATATCCTTCGTCTTCTTGAGAAGTAATATTTTCTTTTACCTCATAAATATTTTTTCCTAATCCAGTTGAATTAATCTCATTTTGATTAAAATTTTCTTCTAAATCCATTTTTCCTCCATTTCTAAATTAAACCTAATTTTGACAATAACTCACTACCAAAAGAATCAGTTCCGGCAATATTTTTAATTATTTCAGAACCTGTTTTCATTTGATTAACAGCTTTTTCTTGACTTTCTTGTTCTTCAAGTTTCTGTTTTATTTTTTCAACTTCATAATCCGGTACAATTTGTTCTGGTGAAATATTCACATAATCCGCATAATCATCAACAATTTTTGAAGCATTTAATTTCATTTTTAAAGATGGATCAAGTGTTTGAGCAAGATTAACAGTAAATGTAGTAAATCTCTCCATTGCAGATATTTTTACGGCTTTTTGTGCTTGAGCTAGAGTAGAAACAAACTCTATTTCCATATTAGAACCCATAATTTCTATAGGAGGTTCAGGCAAAATATTAAGCCTTACGCATTCTGTAAAAACCCAATCCATAACTTGATTTAGTCCATTATGAATTTGTTGAAGCAATGGTGATAACAAGACCATTTTTTCTTCTTTTAATTCATTGACTTCAGTAGCTGTACGAGAACGCTCTGCGGTATTTAAAATCATTGCGAATAAGTCGTTATAAAAAATTTCCTTTATTGATTCTTTCAATTTTTCGATAATAGAATCCACTTCTAATACTCTTGGATTAACTTCATAGATAGGAGATAAACCTCTTCCATTTTCATCTTCTTCGATAAAAGCCGCAGGAGCATCTATCATTTTCTTATTTTTAAGACTAGCAGGTCCTTTATAAGTAGGGCTAATCATTTTTTTAACTGCTTTGCCTTCATCAATAACCATACTCATTAACTGCTTTACATCAGGAAGGGCATTTACTCCAGGACATTCAGAAGGATATATATCTTCTCCGTTAACTTCTGCTTCAAAAACAGCATAAGGGAATTTATCAAATCCTCCTTTAGAAAGAAATTTCTCTTCATTTGAGTCATTCTCATAATAAACAGAAATAAATTCTTTATTCTCTGCCCAAACAGAATCAGGCTTATATTCCTTATTTGGCTCAACAAAATGCACAACTTCAAACAATTCCTCATACCTGTTTGAATGTATAGCATTCAATACTTCCTTCGAAACATTTTCCTCACCAAATTGATTATATAAATTACCTGCTGTTTCCATATAGACTCGGCAAATTGTATCCACTTCACCTTTTTGATTTTTAGCAATTCTATATGAACCAATAGGCAATAACCTGCATCTTAGAATTGTTTCTTCATCACTAAGCATTGCAAAAACGGAAATACCAAAAACACCTATTTGCTTATATACAGAAGGTAATATTCTATATAAATTAGAAGAATTAAATATATCTCTGAATATATTTTCAACCTGATTACACCAAGTTTTTACTTCATAGCTTTGTTCTTTACCATAATTTCTAATTTTTACTTTAAACCAATTTGTAGCAGGACTGGTTGCTCCTGACATCATACCTGATGAGAAATTACGAACAGCAATTAATGGTGTAGAATCTTTAATTTTTTTGTTTTTAGCAGGTTGTTTATTAACATTTCTTGTAAGAAATCTTACCGAACGAGGAAGAAAATAGTCAGCAAGATCTTGCCAATCAGGTTTAAAAGCATTATAAGCAATATCCAGTTCTGCTCTTCTTGAATTAAAATACTTTTTAGAATATTTATTTTTTTTCATTTTATTCCCCTAAAAGTTTTTTCTTAGATGAAACCACATCATCATCTATGCCATTATTTGTTGTTTTTATATTTTCTGATATAATCCCTCTTACACCATTTCTATTTGAAGCAGAAGCCTTTTGAACTGATGCATCTGCTTGAGTAGCAGCTTTTATAACTTCTGTATCTGCCTGAACAGTAGTAATTTTAGGTGTAGAACACATAAATTATTCCTTTCTATTTTTCAAAAAATTTACAACAACTCGATTTTCACTACTGATTAGTGAAAAAATATGTTTAAACCAAAAAATTAAACCTAATTATTTCAGATAAACCAATAATCTCCGAGAAAAAAATGAAAATAAATTTAATCTAGTATCGTACTTTGTTACCGAGTCATCCTCGCTAACAAAGTACTCACCTTTTGAAAACGCCACTCCAAAAAATTCACTCACACTTTCAGCTTATCGTGAATTTTTTCTCGGACATAATAAAATTATTTTTTTATAATATTCTTAACTTTAATGAATCCTTGTAATGACAAAACAGAAAAAGATGTACTTAACAGAAACATATATAATGCAAAAAATAATTTATCTGTAAATTCATCTGCAATAAATCCTGTAATCAAATATATAAAGCCTAAATCAAAAATTAAAAAAGGAACGATTAATGTATTATATACATTAAACTGTTTTATTGCTCTTGTAGAAAATAATGAATAATAAGATAAAAAATTTTTAAAAATTATAGCAAAAATAAATAAAAAAATAGGAATATCACCGGTTTCATCACCGGAAAATATTAAACTTAAAATAAATATAAATAATAAAAATAAAAGAAAATAAATTCCCAGTTGTGCAAAAATAAACTTTAATATAATAGAAGAAAGCGTCTCTTTTTTAATCATATAAAAAATATACTATTATTACATATGATATATTAAAACATATAAAAGAAAAAAGTCTAACATATTTTCCGTTTTTATTAAGATTTATATTTCTATTTATTTAATCTAGTATCGCACTTTGTTACCGAGTCATCCTCGCTGACAAAGTACTCACCTTTTAAAAACGCCACTCGAAAAAATTAAGAATAAGGATCAAAATTTGACTCTAATATAACAATTTCTTCTTTTTCATCAATAAGATATGAAAAATAATTAATAGCAAAAATACCCATCATAAGACTATCCGCAAAATCAGGACTTTCACCTTGCTCAGCTTTCATTTCTTTTTTTGATTGAATAAAAATCTGGCCATTAGGTTTATAAGATTTTTTTATATATTCAAGCTGAGAAATAGTTAAATCAGAAGAAATTTTAAGCCATTCATTATCAATATAATCTTTTAGCGTTAAATAACCATCAGCACGCCTGTTAAGAGCATTAGGCCTATTACTTGTCGCAGCACCGTTAAATTTTATTGTATTACTTATAACATTTCTAATACTTACATATATAGAATAGCCTAACCCATCAGCATCAAGAATTAATAAATCAGGTCTCCACATTGAATAATAATTTATAATTCTGCCTTTAGTTATATCTGTATCAGGTTCAGACCAATATTCCTGTTTTTCCAAAGCCCAATGAACACTGCTTTTTGATTCAATAAGACTGGCAACACATAAATCTCCGCCATTACCTGCTAAATCTACAGACATACAGCGAATTTTTCGATAAGGTTCATCTTTTATTTTTATGTTTTTTGCTTTATCTAATTTTATCGACGAAAATAAAAAATCATTACTGCAATCAAGAGGATTTCCCTCCCATATATATTCATAATCTAAAATATTGCGTTCCTTACATCTTTTTGCTTCTAATATAAGTTTTTCAGGACAATATTTATTATCATAATAATTTATCTTAATATGCAGACAATCATCTCTGGATACAAACTCAGAATAAACAGGGTCGTTGCGAACAAATCTATTCATAGTAAAAATGACTATAGAATTTTTCTTTCTTATCGTAGGGATAATAACATCAAGAGTCGATTTTGTTATTGCCTGGGCTTCATCAATCCAAAGGATATCAATGCCCTCTAGCCCTTTTATATTGATTCTCCCCTGTTCTCTAAATCCCTTAAATATAATACTCGAATCAGAAAAATTATGAATTATTTTATTAGCTTTAACAGTAAAATTTAAATTGTAATCTTCAATTAAGTCATTAAATATTTTATGAACACTATCAGCAATAGTAGCTTGCGTTTCACGTCCGCAGCAGACCCTGACTTTTCTTTGCTCAGCAATCCAGAGAATTAACCTGGCAATACTTTGAGATTTGCCACCACCCCTTCCACCTTCTATTAAAAAATAATTATAATTATTAATGTTAACTATTACCGGTATAAGTTTTTCAGGTATATCAAGTATTTGAGGTAATTCAATCATTTTGCCTTTCCGTAATTATTTTTTCTCCAGCAAGTACTTCCAAATCTTTCCCGTTAATTTTTACACTTCCCATATTATTAATAGTGACACTTGAATTATCTTTATCACTATATAAACCGCATAATTTCCCTTTTAATTCTTCTGCTTTTAAAAAAATTGAAATGTCAGGATTAATTTCATCATCCTTTCCTTTTCTATTCAAAGCCATCTTCTGAACAACCTCAAGATTTTCAAAAGATTTTGTTTTAGAATATTCAAATTTTTCATTATCATTATTCTTTTTTTTTCTTCCCATTAAAAATTACCCGTTTAATCAATAATCTTTACTAACTTTTTTTCGCCATTGAAATTTACAGCATATTGATATATAGTTCCATCTTTATGTAATCGATTTTCACCATATACAAATCCAGCCTTTTCTCTGGTTCCATAATTTACTTTTAACTCAAACCAGCTTCCATCTTTAATTTTATTTAAAAAATCTACTGTCTTTTTTCTCTTTGGTCTAAAAGTTTCGTACTTATTTGTCTGAATATTAAATTGAGTAAGAACAGCCACCAAGTTTCCACATTTCGGACATAATAAAATTTCAAGCTTTCTGTCTTTATATTGAAAATCAGAAGCTAACATTATTGTCCGAAAAGGGTCATAATACCCTCCGCAACAATATATCATATAGCTACAACACTCCCCCGACTTAGCGAATCCAGTCACCTTTTCGACAAACGTCTACTCTAGTCTTAATTCAAATCTTACTATTATAATAACACTTCTTTAATCTAAAAGATATATCTTTAAAAAACATTGTTACAAATCTTCATCATCATGTAAGTTTATAAAATATATTACATTATTATGTAAGTTAATTATCTATGATATGGTTCATTATTTATAATTTTAAAAGCTCTGTATATCTGTTCAATCAATATTAATCTAATCATTTGATGAGTAAACGTCATTTTGGAGAAACTTAATTTCAAATTAGATAATTCACTAATTTTACTATCAAGACCATTTGCACCACCTATTATAAAAATAATATCATTTATGCCTTCATAAGAGAGTTGCTTTATTTTAGAAGCAAAATCTTCCGATGAAAACATTTTTCCATTTATCTCAAGAGTTATAACAAATGAATTATGTTTTATAAGAGGTAAAATTCTTTCTGCCTCTATACTTTTATATTTTAAAATCATAGATTCATCAATAATTTGTTCCGGCTGAATTTCAACAATTGATAAAGAACAAAAAGGAGAAAGTCTTTTTTCATATTCCTTAATTGCATCTTTTAGATATTGTTCTTTTATTTTACCTACTGCAATAATTTTTATATTCATAAAATTATTATAAAAAATAAAGTATATTTTGGTAAATAGTTTTTTACGATTTATTCAAAAGAAGAAAGTTTTAAGTTACAATCAACATGTCAAAATTAATATTAAATTACGAGTGGAGATAGAGATGTATAACGTAGCAATTGTAGGTGGCGGTCCAGCAGGGATATTTGCAGCATTAGAGATAATGAAATTAAAACCGGAATGGAAAGTTGTACTTGTAGAAAAAGGGGTACAAATTGAGAAAAGGAAATGTTTATTAAGAGAAGGTTATGCTAAATGTCCAACTTGTAAGAAGTGCGGATTATTATGCGGTTGGGGAGGTGCTGGTGCATTTTCAGATGGCAAATTAACACTTACACCTGATGTTGGCGGACATTTACTTGATTATATGGAAAGAAAACAAGTTGAAGATCTAATAAAATACACAGATGACACATACTTAAAATTTGGAGCAACTGATGAAGTTTTTGGATTAGATAAAGAAGTTTTTGCTGATATTGAAAGAGAAGCTACACTTGCAGAATTAAAACTTGTACACTCTCCTGTACGTCATTTAGGGACAGAAAGAAGTCTTAACGTACTTAAAAATATGCAAGATTATTTAGATAAGAGAATAACCATATTATATGATACAATTGCAGATCAACTTATAGTAGAAAACGGTCAAGTAAAAGGATTTATAACTAAATCCAATGAGAAAATAGAAGCAGAACATATAATAATAGCCCCGGGTAGAGAAGGTGCTGATTGGCTTACACACGAATTTGCAAAAAATAAAATAGGAATGGTCAATAATGCTGTAGATGTAGGTGTGCGTGTTGAGCTGCCTGCTCCGGTATTTGAACCAATAACAGAAAAATTATATGAATCAAAATTAATATACCACTCTCCAACTTTTGGCGATGAAGTAAGAACATTTTGTATGAACCCCTACGGAGAAGTAGTAACAGAAAATTATTCAGGCATATCAACTGTAAATGGGCACAGTTATGCAAATTATAGAACAGCGAATACAAATTTTGCACTTCTTGTATCCGAAAAATTTACAGAACCATTCAAAGAGCCAATAGCTTATGGTCAACACGTTGCAAGATTAGCGAATATGTTAGCCGGCGGTGTTTTAGTTCAAAGATTTGGAGATTTATTAGATGGAAGAAGATCAACTCCTGACAGAATTAAAAGCAGCATAATAACACCGACCTTAGCTTGTGCAACACCGGGAGATTTAAGCTTAGTTCTTCCATACAGACAAATGACAGCAATAATAGAGATGTTATATGCACTTGATAAAATTGCACCTGGAACTGCATCAAGATATACATTATTATATGGTGTAGAGGTTAAATTTTATTCCGGAAGAGTTAAGTTGACAAACGACCTTGAAACAGAAGGAGTTAAAAATTTATATGCGATTGGTGATGGAGCTGGAGTTACAAGAGGTTTAATCCAAGCATCAGCATCAGGTGTACATGCAGCAAGAGTAATTTGTTCTAAATAAAAGGAATTATAAATGACAAAAAGAACTAGTTTATATGAAGAACACATAAAGTTAAAAGCAAAAATTGTTGATTTTGCAGGCTGGGAAATGCCTGTGCAATATACAAGTATCATTGAAGAACATAATAATGTAAGAAAAAATGCAGGACTATTTGATGTATCCCATATGGGAGAAATATTTATTTCAGGAAAAGATGCATTGAACTTCTTACAAACATTAGTTCCTCAAGATATATCCAAAATTATTGATAAGAAAGCAAAATATTGTCAATTTACAACAGAATCAGGCGGAATTATTGATGATTTATTTATATATAAATTAAGAGAAGATTATTATCTATTAGTAGTTAATGCATCAAGACTTGACGTTGATTATAATTGGCTTATAAAAAACAAAGGTGATTTTGATGTAGTAATTGATAATAAATCTGACATATATTCAATGGTAGCACTACAAGGCCCAAAAGCATCTGATATTCTTGATAATATTGGACTAAAAAAAGAAAATCAACCACATACAATGTACATAATGGAAACTTCATTATTGGGGGAAAATATTTTTATATCAAGAACCGGATATACAGGAGAAGATGGTTTTGAAATAATAATAAAAAATGAAAAAGCCCCTGAATTATGGGAAACCATTTTAGAGAAAGGTAAAGAATATGGAATTCTTCCTATAGGACTTGGTGCTAGAGATACTTTAAGATTAGAAGCAGCTATGAGCTTATATGGAAATGAACTAAATGAAAATACAACTCCAATAGAAGCAAGTTTAACTTGGTCAATAGACAAAGATAAAGTTTCTGATTATAAAGGTAAAGATATAATTCAAAACCAAATAAAAAATGGTGTAGAAAAAAAATTAATAGCATTCAAAATGATAGATAGGGCTATAGCAAGACACGAATACGAAATTTTCTATAATAATGAAAAAATAGGATATGTTACAAGTGGAGGCTTTGCACCATTTTTAAATACAAATATTGGTTTTGGATATATAAACACAAACAAAAATCTTAAAATTGATGATACAATTCAAATAATGATAAGAAATAAGTTATACAATGCACAGATTACAAGTAAAAACTTTATACAAAAACATAATAAAGGAAATTAAGGAGTAATTAAATGACAATCAGTGAAAACATTTTATGCAGTAAATCACACGAATATGTATATGAAAAAGATGGAAATTATTATATTGGTCTTACTGATTTTGCAATAGAACAACTTGGAGATATTGTTTTTGTAGAATTACCGGAAGTTGATTCGAAATATACAAAAGGTGAAATATTTGGAACCGTAGAGTCTGTAAAAGCAGCATCAGAATTATATATGCCGGTATCAGGGAAAGTTATAGAAATAAACGAAAAATTAATAGAAAAACCTGAATTATTAAATGAAGAACCATTTGAAGAAATGTGGCTAATAAAAATAGAATCTGAAAATTATAAAGAAGATAGCTCAGATTTAATAGAATATAGTAAATACAAAGAAGAAGTAGAATAGATATGAACAATTACAAAGCAAATCCTAATAATATAGTAGAAGAAATGCTTAATTCTATCGGAGAAAAAAATCTTGACGGATTATATTCAATGATTGATAAAAAAGCATTAATGGAAAAATTAGATTTACCAGATGCTCTTAGCGAATTAGAGACACAAAAAATAGTAAAAAACCTAGCAAAAACTAATAAAACTGATTTTTCCTATTTTATAGGAGCAGGAGCATATAAAAGATTTATTCCTGCGGCAATATCTCAAATTTCATCAAGATTTGAATTTAATACAGCATATACCCCATATCAACCTGAAATATCACAAGGAACATTACAGGTTATTTATGAATTTCAATCTATGATTTGTGACTTAACAGGAATGGATGTATGTAATGCTTCTGTTTATGACGCAGGCAATGCTTGCAGCGAAGCAATTTTAATGGCTGCAAGAATAAGCGGAAAAAGTAAGGTATTAGTTTCTAAATGTATAAATCCAGAATATTTAGAAGTTATAAAGACATACACCCATGCCGGAAATATTGAGATAGAAGAAGTTGAAACAGAAAATTTTAAAACAAATATAAACTTAATTAATAATAAACTAAAATCAGGAGAATATGCAGGATTAATAATTCAGAATCCTAATTTTTATGGAACAATTGAGGATATTGATATTATTAAATCAATAGAAAAACATCCCAAAACAATGTTAATTGTTTGTGTAGATATAACTAGTTGCAGCATATTAAAAAAGCCTATAGAATATAATGCCGATATAGTAGTTGGAGATGTACAATCTTTTGGCAATAGTTTATCATTTGGCGGTCCATACGCTGGTTTTATTGCTACATTAGATAAATATAAAAGACAATTACCAGGTAGAATTGTAGGCAGAACTCTTGATGCTGATGGCAAACAAGCATTTACATTAACACTTCAAGCAAGAGAACAACATATAAGAAGAGAAAAAGCCACAAGTAATATCTGTTCAAATCAAGGTTTAGCAATATTAAATGCCCTCATTTATATGTCTTTGTTAGGTTATAAAGGCATAAAACAAGTTGCTTATTTAAGTACTAAAAATGCAAAAATACTATCAGATAAATTAAAAGAAAAGGGATTTAAAATATTAAATAAAGACTTCTTTAATGAATTTATATTATGTGTTGAAAATGCAGATGATTTCATACAAAAGATGAAAAAAGAAGGCATTATTGCAGGACTTAAACTCAACAACAAACAAATTCTTGTTTGTACAACAGAAGTAAATTCAATAGAAGAAATTAACAAGTACATTGAATTAGCATAATAATTCAAAAAAGGATACAGAATGGATTATATAAAAAAACACTCAAGACTATTTTTCTTAATACTTTTATTCTTTTTATGTACTATTCTGTATTTTTTAAATATGGGGGAATATCCTCTAATTGATACAGATGAAACAAAATTTGTATCAATAGCAAGAGATATGCTAAATTTAAATGATTGGATAACTCCAAAATTAAATGGAACCAATTATTATGATAGTACACCTTTATTATTTTGGTTGATAAATATATCGTTTTTAGTTTTTGGTAAAATAAGTACTTTTGCAGCAAGAATACCAATATTCATTATATGTGCATTTGGATTTTTATTTTTATTTTTTACAGTGTCAAAAATTCTTACAAAAACATACGCAATCATTATTTCATTAATAATGATGACAAGTTTTGGAATTATCGTATTTGGTAGACTTACAACAAATGACATATTATTCAGTTTTATTTCAATGATATCAATATTATTATCATTTTTATTATTAATGACAAATACAAAGATTAAAAAAGATATAATATGGATATTAATATATATTTTCATCAGTCTTTCAATATTAGCCGGCGGAATTTTTGGAATTTTGCCAATAATAATATTATTAATTCTTCATTTATTTGCCGGCAAATTAAAAGATATATTTAAACCAATAAGACTATTTATAGGTCTAATAATTTTGTTTTTGATAGCAAGTCCTTGGTTTCTTATTATGTTTAAACAACATGGTATACCATTTATAAAAATATTCCTTTTAAATTATGATTTAATAGAAAATATTAGTATAAAAAATTGTATATATTCTATAGGTTTATTTCTACTTGGATTTATGCCTTGGACATTTGCTTTTTTATGGATTATAGGGTCAAAATATAAAGATATAAAAGATTCTATTATTTCATATTTTAAAGATAATTCTCAAGATAAGCTAAACGAAAAATGGCACAAATTAAGTAAAGTTGATAAGTTCCTATCACTTAACACTATTGTATTTTTTACATCATTAATCTTTGCAATTTTATATGGAAGTAAATATTTATATTTAATATTATTTTTAACATTTCCGGCATCTTGTATTTCCGGACATTACTGGTACGAGTACATATTTAGAAATAAACATGATAAAAGTATTTTCTTTGCAACAATTATCCCTAATTTATTATTTATAATATGTTCATTTATAGGATTATTTGGTCATAACTTTATAAATACACTTACAACATATGGTTTTAATTTTCTAATTATTCCTTTAATAATCATATTTTTTATAATTCCCTTAATTTCTATATTTTCTGTTATCTTAAATGGAAGAATGGTATCATTTATATCAAATTTAATTTTGATGATAAGTTTATCATTTATATTAACACCTGGGATTTTTAATTTTATAACAATAAATGGGGGCGAAAAAGACTTAATTGAATTTGCACGAAAAAGTAATATAGATAAAGTAAAACTAGCTACATTTACAGCTTCAAAAAAATACAGTCTTGTGTATTACTATGATGGACAAGTAGATTACCATTCAAATAAAGATTTTAAATGGTTAAAAGAGTTCCTTTCAACCAATGATAATGGATATGTTATTACAGAAATAAAAGATTTATGGAATATAGAAGCAGAAAACATAAAATACATGTTACTTGACTCTGGCAAAAGATATTGTTTACTTAAATACTTACCTGAAGTTAAAGAAGAAGAAGAAGAAGAAAATAATAATATAGAACTTATAATAAACTAGGACGCGGTATCTAATATGTTAAAAAAAATATTAATAAAAATAATAAACATATATCAATTTATATCAAAATATACCCCATCAGTATGTAGATTTTATCCGACATGTTCAGAGTATACAAAACAAGCAATAATAAAATACGGTATAGTAAAAGGAATATTTTTAGGTATAAAACGAATATTGAAATGTCACCCATTTCATCCTGGCGGATATGATCCTTTACCATAAATGTTGTAACAAAAAATAACAAAGAAAAGAAAAAAGACAATTTTTTTTATCTTAAATGTTTATAAGTAACAGTTAAGGTAAAGATATGCCAAGCATTAAAATATATAAAAATATTGACGCAAATAAGGCCTTTATAGAATTTATGAATCTAGTATGGGGGCTTTAATGCAAGTAAATTTAGGATCACAATTAATATCAAAGTTAGGATCACCAAATTCAAAACTTCCTTTAGCCGCAAAGGATTTATTTAATAGTGCCGGATATACTTATTTTTCATATGATGCAGGAGGAAAAGTAGAAGGAAAAGATAGATTTGTTGACGAACTAGGAACCGGTCTTATTTGGTTATTTGGAATTCCCACATATAAAAAAATTATAGATAAAACAATATTTAAAGCTGCAAAAATCAGTCCTGATGTTGATGTTAGGATATTAAAAAATAAAGATTATTTAAATTCAGCTATAGAAAATGCTCCAACAGAATCAATAGTAAAAGATTTAAAAAGAGCAAGTGAGAATATAACAAAAACCAAAGGACTTACCTTATTAAAATTTGCATTAGCTTTAGGAATGACAATGGCATCATATTTTGCACTCACAAAATTCAAACAAAATATGACAAAAAAAGCTATTGAAAAAGAATTTATGGCAAAAAAAGTAAAAGAGCAAAAGAATAATGTAAAACAAAATAACTTTGAAATAAGTCCAATATTTAAAGATTTTGCAGATACTATAACAAAAAATAATCCCTCATTTGGTTCTTCTGCTGCTATAAATATAGCCGAAGAATTTATGCTAAATCCAATAAAAAATATGATAATTCTGGATGCAGGAATAAGCACATCAAGAATAAAAAATGCAAGAACAAAAGGAGAAGCAGCCGAATACGCAATAAAAGAAGGTTCGTTTTTATTCTTTGTATATGGAGCAGGAAAAGTTATACAAAAAGGCATTGATAAATTATCAGAAAAATTATTTAAAATTCCAATTTCACTAGATGCTCAATTATTATCATCACAATCAGCAAAAGATATTTTGACAAATCCGGATTTGCAAAAAGATATTAATGATTTTTCGAGCTTATTAAAAAAGAAAGACAAAATAAACAACATATATGATTTTATATTTAAGAATCAAGATAATATAATTGTAACAGCCGCAAAAAAATCAGGAATAATATCTACAATAAAAGACGCAACAGGTAAAGAAAAAATAGATACAAGAAAATATATAGATATTAAAGACTTAGAAAAACTTACTAAAGACCTCACAACATTTATAGATAATAGTAAAAATAAAGATATAAAAACATATTTAAACAAAGTAAAAACAAATAAAGTAGCATCTACCATAATTAATGTCGGAATATGTTGTCTAGCTCTTGGTTATATAGTTCCCAAAATGATGTATAAATACAGAAAAGACCATCAAAACGGGAAAAACGATTTTCACGTAAAAACAGAATATGAAAAAGAATTAGCAGCAAAACAAATGAACCCCTCTTTAAAATAATATTATAATATGCTATACTAATAGTAGAGGGAAAGGAAGTAAGGATGTTATCATCATATTTAGCTATGAATAATGCAATAATGGCTCAAAATGCAGCAACTACAAATTTAATGCAATCATCTAATAATATGCTATCTTCTATAGCATTTGGTAATAGTATTCCTTTAAAGCCATCTTTTAGTGCGGCTGATAACACAGAACTTCAAAATAAAGCAAATGAAACAAAAATATCAGTTTTGCAAAAAATAATTGATGCAATAAAAGCAAAACTGGGAAAAGATGTAGAAAAATCAACGCCTAAATATTCTGGAATCAACTATAAAGCTTAATTTAGTTTTAGAAAGTTAAAATAAACTGAAACTTCATATAAATTGCATTTAAATGAAGTTTTTTTAAATTTGAAGACTTTTTAAACAGGGTAACTCTGTATTAAAGCACTATAACATATTATATATTCAAATAATATATTTATCCCACTATTTATGATATAATCATTATACGGTGGGAGGATTTATATGGCGAAAAAAGAAACGCAACCAATTTCTTTAAAATTTCTTATTTTTATAATTGCAATGTTTACAATTATATTATTTTATGCGACAAGCCCAAATGATGTAAAAAAAATAAAAGAAACAAAAACATACGAGGAAATGTTGGAATACAATAATTCTGCATCAAGACAACAAAAAACTAAAAAAGTTTCAAATCAAAAAAAGGAACAACTTCCACAAACATATAAAAAACAAACAAATTCTTATACAACAAAATCTACAACAAATACATATAACAGCTATCAAAGAAACAATATAGCAAATTCATATAATACTGTTCAAAGAACAAATATTAATACAAATGTAAAATCATACAATAATACAAATGTAAAATCATACAATAATACAAATGTAAAATCATACAATAATACAAATAAAACAATCAATAAATCAAATCAAGCAGAATATAATAAATTATTAGACTCACTAAGAAATATTCCAATACAAAGCACAAATTCAATAGATGTAATTGTAAATAAAATATTAGCATATAAAGGCTACCCTCAAGGAATAATAAGAGTTACCGAAGAAACCATAGGTCAGTCAGCAGTAAAAACTCAAGGGAGTTATTTAATAGCACAATTTGAATTTCCAACAGGGGAAATGAAAATATCAAGAGAACAAATTTATAAACTTGATATGAAATTAATCATATCAATAATAGCTCATGAATTAGACCATTTTGAGAAAATAGCACAAGTATGTAAATCTATGGGTGTTGAGCAATTTGGTAATTTTTTAGCAGAAAATGGAGTAAAAACTTATAATAAAGCATTTTGGATGAGAGCATCTCAATATGCTGATTTAACAAATTTCGACTCAAAATTATATACAGATGCAGTAAGAAGATACTTAAACCAGAATAAAATAGAACTTACAAGCTCATATTCAGATTTTTACAGATTATCAGAAAATATGAGAAACCCATTAGAATTAAGCGCTTATGGAGTATCCGATTACATTCAAACATACTATGGCATTCCTCTTTCTGAAGGACCAATGAAAACTATAACAAAGAAATTCAATGAAGTAGATTGGGCTATTTATAATTTAACAAGTAAAAATGAAATTATAAAGAATGAAAGAATTCCGCTGTTTGACTATTTTTATAGCAAAGCTATAGTAAAAACATTTCCAAATTATAAAACACTCTTAGATAATTGTATTTCTCAAAATGACGGTGATTTATCAATGTTTTGGATAAATTTTGAGAAAGTACTAAGTAATTTTTATATACAAGGTCGAATAGACGCAAAAAGTTTAGAGATAATTTTAACACTACTAAACGAAACAAAGACAGAAGCTCAAAAAGGTATATCTGATATAGAAATAGCAAATGCATTAAAATACAAAGTTAAAACAATACTATCCAATATAGTCTATCCTAATGCAATAAAGAATATAAGAAAAACATCAATTGCATATTTAAGATATATAAAATCTAAAAATATTTCTCAACCAAAAACCGAACTGGATTTTATTTTAACTTTATTATGTATTGATAATGAATTGTACAAAAACAATAACAATCAAATAGCATTATATTATATGAAAATACCTGAAGAATTAACAACCTTGTATAATATAAAAAATAACAATCAAAAATACCATTTTATATATAATAATTCAGAGTTTAAAAGATTATTAAATGCGAGCGGAACAACTGATCAAAATCTATTAACTCAATTATTAGACTCTCATAGACTAAATATTAGAATAAAAGATTATTAAGTTATGTTAACAATATAGATAAAATATATACACTTTAGTCAATTTATATCTAAATAAAAACTTATTAATAATAAGAGACTAATAAAGGAGAGAGATATGGCAAGAGTTTTGATTTCAATGCCTGAAAACTTTTTAGGAGAAATTGATAAAGTAGCAATAAATGAAAATAGGACAAGAAGTGAATTAATACGTGAAGCTTTAAGAACATATATACATCGAAATAGAGTTAGAGAAAATGCATTAGCTAACAAAAATGCAGCAATATTAGAAACATTATTAGATTAAAAAATAAGAAATAAAGAAAGAAGAAAGAAGCACATAATTATATTATGTGCTTCTTGTTTTTTAAATTAATCTAATATTACACTTTGTTAGCAAGTCATAAGCACTAAAAAGTTACTCACCTAAAAACATCACTCGCCTTAATTTTACTATGCACAGAAACTAACTAAATAACAAAGTTTTGGGTTCATTTTGTAAAAGAATCACTATAAATTGTAAGTGTAATTAAATTATTTTTCGAACAAATAAATGCTTCCAATATAGTGAGTTTTATGTTTTAATTGATTTGTAGAGCAACTGAGAAAAGCAAAATGATAAAGATATTGAAAACAGAAGACAATAAAGCACTTGCAAGACTCAGCATAAGTGAAGCTGTATCTGGTTCTTGGTTCAGCCTAATTGACCCTACGGAAGAAGAGATAAAACAAGTATCACTAGTTTTAGGGCTAGATGAAGACTTTCTAAGGAATTCATTAGACTTAGATGAAAGGTCGCGTATTGAAATAGAAGATGGTAATACCTTAATCATTACAAATTTACCAATTATGACAGAAGATGGTTGTTTTGATACATTACCGTTAGGTATTATATATACCCCAACCTCAATAATGACAGTTTGTTCTAAAGATAATAATATACTTGCATCATTTAATGAAAGTACAGCATATTCATTTGACACGAGAAACAAAACAGAGTTTATGCTAAAAATCTTATATCGTTCAGTAAAATTTTATTTAAAATATCTGGATATAATAAATAGGACATCAGAAAATATAGAAAACGAGCTTCAAAAAGCAACAAATAATAAAGCACTATTTCAACTAATGGAAATACAGAAAACATTAGTATATTTTTCTACTGCTTTGAAAGATAATGACATAGTTTTACAAAAAATAATGAGAATGACAAAATCAACATCATTAAATTATTTAAAAACAACCGAAGAAGATATTGATATGCTTGAAGATGTAATTATAGATACACGTCAGGCAATCGAAATGGTAGATATGCACAGAATGATTTTAGAAGCAATGATGGAAGGTTTTGCATCTATTATAAATAATAATTTAAACCAAGTAATGAAATTTTTGGCAGCAATTACAATTATAATGTCAATACCTACAATGATAGGCGGTTTATGGGGAATGAATGTCAGAGTGCCATACGGGCATAATCCATATGGTTTTCTTATAGTAGTAGCTTTATCAGTAATAACATCAATAGCTGTAGTTGTATATTTTAGAAAAAAAGGTATGTTTTAAAAAAAGCAGGTGAGTAATTTGAAAACCGGATCAATTTTAATAATCACAAACAAAGCAGATGTAGGGAACCATATTGCAGATAAAATAAAGTTGTTAAGAGAATGTGACACTATAAAAATTGTATCCTACATAGAATCAATATCAGTTTTAAATACAACCCAACCTTCTTTAATACTTATATACTGTTCTGATACAGATTCGGTAAGTATAATAAAAGAAATTCGTTCAATAAAGTCATTAGACAAAGTTCCTATACTATTTATAACTGATAACTTAAATGAAGAGAAATTATTTTATGCTTTTGATAATGGAATAGATGATTTCTTCTTCATTTCTGATCCTGATTCAATTATATTAATGAGAATATTTTTAACTCTTCAAAAAGCAGTATTATATAAACAAATTGATATTAATAAAGAAATATTAGTATCTGCAAATATAGTAGATAAACAAAATGGAATATATTTAAAAGAATATACCCCAATGGTTTTAAGAAATTTCTTTAGTAAAAGCATAGAAGAGAATCTTGAAAATACTGTATTTATGTATATAAAACCGGTATCACAAAATAAAAAACGACTCAATATGTATAAAATTGCAAATACAATCAAATCTATTCCCAGAGGGAATGATATAGTAGCATATGGAAAGTCAGCTGGTTTTTATTTAATATTATATAACTCTGGAAAAACAGGAGCAAAGACTGTTGCGACAAGGATTAAAACAGCATTAAATGAAGAATGTAAGATATATGCTTGTGCTGCTGAAATAACAACTTCGTTTGAAGAAATGGAAAGCGTCTTATATAAATCATTAAAAGAACAAATTGAAAATAATGAGGAATTTAATTATCTATATGATACAAATTTAACTGAAGCAGTTAATATTATGGATATAAAAGATGAAAATGGGAAACGATTTAAAGAATTTAAAAAAGAATTTATAAAAAATTTTGAAAAAATTGTTGCACCAATATTTTATCAAATACAAACAAAAACATCTGATAAATTTAAAGATTTAGAAATTAAATATTTTATTAATGAAGATGAAAGCAAATTTTCAATAAAAAAAGAAGACTTATATTCTGAGTTAAAAATAACATATCCAACATACATAAAAGTTCTAATTGATATAAAACATTTTGAGAAAGAAAAAGAAACAGAAGTAAAAAGACTTACTTATGATTTTGAAGATTTTTCAGAAGAGAAAATTAATTTACTATTAGAAGAAATGGTAAATGATTTTATAAATAAATTAAGTTTAAATATAATTCAGAATGCGGACAAATAAAATGAAAAACAAAGATAACAAAAGAAATATATTAATATCATCATCAGCAAAAAATACAATAAAAGAATCAGTAAACCTAGCAAAAGAACTTAAAACCGGTATAGAAATAAGCAGAGTACCTTTATATAAAGATAAAAAACTTACTGTAGAAGATACAATCGAGATTTTAAATAAGGATTTAGAAGGTTTTCCAAACAGAATTACATTACATGCAATGTTTTCAGATGTAAATGTTGCAAGTTCTGATTGGTTGCTACGAGAAATTGCACAAAAAAGGTGTTTTCAATCTTTAGAGATAGGAAAAGGCATAAAAGCAGATACTGTATTATTTCATACAGGCAATAAAGGAACAAAGCATTATGGTTCCATAGATGCCTTCAAGAAAAACTTTGTATCCTTTTGGAAAGAATTTATAAAAGAATTTGAAAAAGAAGGCATTATTGCAGTAATAGAGAATGTTTTTGAAACTTCTCCTAAATTTTGTCTTGATTTATTTGAGAAGGTAGACTCTTCTTATTTAAAACTAGCCCTTGATACAGGACACGTAAATTTATATGCAAAAGATACAACGGTTGTTGATTGGATTAAAGCATACGGACAAAATCTATATCATTTACATATTCACAACAATTTTAGAGAAAACGACGATCATTCAAATTTAGAAAACGGAACATTAGATTTTATTGAAATTTTTAATGCAATAAAAGAACAAAATATAAATCCAAGTTATGTTTTAGAGATGTTTACAGAAGAAGACATAAGAAAGAGCATTAATATTATAAAAACAATACTAAATTAATGTTCCAATTTAATCTCTTTTAGACCGAAACCATTTAAATCTATTTCAACTGCAGTAGAATCAATTGAAATAAGCTTAGATTTTTCCTCATTATAGTCTATACTCCAAGTTCCTAGGAAAAGAGGTCTATTCTTAGTAAAAGCATAAGCATAAACAACCAATCTGTCAGGATTAGATTTTTCCCATCCAACAGGAAAAATATCCCACATATAATCTTTTAATTCAATTTGTTTATTCTGTCGCCACCAATAAATAATAGCTTCCCTAACTGCAGTTAAACGTTTCCAATCTTTTGTTTTAAAGTCATAAATAATTACATTTGTCTGCCATGTTTCTTGAAGATTTGAACCAACTTTTTCTTTGAAAGCAATTTTAGAACTATCTTTAGACCAATCAATAGGAAATAAAGTTCTAAACTGATACTTAACAAGTTCATCCATACCAACATTTACAATAGGGTTTATTTCTTCTTGCATAACATTAGTCATAAATAAAGCTTTATAAGCATCAGATGTTTCTTTAACAGGAATAAAGTATGCACTTGAAGAAGTCTGATTAAACCTAGGATAAAAGAAACATTTTGTATAAACCATTTTTGTATTGTCAGGAGATAAAATACCGGCAGAAACAGCTGTTCTTTCTGCAACAATACGTGAAATATCAATATTTCTCTGACCTGGAGGTGTGTTAAACCGAATAACTCTAAAATGAGGATCAGGCATAATTATATCAGCAGGAGAAGTAAAAATCGGTTCAGGTATTTCAAATTCAGAACGCTTTATATCTTTTGCTAATTTATAATAATCATCAACAGTAATAGGCTGATTTGATTTATCAATATTATGATAATATATCTTTTTTGTAGGTTTTAAATGTAATTTTTCTCTTATTTTTTCTTCTAAAGTTCTATTATCAATAACTTTTTGAGAAGAATTTAAATCTTCTTCATTAAATTCTAACGCAGGAGAAGACAGATAAAGAGGATCCGGTTTTTCTTTTTCTTTAGCAAAAGAAATAAAAGGGAATAAAGTACAACAAAGGAAAAGAATAATAAATCTCTTCATTATACTAAACCTTCTTTAACAGCTTGAATAGTAGCTTGAGTTCTATTAGAAACATATAGCTTTTGCAAAATACTATGAACATGAGCCTTAGCTGTAGATAAAGTAATAAATAGTTTTTTAGCAATCTGAGTATTATTCATACCTTCAACAATAAGTGCTAATACTTCAAGTTCTCTATCTGTAAGCCCATATATGTCTTTAGAAATATTTTTATTAATAGAAGAACTTGAACTAACAACCGAAGAAGTAGAAGAATATCTTCTAACATTAGATAAAACAAGTCTTGCAATAGCAGGATCAAGCCAAGCCGTACCTTCAGCAACAGCTTTAATAGCATTAATCATCTGATCTTCATTAGCACCTTTCATAATATAACCATCAGCACCAGCCGATAATGAATCAAATACATCGTCATCAGATTCACGTGAAGTAAAAATCAAAACTTTAATATCAGGATTAGTTTTTTTTATTATAGTAGTGGCTTGTATACCATCCATTTCAGGCAAACCAATATCCATTAAAACTACGTCCGGTTTTAATTCAAGTGCAAGTTCAACTCCTTTTTTACCGTCTTCAGCTTCACCAATAAGCTCAATTTCCCCGGAATGTTCAAAAACAAGAGATAGACCTAGTCGAACCATTTTATGGTCTTCTACAAGTAATACTTTTAAACAGTCCATAAAGCATCCTCCTTTTTTTGCAAAACAGCATCTAATAAAATAAAGAAGAACTCACTTCCTTTACCTTTGTCACTTTCAAGCCAGATTTTACCGCCATGAGCATCTATAATTTGTTTAGATAAATATAAACCAAGTCCGGTACTAATAGAACGTTTTTCATGTGTTCCTTGAGAAAATCTTTTAAATAATTTCGGTATATCTTGTTTAAAAATTCCTTCACCATTATCTTTAACAGAAAATTTCAAATCATTTCCATCAATTTCAGCTTTTACTTGTATTAATCCGCCATTTTGTGTATATTTGACGGCATTTCCTATAAGATTAATAATAACTCTTCTTATTTCATTTCTATCAGCAAAAATTTGCACCTTTTGAGGATTAATAAATAATTTTTCAATTTTCTGATTTTTACTTAAAGCAATAGGTTCAATTTGAGCAATACATTCATCTAAAAGATTATCAAAATCAAATAAAGTTTTAACAAGATGCAATCTGCCTGCTTCGTATTTATAAACTTCAAGCAATGTATTTATTAAACCTAACATATCTTCATTACTTTTTTTCATAGTAGAAAGAAGCATTTTTTGTTTATCATTTAAATTTCCCAATGTACCATTCAAAAAATATTCTAATGTTTGAATAGATGCCAAAGCTGGTGTTCTTAAATCATGAGTTAAAGTAGCAATGAAATCTTCACGCAATCTTTCCATATCTTTTTGCAAATTAACATCTCTTATAACAAAAACATAACTTCCTAATTCCTTTTCTGTTTTTGGAGGAATAAATGCACAACTTATTTCTACTGGTATTTTATTACCATTAACAGCATTAGTTACTTCTATCTCACGTAAAAGTTTTTCATCTTTTTGAGAAAAAACATCTTCCCAAGAAATATTTTTTGATAGAAATAAATCATATACATATTTCGATTTGAAGATTTCTTCAGAAAGTCCAAACAAAGACTCACAAGCAGGATTAACGTCTAAAACTTGTTGATTAGAAGAAAAAATTATAATACCATCAGCACAATTATTTATAACAGCTGAAAGCTTTTCATTCATCTCAATAATTCCAGCTGTTTTTTGTTTTACTAAATCTTCAAGATGTTTAGAATATTTTTCAAGTTCTTTATTCTTAATTTCAAGAGTATCAATTAAATGAGCTCTTTCATAAGCATTTTTCACATTTATAATAAGTTCATCATTATCCCAAGGTTTTTCAATGTATTTATATAAACCAACATCATTTATAGCTTTAATTGCATTTTCTTTATCAGCATAACCGGTAAGCAAGATAGTACTTGAATTTGGACATATTTTTTTTGCTTTAGAAAGAAATTCAATACCATCCATATTAGGCATCATAAAATCAGAAATAATAACATCCCGATTATTTTCTTCTAAATATCTAACAGCATCAAAAGGATTATTGAAGAATACAACATCATCAAAACCTTCCAAAGAGAAAAGAGATTTTAAAGAAGAAGTAACTAATTTATCATCATCCAAAACTAATATTTTATATGAAAAATGCATTTTTTAATAATCTCCCATAATAAAATAATAATTTAGAAAAACAAAATAAACAAATTTATTACAATTATTAAGTTCCAGACTCATACATTGACTCAATTTGAGCTTTTTTATCCTGCAAATCATTAATAGTAGATTCTAATAGAGCTATTTCTGCCTTAAGCGTATTAATTAATTGTGGTATTTTTAAATAATTTGATTTTTCAACTAAATTTCTAATTTGAGCTGATACTTGAACTAACTTAGATTTAGCCTCACTTTGAGAAATTTCAGAGCACTCAACAGATAAACTTTGTTTTTCTTGCTCAAGTGTATCAATTTGTTTTTCAATACTTTCTATTTGTTTCTTTGTACTTTCTAAAGTAGAAGAGATACTTGCATACTTTTCCTTAGCTCTATGTTCAATAACTAAAGGGTTATCTTTCAAGGATTCAAGTTCAGAATTAATTTGAATTTTTGCAGAAGTATTAATTAGAACTTTAATCGCACCACCATTTGGATGTTCTTCAATATACTTAAGAGAATCAATTAAAGATAAAAATCTTTCGTACTGTTTGCGCTCTTCTTCAGTACAAGATTCAATGTCTATTCCTGAAATAACAATAGAAGATAATTCAGTGTTTAACTGCGTTTCAACTGTATTTAGTTTTGAATAATTATCATTCAAGGAAGCTATTTCTGACAAAACAGCTTTTAATCTATTATGCTTTTCAATTAATCGGCTTAAATTATTTTTCTCTCTTTGCAACATTTCAATTGTTGGGAATTTTGAATCAAGTTCTTTGATTTTAGAAGTCAATTCAGCTTCTTTTTGCAAATGTGAATCAAGTTGAGAAGATAAATTATTTAATTGAGCTTTTAAGTCGTCTATTCTTGCTTTTTTTTGTTCAGGAGTTAATTCATCTCTTTTTTTATTCTGAGAACGTTTTGGGTTTTTAATATCATTAATTGCATTACTTGTTTTTTGTCTCTTTTCTCTTAAAGACTGAATAATATCATGAAGGGAATCAAGTTGTGATTGATAATTAAGACGTGTTAGTAAAGCAACATATTCAGAGTCTTGTCTTAAACTTTCATATTGATTTTCCAACTCACTAATTTCTTTTCTTTTTTGTGAAATTTCATCCTTACAAGATCCGATAGAAGATAAAATATCATTTTTACTATTTTTGATTCTAAAATCAATAGAATCAAGATAATTAGATGCTTCTGTCCTCTGAATAAATAAACGTTCTAGTAATTTTAACATATTAGATGCCGATAATCTTTGCAGTATATCAGATTTTGAAGAATCAAGAAGCTTAGAAACTGCGAACTGAAATTTATCTTCAGGCATATTATTTTTAATCGAAGGGAACATAGTATAGAACTCTTCAAAAGAAGAACCTTTCTTTAGGTCGTGATTACAACAATAACAAGCTTCAACTAAATTAATATCAGCACTATTATTATCTTGTGCAAGATTCTGGGGCGATATATGATCAATTGTTCTTTGTAAAGGATGAAGATTTTCTACTAAAAGTTCCAATGCTTCATCACTACTTAAAGAATAAACTTGTTGAAAAATTGCATCACCTCTAAGGAAAGATTTTTTAGAAGAAATATCCAGAAAATTTTTAAAAAAATTAATTTGATCGGCATTTTCAAGACGTTTTGCAACAGCAATTTCTTGGGAATATTTAGCACCTTCTAGTTTTTCTAAAACACTTTTTATTTTACCTTGGAGTCTATATGCTTTTGAAGAAAGCATTTCTTTTGCAATACTTGTTAATTGGTCATCTGTATATACTTTACACCCACAATATGCGCAATGGTTAGTAGGATTAATAATACTATCCGCATCATATTTTTTTGCAGAAAAGCTTACAACATCTGCATTTAAGGAATTTCTAATTTTAAAAGGATTGGTTTGATTGGTTTTATTTGTTTCAGATGGTGTATTATTAATTTTTAATATATTATAAAAGTTGCTAATTCCTTGTATTTTCAAAATAATTATCTCACTCAACAACAATTATTTCAAAATTTGAGTATTTTTTTTTTTGTTAAAATATTAAAAAATATTTACAAGAAAATTAGGCAAAATAATAAAATAGAATTATAAATGTATACTCTATTATTTTTATTAAAATTACAGGTAATCTAAAATAATTTAATCTAGTATAGCACTTTATTAGCAAGTCATTCACACTAATAAAATACTCACCATTTAAAACTCTACTCACCTTTGTTTCACTACAAATACAAGCTTATTCAAAAACAAAGTTTTTGGTTCGTTTGTAAAAAAATTCACTCACACATTCAGCTTATCGTGAATTTCTTTTCGAACAGCAAACAATTTTTTTTAAATTTAGTAATATATTGAATTTTCTTAAAAAATTTTATATAAAAAGAAACCGAACAATGTTCGGTTTCTTAAAATATCAAATAAAATTATTATTCAATAATTTTGTCTACTACACCAGCACCAACAGTACGTCCGCCTTCTCTGATAGCGAATCTCATACCTTGTTCAATAGCAACTGGAGAAATAAGTTCAACATCCATTACTACGTTATCACCAGGCATAACCATTTCACCATCGAATTTAATAGAACCTGTTACATCAGTTGTTCTGATATAGAATTGAGGTCTATAACCAGGGAAGAATGGAGTATGACGACCACCTTCATCTTTAGTTAAAACATAAACGTTAGCAGTAAACTTAGTATGAGGTTTAATAGAACCAGGAGCTGCTAGAACTTGACCTCTTTGAACATCAGTTTTATCAATACCTCTTAATAAAGCACCAATATTATCACCAGCGATACCTTCATCAAGAAGTTTTCTGAACATTTCAACACCAGTTACAGTTGTTTTTTTAGTTTCGCCGAAACCAACTATTTCAACTTCTTGACCAACTTTAACTTTTCCTCTTTCAACTCTACCGGTAGCAACTGTACCACGACCAGTAATAGAGAATACGTCTTCAATCGGCATTAAGAATGGTTGATCTACATCACGTTCTGGGGTTGGAATCCAAGTATCAACTGCATCCATAAGTTCCCAAATTTTATCAACCCACTTATCTTGACCTCTACCAATAGTAGGATTAGCTTGAACTGCTTCTAAAGCTTTTAAAGCTGAACCTCTGATAAATGGTGTATTATCGCCATCGAATTCATATTTAGATAATAATTCTCTAGCTTCCATTTCAACTAATTCTAGTAATTCTTCATCTTCAACCATATCACATTTGTTCAAGAAAACTACTAATTTAGGAACACCAACTTGTCTAGCAAGTAGAATGTGTTCTCTAGTTTGAGGCATTGCACCATCAGTAGCTGCAATAACAAGGATTGCACCGTCCATTTGAGCTGCACCTGTAATCATGTTTTTTACATAGTCAGCGTGCCCAGGACAGTCAACGTGTGCATAGTGTCTAGCATCTGTTTCATATTCTACGTGAGCTGTAGAGATAGTAATACCTCTAGCTTTTTCTTCAGGAGCTGCATCGATTTCGTCAAACTTTTTAGCTTGAGCTTTACCAACAGCTGCCATACAAGATGTGATTGCTGCAGTTAATGTTGTTTTACCGTGGTCAACGTGACCTACAGTACCAATATTAACGTGCGGTTTGTTTCTTTCAAACTTTTCGCGTGCCATGAGTTTAAACTCCTTTTTTTGTAATTATTCTACTTATCCTATATTTTTAATTTTAGGTTTTTTAATAGCCCTTGACGGGACTTGAACCCGTGACCTCTCCCTTACCAAGGGAGTGCGCTACCACTGCGCCACAAGGGCTCAAAAAAGAAATGGGCAGAGGTGGATTCGAACCACCGTAGACTCGCGTCAACAGATTTACAGTCTGTCGCCTTTAGCCACTCGGCCATCTACCCATTTTATTTAATTTTACAATGTTCAATTTATAAATAGCCGGTGATAGGAATCGAACCTACAACCTACGGTTTACAAAACCGTTGCTCTACCGTTGAGCTACACCGGCA
>CALVED010000011.1 GCA_944326485.1 Candidatus Gastranaerophilales bacterium | reverse complement strand
AAGAAGTAAAAACATTAGAAGCTCAAATTGATAAGAACAATAAGCCTAGCAGATATAAAATTCTAACCTACGATTACCTCAAACAACTATGCCATGAGGGTTCTAAGCTATTAACCCATAGTTCCTTTGCTGAAAAAAGAGCATTTATTGAAAAATGTATTGAGTCTGTAACCCTTGACCCTGTTAGAAAATCGGTAAATGTAAAGTTTAATATTAACCCGTTTTGGACGTCTTTGGAAAAACCTAAAAAGACTAAAAAACTGGAAGCTTCTAAGTTTGAAACTTCCAGTGAAATGGTTGCGGGAGCTGGATTTGAACCAACGACCTTCGGGTTATGAGCCCGACGAGCTACCAGACTGCTCCATCCCGCGCTATGTTCTTATTATTATATGCTGAAAACAAAAAATCAACCCCACATATTTTTTACTTCTCTTTGGTTTACATTTATTAAAATTTAAGCAAAATTTACTCTTCAGATTTTTTACTTATTTAAGTAAAGGTGTCTTTTATGAGAATATATAATAATTTTGTTTTAAATCATCAGCCAAATGTTTATAGTAAAAATATAAATAAATCTAATTCTAAATCAAATCATAATGTATACAAACAAACAGCTTCTGTTTGTAATCCTCAACTATATAAAGCATATTATAATGTTTCCTTTGGAAAAACAGAAAAGGATAATTCTCAAATACCATTTTTATTATTGACTGATGAAAATCAAAAACCTTCGAAAATTATTGGTAAAATTCCATTAGATTCGGGTGAGATTCATAATCTTAAGATAGATAGAAATATAATTAATAGATTTTTATTGTCAGATGATGGAAATATTAATCAAACTTCGTTGCAGGCATTCTTATCTGCTTATAAAACATCTTTGCAAGAACTTACAAAAGCAGATGATGAAGAACTTAAATTTATTAAAGGTATTATAAATGGAGAAAATAAAAGTCCAAAAACTACTAATGTTTCTTACTTAAAATCAAATGATGAAGCTGTTGAATCATTAATGGGAGCTTTATCTGCGCCTGTTGAAAATTTTGTTATTAATTTTTTTAATGGTATAGAAAATGAACAGTTAAGAAAAGATTATGCAATAAAATATTTAAGTCAAAGAGATAGAGTTCTAGGAGAAAAATACACTAAAGCTTTAAATAGAACTGTTTGTTTGTTTGATATATGTCAAACAAAAGATGGTTATGATTTTTCTGATTTGGAAAGAAAAACAAAACTGGTTAATACGATTGAAGAAATTCAATCAAGCTATGGAGATGCTGTACCTTATGATTTATCTCATAGTATTGTAGAAGAAGCAAAATCTAAAAAAGGTAAGATTGATTTAGATTTTGCTGAAACATTAACTGGACTTATATATACAACAAGTGTTTTTATGCCTGAAAAATTAGTTTCACATAGAAGCAGTATTATAAAATCATTTACTGCTTGTGATAGAGCTAATGAAAAACAAATTATGGATTGTATGCTTAAATTGGCTAATATAATTGAAGTTGATGATACAACTCAAATTTTTGAGTCTGCTCTTTCAAATGTTTTTAATCCTTTAACCGGTAAATTTGATGAAAAAGCTGCAGCGTTGCTTCTTGATTTGGCAAAACAAGTTATTGATTATACAGATGACTTCCCTATAGAAACAAAAGAAGATTTGGAATATACCGATAGACTTACCCAAAGTTTAATAGATGGATATTTTAATAAAGTAAGAGATAAAAATACAGGAAATATAATTCCGAATTGTATTTCACCGAAAGATTATATAAATTAAATTACTTTCGTTTTACTAAGGATACAAGTTTGGTTAAAAATAAATGTTTTGGTTTGTTCGGTAAAAAATATTTACTCTTTAAGCTTATGGTGAAATTTTCCTTGGACAGATTAATATCTGATATGATTTAACAAATTATAAAAAATATGATATCTTTGAAATATTAATTGGGAGAAAAGTATGCAAAAAGAAAGAGCACAATGGAGTTCGCATATAAGTTTTATAATTGCAACAGTGGGAAGTGCTGTAGGTTTAGGTAATATTTGGAGATTTCCATATATAATGGGTAAAAATGGCGGTGCCGTTTTTTTAATTACATATCTTTTGTTAATAGCATTTATTTGTATTATACCTCTATGTTGTGAGCTTGCTATTGGAAAAAAATATAGAAAGGATACAGTTAGTGCATTTAATGAGATAAATCCTAAATTTAAGTGGTTTGGCTGGCTATGTGTAATTACAGTGTTGATGATTCCCTGCTTTTATTTTGTGGTAGGAGGCTGGATTTTAAATTATATTTGGATTTTCTTGGCACATCATATACCACCTGATTTTGCTCAGTATTTTTCGTCTTATAGCTCAGAAATTATTATGCCTTGTTTATTAACTTTATTGTTTCTGATAATGACAGCAGTTTTCCCATATAGAGGTGTTAATAGTGGAATAGAAAAAGCTAATAATATTATGATGCCACTATTTGCTTTGATGATAGTTCTTTTGGCTGTATTTGCATTAACACTTCCAGGTGCTAAAAACGGATTGGAATTTATGTTTAAGCCGGATTTTTCTCAATTTAATAAAAGTATGATTTTAATTGCTCTTGGTCAGGCTTTATTTACTCTTAGTATTGGTATGGGGGCTATAATAACTTACGGTAGTTATATGAAAGAAAATACGAATATTTTTAAATCCGCATATACTTTAATATTTTTTGATACTTTAATAGCAGTTACTGCCGGTATAGTAATCTTCCCTGTTGTATTCTCTTTTGGAGTTGAACCAACAGCCGGAGCAACTTTAGTTTTTATTTCTCTTCCGCAAATTTTTATGAAACTTCCATTTCCTGAATTATTTGGTGTAATATTTTTTGTACTTTTATTCTTTGCTGCTATAACTTCTGGTATTAGTATTATGGAAACTGCTATTTCATCTTTTATTGAAAATTTCAATATATCAAGAAAAAAAGCAACTGTTATTGTTAGTATTATAATTGCTTTAATTTGTATTCCTTCAACTTTATCTTTTGGTGTATTATCCGGAATTAAACTTTTTGATAAAACAATCTTTGATTTATTAGATTTTACTACATCTAACGTTTTATTACCTTTTAATACTTTATTAATTTGTTTGATTTCTGGTTGGTGCATTAATAATTTTACAAAGGAAATAACAGAAAATTTGATGTTAAAGAAAGTATTCTCAATTTTATTAAAGTTTGTTATTCCATTTATTTTATTATTGGTATTAATTTATGGATTAAAATAAAATTATGATAAATAAAAAAGGGATAATAAAATTATCCCTTTTTATTTTAAATTGTTGTTAGTTTTATTCTTTATCTTCTTCTTCTTCCACTATAACATTATCATTATCTTCTGGTTTTTTGTTATTAACTTCTTCTTCAACAGTAGACTCAATTACAACTTCTGTAATTTCACCATCAATAATTTCTTCTTTGCCTTCTTCATCATTATCTTCATCATCAGAAATTTTTTCTTCTTCTTCTTGTAGTTTTTTTCTTAATTCTTCTAATTCTGCTTCAGTTTTGGCTCTAACAATAGGAATATTTAACATTAACGCAGCAGCATCTCCTTCTTGTTTTAAACCAATTTCAAGCTCTTCCTTATTAATAACTACGTACTTAGAAAAAACATCAATTAATTCTTCTCTCATTTTATTCATAATAAGAGGATCTAATTTTGTCCTGTCATGCATTAAAATAACTTGAAGTCTGTTTGTTGCACATTCACTAGTATTTTCAGATTTTTCTATCTGGAATAATTCCATTATTTTATTATAGATATCAGCAAAAAGTGTTTTCATTAGCTTACTCCTTTCCCTGCTTTTTTAGGCCGCATAAGAATTTTTTCAGCTTTCCTACCAGATTTTTCGGTTCATCAATATCAAGAAAAGGAACATCTTCACCATTAATTCTTCTTGCAACATTTATATATGCTTTTCCTGCTAAAGATTTTTCGTTATTAACAATTGGTTCACCTCTGTTTGTAGAAGTTATAATTCCTGTATCTTCGGGTATTACACCAATTGGTTGACAAGATAGTATATTGACTACATCGTCAACGCTCATCATATCATTTGACTTAATCATATTTGGTCTAACTCTATTAATTAATAGTTTATAGCTTTCAATCCCATCAGCTGCTTCTAATAATCCTATAATTCTATCAGCATCTCTTACAGCTGACATTTCAGGAGTTGTTACAACAATTGCTTCTGAAGCTCCGGCTATAGCAGTTTGGAATCCTTGTTCTATACCGGCAGGACAATCAATTAAAATATAGTCATAATCTTTTTTTAATTTTTCAGTTATTTTCTTTAGTTGCTCTGCACTAACGGATGATTTATCTCTTGTTTGAGCTGCTGCCAGTAAGCATAAATTTGGATTTTTTTTATCTTTTACCAAAGCTTGCTTTAATTTGCATCTTTCTTCTACAACATCAACAAGTGTGTATACAATTCTATTTTCAAGTCCTAATAATAAATCTAAATTTCTAAGACCTATATCTGTATCAACCAATACAACTTTATGTCCATTTTTAGCAAGCGCAGTTCCGATATTGGCACTTGTAGTTGTTTTTCCTACGCCGCCTTTCCCGGATGTGATTACTATAACTCTCCCTGCCATTTAATCTGCTCCTTAATCATTTATTTTAAATACTACTATTTCTCCGTTAATAATTCTTGCTTCCTCTGGGGTAAAGGAATTTGTTTTTTCTATGTATACAGTATTTAGTGAATCAGGTCTTCTTGAATAACAATTTGCTATTCTTAACTGTATTGCATTCATTTTTAAAGCACGAACTCTTGCTTTTTGATTACCTCCTGCTCCTGCATGGGCTATTCCACTTAATATTCCCCACACGGTAATATCTCCGAATGCTGTTATTTCGCATCCCGGATGGCAATCTCCTATTATTACTATGTTACCTTCATAATTAATTACTTGACCTGAACGTATTGTTTGTTTTATATATTTTGTCGGAAATGATTCTAGCTCTATATCTTCTTTTGTATATTCTTGTTCAGGAACGATAATGTCTGATAATTCTTCTTTTTCTTCATATTTGTTTTGTTCTGATTCCATATCAAAAAATGTATTTTTAGCAGGAGAAGAACCAAAAATTACATCAAGCTCATCAAAAACTTCTTCTTTATCTTCTGTTTTTATTTCTTCATTATTTTGTTTATCAAAATCTTCTTTTTGTTGTTCAAGTTGAGGATTTTGTTCAGATTCTTTTATTTCTTCTTTAACGGTTTTTTCATCAATTTCCGGTTTGTGTTCTGAATTATTTTCTCCTGATTCTTCAACTTCCTCAACAATATTATAATCTTCTTCAATATCTGATTGTTTTTGTTCTTGAGATAAAATTTCTTCTTTTAATTCGTCTGCTGTTTTATAAGGCATTGTTGGAGCTACTTCAAGTGAATTTTCCGCAGAAATATTTGATACTATTATTCCTAAAGAAAGAGCGACTTTTTCTGTTTCTATCGATTTTGTATCAATGCTTGATAATATTGAGTCAATACCGCTTATTAATGATTTTATACTTAATATTTGTGCCTGATTTAAATCTACATTTCCTAACTTCAAACAAATTCTTTTATTTTTTGCTTCTTCTTTGTCCAGAATAGAGCTTAACTCAAATATAATTTCAGGAGCAGTGTTTATTTCTCCTAAGTCTATTAAATATACATTATCATTATATTGTTCCATATCCTGCTCTTTTCTTATAAGTTAATTACTATTTAAACCACCCTAATCAATCATGAAAAGGATATATTAAATTTTACAATAATTCAAATAAAAATCCATTTTATGTTTAGTTTTATATACATTTATTTTTTATTATGATTACCTAAAATATGTCTTAATTTAAATTTACAAATCTCACTTATGTATGATAAATAAGTACTTTTCTGTATTAATTGTAAATTTGATTTTAAAAAAATTGTCCTTAATATTTAAATAAGTGATAATGTTTATTGAATAGTTAAGAGTTGGAAAATTATGATTAAAAAAAATATTATTTCATTTTTATTTTTAATTATTTTTATAAATAGTTTCTCTTGTGCGTCTGAAATTCCTGCAGCATTAGATGAAAATAAACTTAAATCTGTACAAATGAAAGAAGGGATGAGTGTTAATAAACCAGAATTTGACACAGATGCATATGCAAAAAAATATAAAAAGGTAACTAAAGATGGTGCAGTAATGCAAGCTTTAGAACTAATGCAGACTGAAAATATTTCAAAGTATTCTTATAGAGCTTTAATGGGTAATAATTTGACAGAAAAGCCTTTTAAAATTGAATTTAAAAATATTGCGGAAATAAATCAGGAATATGCTTCATTTGATGCAATAGGTTGGAAAAAGAAAAATACATTGTATATATATATAAATGAAAAACATAGAAATTCTCCTCCTGAAGCAATAGCTGCATTACTTGCACATGAGGCAATTCATCAAGACGAATTTAATTCATTGAATGAAGAAACTTATGCTTGGACATTAGAAGCTGCTACTTGGATGAAACTTTCTGAAAAAAACCCTTCTGTTTTAAAACATCCTTCTTCTCTAGTTACAAGAGAAATAATGTTAAAAAAACTTTTTGAAAAGGGAGATTATACAAATAAATATATAAAAAAAGCGGTATACTCAAATCCTGGTTATAAAAATTTGCCAACACGTTCTCCCGGGTTTGAAGATGAAGATTTATAATGTAAACAAATGTAAACATGCAAATCTCTTATAAAATATGGGGGTTTGCATATTTTATATACTTTTTATGCAATTTTTATTCCTTAATTGTTTTTATATATGTACGAGAGCAAAATATGAGGAATAAATAAAATGGCTAGAGTTTTAATTTCAATGCCCGAAGAATTTTTAACAAAAATTGATGAAGTTGCTGAAGGAGAAAATCGTACAAGAAGTGAATTAATTCGTGAAGCACTAAGAACATATATTCATAAGCAAAAAGTTAAAGAAAATGCATTGGCTATAAAAAATGCAAGTATTTTAGAAACATTACTTGATTAAAATGTAAATGGCGTACTACAGACTTAAAAAGGAATTGGGGAAAAAAGATGACTGATTTAATCAGTCATCTTTTTTGTTTTTAAGTTATGTTGTATTTTTAAAAGTACATCGATACAACAATTTAAATCTTCTACTGGAATTTTGTTTAAAAAATTTTTTCTGGAATTCATAATATCAGGTGTTATTATTTCTTTTAATTTTTTCCCTTTTTCTGTTATTTGAATTTTATTTACAAGTCTTTTATCAATACTTGGTAATTTTTTTACTAGTCCTTTTTTTTCTAAAACGCCTATTAAACGTGCCATATTGGATCTGTCTTTATATAATAATTCACATAATTGCATTTGATGTAAGTTTGAATTATCTTCTAAAAAAGATAAAATAACAAATTGCTCCGGAGTTATATCATAACCTTTTTCTTTAAACATGTTAAGGTTGTACATTTTTATTTGTCTTCCTGTTTCAACAAGCGTATGTCCGAATAAATTATTTAGTTCTTTTTTATTCATATTTATTTATCCAAATTAGTGCGTTATTATAATAATTCAATTTTATAAATTGGTAAATAATTTTAAGTCGTGAAAAGAATCTTTAATAAAAATTGTAAAGAAATAGCAATTTTTTTTTTTACGGTTATTATATAGACAGGTCTTTAGTTTAGGAGTATGTGCATGAAAATTTCAAACATTAATTATTCTGCATCTTTTGGTAGAGCATTAAATTCAAGAGAAAGAAGTGAATACGAGAAGGTTCAAAAAGAGGCAAGAAAAAATTTAAATTTAGATAAAACAACAGCTACCATATTTGATTTTAGTGTTCCATCATTAGAAAAAGATACAGGAATTGGTACAACTTTTTCTCAAGATGCACAGAAACTTGCAGGTTTTCTAAAATCTATGTGTGGGATTAACTCTATTCAATTGCAACCACAAGGAGAAATATCTAATTATGTCCGTTCCCCATATTCTGGTACCGGGTTTTCTTTAGGTATGCACATAATAGATTTAACAAAACTTCAAGAAGAAAGCTATGGTTCATTGTTGACTCAAGAAGATTTAAACTCTCCTTTTATGACAAGAAATTCAAACTCAGAGAGTGTAAATTATGATAATGTTTTTGCTCAAGATGGTCAAAGAGCAATGCTTCAAAAAGCATATAGCAGATTTAAAAATCTTGATGGAAGATCAAAATTAAAAAAGGAATTTGAAGTATTTAAAAAGGAAAATAGTTATTGGGTAGAAAAAGATGCATTATATGAGGCAGCTGCTGTTGCAAATGGTTCAAAAGATATGCGTACTTGGAATGATAGGGATAAAAATATTTTTGCAACTAAAGAAGGAGATCAACCAAGGATAGCAGAACTCAAATATGTGTCGGATGATGCCGGAAATAATGTTGTTGATTTTGAAGAATTTGTTCAATTTATAGCTGATAAACAGCAAAAAGAGTCGAAAGCTAAATTTAATGCACAAGGTATTGATATTTATGGTGATTGTCAAATTGGATTTTCTCAAAAAGATTTTTGGGCTCATAAGTCTGCTTTTTATCCAAATTATGAATTTGGTTGTGATATAGGCGATGGTAAATATTCTTGCTGGTCACCAGCTATAAATTTTGATAAATTAGGTGGTGAAGCTGGAGAATTATTATACAATAAGTTTAATTTATTTTTTAAACGATATGATGGTGTTAGAATAGATGCTGCTTGGCAGTTAATTAAACCTATGATTTGTGAACCATGGCATGATAATGGTAAAGATGTATTTGATAACAATGGTAATAAATTAGGACGAAAATTAGATCATCAGCCTCAAATTAGAAATAATGGACAGTATATAATTAAGGATATAATTTTAAAAGCTGCTGATAAAAATCATGTTCCTCATAATAAAATTTTATTGGAATTATTAGGAGGAAATTCTTACGATTCTTTGGATGCAGTTAAAAATTTAGGCACTACTTTAATTCATATTACGAGATATGGTGGAGAACAATGGGGTAGAGTTAAATATTATGAATCTAAAGGTAGCAATAAATATCAAAATATGAATCCGGGTGATTATACAATAGGACCAGGAACTCATGATGATTATAGTCTTTTAGAACAAGTTGAAAATGGAAAAGAACGTGCAGGATACTTGTCTCAAGATTTACATTTGAATAAGCATGAACTTGAACAATCTCAACAAAAACTTTCAGAAGCTGTTTTTGCTGAATTATTTACAACAAAAAATCAATTTGCAACATTACCTGATATATTAGGTTCAAGAAGGAGAATAAATGTTCCAAATACTTTAGATGGTAATTGGTCTTATAGAGCTTCTTCTGATTATGAACGTGAATATTTTCAAAACCTTTCTCAAGGTAAAGGGTTAAATATTGCAGATGCTTATAGCAAGGCATTAAAGGCAAAACATAATGGAAGAGGATCTGCTTTAACTGATAAACTAGATTATTTCGCTAATATTTTAAAACAAGATGGTCCAATGACAACAGAAGAAGCTGATAGATTAAATATTAATGCATAAAAATAATTAAGAGAAAGGGGCTTTTTAGTTTATACTAAAAAGCCCCTTTCTCTTTCTAAAATTATTCTTTTTTAAAGAGATAATTAATATTAAGTTGTCCGAGAAAAAATTCACGATAAACTGAAAGTGTGAGTGAATTTTTTTGAGTGGCGTTTTTAAAATGTGAGTACTTTATTAGTGAGTATGACTCGGTAACAAATTGTGATACCAGATTAAATCCATAGACGGAAAATATTGAGTTTTTGAAATTCTTTATATATTCTTAATAGCTTTATTAGTTGACATCATATATTGTTTATGTTTTTCTTTTAATAGAGATTTTAATCACGAAAGGATTCGAAACATTATGACAACAAAAAGTAAAAAAACTGTTGAATCTTTAGAAAAAGCTTTAACTCAACCTAATGCTGTTGAAACATTAGAACAATTGGAAGTTCTTATTTCTAAAGTAAAAAAAGCTCAAAAAATTTACGAAACATTCTCACAAGAAAAAGTTGATGCAATATTTAAAGCAGCAGCTACTGCAGCTGATAAAGCTCGTATCCCTCTTGCAAGAATGGCTGTTGAAGAAACAGGTATGGGTGTTTTGGAAGATAAAATTATTAAAAATCACTTTGCTTCTGAATATATCTATAATAAGCATAAAAATGCTAAAACTTGCGGTATTATCAAAGAAGACAAAGCTAATGGAATAAAAATTGTAGCAGAACCTTTAGGTGTAATCGCAGGTATTATTCCTACAACAAATCCAACTTCTACTGCTATTTTTAAATCTTTAATAGCATTAAAAACAAGAAATGCTATTATCTTTTCTCCTCATCCAAGAGCAACAAAATGTACAATAGCTGCTGCAAAATTAGTATTAGATGCTGCAGTTAAAGCTGGTGCACCTGAAGATATTATAGGTTGGATAGATGTTCCATCTATTGAACTTTCAAATACTTTAATGCAACACCCATCTATTTCTTGTATCGTTGCAACAGGTGGCCCTGGCATGGTTAAAGCTGCATATTCATCAGGTAATCCTGCTTTAGGTGTAGGTCCTGGTAATACTTGTGCAGTTATAGATGAAACTGCTGATATTAAAATGGCTGTTTCTTCAATTCTTATGTCAAAAACTTTTGATAATGGTATGATTTGTGCTTCTGAACAATCTGTTGTTGTTGTAGACAGTGTATATGAAGAAGTTAAAAAAGAATTTGAATATAGAGGAGCTTATCTTGTAAATAAAGCTGAACAAAAGAAAATGATAGATCTTCCATTTATAGATCCAAAAAGAGGTACAGCTCATCCTGCTATTGTTGGTCAACCTGCTCATAAGATAGCTGAACTTGCAGGATTTAAAACTCCGGATAATGCAAAAATATTATTAGTCGAAAGACCTGCTGTAGATTGGGATGATCCATTTTCTAGAGAAAAATTATCTCCAATCCTTACAATGTATAAAGCAAAAAACTTTGAACAAGCTTCTGAAATGGCTTATGAATTAGTTATTAAAGGTGGTGCAGGTCATACAGCTGTTTTATATACTGATGAAAGATCTAAAGAAAGAATAGATAAATATGCTGAAAAAATGCCTGCTTGTAGAATTTTAATCAACTCTCCTTCTTCTCAAGGTGGTATTGGTGATTTATATAACTTTAAACTTGAACCATCTCTTTCTTTAGGTTGTGGTTCTTGGGGTAAAAATGCAATTTCAGGTAATATTGGAGTTGAAAACTTGTTGAACTACAAAACAGTTGCTGAAAGGAGAGAAAATATGTTATGGTTTAAAGTTCCTTCAAAAGTATACTTCAAGAGAGGTGCTATAGACTTGGCTCTCCGTGAATTAGCTGGTAAAAAACGTGCTTTCATTGTTACAGATAGATTCTTATTTAATTCAGGTGCTGTTGATAGCATTACTAATGTTTTAGATGAAATTGGTATTGAACATGAAGTATTCTTTGATGTAAAACCTGATCCTACTTTATCTACAATTAACCAAGCATTATCAATATTAAGACCATTCGAGCCTGATGTAATTATTGCTTTAGGTGGCGGTTCTCCTATGGATGCTGCTAAAATTATGTGGTTAATGTATGAACAACCTGATACAAACTTTGAAGATATCTCAATGAGATTTATGGATATTAGAAAGAGAATTTGTTCAATTCCTGAATTAGGAAAGAAAGCTATGATGGTTGCAATTCCTACAACATCAGGTACAGGTTCTGAGGTAACTCCATTTGCTATTATTACAGATGATGAATCTCATGTTAAATATGCAATTGCTGATTATGCTCTAACTCCGAATATGGCAATTGTTGATCCTAACTTTGTTGACGGTATGCCAAAAGGTTTAACTTCTTCATCAGGTATTGATGCATTAGTTCACGCAGTAGAAGCTTATGTTTCTTGTATGGCAACAAACTTTACAAATTCTAATGCTTTAGAAGCAACAAAATTAATATTCAGATACTTAGAACGTTCTTATAATGAAGGTGCTAATGATCCTATTGCAAGAGAAAAAATGCACTATGCTGCAACAATAGCTGGTATGGCATTTGCTAACTCATTCTTAGGATTATGCCATTCAATGGCTCACAAACTTGGTGCTATGTATCACGTTCCTCATGGTGTTGCTAACGCTTTATTAATCAGACAAATTATTAAATATAATTCATCTGATGCGCCTAAAAAGCAAGCAATATTCCCTCAATACAAATTCCCATGTGCTAAGATGAAATATGGTCAAATAGCAGATGAATTAGGCTTGGGTGGTAAGAATGATGATGAAAAAGTTGAGCTATTGTTAAATGCTATTGATAAATTAATGACAAACATTAATCTTCCAAAATCTATAAAAGAATTTGGTGTTGATGAAAAGACATTTATGGCTAATCTTGATACTTTGGTTGAATTAGCTTATGATGATCAATGCACAGGTGCTAACCCTGTATATCCATTTATGGAAGATATTAAGAAAATTTATATTGACGCCTACAATGGTGTAGTATAATTATTATTTTGAAGAGGAACGTTATTACGTTCCTCTTCTTTTTTGAGGTTTTTATGAAAAAAGTAATTTCAGATAAGGTTATTAACAGACTTACTTTATATCATAGTATATTGACTGATTACATAGAAAAAAATATTGAGTATATTTCAAGTCCTCAAATTGCGGATTTGCTTCATATGGATAATACTCAAGTAAGAAAAGATATTGCTCTTCTTAATTATAAGGGTAAATGTAAGGTTGGTTATAGAGCTCGTGAACTTAAAATTTTAATTGAAGAAACTTTAAAATTTAAAAAGGTTAAGACTGCTTTTATTGTTGGTGCTGGTAATCTTGGTATGGCTTTAGCTAAGTATGATAATTTTGAAGCTTATGGATTTAAAATATCAGCTTTATTTGATAACAGTCCTTTAAAAATAGGACTAAAAGTTAATGATAAAGAAGTTTTTCATCTTAATGAACTTGCTGATTTGGCTAAAAAATTAGATGTTAAAATTGCAATTTTAACTGTTCCAAGAGCATATGCTCAAGAAGTTACAGATTTTTTAGTTAATTGTGGAATTAAATATATTTGGAATTTCACTCCTTGTGTTCTCAATGTTAAGAATGATATTCAGGTCTGGAATGAAAATTTAATTGGTAATTTTCTTCAATTTACGGTTAATCATGGGGTAGAAGATAAATAGTTTTATTTTTAATTTTGAGATAAAAATATTCGAGAAAAAGTCAAGATAAGATGAAAATGTGAGTGATTTTTTTACAAAAAAACCAAAAACATTGTCTTTGAGTAATCTTGTATCCGGAGAAAAACGAAATTGATTGATGTTTTTCAAAGGCGAGTAATGTTTTATAGATGATGGGACGGTATTAAATTGCGATACTTGATTAAATTATAAAGTTATTAAAAAAATAGAAATATTTAATATTATCTTTTTTATATTTCATCAAAGAATATTAAAAATATGGTAAAATATTGTTCAAAGAGGAAATATAATGGTAACAGAAATTAAAATATGTATGGGAAGTTCTTGCTATGCCCGTGGTAATGCTGAAAATCTTGAATTTATTGAAAATTATATAAAAGAAAATAATCTTGATGCTGAAATTGAAGTTTATGGTGCAAGATGCGAAAATATCTGTGAAAAAGGTCCAAATATTATTGTTAATGGTCGAACTTATAATAATGTCACTGCCGAAAAAATTATTGAAATTTTAAGAGGTAAATAATGAATAATTTGTATCCTGTTTATACTTTAAAAAATGAGTGTCATGATTGTTATAAATGTATAAGAGAGTGCCATGTAAAAGCTATAAAAATACAAGATAATAGCGCTTATGTTATAGGTGAACGTTGTGTAGCTTGCGGGCATTGTGTAATAGTTTGTCCTTCTGGTGCAAAAAGAGTTAGAAATGATATAGATAAAGTTAAAAAACTATTTTTGCAAAACAAGAAAGTATATGTTTCATTAGCTCCAAGTTGGGTTGGAGTATATAATGTCAAAAAAGAAAAAATGATATCTGCTCTTAAAAAGTTAGGTTTTGAAGGTGTAAGTGAAACTGCGCTTGGGGCACAGGAAGTTTCTATTGAATGTGCTAAAATTATAAATTCTTCAGATAAAAATGAAATGCTTATATCAAGTGCTTGTCCTGTTATTGTAGATTATATTAGGATGTATAAACCTAAGTTTGCTAAAAATATTGTACCTATAGTATCTCCTGCATTAACTCATGCCGGATTGTTAAAGAAAACATTAGGTGAAGATATAGCTATTGTTTTTATTGGTCCTTGTATTGCCAAGAAAAGAGAGTCTGATTCTCATCAAGATTTGATAAATGCTTCTTTAACTTTTGAAGAATTAAATATGTGGTTGAAAGATGAATATATTAATATTCATGATATTGAAGAAGATAAAGATGCTGATTTTGTTCCAAGAAGTGCATATGAAGGGGCTCTTTATCCTATTGAAGGCGGAATGAATGAAACAATTAGAAAAGTGGGAATAGATGAAAATAAAGTTTCATTAATTAGTATAAGTTCTATTAAAAATTTTGATAAAGCTTTAGATGGTATAGAAGAAGATAAATTAAGCAGAAAAATTTTTATTGAAGCTTTAGGTTGCGAAGGGGGCTGTGTAAATGGCCCTTGTCTGTCGACGCAAAGAGGGGTTATAGCTGTAACATCAGATGTTCTTACTACAACAAAATATAGAGAAAATGTTCCAATAGAACCTGAAGTTGTAGTTAGTGAAGATTATAAACCGCAGCCTGTAGAAAAGCATAAATATACTATTGATCAAATAGATGAAGCATTAAGGAAGATAAGTAAATATACACAAGAAGATGAGTTAAATTGTAGCGGGTGCGGATATTCTACGTGTCGTGATTTCGTTAATGCATTAATTGCTGGTGATGCAGAACCTGCTATGTGTGTTTCTTATATGAGAAAAATAGCAGTAAGAAAAGCTGCTGCTCTTGTTAGATGTATGCCAGCTGCAGTAGTTATGGTTGATAAGAATTATTCTATACTTGAGACAAATGATGCGTTTATGAAAATGTTTTGTGCTGATATGTATGATGTTTTCTCGGCAAGAGATGAAGGGCTTAAAGGTGCTGCTATAGATAGAATAGTTCCTTTTGGAGATATTTTTAAAACTACACTAAAATCGGGACAAGATATTCATAAAGAACATTATTCTATTGGTGATAAATTATATGATATTAGTGCTTTTACTATTGAGTCAGGTGAAATTGCAGGGGCTGTTATTACTGATGTGACAAAATCTGAAATGGATAGAGAAAAAATTGCAAAAAAAGCCAGAGAGGTTATTACTAAAAATATTGCAACAGTTCAAGAAATAGCTTGTCTTTTGGGTGAACATATGGTTGAAACAGAGGTTCTTTTAAACTCAATAGCACAAGACTATGAAAATAAGCCTGGTGAGGATAAGTAGTGTTTATAGATATTGGTTCAAGTCAAAAGAAAAAATATAATCAAAATGCTTATGGTGATTATTTTGTAACTAAGAGATATAAAGAAACAGGCAGAGTAATATCCATTTTATCTGATGGGCTTGGAAGTGGTATAAAGGCTAATATATTAGCAAGTATGACCGCAACTATGCTTTTGAAATTTATAGAGGCACAATCTGACATAAGAGTTGCCTGTGAAACAATTATGAATTCATTACCAGTATGTAAGATAAGAAAAATTAGTTATTCTACTTTTTCTGCTATTGATTGTGATGAAGACGGTAATGCAAAAATAGTTGAAGAAGGAAATCCTCAATTTCTATGGATTAGAAATAATGAAATTTTAGAACCGGAGTTTAAAGTAATTACTTCAAAAACATTCTCAAATAGGCATATGCATCTATACAAAATAAAATTAGAAAAAGGAGATAGAATTATTTTCTGCTCCGATGGTGTTACACAAGCTGCTCTTGGTACAAAAGAATTAAGACTTGGATTAAGAAGAGAAGGATTAATTGAAATAGTTTTACATAAATTACAAGAAGAACCTGATATTTCTTCTGATGCGTTATCAAAACATATTGTAAGACAAGTTGAATTAATAGAACCTGACCATAAACTAAAAGATGATACTTCTGTTGCTTGTTTTTATTTTCGTGATCCAAGACGAGCTATGGTGTTTACAGGCCCACCTTATGATATTGAACAAGATAATTTTTATGCAACAAATTTCTATAATTTTAAAGGGAAAAAAGCTATTGCTGGCGGTACAACAGCAAATCTTGTAGCAAGAGAATTAAATCTCGAAATAGAAGCTGATAATGCTATAAATGTTGGTAAATTACCTGGTATTTCTTATATGAAAGGTGTTGACCTTGTTACGGAAGGTATTCTTACCTTAACGAAGCTTTCTGAATATTTAGAATCAGGATTGCCTTTAGATGATGCAGCAGGTAAATTAATGAAGTTTCTTTTAGATAGTGATGAAATTAAATTTATGGTTGGTGCTAAATTAAATCAAGCACATTATGATCCTAGTCTCCCTGTGGAAATAGAGATTAGAAAGAATGTTGTAAAAAAAATAGCAAAATTATTGGAAGATAAATATGTAAAAAAAGTTGATGTCAGATATGTTTAAATTATGATAAACTAAATATAAAATTATTATTTAAGAGGTAAGAATGGAAAGTATCGAAGTTAAAATATGTTCAGGAACAACCTGTTTTGTAATGGGAAGTACTTATTTAAATGAGTTGTATGAAATAATTCCTCAATTATATGGAAATAAAGTTGTAGTTAAACCATCATTGTGTTTAGGTCAATGTTCAAGTTCAGATAAACATTCTAAGGCTCCTTATGTAAAAATAGATGATGAATATGTGTCTCAGGCAACAATAGAAAAAGTATTAGAAGTTTTGAAAAAAAAGGTTGAACATGTATGAAAAATAATAGTCAATCTATATTTATAAAAAAAGATATATTAATAAGATTAGTTGAAGCTTTTTTTTCTGAAGATTTTGTTAAAAATACAGCATCAATTCCTTTTAAAATGAGACCAAAAGATGCTGAAGTGCCTTATAGGTGTTGTATATATAAAGAGCGTGAAATAATAAAAGATCGTATTATTGCTGATTTGGGATTTGCTGTTGAAAATTTGAATGAATCTGAAAAGTTAGAAGATTTTGCTTCTATGGCTATAAATAGAAAAAAGACTAATGATAATCCTTTAACTATTATTGATGCTGCCTGTAAAGGTTGTGTTCCTTCAAGGGTTCATGTTACAGATTTATGTCAAGGTTGTGTTGCAAGGGCTTGTGAAAAAACTTGTAAGTTTGGTGCTATAAAAATAGAAGGCGGAAGAAGTTATATTGACGGCAGTAAATGTAAAAATTGTGGCATGTGTATTCAAGCTTGTCCTTATAATGCAATTGTAAGACTTATAGTTCCTTGCGAGCAGGCTTGTCCAATAGGGGCAATATCTAAAGATGAAAATGGGACTGCTGTTATTGATTTTGAAAAGTGTATTTTCTGTGGTAAGTGCGTTGCGGCTTGTCCTTTTGGAGCTGTAAATGAAAAAAGCCAAATAGTAGATGTTTTGAAAAGTATTAAAAATGGAAAAAAAGTTATTGCAATGTTTGCTCCTGCTATTGCCGGGCAATTTCCTGGAACTATTTATCAATTAAAATCAGCTATGATAAAAGCCGGATTTTCTGATGTTTTTGAAGTTGCTTTGGGAGCCGATATTACTTCGAAAAATGAAGCTTTGGAATTTATAGAAAGAATGAATAATAATAAGCCATTTATGACAACATCTTGTTGTGCTGGTTATAATAGTCTTGTAAAAAAACATTTGCCAGAGATAAAAGAATTTGTTTCAGATACTAAAACTCCATTATTTTATACTGCAGAGATTGTAAAAGAAAAATATCCAGATTCAATTACTGTATTTATAAGTCCTTGTGTCGCAAAAAGAATTGAAGTAGCTCAGAACCATAATATTGATTTTGTTCTTAATGCGGACGAACTTGGGGCTATATTTATTGGAAAAAAAATTGAAATCTTATCTATGCCTGATTCATCTTTCGAAAAAGAGAGTTCAAAACAAGGTAGAAATTATGGTGTTACAGGGGGTGTTGCTCAGGCCGTTTCTTGTTTACTTCCTGATGATTTTAATGTTAAGACTTGTTTGATTGATGGTATAAATAAAGATAACATTAAAAAATTAAAAAAATATGCACAAGATAATTATTGTCCGGAGGGTAATTTGGTTGAGGTTATGTGCTGTGAAGGTGGCTGTATTGGCGGTAATTCAACCATATCTAATCCTCAAACGGCAAAAAGAATTATTAATAAACTTTTAGAAAAAAGTGAGGATTTGAAATAATTATTATTTTAATTATTTTGATGCCCTATAAATTTAAAAATTCTATAACCTTCAAAAGGTTCAACTGCTTTTTTCGATTTAAATATTAGTTTAAAATAATCTTTCTGAGTTTTTTCTAATAAATGTCTTTTATCAGATGAAACATTTATAACATAATAGTCCCTTTTGTCTGTTTCTTTTAAATATTCAATATATTTACTCCAACCCAAGTCTGCATAATTTGATACTGTTATATTATCCCATCTCACATAATCTAAATATTTTTTTCTAAATGCAGAGTATATTCTATGAGTGTCTCTTAAATAGTATACTAGAGATATCATATATGGTTCATTATCTATAATAATGACTGAATTATTTGGATTTATATTTGCTCTTATATAATCTGCAGTCTCTTTTGCTCCGGAATAATTTAAGCTTAAATCTAATTTTGTATAATTAATTCCATTATATATTGTTAACATAAAAAATAATGTTAATAATATATTTATACTCTTTTTCCCAAATATTTTATATTTAGGTTTAAAATTATTATTTTGTAATAGAACCCAAAAACAAAATATTAATATTATATGTGCACAAAAAATTCTATTTACATAAACGAAGCTATTATATGCAAAAATGTAAATTCCAAGTTGAAAACCTATACTCAATAGTGCTACAGCAAATAATTTTTTATTATTTATAAGTAAGTTTATAAATAATAAAATATACAAGATAATTAAGAATAAAATTGATAATAAATCTAATATAGGATTATTTAATGCTGCATTTAAACCAATATCATAATTATATGAATTTATAAAGAATAAAAGAAATATTCTTAATGTTGCTAATAAATTATTGTATATATTTATTTCTAAGAAAACATTGCTGTTTGGTGTATTTGATAATTCAAAGAATATAAATAATAATCCAATAATAATTATTAGTATTGCTATAAAATTTTTTATTAATTTATTGCTAAAGCCTTTTCTTATTTCTAAAATAATATTTTCATAGTAGAAAATAATACCAAGGCATATTGTAAACATAAACATTATTATATGAGTATTTGCAATTAAGGCAAGAATAATAGCATATAATATAGGGTACTGCTTGGATTTTTTATATAAAATAGCAGCAAGAAATACAAGAAATGGAATAATTGAGTAATTTCTTGCTAAAACAGGAAAGAAATATAAAAAGCCTGCACTTAAAATTATTGCAATTTTTGTGTAAAGTTTGAATGGTGAGTAATATAACAATAAAAATACGGAGAAACACATAAATAACCAGCATAATAATTTCATATATATAATATCTGAAAATAATTTTGCAAAAGGCATTATCATCAGATAAAATAATGCAGGATGTCCTTCATTCTTTAAATGGATTAATAAATCTTTAATTGATAAGTGAGTGCATATTTGCCATACTTGTGCTTCATCTGCCCATACTTCATGATGTAAGACAGTATTTAAAGTAATTATGCTATATATTAAAGTTATAATTATAGAAATTATTAATAATTTTTTATTCATAAACACCTTATTATAAAAGAGAGAACATTTATTGTTCTCTCTTTTTAATTTTATACACGTCTTTTACGAGCAGCTTCTGATTTGCGTTTTTTCTTTATACTTGGTTTTTCATAGCGTTCGCGACGTTTTATTTCAGAAAGTATACCTGCTTTTTGTATTTTTTTCTTAAATCTCTTTAGAGCGCTTTCAATACTTTCGTTATCTCCAACTCTAACTTCTGGCATTTTATTCACCACCTTTGATTTTATCTTTTAATTTTAATTAGATACTATCAAGAACATATTTTAATTTCAAGTATAAAAAAGACTGTTTGTAAATCAAACAGTCTTTTTACATATTTTTTTATTTAAATTAGTTAGGAATTACAAGATCTTGAGTTAATTCTAACCAAAGAAAATCACCATCATTTGCTTTATAAGTTCTACCTGGAGTTGTTAAACCTGTTACTAAACCTACTGCTGCGCCAACAGGAGCACCAATACCGATACCTTCTTCAAAGTGATCATCATCTTCAGCTGCGATTGCTGCAATACCCATACCTACACCGGCACCAATAGCAGCACCACCTACTGTATATCCAACAGGTTTTGCCCATCTGTTTTCTGTTAGAACGCCGTTATTATTTAATACTTTTGCGTTGAATGGTATGCATACACCGTTTGGTAATTGCATTTTTTCAAATTCTACAGTTACTTTATCATTTTTATTCCACCATTTTTTTGGTTCAACACTTGTAACTTTTGCTGACATTACAGTTGATTTTGGAATTACTAATGTACCTTCTTTTGTATATACATCATCTTTAGCAGTGAATTTTACGCAATCGCCAACTTTTACGTCTTTAGAAGAGAAGTATGTATAAAAATAACCTTTTATAATATTTTTAGCTAAAATAATCTTATTTTGGTTTGTTATTTTTACTTCATCAACTTCTGCTTTTCTTGTAACATCTAAATGTTCAACGCTTTGTAGAACTTCTTTGCTTACATATTTTTCTTGTACAGCACTTAGTTTTTCTTTTAATTTATAAAGAAGAACAGCTGCCTCAGCTTTATTTAAGTTCTTATTAGGTAGTAATTCTTGTGAATCCGGGTAATTTACGTAAATACCCAAATCAATAGTTTTTGCATATTGTTTAGTTGCCCATGACGGGATAGAATCTTTATCTTTAAATGCATTTAAAGAACTTAGATTACCTTTATAATCTTTTGTAATATGACTTATAATGGAAGCCGCTTCTGTTTTAGTAATAATTCTATCTGGTTTAAATGTTCCATCTTCATATCCATATACAAGACCTAACTTAGATGATAATAAAATATCTCCGTAGTCTGCTCTTGAAGAAACAACATCTGAAAATGGGTTTGTTTCACTCAATGTTGCACTTCTGTGTCCAAGTGTCTTTAATAATGCACTATTAAATAAAGATCTTGAAACTTCTTGTTCTGGGAAAAATTCGTTATCTTTTAGAGGTAAAACCCCATCTTGTACTACAGCTGTAATTTCAGTATTCGCCCAATAATCAGCAGGAACGTCTTTATAAACGTCCGCATTCGCCGGATTAAATGAAGCAAACATAAAGAGTACAGCTAAACTTGCTAAAATCTTCTTCATTTTTACTCTCCAATTTAAAATAAACCTCGGCTAATTATTATAAATGTATTATAAAAATTAGTTAAAGTTATTATATTATAATAAGTACTATTTTGCAATGGAAATAAAAAAGTGTACAAAATTTTTTTTTATATTATAATTTTTTATATCGTATTGGACTTGTAGCTCAGCTGGTAGAGCAGTTGACTCTTAATCAATTGGTCGGGGGTTCGAATCCCCCCAAGTTCATTTTTAAATTGACAATTTAATATTTTTAGCATACTATTAGCTAGTAAATTTAATAAATGGGCGTGTGGCGAAATTGGTAGACGCACTAGACTTAGGATCTAGCGCCTTCGGCATGGGAGTTCGAGTCTCTTCACGCCCACCATTTAAAAAGAAGTCATTAAGACTTCTTTTTTTATTGTCAAAATGGGGCTTTTCGGCTCTGCACCTGTTCAAACAAGGCAGACACCAAAAGCAAACAATCGTCAAAACGCAATAATAACGAGAATCTTAGAAGTTCGAACATTTTTATATTGTTATTTTAGTTGTTTCCTTATGTCCTGTAAGGCTTTTGAACTAAAATCAATAAAATTTTTAGTATAAATTTGTTGTTCTTTTTTAGTTTTAAATTTTTCGGAGTCTTGTTTCGCAGACATTCTCATTAAACACATAATAAAACGTCCAATAAGAAAACATTGTTCTTCTTCCGAATATTCTTTGCCGTCAAACTCAATAATAAAATTTGGTTTCTTTGTAGTCATATATCCCTCTTTTTTTTAATATTTTAGGATATAAATATAAAACCTATATTATACTCTGCTATGATATAAATTTAACATTGCAAAATATACTTTTATCATTTCACCTTTAATATTTACCCAAAACTCATAAAAGTGTTCTTTTGACCCAAGAGTTGTAATTTTGGTTATATCTGATGATAATGAATAATTATCTTTTATAAAATTTATTGATTTCAATAATGGACCATCAATATCTTTATTTTTTGATAACATTAGCATATAAATATTTTTTTCTTGTCCTGTTACATGTTTTTCAAAAGCTTGTGTACATAATTCACTAATAGATTTCTCACCAGTCCACCACTTTAATTCACCTATTATGTATTCATATTTATTTAATGGATTTTTTATTTTAAAATCCGATTTTCCATCATAATTTTGAACTTCTGCTTCGCAATCAAAACCAAGACCAACCTTTACACCAAAATTATATAAATCTCTTATATTTTCCTCTTGCAATTTAGAAAAAATTTCAGAACTTTGGCGCGCGTAAAAAGAAAAATCATGAGTATATTTTAGAATTTTATCTTCAAAACTATCAATTTTATTGTATAATTCTTTGTTTTCTTCGATTTCATTTTGTAAAACAAATTTTTCTGAATTTAAAATGTTCTCCAATTCGGAATCAGAACAAATTTGCTTAATATCTTTACCTAAAATTTCAATATCCGTTGTTAAAAAATAACGTGTTTGTGCAACATATTTATTAGTCTGTTTGTCAATATAATTAATTTCAAATGGCAAATTTGTTTTATTAGATAAAACATTCTCAATTTTTTTATCATTTAAAGCGACATTTAATTTTGAAAGCACTTTTGTTACAAGATTAAAATCAATATCTTTATTTGCTGTACCATTAATTTGTAAAGAGGAAAAATATGGTAAATAGTCTATATTTTGAATCGAAAAGTTTTCTTCCCCCCTGTGTTTAATTATATGAAAAAGGTTATAATTTTTACCATCTACAGTTATTTTAAATGGATTACTTTTTCTTTCATTGAGATTAATTCTCATAGGTAAATCTATATCCAATACAAAGTAATAATTATTAGGATTTATTTCAACAGATTGAAAATCACCTATTGTCATATGTGACTGCCCAATTATGACCCCAGGGGAGCCGAAAATCATTTCTTGACCAGATTTTACATGTTTTACAACAATACCTTGAGTTCTAGCCATTTTATGCATATTCTTGGGGGTATTTATTAATAAAAATTTATTTTCATCATAAATTATCTTGAAATTTTTAATCTCTGATTCTATTTGACTTTTTATTCTGTTTTTATCTAAAGTTATCTTGTCTTCGTTATATGCAATTTCAAAGATTTTATTTATTAATATATTAATATCAAGTGGTTCATTTTGTTTTAATATTTGATAAATCCTATCTTTTATATTTGGCAATATTGTTCTCCTCGATAATTAAGTGAATTATAAAACAAAAATTTTTATTATGCTACGTTTTTAGAATTTATACAATCAATCATTCTTCCAAGTTCAAATAGTTCAAAAGTACGGACTTTTTCAATAAATTTATTGATTATAAGTTCTAACTTTGTAACTTCTGCACCACCATTTAGAAGAGTCGATAACATTAGTTATCGACTCTAAAATTGTCTGAGAAAAATCACGATAAGATGAAAGTGTCAGTGAATTTTCTTTTAAAATGAGCCAAAAACTATTCTTTTGAGTGAGATTATATTCATGGTGAAACCAACGTTAGCAATTTGTAATATAGGATTGACTTGATATCAAAGTAAAATGATAAATTAGTTGTTTAATGAGATTGAGCAATACTGCTTTTTTTCTCGTTTACCTAAAAAGAGACAGACTTTTAACTCTGTCTCTTTTATAGTTTGTGTTAAATTTATATTCTATTATGCCAAACTCCGCCATCTCTATCTACTAATGCATCATAAAATGACCATAATCTAAATACACCGGTTAATCCAAGAACAGCGTGTGTAATATTCTTTTCTTTATTCTGTTTGTTTATAGCTTGTCCTATTCCTGGCCATATTAACAATGAACAAATAGCAGCACCTACGCTTCTTCCTGAAACTTCTCCATCTGTTCCATGTGTACTTTCTGCCATTGCCGGAGTACTAATTGTTAGCATTGCAAATAATACTAATAACGAAAATACCTTTTTTATCATTTTCTGCTCCCTTCTCAATTCTATATTTTTTTATTATAACTTATTATATTTTAACTTATTTTTTTATATTTACTACAATAACTTTTGTTAAGTCAATTTTTTGGTAAATACATAGTATATAAATATTTAATTTTTCTACATTATTGTATGTAGTTTTATTGCCTAAAAAATTGTTTTAACTTATAATTTTTGTATGTTATTGGAATAATAAGAATTTAAATAATAGTTTAAGTGAGGTAAATATGAATTTTAGAAAAAGTTTAACAGCAATATTTCTTGGATTTATGTTGCTGTTTACAAGTTTTTCTCCTGTTTTAGCAAAAGAATATACAGATATTCCTGATGATTATTGGGCAGCAGAAGAAATTGAAGATGTAGTAACAAAAGATATTATTCCTATTTATGGTGATAATACTTTTAGACCTTTAGACAGAGTTACAAGAGTTGATTGGACAGGCTGGCTATTAAAAGCATTGGGTCTGTATAATGCACCAATCACTGCTGAACCTGCATATACTGATGTGACAACAGCTACATTCGGTTATGAAAATATTGCAAGATCTGATCAATTTGGTTTAATTTACGGTTATACAGATGGCGAATTTAAACCACAAAGATTTATTACTAAAGTTGAAACGGCTTCTATTATGAGCCATATAACAAAAGATACAGAAGTTGATACTGATATTATTAAGCAATTTGCTGATTATAAACAAATACCGGCTTGGGGTGTTATTCCTTTTTCAAAAGCAATAAAGTATGGTTTATATGTTAATTACCCATTAGAAACTGAGTTAAATCCAAATAGAGAGTTAAATCGTGCTGAAGCTGCTGTTTTATTAGCTAGATTAATGAAAGCTTTGGGACTTGTAGAAGATCAATATAAAGCAGAAGAACCAGCTCAAGAAGAACCTGTTCAAGAAGAACCTAAAGAATATATACTATCTGTAGAACATCTTGAAAATTATGGTAAAGCAGTTGTTGACAGAGTTTCAATTACAAATTTAAGAAGAATTATTTTAGCAAAAAATGTATTTAAGGTTTCTTTTGTAGAACCGTTTAATTCTACAAAACATAAAGTTGGAGATGTTATTCCTTTCTATTTTAAAAAGGATGTGGTTACTAAAGAAGGCACTTTGTTAATTCCTGCTAATACAAAACTTTATGCAACAATTGAAGAATTAAGAGATAAAAAATGGGTTAATAAAAATGCAGAAGTTTATCTACATTTTACAAATATGGTATTTCCAAATGGAAAAGAATATCCATTTATAGCAAGAGTTTTAAACAATACAGAAGGTGTATTGGTTGAAAACTATTGGTTAAAACCATTAGAATATACAGTTGCTGGTGCAGCTATAGGTGGTGCTGCTATTGGTCTTCCTATTGGTGCTGCTAATGATCGTTCCGGTGATGGTATGGCAATAGGATTTCCTGCTGGTGCCGGTGCTGGCTTAATCGCAGGGTTCTTAACTCCTGGGGTTAATTTTAAAGCTAGAGCTAATGAAGATGTACTTATAGAATTAAAGGTTGATTGTAGTTTATATAACGAATAATTTTATAACTATATTTTAAAGAGCTCCGAAATACACTCGGAGCTCTTTCTTGTAAAACAGATATTTTAATCTTATAATTAATTTATGGATAGTTTAATTTCAATTTTAAATGATTTAATAGGAAAAGATGAAGTTAAGGCTCAACAGGCTGCTGATTATCTGATTAATACTTCAGACATCGAGTTATTTAAAAAATTAGTAGAAAAAACTGATTTTCTTTTTGATTTTGTTAAAAATAATGTTTTATCAAGGCTTGATAAGGCTGTAAATAAAAAAAATTTTAAAAATGTCATTAATTTATTCAAAGTTTATTCTTTTTATTATGATGACTTCTTTGCAAGTATTTTAGCAAAGCATGCAAATCAAGATTTGACTGACAATATATTTGAACTTCTTGAAAAAGGTACAATGGCAGAGAAAACCTATGCTGCAAAATATTTTTATTATATTCCTGATACTGTTGCTTTAGAAATTTTAAGTAAATATGCATTTTGTGAAGATGAATATCTCAGTTACAATTCTGCTGAAGCTCTTGGACAAATGCAGGATGATATATCTTATGATATTGCTTTAAGTTATCTAAAAAGCAGTGATGATTTTGAAAAATTGAAAGCAGTTAAATTTTTCTGTGCTTATGGAAAAAATTATCCTCTGGACGATATTTTTGAAGCGATGAAGACATCGAAAATGCCTGAAAACATTGCAGGTCAAATACCTTATATGCAGAGCCTTATAGATTTATTTGATTCTGTTATGTATAAAGAAAATGTTCTTTATACAATAGATTACATTATATCTGGTTTGGGTGAAATCCTTCCTTTATCTGATATATTTCAGTTTGAATTGTATGAAGTATTCGAAATGCTTATAAATACTAATAAATCTGTAAATATATATAATGGCAAAATTTCTGAAATATTATTAAAATCCCTTTCTAAATTTAAATTGTTTAATGAAAATGATGAATATATTTTTGATGAAGATAAAAGTACTAAATATGAAGTTAATGCTATATACAAGCTTTTAAAAAGTCAAGATAATGAGTTTTGGATTAATCAAAAAAAATTGATCATTGATGAGCTTAATCAATCTGATGATAGAATTCTTTCAGTTCTTCCGATTATTGTTGAATTTAACATAATTGATGCAATAGACGGGATAAGAAAAATAATAAATGATTCTACCAATGAAATAATATTATGTGAAGCATTATCATCATTGAAAAGTTTAGGATTTGTATTTGAAGAAGATTTTAATGTTGTATATTTAAAAATAAAAAATCCTAATATTAAAGCAATAGTAGACAGATTGAAAGATTGATAATTTATCAATCTTTCAATCTGTCTATATAAAAATTAACGAGAAATTTAATTTTTTAATGAATATTTAATTTATTTTAATATTTATGACAATGTAACAAAGAGAAATACCAGATTAGTTATTACCTGTTAAAATACTATTTTGCTGAAATCTGCTATTTTTGCAAACTTTTGTTTAATAAAATAAAGTAAATTTATTCTGTTTTGTTTTATTATTTGATCTTTATCCATAACCAGAACTTTATCAAAAAATTCTGAAATTTTTGGAACTACTTTTATTAGTTCTTCTTCTAATTTTTCATAAGTAAGCACATTTTCATTTATATCTTTAACCGCTAGCCATAAATTTATTTCAGCTTCACATGTTAGAAGCTTAGTATTTACAGAAGAAAAATCTTTTTCATTTTTAATAATTCTAATAATTCTATTTATTGCTTCTAAAAATTGGTCTTTATTTTCTTTTTTAATAATTTCTGAAACAATATCAAGACGTTTAATAAAATCTTTTAGATTACTTAAAGCATCTTTTTCGCTGATACAAGCTTCTAATATGTCATGTTTATATTTATCCGATAGTAAAATAATTAATCTTTGTTCAAAAAACTCTTTTATATTGTTATATAACTTATCTTTGTCTTCAATTTTATCAGAAAGTAGGTTTATTGTTTGTTTTAATAAATCAGAAATATTAATGTTCAAATCTTTTTGTAATATTGTTCTTAATATACCAAGAGTTGCTCTTCTTACTCCAAGTGGATCTTGAGATCCCGATATTTTTTTTCCTTCAGCAAAGACAGTTACAATTGTGTCAATTTTATCTGCAATACCAACAATTTGTCCTTCAATATGTTCGGCTATTTCACTATCGGCATTTAATGGAAAATAATGTTCTTTTATGCCTTCTGCAACTTCTTTTGATTCTCCACTTCTTAAAGCGTAATCACAGCCAATATAGCCTTGTAATTCGGTAAATTCGAATACTAATTTTGTTACAAGGTCAGCTTTACATAATAATGCTGTTCTTTCTATATTCGCAATAGGAGCTTGCAAAGATTTTGCAAGATATTTTGACAAAGAACAAATTCTTTGTGTTTTATCGTATACACTTCCAAATCCTTTTTGGAAAGTTACACCTTTTAAATCTTCTAAATATGAGATTAGAGGTTTTTGAGTATCTTCTTGAACAAAGAAAATAGCATCTTCTAATCTTGCTTTTACAACTCTTTCATTACCTGCTTTTATATTTTCAAAAGTATCTCCTAAATAATTACTTATTGTTATAAATTTATTTAAAAGTTTTCCATCTTTATATAAAGGGAAATATCTTTGATGTACTGCCATTACCGTAACTGTAACTTTTTCAGGTATTTCTAAGTATTTTTCTTCAAAAGAACATATAACAGGAACTGGCCATTCGGTTATAAAAGTAACTTCATCAAGTAAATCTTCATTAATAACAATTTCAGCACCTATTTCTTTTGCTTTAGCTGTTGCTAAATCAATTATTGTTTGTTTCCTTTTTTCAACATCTGCAATGACATTTCCTTTTTCAAGTGCCTCAAGATAATCATCAGGATTATTTATTTCAATTTCTTTATATTGTGAAAATCTATGGCCTCTTGAAATATTTGAAGATTTTATATTTGCAATTTCTATTTCAACTTTTTCGTTGTTAAAAATTGAAACAACCCATCTTATTGGACGTTGGAATTTTATGTCTAAATCGGCCCATCTCATAAAATGAGTACCTTTTAATTTAAGAATAATTGAAGGAACTATCTCTTTTAAAATGTCTTGAGTTAATTTTCCATTCTGTTCAATTTTTGCCCAAATATAATTGTCTTTTTTAAATAATTTATCGGTGGAAATATTATTTTTATTTGCAAAACCAACTGCCGCTTTTGTTAATTCTCCATTTTCATCATATGCTATATTGGCAATAGGTCCTTTTATTGTTTTTTCAACATCATCTTGTTTCAAAGGTAGATCTTCAACTATTACTGCAAGTCTTCTGGGCGTAGCATAAATTTTTATGTTGGAAAATTTTATTTCATTTTCTTTTAATGCTTTAGAAAATTCATCTTTTAATTGTTCCATTGCTGATGGAATAAATTTATATGCAAGCTCTTCTGTTCCAATTTCCAACAAATATTTATTCATAATATGCCTCTTGATAGTCTATGATATCAATAATTATATTGCAAAAAGATTATTAGTAAAATATAGAATAATGTTGTTGCAATTTTTTTTTGTTCCGCATATAATAGTTTTGCAGTTGGGATCGTAGCTCAGTTTGGTTAGAGTGTCTGCCTGTCACGCAGAAGGTCGCGAGTTCGAGCCTCGTCGGTCCCGCCATTTTAAAACACCTTAGGGTGTTTTTTTTTGTAAAAATGTTCGAAAAAATAATGATAAGCTAGAAATTTCTAGTGAATTTTTTTACAAAAAGAACCAAATACTTTATTTTTATCTAAGAGTGTATCTGTATTGGAACTATGGTTAGATTCGTTTTTAAATGATGAGTATTTTGTTAGTGAGAATGAAACTGTAACAAAGTACGATATAAATTATACAATTATTCATTAAGTGAATAAGGATTTAATGGTCCTTCGTTAAAATATTTTCTTTCTTTAGGTATGAATCTTGTATCATAGAATAATCCAACAACTTCATCAGAGAAAAAAGCACCTTTAGAAGTTAATCTTATTGTTTTTTCGTCTTCTTCTATCAAGTCATATTCTTTTAGTTTATTTATAATAGGATATAATTTTGTTTCTGATATATTAAAGCCTGTAACTTTTTTATAATGATTTTTTCTGATGAAATAATTTTTTAATGGCAGAATCAACGCCCATCTTTGTTGTGCTTCTTTATCTCTTACATAACCACGGTTAAAAGGAAGTCTTCCCTCGGAAATACGTTTATAATATTCGTCAAAATGCTGAGTATTCAATACAAATCTATCTCTTAATGAAGAAAAACCGGTAAGTCCAAACGCTATTTGGTCATATAGCATACAACATTGATTAAATGCATATAAAGAAATATAAGATTTCTTTTTTGTAAATACGCGTCTTAAATTTTCTTCATAACCAAATTCTCTTAAGTAATCAAATACCATCTGTTTCATTCTCATTGTATCTTCAGCAATAGGACATTCATCAGGATGGAGAAAAATATGTTTTTTTATTGTACCTTGTTGGTCTCCGTATGCATCAACTTTTAGCCTGTAAAATTGAAGTTCATGTACATCAATTTTTACTATTTGTTTTAATTCTTCATACCAACTTTCGACAGTTTGTCCGGGATAACCATATATAAATTCTATATTTGTCTGAAAACCCATTTTCATTGAATTACTTATTGCTTCTAAAGCTTCTTTTTTTGTATGATTTCTGTTCATATGACTTAGTATATTGTCGTCCATTGACTGTACACCAATTGTAAGTCTATCTACACCAAATGTTTTTAGAATCTTTAATCTTTCAATTCCCTCAGCTCCAATTATGCTTGATGGAGAAACATCATAGTTGAATTGACGGACATTAGATAAATCACATTTCTTCGTTAATATTTTTAAAAAGCGTTCTAACTGTTTAGGGCTTAAGTCAGTAGGAGTACCTCCACCAATTAGGGCAACTCTTAACTTAATTTTATCTATATTTAACGTTCTAAGATAAATATCTATTTCTTTTTCTATTGCATCAAGATATTTGTCCTTTTCACTGTCTGAACCATTATAAATAGAAGGATAATGACAAAATATACATCTTTTTGAACAATAAGGAATATGAACATATACATCCATTAAACCGTCTTCAGGAACAGTATATCCTTTAAACATTTCTTCATATTTTATTTCGGGATATTTAGTAATTGGCGGATAGTGTACTCCTGCAGGGATAAATTCTCCGGTATTAGTATGTGCTCCCAGTCTTTGCATCTCATGAAAATCATCAACGCGTTTGTTTGCTGATATCAATAATTCTTTTAAATTCATATTGTATTAACCTTTGCATATAAAGATTATTCCCACTATTATAAATATTATCCCAAGATATTCTTTTCTTTTTGGTTTATATCCATTAAATACTATCATAAATAATAAGATAAATAAAGGTTCTAGTGTCATTATTGTACTTGCAATTATTAAATCACAATATTTTATGGCAGATAAAGATAGCCAAAAACCGCCGAATGTTGAAAGCAGCATTGTCGATGTAAGCTTTAGACTATACTTTTTATCAGATAGTGTATATTTCCAATTAAATATTTTTTTTGTATAAAGTCCTATTATTATTAACCCAACTGCACTAAATAACATTCTGTACATTGTTGCTGTAATTGTTGGAACCATTTGTAAAACTGGTTTAATTATTACCATTGAATATGCGGTACAGCATAAAGATAGTATTGCCAATATAATTCCAATAATTGTTGTAGTAGATTTATCATTAGTTGTGTTTACGGTTTTTATTGGAAAAATAAATAAACTAAGCCCGATTAAAGTTAGAATAATACCAATCCAAGCAATAACTGTTGGCATCTCTCCAAGAAATAATAGTCCAAATATACCTGTAAATAAATCAGGACCAACGAAAAGAATTAATGATAATACCATTGGAGACAATCTGTTTAATGATGCAAAAAAGAAACTGTCTCCAATTGCTATTCCAATAAGACCACTTAAAGCAATCGGGAATAAATATTCTTTAGTTACAAATATTTCTTTTGTTGTTAATAATATAGCTATAAATAAAAATAAAGTACTTAAACAGGATTTTACCGTGGTAATTCCAATTGGCTCTAGTCTTTCTCCTAATTTTTTTAGTATTATTGTACATAATGCCCAAGACGCAGTAGAAATTAAAGCAAAAATTATTCCTAATATTGAGTTTTCCATATATTATTTTTTAGCTCTTTTAATTTTTCAGCAAACGTAACTATTATACTTATGTTATTATTTGTAATTATATAATATTTTGTGTTCCCAATTGGTTTAAATTTATATAGCTTTGTTGTCTCTTGATTCCAAGATATTTCGTCTTTATCTACTATATTTTTATTAATGTAAGATAATACAAAAAGATAATTACACGGATTACCTTTGTAATATTTTGATTTTATTTCAGCAGGACAATTTATGTAAGGAAATGCAAATCTTGAAATTAGAATAAATTTTTCGTTTAACTTATCTAATATTGGAATATTCTCAATAATTTTTTGTGTATCAGACAGATAAAAAGTAATAACTATTCCTGTAACATTATCAGCATTATCAATTATTTGTGGAATAGCTGCAGTTTCAGCTCCAGAGATATTCATTTGTATAAATACTTTTTTATCTGCTAAATTTAGTTTATCTAACATTTCTTTATATGAGTGTATTTTCCCTGAAGCTATTTGATTTGGATATTTTGATATAAAAGCATCTGTTGCTATGCATTCGCTATAAAAATTGAACCCATCCGCGGCTCTGGGAGGAACAGATATGCCACAATCAAAAGCATATACAGGCTTGTTGAAATTTTCAATAAATGTATTTTCAAATGTTATGTCGTCATATCCTATTCCATATGAAATTAATATATCTGCCATATTTATTGCATAATCTGATATTAATCTTTCTGTCCAATCCAATCTTAGTAGTTCAGGAGATTTAGGCTCTATTTCTATCTTATGTATTAACATTTTTGGTAATATTAGTTCAAACATTTTATTGTAGCAATCTTTTTTATTGTTTGAACATAAATTTATTTTATTATAGTTTATTTTTTGAGTATAAAAATAATTACATAAACAGTAAGTAAAATAACCAAAAATTAAAAACAATACTACTATGATGGTAATAAAAATCTTTTTGTTCATAATTATTTTATAGTATCATAAATGTATTAAAAAATACACTTTATCAGTTATTGAATAACTGCTTTTTAAATCTTTTTAATTTTTCTACTATTACAACTATTGAACTTATATCATTATCGATTATGGGACGATATTTTATGTCACAGATTGATTTATGTTTATATAACTCAGTTGTTTTTTGTTGAAAAGGTATTTCGTCTTTGTCCACTAAATTTTTATTGACATATGATAATGCAAAAAGATAATTGCAAGAGTTGCCTTTAAAATATTTTGATTTTATATTTATAGGACAAGTCCAGGTTGAATCAGAAATTCTTGAAATAAGAACGAATTTTTTATTTAATTTTTCTAAGACTGGTATTGCTTCTATAACTTTATTTGTATCGGAAAAATAAAAACATATTACCATACCTGTGATATTATCTGAAAAGTCAAGAATTTGGGGAATTGCTAATTTTTCTGCTCCAATTATGTCCATTTTAATAAATATTTTTTTATCAGATAAGTTTAACCTATCTATCATTTCTTTATATGTATGAACCTTTTTAAGTTTATAATTATCTTTATCTTCAGTTATAAATGTATCTGTTGCTATACATTCACTATAAAAATTACAGCCATTTTCTGCATAAGGCGGATTAGTGACTCCGCAATCAAAAGCATAGACGGGTTTTTTCATGTTTTTAATGTATGTATTTTCAAAAGTCAAATCATCACCAACACCGTAAGAGACTAAAACATCTGCATTGGATAGTGCATAATCTGACATCAATCTTGCAGACCAATCTAATCTTAACAATTCTGGAGTTTTCGAATTTATTTTAACTTTATGTATTAATAGCTCTGGTAAAATTAGTTCAAACATTTTGTTGAAACAGTCTTGTTTCTCATTAGAACAAAATTTTATTTGACTATAATTATGCTTTTGAACATTTAAATACTCTAATAGCACATATGTAAAATATACAAAAGTTAAAATAAATAATCCAAATAATATAAGAAACTTTTTCTTCATAATTAGAATAATAGCACAATGCTATATAAATGTGCAATTTACGAAAATTTATATAATACTGTTTTTAATTGCTTTAATTTTTCAATAAGTACAACTATTAAACTAATATTATTATCAATTATGGGATAATATTTACTTTCGTCTATTGATTTATATTTATATAATTTTGTTGTTTCTTGTATCCACGATATTTCTTCTTTATCTATTATATTTTTATTAACATAAGATAATACAAAAAGATAGTTACAAGGACCCCCTTTATAATATTTTGATGATATATCAACTGGGCAGCTTACAAATTGAAGTGAATTCCTTGAAATTAAGACAAATTTTTCATTTAATTTGTCTAATATAGGCATTGCTTCCATTACGCTTTTTGCATCATATAAATAAAATGCAATAGCCATACCTGTTATATTGTCAGAATTATCAATGATTTGGGGAAGTGCTGCTTTTTCTGCTCCGGCAATATCCATTTTTACAAATACTTTCTTATCTGTTAGTTTTAATTTGTCTAGCATTTCAGTATATTTGTGTACTTTGTTTGAAATAATTTGATTTGGAAATTCAACAACAAAGTCATTTGTTTCTATACATTCACTATAAAAATGGCACCCTGCTTCTAATGTTGGGGGAACTGAAATGCCGCAATCAAATGAATACACAGGTTTATGTAAAAATTTTGCATAGTTATTTTCAAATGTAATATCATACCCTACTCCATATGAAATTAGCACATCTGAATTATTTATTGCATAATCTGATACTAATCTGGCAGACCAATCCAATCTCAGTAATTCAGGAGTTTTAGAATTGATTGTTACTTTATGTATTAACATCTTTGGTAGGATTAGTTCAAACATTTTGTTAAAACAATTTTGTCCTTCAGTGGAACAAAATGTTATTTGACTATAATTGTTCCTTTGAGTATTTAAATATTCCAATATACTATAAGTAAAATATATAAGTGTTAAAACAAATAATCCAACGATTATGTAAAATATATTCTTTTTCATAGTTATTTATAATATCATAAATATTGTAAAAATAATACTTGTATACATTGTCTGGAGGAAAAATGGACAGTTCTTATTTCATAGAAAATATAAAATTACTTAATAAAGAAAGAATAAAAGATTTTCTTATGTTAAGGGGAAAAAATCAGGAAGAATTGATTTTAACCGCAAGGGATTTGAGAAATAAAAGTAAATTTCAAAATAAAGCAGAACTTAGAAGTGTAATAGAACTTTCCAATATTTGTTCACAATCTTGCAGATATTGCTCTATGGGTAAAAATAGGAATGATATATATTTTTTATCAAAAGATGAAATATTAAATAGAATGAAAATATTGGCAAATTTGGGAAGAAGAACTTTTTTACTCCAATCAGGCGAATCACATAATAGACATTTTATTGATGATATTTCTTTCTGTTGTGAAGAAATACTAAAATTGTATCCTGATATAAAAATAATACTGTGTTTGGGAAATTTAAGTAAAGAAGAATATAAGCAATTAAAAGATTCAGGAGCATCAAGATATATTCTAAAATTTGAAACTGCAAATGGCTCTCATCATAAATATTGCAGACCTTCTGATTCTATTGAAAATAGAATAAAATGTATAGAAAATTTAATAGAAATAGGTTTTCAAACAGGAAGTGGTAACATAGTTGGCTTGCCTGGACAAACTTTAGACAATCTTTATGAAGATCTTGTTCTGATTAATAAGCTTGATTTAGCTATGGTTAGTGCAACAAAATTTATCTCAAATGAATATTCAGAGTTTAAAAACTATTCAGATGGTGATATTGATTTAACATTAAATTTCCTTGCTATATTGAGAATATTAAAACCTGATTGTTTGATACCATCAACATCATCACTTGAAACTAACAGTAGTAATGGACAATTAAGAGGATTATTGGCGGGATGTAATACTGTTACAATTCATGATGGAACACCAAAAGAGCTTGAAAAAAAATATACAATTTATTCTGAAAAAAGATATATGCCTGAAGAGGAATTTTGTATAAATATAATAAAACAAGCTGGTATGGAACCGGTTAAGTATCTTATATAATTAGTGTAAGAAGTTCTATGATAAATTAAATTCGAAGCTAAATATTCATCAGTGACATAATTTCTAGGATTTCTTATTATTCATTTGTATAAAAAATCAGTAAGTTGTTTATACTTACTGATTTGGGAAAGGTTTTTTACCATGTTCTGAAATATATTATACTTTATTGTTCCTTTTTAGATTACATATAATTATATATTATTTTATTTAATAAAACAAATTTGTCCGAGAAAAAATTCAAGATAAGCTGAAAGTGTGAGTGAATTATGTTAAATATTTAGTTCTTTTTCAAAAAAGTTAATGATTTCTTCTATATGATCATCTACATCAACTTTCTCCCAAAACTTTATAATATTACCATTTTTGTCTAATATAAAAGTTGCTCTATGTAAAATTGATGTAGGTCTATGATGTTCTTCAATAGCTTTTTTTAGCATATTTTCTTTATCAGAAAGTAATATAAAGTTTAAATTGTATTTTTTCTTAAATTCTTTATGTTCTTCTATATCATCAGAACTAACCCCGATTATTCTTGCAAATTGTTTTATTTTATTTAAGTATTCGTTGAAAAGATTTGCTTCTTTTGTGCATACAGGTGTATCATCTTTTGGATAAAAGTAAAGAATTATATTTTCTCCTTTAAAATCAGAAAGTTTAAAATCATTTTCTTTTCCTTCTTCGTTAATTCCTTTTAATTCAATGTCTAAGTAGTTCATAATTTCTCCTTTTTATGGAGTATATTATTTTTGTTTGTTGTTTAAATCACTTTAATTAGTAAATTAAAATGCTAATATTTTATATTTTCTAATAATAAAAAATATTTTGAAACTTTCTTATCGGATATTAGTCTATTACTGATAAGTGAATAAACAAATATAAAATTTTATATTATAATTATTTATAACAAGGAGAGAGTTGTGAGAAAAATTTTAAAGAAAACAGCATTAATAACATTAACTTTATTATTTGTTTGTATGTGTTTTTGCAGAAGCAATACTGCAATGGCACAGGCTGATACTGCTTTATATGATATGGTATGGAAAATTGTAAATTCAAAATATCTTGATCAAACAAATAATGGGCAGGATTGGGAAAGATGGCGTTATAAGTATGATGATAAAATAAAGACATCAGAAGATGCTTATGTTGCTATTGATACAATGATTGCAAGTTTAAATGACAGATATACCAGATTTGTTCCTCCTAAGGAATTTGAAGAAGAAAAAAATGCTATAAAAGGTTCTTTATTCGGTATTGGAGTTCAAATTGGATTAAGAGACGGTAAAGTATTAATTATATCTCCTATTGAAGATACACCTGGAGAAAAGGCAGGATTAAAGCCAGAAGATGAAATTCTTGCTATAGATGGTGTATCAACTAAAGATATGACGGTTGATAAGGCTGCTGATAAAATCAGAGGTAAAAAAGGTACTGCTGTAAAGCTTTTAATTAAAAGAAAAGGTGAACCAAATAAAACATATAGTATTGTTAGAGATGAAATTGTTATTAAATCAATTTCAGTAAAATTGCCAGAAGAATTTAAACTAGATGATAGATTGGGCTATATTAGAATCAGTTCTTTTATGGGTAAAAATTCTGGAACTGATTTCGAAAAGGAATTATTAAAACTCAAAGATAAAGAAGGTATTATTATTGATTTAAGAGCGAATTCTGGCGGGCTTTTAACTAATGCTATTCAAATAGCTGATATGTTTTTAGATGAGAACATAATAGTAAGTACTGTTGATAGAGATGGATATAAAGATACTGCTAGATCAAGAAAGGCTTTTATTTCAGATCAACCTCTTGTTGTTCTTATTAATAAAGGTAGTGCTTCTGCCAGTGAAATTTTGTCCGGTGCTTTAAAAGATAATCAAAGAGCTATTTTAATTGGGGAAAATACTTTTGGAAAAGGTCTTGTTCAAGAGGTTAAACCATTGGTTCCTTTTGGTTCTGGATTAAATATTACAATTCAAAAATATTTAACTCCAAATGGAACGGATATTAATAAGAAGGGGATAGCTCCTGATATTGAAGTTAAACTTTCAGAAGAGAATGTAAAAAATAAAGATGATGTTCAGCTTAAGAAAGCTCAAGCAGTCCTTTTACAAATGATTAAAAATGAAAAAATGTCTGCTTCAGCTAGTCTTTAATCTTTTGATAGATTATTTGAGCTGCATTTAAAATTGGATCAATTGCTGGAGAATATGGCGGAGAATAAGGTAAATCTAAGTTCATAAATGTCTCCAGCTTTGTTTTGCTTAATATAGCCGGTATTACAGTATTTATTCTTTGGTTTACTTCTCCTTCACCTATACCTTGAATCCCAAGTATTATGTGAGTATTTCTATCTGCTATTAATTTTAATGTCATCATACTTGAATCAGGCATGTATCCTGCTTTATCTCTTTTCGTAACTATTGCATATTCCGGTTGGAAACCAAGTTCAAGGGCTTCTTTATAGCTTATTCCTATTATGGATATTGTTAAATTAAAATATTTTGTAATTGTAGAATTTAATATTCCGTCGAAAGAACAATGTCCTCCTGCTATATTAATTGCGGCACACCTGCCTTCTTTGTTTGCCGTTGATCCCATTGGTACCCAGGTATATCTGTTTGTTACAAGATTAAAATTATCAGTGCAATCTCCTGCTGCATACACATTTGATTGTGATGTTCGCATTGTATTACCGACTTTTATACTATTTTGTATCCCTAGTTCAATGTTACTACCTTCTAGAAAATCAGTATTTGGTTTAACACCTGTTCCAAGTATTACAAAATCTGTTGCAATTTCTTTCCCTGATGCGGTTATTACTTTTTTCACTTCTCCTTCATCATTTCCTCTAAATTCGATTACTTCTTCATTTGTTAATATACTAACTTGTCCCGGGTTCCGTCCTATTATGTAATCTGTAACCCTTTGTGCGAAATCTTCGTCAAACATTTTTAATATTTGTGAATTTTTCTCTATTAATGTTACTTGAATATTATTACTAACGAGGGCTTCTAATAATTCTATGGAAATATATCCACCACCAAGTAGTACGGCTTTATTAGATTCCAACATCTTTTTCTTTATCTTTATACCGTCATCAATAGTTCGTAAAGTATATATGTTCTTTAAGTTTATATTTCTTATATTTGGAATAATAGGACTTGCACCTGTTGCTATAACCAATATATTATAATTTATTTCATATTTATTATTTGATACTAAATCTTCAATTAAAACAGTTTGTTTTTCTGTATCAACTTTTAAACATCGACTTTTCAAATAAATATCTATATTTTGTTTCCTAAAATCTTCAGGAGTCCTCATTATTAAGGTTTCAGGACTCTGAATTATATTTTCTATATAGTATGGTAGTCCGCAAGCAGAATAAGAAATAATATCTTCTTGTGTATATAATTCTATTTTTATATCAGGATTTTCACGTCTTAATTTTGCTGCAGTTTTTGGGCCTGCTGCTCCGCCTCCTATAATAACAACTTTTTCACTCATTTTATTGACCTTTTTAAAAAACCATTTTTTGAATTTCTATCCCGCTTATATTTATTAGTTCTTTTTCTATTGCTATTGAATCTTCTTCTTTATCTATTTGTAATAATATAATTCCGCTATCTGAGCAAAATAAAAGAGAATTATTTATACCAATGCGTAGCTTAATAATACAGTTAAATTTTGTAAGAATTTCTTGAAATTTAACTGCATTATCAACTTTATCACTTAATTTAATACCTAAAATTATAGTCATGAACTTATTCTTTTATTTCAAGTTTACTTGTCTTTTTATCTTCACTTTGAATTTTTGGTAAATCTAAATGTAATATACCTTTTTTCAATTCTGCAGTTGATTTTTCTACAGCAATTTCATATGGGAAATAAAGTGTGCGAGAATAATTTCCGTATCTAAATTCTGATTTATGATATTTATACTTCTTATCTTCTTTCTCTTGTTCGTATTCTTTTTTTGCTTCTATTTTTACATAAGATTTGTTTATATCAATATCTATATCTTCTTTGTTAATACCGGGGAGCTCAACCTTAACACAATATTTATCATCATATTCTTTTACATCCACAGGCATTGCCATTCCTTTTAATTCTTGATGAAATATGTATTCAGGAAATAAGTTATCAAAACTTTTTTGTAATATTGCATTAATATCTTCATTTAATGTATTTAAAAATGTATCGGGTTTTTTTATTAAGTATTTCATATTTTTCTCCTATGCAAACATAACTATATACAAACTTAGTTTGCACGAAAAAAAATATTACAACATTACCTTATTGGATAAGTTATAAGAATATATTATTCAATATCTTCAATTGGTAAAGAGGTTTTTAATTGATTTTTCTTTAATCTGTTGACAACAGAATCTACTAAAAAATCATATGATTTTATATTTTTAATTTCAGAAGAAAATTCTTTTTGAAGCATTTCTTCAACCATTGCTCTTATTTTTAAATCTTCTTGAACAAATTTACTATCAGCAAGCACTTCTTCAAAAAATTTATTTCTTGTATTTTGAGAATTTTTTGATGCAGAAAATTTTAGCCAATTTATTTGTGGCTTTATGTTTGATAATTCTTTTACAAGTTTAAATCCTTTTAAACCGAACATTTTATTCGTATTTCTCCATTTTCTATGGAAACGTCATGTACTTCTTTTACATGGTTCTTCCTTATATATGATAAAACATTTCCTACTGTTTGTACAGTGTTCATCTTCTCTATAATTGTATATAATACCAAATCATATAAAAGAGAATTATCTTTTAGTTGCGGAATCTCTTCTTGTAATATTTTTTTAACCATTAAGGCTATTTTATCAGACTTTTGGGGTTTTACTTCTAAAGGATTGGTCATGTTCGATTTTTTTATTCCTTCATTGACTTCATTTAGCCATTCGATTTTTACTTTTTTTTGAGAATTTAACATAATTACCATTCCTTTACTAATTATTTATATTTTTATTTCCGTAAAAAGAAAAAATGATGAATTTTTTTAATTTACATAAATAATCTAATCTTTTACTTTTCTTAACATTGCTTTTTTATATGTTTTTTACTTCTACGAATAACCTCCAAATAAGTTTTGTGTAATTTAATGTAAATAATTATTACTAAAAAGTTTTTATATAAATAGAAGGCTAAAGTTTTTCTTTATCCTTCCGATAAAATTATTAATTCGGAGAAATGTAAAAGTAAGGTGTGTTGCACACAGGAGACAATGTTAGTATGTCAAATTTTTCAATAAAATCAGCTTCTATTTCTAAAAAAGAAAGTTCTTCTAATATTGGGAACAGTGAATTTTTTAAGTTAAAAAAAGAGTATGAAAAGCAAAAAAAGAAAATGCAAAAAACGGATTTTGCCAATTCTCCTGTTGCACTTGAAAAAGAATTAACGTTATTGGCTAAATTGAAAGAATTGGCAGAAAAAGAAGGACTTTTATCTGAAGTTAAAAACATTGAAGATCGTGAGCAATCAATATATACAAAACTCGCTAATACTCCAGTAACTTCAAATGGAGAACTTTATTATTCTCCATTGACGTTTAAAGGCGGTAGTTCATCTATACGAAAAGAAAAACTCTCTACTGATGAAGAAACTTCTGGTCTTGATAATATCTTTTATTCTCAAACTGAACAAATGAGTGATGAATTTCTCGAAGGATTTAAATCCCAACATAATGATATTCCTTTAGATGATAATTCTGAAGAAATTATTAGAGTCCTCGGAAAGAAAAATTATGGAATGTCTAATACAGCATATATTGTAAAAAAATGTATAGGCGATGATGGACATACTTCTTTGGATAAACTTTGTGCTGTGAAATTATTTGCTGATGCTGATATGTCTAGTGCAATTATTCCTCAATTATTAGAAGAGTTAGTTGTTTCAGATGATGAGTCTTCACCTGAAAAAATTGATATAGATGCTTGTAAAAAAGTATGTGATTTTAAACATATGGGATTTGAAGATATAGATAGCTTGCATTTTACAAGATATTTAAATTCAAATTTTGAAAATAAAGAAACTGTTGTTAAAAATATAATAAGATTGAATAAAGCCGGAATAGGGTCAGATGCAACTTTAAAAATATTAGATTCTTTAAGAACTTATGATTCAGAAACCGGAAAAGATAATATTAGTAATTCTTCTATTCAATCAGTTTTAAGAATAAAAAAAGCTTTACTTTTGGCAAGAAACAATGAAAAGTCTGAACGAGATAACCCTATTAATTTATTAGGCGTTCAGAAATTTTCATTTGGTGATGATGTAATGATTGTAAAAGATGGAAAAATTACATATATTACACCAGTGGAAGGAGAAAGTGTCTATAATCTTCAACAACAATATGATGAAATGGTTTCTAAAATTGAAGATAATTTATTGATAGATTTTGTAAAAAAATATAAAGATGAAAATGGAGAAATAGACTCTAAATATGTTAGAACTCTTATTGCATTAAGACATTATGGCGTTACATATGGTCAATTATTAAATATGGTTGATATGTGTATAAATAAGGATGGAAATATTGATAAGAATACTTTGGAAGTAATAAAAGAACTTAAATCTTCCGGTGTACTTAGCGACGATATTCCTTTAATTATGACTGCTATTACAAAAGATAATGATGGTTTATATAATAAAGATGATATTAGTAATGCATCTATGCTTACTTCAAGGGTGACTCCGGGACATGTAATTGCTACATTATTACCGGACATGAATAAAAATGAAAATTTGAAGGATTTTGTTCTTGATTTTTCATCTGTTATTGAAGATAAAAAATATCTTATTGATTTAGTTAATCTTGTTAAAGACGATAAAGGTAACATTGATGAAAATGCAATGGATGTAATCTATAATCTTGCACAAAATATACTAAGGGATGATAATCCTATAAATATGAGTGATTTTCTTAAGTATGCCAATAATATCATTCAAGCGGCAATAAATAGCGGTGAGAATAAAGTTAATGATGAAGGTGCCGGTATTGTTGCAATAATGTGTCAGAATTTTAAATCTCCTGAGGATATTATTTCAGCACTTGATGCTTGTCATGACTCTAAAGGTAATATAGATGAGAAATTATCTGAAGTAATATGGATGATGAGTCTTCAAAAGTCAGACATTGACCAAATGTTAGATATTATAGATGCTTGTAAAAGAGAAGGATATATTAATTATAATTTAGTAGATACAATTATTTCCTTCTTTAATTCAGGATTACCTGTTGAGAAGATTCTAGAATTTGCTTTAGGTTAATATAATTAGTCCGAGAACAATTATTCTCGGACTAATATTTTATTAATTTTCTTCATCTATCCATACATAAGTTTTGCTTAACGTAGATGCAAAAGGATTGTTTAGATCTCTATAGTTGCTAGGATTAGATAAATATTTATTGATTGATTTTATGCGTTCTGTTATTTCATAAAAATATTTTATTATATTCATAGTTTTATATCCAACATATAATTCCTTATTTATTTTATTTTTTTTATCAAAAAAAAAACAGCTACTAACTATTAATAAATTAGCTTTTTTTATTATACTTATGTATAATTTTAGATATGAATAGAATTTTAATAGTTGATGATACTAAATCTTGGTTATTATTTCATAAAGAAGTAATAACAGATTTGTATAAAGATTACTTTGTAATAAGTTTTGCAGAAGATGCAAAAAAAGCATTAGATATTATAAAACATAATATTTTAAATCCTTTTGATTTAATAATTACTGATTTACAGATGGAAACGGATTTTGAACCAAAATTGGCAGGTGAGTGGTTAATTGAACAAATTAAATCTATAAAAGAATATAATAATTCTAAAATTGTGATTATATCTGCAATGTATAATATTGAAATGATTGCAAAGAAATATAATGTTGAATGTTTATCAAAAAATCTTTTGATTAGAAATAAGCTTTTATTAAAGTTCATGTTTGAAAAAATAATGCCTTTTTTGAATAAATAATTTAATCTAGTATAGTACTTTGTTACCGAGTCATCCTCACTAACAAAGTACTCACATTTTAAAAACGCCACTCACCTTCGTTTCACTACGGATACAAGCTCACTCAAAAACAAAGTTTTTGGTTCATTTTGTAAAAAAAAATTCACTCACACTTTCAGCTAATTTTGAACTTTTTCTCGGACAAAATTTATATTTGATTTTGTTTGTGTTAGTATAAATTTGATTATGCTTAAACAAGACATGTCGAAATATTCAATAATAACACTTGAAGAAGTACATTCAACTAATAGTTATGCACTTGAGAATATTTTGTCTTTTGATGATAAAACGGTTATTTTTTCTCCTCATCAATCTTTAGGACGTGGTAGATATAATAGAAAATGGATTAGTGATAATACAGAAAATTTGTATATTTCTTTTATTCTAAAACCTGAGAATATTTCCAATTATCCGTTTGCAAATTTAACCCAGTATCTTTCTGTTATATTGTGTGATTTATTAAAGCAAGAGTTTAATTTAAATCCTCAAATAAAATGGCCAAATGATATATTAATAAACGGTTATAAAATTTCCGGAATTTTAGCAGAATCATATATGGAGAATAATAGAATAAAGGCAATTGTTTTAGGTTTGGGCTTAAATGTTAATTTGAATCAAGAAACTATTGAAAAAATAGATCAAAAAGCAACTTCTCTTTATGTTTTATTGAATAAAAATTTTAATGTTGAAAATATATTAAATAAATTATGTGATAAATTTTTTCAAAAATATGATGATTTTATTAATAAAGGTTTTGCATATATAAAAAAAGAATATATAATGCAATGTAATTTTTTAGGGAGTAATATAAAAGTTAGAGAATTTGATAAAGAAAAGAACTATTTTGCAAAGTCAATTGATGATGAAGGTTTATTGGTTGTAATAGATGAGAATAATATAGAAAGTAAAATAATAACGGGAGATGTATTATGTTAAATGAAGGTTTAGCAACAATGGCAGTAGGAATGGGAACAGTTTTCTTCTTCCTTATAATCTTATGGGCCGTTGTTTTTTGTTTAGGAAAAGTTATTGCACTATTGTGCAAAATATTTCCGGAAGAAACAAATGCTGTTGTAAATGCTGTAAAAACAGTTTGTAATGATTCTGAAATTGCAATTGCTATTGCAGCTGCAAAAATGAAAAAGTAAACAGATAGTTAGGGTATAAGTTATAAAGAGGGAAAGAAAATGGCAAAAAAACAAATTAAAGTTATGGATACTTCTTTCAGAGATGGATTTCAGTCTGTATATGGTGCAAGAGTATTCACAAAAGATTTTTTACCTGCGCTTGAAGCAGCTGTTGCAGCAGGTTTGAAACATTTTGAAGTTGGTGGCGGTGCAAGATTTCAGTCTCCAATATTCTATTGTAACGAAAATGCTTTTGATATGATGGACACAATTAGGAAAACAGTTGGTCCTGATATTAATTTACAAACTTTAGCAAGAGGAGTTAATGTTGTTGGTTTGGATTCTCAACCTCGTGATATTATCAATCTTCATGCAAAAATGTTTAAAAAACACGGTATGACTACTATTAGAAACTTCGATGCATTGAATGATGTTAATAATTTAATATACTCAGGACAATGTATTGTTGATAATGGATTAAACCATGAAGTTACAATTACAATGATGGAACTTCCTATTGGATGCAAAGGTGCTCATGATGTTGCATTTTATGAAAGGGTATTGCGTTCTATTCTAGATGCCGGTATTCCTTTTACTTCTTTAGCATTCAAAGATGCTTCCGGTACATCTGCTCCTCAAAAAGTTTATGAAACAATTAAAAGAACAAGAGAAATTTTAGGATCTGATGCTCATATCAGATTCCATTCTCATGAAACAGCTGGTACTGGCTTGTTAGCATATAGAGCAGCTTTAGATGGTGGTGCTGATGGTATAGATTTATCAATGAAACCTGTATCTGGTGGTACTGCTCAACCTGATATCGTTTCTATGTGGCATGCTTTAAAAGGTACTGAATATGATCTTGGTGTTGATATAGAAAAAATTCTTGAAACAGAAGAAATATTTAAAGAATGTATGAAAGATTATTTCTTACCGCCTGAAGCCTTAGCTGTAAATCCTGTAATTATATCTTCTCCATTGCCTGGTGGTGCATTAACCGCTAATACTCAAATGATGAGAGATAATGGAACAATGGATAGATTCCCTGAAGTTGTTGCAGCTATGAAAGAAGTTGTTGAAAAGGGCGGATTTGCTACTTCTGTTACTCCTGTTTCTCAATTCTACTTCCAACAAGCTTATGCAAACGTTATGTTTGGTGCTTGGAAGAAAATTACTGAAGGTTACGGAAAAATGGTTCTTGGTTACTTTGGTAAAACTCCATGTGAACCAGATCCGGAAGTAATAAAAGAAGCTTCTGAACAGTTAGGACTTCAACCGACTACAGAAACAGTTCTGGATCTTAATGATAAAGATCCTTCAAAAGGAATTGAAGCTGCTAAGAAAATGTTAGCAGATGCTAATTTGGAACAAACGGAAGAAAATATATTCATTGCAGCTGCTTGTAAGGAAAAAGGTATTATGTTCTTACAAGGAAAAGGCACAATCGGTGTAAGAAAAAATGAGCCTGCTAAAGCTCAAGAAGCTGCTGTTACTTGTTCAAATAGTGAAGGTTGTACTGTAACAGTTAATGGTAAAAAGTATGCAGTAAAACTTGAAAATGGTAAAGCTATAGTTAATGGTAAAGAATACAGTGTTGATGTAAAAGATGGAATAGAAGAAACTTCTTCTTCAAAATCAGCTGGAGAAGGTACTGAAGTAAAAGCACCAGTGCCGGGTAGTGTTTTAAGAATATTAAAAAATGTTGGCGACAGTGTTGAAGAAAATGAAGAACTTCTTGTTATAGAAGCTATGAAAATGGAAACACCTATTAAATCACCTGTTAGCGGTGTTGTGAGCGGTATGTCTGTTGCTCAAGGTGATAAAGTACAAACCGGTCAAACAATGGTAACAGTAGGTTAGGAGGTAAAAATGCAATTAGTTGAAGGTTTACAAAATCTATGGATGTCAACCGGTATAATGAACTTTATCAAACCAGCTGATCCAAATTTGTGCGGTGCTGAACAATTTATGCATCAATTTGGTTCACCAATTATGATATTAGTTTGTTTATTTTTACTTTGGTTGGGTATAAAGAAACAATTTGAACCATTGTTGTTGGTACCAATTGCTTTTGGTGGTTTATTATCAAATATTCCTGTTTGTGATATGGCAGGACCAAACGGATTTTTAGGTATAGTTTATGAAGCCGGTATTCATAAAGGATTATTCCCTTTAATTATCTTTATGGGTGTTGGTGCTATGACAGATTTTGGTCCTTTAATAGCAAATCCTAAGACTTTATTATTAGGTGGTGCTGCTCAATTTGGTATATTTGGTGCATTACTTATGGCTCTTGTTTGTTTTGGATTTACCCTTCCGCAAGCAGGTGCAATAGGTATTATAGGCGGCGCTGATGGTCCTACTTCTATTTTCGTTACAACAAAATTAGCGCCTGAACTATTGGGAGCAATCGCTGTTGCAGCATATTCTTATATGGCACTTGTTCCTGTTATTCAACCGCCTATTATGAAACTTTTAACAACTGAAGCTGAACGTAAAATAGAGATGAAACAGTTAAGAGAAGTTTCTAAAAGAGAAAAAATTGTATTTCCTATTGCAGTATTAGTATTATGTGCAATATTCTTACCAGATGCTTGTCCTTTAGTAGGGGCTTTAACTTTTGGTAATTTATGTAAAGAATGTGGTGTTACTGATAGATTATCAGATACTATGCAAAATGCTCTTATTAATATAGTTACTATTTTCTTGGGACTTTCTGTTGGATCAAAATTATCTGCTGATCAATTCCTTACACCTCAAACATTATTTATATTAATACTTGGTATTATTGCATTCTCTCTAGCTACCGCAGGTGGTGTAATAATGGCAAAAATTATGAATTTATTTATAAAAGAAAAAATAAATCCATTAATAGGTTCTGCAGGTGTTTCCGCAGTTCCTATGGCAGCTCGTGTATCTAATAAAGTTGGTTTAGAATATAATCCACAAAATTATTTATTGATGCACGCTATGGGACCAAATGTAGCAGGTGTTATTGGTAGTGCTGTTGCTGCTGGTGTCTTATTATCTTTAATACCTCACTAATGATGTATTAATATTTTTGTTTCGATTATAATATTACTGAAATTTTACGAATAAGAAGGAGAAAAATATGGAAACATATGGAATCGAAAAATTTGGAATTATAGGTACTAAAGAAGTTCATCGTAATTTATCACCTGCCCAATTAACTGAAGCTGCTCTTCGTAGAGGTGAAGGAAAATTATCTTCTACCGGTGCTTTAGTTGTTACAACTGGTAAATATACTGGTCGTTCACCTAAGGACAAATTTATTGTTGATACTGATGGTGTTCACAATGAAATTGCTTGGGGTAAAGTTAATAGACCTATTTCTAAAGAAAAATTTGACGCTATAAAAGGTAAAATAGCTGCTTATTTACAAGGTCGTGAAATATTTATTTTTGATGGTTTTGCTGGTGCTGATAAAAAATATACACAAAAGTTCCGTGTAATAAATGAATTAGCAAGCCAAAATTTATTTATTCATCAATTATTAATCAGACCAACTCAAGAAGAATTAGCATCATACGGTGAACCGGATTATACAATTCTTTGCGCTCCCGGTTTTAAATGCGACCCTGAAATAGATGGTGTAAATTCTGAAGCTTGTATTGCAATTGATTATGAAGAACATGTAATTATAATTTGTGGTTCTCAATATGCAGGAGAAATTAAAAAATCTGTATTTGCTACAATGAACTACATTATGACAAAGAAAAATGTTCTTCCAATGCATTGTAGTGCAAATATGGATCCTCAAACTGGTGAAACAGCTGTATTCTTCGGTTTATCAGGAACTGGTAAAACTACTTTATCTGCTGATCCTTCAAGAAAATTAATTGGTGATGACGAGCATGGTTGGTCACCAGATGGTATATTTAACTTTGAAGGTGGTTGTTATGCAAAATGTATTAACCTTTCAGCAGAACATGAGCCAGATATTTATAATGCAATTAAATTTGGTTCTTTAGTTGAAAATGTTATAATGGATGAAAATACAAGAGAATTTGATTTTAATGATGGTTCTTTAACTGAAAATACTCGTGTTGGTTATCCAATAGATTATATTAATAATGCACAAGTTCCAAGCAAAGGCGGAATACCTAAAGTTGTTGTATTCTTAACTGCTGATGCATTTGGTGTTTTACCTCCAATTTCAAGATTGGATAAAAATGCTGCTATGTATCACTTTGTAACAGGATTTACTTCAAAATTAGCAGGTACTGAACGTGGTGTTACAGAGCCTCAACCAACATTCTCTACTTTATTCGGTGAGCCATTTATGCCAATGGATGCTTCTGTATATGCTCAAATGCTTGGTGAAAAATTAGATAAGTATGGTACTAAAGTTTATTTAGTTAATACCGGTTGGGCTGGCGGAAGTGCTTCTTCTGGAGCTAAACGTATGAAGTTATCATATACTCGTGCTATGGTTAGTGCAGCATTAAATGGTTCATTTGATAATGTTGAATTTAAGCATCATGATGTATTTAATGTTGATTATCCTACTTCTTGTCCTGGTGTTCCAAATGAAATGCTTGATGCAAGAGGTATGTGGTCAGATAAAGCAGCTTATGATCAAACAGCTAATAAATTAGCACAAATGTTTGTAGATAACTTTGCTGCTAAATATCCAAATATGCCTTCTGCTATAGTAAATGCAGGCCCTAGAGTAAAAGCAGGTGTATAATTAGATAAAAAAAAGGCTTACCATTTGGTAAGCCTTTTTTTTATTCTGTAACTCTGACAAAAGAGTTAACCTTAGAAGAACCAACTTCGTATGTTCTTTCTCCAACTTGGCTGCTTGTATTACCTTCAATGGTTTTAATTACCCCATTTTCTACAGAAACAACGATACCAATATGTCTTGCTGTTCCTCTATTTGTATTGAAAATAATTAAATCTCCGGGTTTTGCATCATTTGCATCTGTAAAGGCACAGCCATTGTTATTTGCTGCGGCTAATACTTCTGAACAAGAATTATAATTGCAATTTGTATACCATTCCGGTAATTCATCTCCATATGTCTCTGATAATACATATTTAACAAATGCTGCACACCATAGCCCATCTGGTAGATTATAACCACATTCACCTTCTACTTGTCCTTCAGAATATCCAAGCATACTATATGCCAGTTCAAGTACTTCATCACCTAAATCTCCTGACATACAGTATTCTTTTGTGTCTTCTTTGTTATTGAAATTAGTTATTGCGGTTTGGACTTCATTAACATAGTTTTGAGATTCTTGAATATCAGCTTTAGCGTTAGAGATAGCTTCTTGTTTATAGGAGTCATATTCATCTTTAGCGGTATTGTAAGCATCGAGATATTGTTGAATTTCAGGATATTTTTGAGTAATTTCTTCTTCAAGAGCAGTCATTTGTTCATTAAGTTCATCAAGATCAGCTTGAAGAGAATCTTTTTCATCATTTAATTGTTTAAGTTTATCTTCAGCTTCATCCCAAGCAGTTTTAGCATCATCTTCAGCTTGTTTAGCATCTTGGATTTTAGATTGTAATTCAGCTATTTTAGAATCAAGTTCAGCTTTTTTATCACTGTCCATATCAGAGGTATCAGCAGATTTAAGTGCATCAAGGGAGCTTTCAAGAGTTTCTCTTGTTGCGACAGCATTATTGTAGGCTGTTTCAGAGTCACTAACAGTAGATTCCTGATCAGAGATTTCTTGTTCTTTATTATCGATTTCATCTTCTTTAGAATCAATATCAGTTTTTAGATTATCAACTTGTTCAGCTAAATCTTCATCAACATTTTCAAGTTGTTCAAGATATGTATCATAGGAATCATCAATATTTTGTTGAAGTTTAGCGATTTGGGAATCAGAGCCGTCTAAGATAGCAGATAAAGTATTTTGTTTATCAGATAGATCTGCTTGAGCAGAATTAAGTTCAGAATTCAATTCTTCTTTAGACATATTATCAAGAGTTTTTTCTTCTGTTCCGCTAACCTTCTTTTGAGCTGCGCTATATGTTGAAGGAACAGAAAAAGAGCCACTACTTCCGGATGCCCCGCCTGTACTTCCTGAACCGCTAATTCCTGCTGCATCTGCTTGAGGAGTTGGTCCTATTTCTTCTTCTATTTCTTCATCTGTTGCATATACAAATACACCATCTTGTATATCTTTTACTGCCGAGATAATATCTTCAAGCGAAATATTTTCTCCATTTTTATCATAGTTTTTTATTACATCTAAAAATCCTGATAATTCTTCTTCTGTTATATTACCGTCTTGGTCTCTGTCTACAGTATCTTTAAATGTTTTGTCTTGTAGTAAATCATTCAAAATATTTGTTATTATATTAGGATCTTCTATTTTTGTCTCGCTTCCTTCTTCTGGCATTACTCCATTTTCGCTAGGAAGCGGTTGTGCATTTTCTTCTGTAGTTGTATTTTGTGTTTGGTTTGTAGAATTATTGTCATTTCCGGGTTGTATTATATTATCTCCTGAATTTTCTTCAGTAAGGTTATTAGAATTTTCTTCAGGAGCAACTAGTTTACCATTAACTATTTCCATATCAAGTATTTCATTGATACTTTTTGAAAATATTGAAGAATCACAATTTAATTCATCAGACAAATAGTTTTTAAACTCATCTGCATACATAAAAATACTAATGTCTGCGTTTTCTGTACTATAAGTTTTATTACTTATTTCACTTATTTCTTCAAGGTAACTTTTAAACCCTACTTTTAGTGCTTCAAAATTCATAACAATACCTTTTTTTCCATACATTTTATATAATCGGCATTGTTTATATTTTATTTAGCTATTTTATTCTAGAATGTAACAATATGTTAATATTATGACAATAAAAAATAATTATTATTGATTATGAAACAACTTTACAGAAAGTTAATCTGCTATCGTTAATATCGTAAGATTTTTCTGCAACTTGATTAGAAGTATTACCTTCAATGGTTATAACTTGACCGTTTTCTGCGACTTTAACAATTCCTATATGATCTTTTACGCCATCGCCATCCCAATCAAAGAGTACAATATCTCCTGTTTGTACTTCATTTCCATTAATTATAGCACCTGCATCACTTGCGGCTTGATATATATTTGGACACCACCATTTATTCTCTATATTTTTATACCAATCTGGAACATCTTCATAATCTCCGAAATTTTCCATTACATATTCAACGAAAGCTGCACACCAGGGTATTTCAGAAGAGTTTTCTCCTCCTAAAAATTTATCTGCACTTCCATCTCCTTCATTGTTTCCTATAAATGAAGAAGCAAATTCTATAATGTCTTCTCCAAAGTCATTGAAGCAGTATTCTTTAATAGTTTCTTTATTATCAAAATTGTTAATAGCTGTTTGGACTTCATTAACATAGTTTTGAGATTCCTGAATATCAGCTTTAGCGTTAGAGATAGCTTCTTGTTTATAGGAGTCATATTCATCTTTAGCGGTATTGTAAGCATCGAGATATTGTTGAATTTCAGGATATTTTTGAGTAATTTCTTCTTCAAGAGCAGTCATTTGTTCATTAAGTTCATCAAGATCAGCTTGAAGAGAATCTTTTTCATCATTTAATTGTTTAAGTTTATCTTCAGCTTCATCCCAAGCAGTTTTAGCATCATCTTCAGCTTGTTTAGCATCTTGGATTTTAGATTGTAATTCAGCTATTTTAGAATCAAGTTCAGCTTTTTTATCACTGTCCATATCAGAGGTATCAGCAGATTTAAGTGCATCAAGGGAGCTTTCAAGAGTTTCTCTTGTTGCGACAGCATTATTGTAGGCTGTTTCAGAGTCACTAACAGTAGATTCCTGATCAGAGATTTCTTGTTCTTTATTATCGATTTCATCTTCTTTAGAATCAATATCAGTTTTTAGATTATCAACTTGTTCAGCTAAATCTTCATCAACATTTTCAAGTTGTTCAAGATATGTATCATAGGAATCATCAATATTTTGTTGAAGTTTAGCGATTTGGGAATCAGAGCCGTCTAAGATAGCAGATAAAGTATTTTGTTTATCAGATAGATCTGCTTGAGCAGAATTAAGTTCAGAATTCAATTCTTCTTTAGACATATTATCAAGAGTTTTTTCTTGAGTACCTTGTTGTTGAGAAGAAGAAACAGCGGAAGGGCTAAAGCTACCAGAGGAGCCGGATACACCGGAAGGAGCAGAAGCAGCGGAAGAAGAAGGAGCTGATTGAGCTTCTTGTAGATCATCAACTTCTTGATTTTCATCTAAATTATTTTCTAATTGATTATCAGAAGATAATAGATTGTCTTTAATAGTTTTAATAGCAGATAAAATATCTTCGAGGGAAATATTTTGATCATCGCCGTCAAAACCTTTAATAGCATCTAAGAAGGAGTAGATTTCTTCTTCATTTAGTTCGCCATTTTTATCTAAATCAATAATATTTTTAAAGGTATCATCAACAAACAAGTTATTTAATAAATCACTAACAGAATCATTACCAATTGAGTTTTGTTGATTTTCTTGATTTAGTGGGATTTGAGCACTATCAGATAATGAATTTTCATCATTAGTAATCGAAGTAGAATCATCTTCAGAAGGTAGTGTATCAGTAGATTCAGAGGTTTGAGGAGAAGTATCAGGGTCAGAAGAAACAGTTTCATCATCCTCCTCATCATCAGGATCAACCAATTTACCATTTTCGATATCCATATCAAGAATATCATTAATACTCATAGATAATATTTTAGGATCAATATCCAGTTCATCAGATAAGTAATTTTTAAATTCATTAGCATACATGAAAATACTAACATCGGAGTCAGAAGCAGCATAAGGTTTATTTGAAATCTCACTTAAATCTTCTAAATATAATTTAAAACCAGTAATTAAAGATGAAATATTATTCATGTAAATAATCCTCGTTATATATATAAAAAATATATACGAACCTGATTTGACTTATATTTGTTTTTTGTTACAAAACTTAATGTTATTTTAAAGATTTCTTATTATTGCATTTGTATATTCTTTTGTACTTGAAATGCCACCTAAATCAGGTGTTAAAATTGAACCTTCTTTAATGGTTTTGAAAAGAGCATTTTCAATTTTTATTGCAATATCGTTTTGATTAATGTATTTAAGCATTTCAATGGCTGAAAGAATTAATGCTGTAGGATTTGCTTTATTTTGTCCTTTTATGTCGGGTGCACTTCCATGAACTGGTTCAAATACAGCTGCATTTTCTCCAATATTTGCTCCTTGAGCAATACCTAAACCGCCAATTAAACCTGCACATAAGTCTGAAACAATATCACCATATAAATTTGGAAGAACAAGAACATCAAATTGTTCGGGTTTCTGAACTAATTGCATGCAAAGATTATCTACCAAAATTTCTTTATATTCTATTTGCGGATATTTTTTTGCAACTTCCCTTGCACATTCAAGGAATAATCCGTCAGATAATTTGCATATATTTGCTTTAGAAACAGCAGTTACAAGTTTTCTATTATTTTTTATTGCATATTCAAATGCAAATTTTACAATCCTTGTAGAGGCCTTTCTTGTAATTATTTTTATTGATTCTGCTGTATCTTCATCTATTTGCCTTTCAATACCGGCATATAAATCTTCAGTATTTTCTCTTACTATTACTAAATCTACCTTTTCAAAACGAGTCTTTATTCCTTCTATATTTTTACAAGGACGTAGGTTTGCATATAAATCAAGAGATTTTCTTAATGCTACATTTACACTTCTAAATCCTTTACCGATAGGAGTAGTAACTGGCGCTTTTAATGCAACCTTGTTTTTTTTAATGGATTCAATTACTCTATCTGGAAGAGGTGAGCCTTCTTTTTCTGCCACATCTGCACCGGCAGTCTGTACATCCCATTCAACCTGTGCTCCAGCTTCTTTTAGTATTCTGATAACTTCTTCTGTTATTTCAGGTCCAATTCCATCACCAGGAATTAATGTTACTGTTTGCATTTGTTCTCTCCTAGACTAAATCAAAATCACCATGTATTTTTAGATGTTCAATTAATCCACCTTCATTAAGTAGTTTAATCATAACATCAGGTAATGGTGAAAATGGAAGAGTTATATTTTTTGTTTTATTTAATACAACTCCCTTTTTTACGTCTACTTCTAACTCATCACCTGCATCAATCTTATCTGTATCGCATTCAATTAATAATAAACCAATATTAATTGCATTACGATAAAAAATTCTTGCAAAACTTTTTGCTAAAACAGCACCTACTCCTGCTATTTTTATTATTTGCGGAGCATGTTCTCTGGATGAACCGAGTCCGAAATTATTACCTGCTACTACAAAATCACCTTTATGCATTTTTGATGCAAACTCAGGATCTGCATCTTCTAAAACATGTTTTGCTAATTCCGGAAGATTTGAACGTAAATGGAATAATCTGCCGGGAGCAATATGGTCGGTTGATATGTTATCACCAAATTTAAATGCTTTACCTTTTAATTCCATTATAAAACCTCCCTTACATCGGCTATATACCCTTTAATTGCGCTGTATGCTGCTGTTGCCGGAGATGATAGATATATAAATCCTTCAGTATTTCCCATTCTTCCTCTAAAGTTTCTATTTTGAGTTGCTAAACAAACTTCACCATCACCTAAAATTCCAGCGTGAACACCAACACAAGCTCCACATCCTGATGTTACTATTGCAGCTCCTGCTTCTACAAATGTAGAAATCAATCCTTCTTCTAATGCTTGCATAAAGACTTTTCTCGATGCCGGTGCTACTAACAATCTTACATCTTGATTTACCTTTTGACCTTTTAATATTTTGGCTGCAATTCGAAGATCTTCTATTCTTCCGTTTGTACATGTTCCTATATATACTTGGTCAACTTTTACTTTTTCCATTTCATCTATGGTTTTTGTATTATCAACTGTATGAGGGCAAGATATTGTCGGTTTTAAATCATTCAAATTAATATTTATTACTTTCTCATATACGGCATCTTCATCAGCTTTTATTTCTTTATATTTATCTGCTCTGCCTTGTTCTTTTAAGTATTCATAAGTTTTTTCATCTGTCTCAAATAATCCGACTTTTGCACCTGCTTCAACTGCCATATTTGATATTGTAAATCTATCAGCCATTGTCATATTCTTTACACCTGAACCTGTGAATTCCAATGCTTTATATGTGGCCCCATCTGCGCCAATTAGTCCTATTAAATGTAAAATTAAATCTTTCGCATATACTCCTTTAGGAAAGCTTCCCTCTACTACAATTTTATATGTTGATGGGACTTTTAACCAAGTTCTTCCTAGACCCATTACTACTGCAATGTCTGTAGAACCTGCACCTGTTGCAAATGCACCTAATGCACCTGATGTACAAGTATGAGAATCTGCACCTAATAATGTTTCTCCGGGATTAACATAGCTTTCTATAAGCCTTTGATGACATACACCATCACCTACTTCTGATAATATAGCACCGTATTCTTTTGCAAATTCTCTTAAAACAGTATGAGAATTTGAAAGTTCTTTTCTAGGGCTTGGTGCAGCGTGGTCTATAAACAAAATAGTTCTTTGTGGATTATTTAGTTTTGTTTTTCCAAGTTTTTTAAATTCACTTACTGCTAATGGACCTGTTCCATCCTGAACCATTACTACATCTATATTTGATATAACAAGCTCCCCAGGCTTTACATTTTTTCCAGCATGTTCTGATAATATTTTTTCTGCTATTGTTTGTCCCATTATCTTCTCCTATACAAATAAATGTGGTTTGGTAATAAAATTATTATCAACTCTTTTCTTTAAGTTGCCTGTTGGCATATAGTATGGTGTTACTGTCATTATTTTTGCTGCTATATCAGGATAATAATATATAAATTTTAATTCACTTTGTGTTAATGGTTTTTGTGTGTGAACATTTGCATATCTTGCAAGTTCTAATATATTTCTTGCTTCATCTTCATCTTGGAATTCTATTTCCATTTTTTCATATACATTTCTAAAACCTTTTATACCGCCATATTCACCTGTTGTTATCATTCTACCTGTTTCAACAATTTCAGGCTCGCCTCTTCCTAGCTCTGCATAGTCATATAATTCATAATTTAATCGATCTTTTAATGCCCCATCGGCGTGTATGCCTGATTCGTGAGCAAATGCATTATCACCTGTTGCAGGTTGGTTTATTGGAATTGGAACATTGAATGCATATGATGTATATTTTGCAAGTTTCCAAGTTTTTGATAAATCTATATTTGGATCTATTTCATATTTGCCATGCATTCCACTTGATTTTAATACACCCAATAAACAAGAAATTAAATCTGCGTTACCTGCTCTTTCTCCCATTCCGTTTATTGCTGTATTTATGTATGCATTTACTCCTGCATCTATTGCTGCTTTAGCTCCCATTACAGAGTTCCCTGCCGCCATACCTAAATCATTATGGAAGTGTAATTCTATATCCATTTTTGTTTCTTCTGCGATTTTACTTATTCTCTCATAAGCACTAATAGGATCGTCGTATCCTAGTGTATCGCAATATCTGAATTTTTTTGCACCGTGTTTTTTTGCTTCAAGTGCAAATGTTATTAAATAGTCTAAATCTGTTCTTGATGCATCTTCTGCATTAACACCTATAGATTGAGCTCCACAAGCAATTGCTGTATCAATAGCTTTATTTGTTGATTTTATTATGTCATCTCTTGTTTTTTTGCCGCCAAATTTTCCTTTTATCATTTGGTCTGATGTTGAAACTGATAAATTTATATATTTTAATCTTGGTACATTTTGGAATGATAATAATACATCTTCTTCTATACCTCTCATCCATCCTGATAGCTTTGTTTTTGTTATAACACCTCTATCTACAAGCTCAAGATTTCCATTTAAATAGTTTATTTCATGTCTTGTTGTGGGAAAACCAAATTCTGATTGAGTTACGCCTAAATCATCTAACATTAAGTTTATTATTGTTTTTTGTAGTTTTGCAAGACCTAATCTTGATGTTTGCACTCCGTCTCTATTTGTTACATCAACGAAATATATGTACTTTTTGTTCGGCATATCTTTCCCTTCTCTAAAATTTTAAGTACTATTATACCATAATTGTTTTATCTTTATATAAAATTAATTTCTTGTCTGTTTTTCTTTATCTTTTATTATTTTATATAATTCTTTATTTATTGGGGTTTCTATATTGTATTTTTTTCCTAGTTCTATAATTGTCCCTGCAAATATATCAACCTCTGTTTTTCTTTTTGCAACGATGTCTTGTAGCATAGAAGGAAAAGCATCATCAATATCTTCTAATAAAAATTTTTCAGCATCCTTATATATTTGTTTGTGTCCTTTTATATTGCAAGCTGCTGCTATATTTTCTGCTTCTTTCATTATTTCTTTTAATAAATCTGTATGTTTTTTGTCTTTTTTTATTTCTTTTAATGTTAAGCCAGTTGAGGCACTTAATTGATTTATTCCTACATTAATTATAAATTTTTTCCAGTATTCACTTTCTATTTTTGTTGAAACTTCATAATTTATTTTTGTTATTTCAAAAAAATCTATTAGTTTTTTTAATTTTTCATTTTCTTCTTTACTTTTAATACCTACAACAAATTTATATATTCCATCTTGTTTTATATGTCTGCCTTCTCTAATACTTGAATGCCCTATGTAAAATGATGTTATAACTTTGTCTTCACCGTATACAGCGGCTATTTCTTTTTCACTTGATATTCCATTTAATAATGAGATGATTATTGTATTTTCTTTTACAAAATTTTTTATATTGTTTATTGCAGCTTTTAATCCGTCATGCTTTGTTGCAATTATTATTAAATCTGCTTGGAAGTTTGTATCAGATGGTAGTGCATAATCAAAAAAATAAGGTTCATTATTAAAAAAAGTAGGTTCTTTTTTATATCTTTTATATCTTTCTTCATCAACAAGAACTTTAAATTCAATTTCTTTGCATTTAGACATTTGTGTGGCACAAATACATCCCATTCCACCAAGTCCGCATATAATAACTTTTTCTATTTTTTTCATATCTAATTTATGTTTTACCTGTATTTATCTCTTCTCTTATATTCCTCATATGAAATATTTGAAATTTGACCTTTAAATAAGCCAATTACCATAACAAATATTATAAATGCAATGTTTAGCATATTTGCAATTTGCTGCATTCCTTGAAGTAAATATATGTCTGTTAGTTGAAAATAATTTAAAATTAATATTATAATTTGAAAAATTACTATGAATTGTAGCAATGATGATATATTTTTATAACCTTTTGTGTCTCTTCTTCCTGTAACATCATATAGTCTTCTTTCAACTAAAGAAAAAAATGTTATAAATAAAATTATGTATATAAAATATGATACCCAAGTAGCTATCAAAGTATATGTTTCACTTACCGTGTTAGGAATGACATAATCACGAAAAACAATATATATAAAATAACTTAAAGCTCCAAGTATTATTAAATTTATATAATACCATTTTCTTCCTATTGCATTATTTGAAGCAAAAAGCCTATCATCACTCATAAAAAAACCTTTCAAAGAATTAGTATATTATTGCACTTTGTTCAACAGATGTTCAGGTTAATAGCTAATAAAGTATTTAAATTCTTAAAACGTCACTCACTTTTATTTTACTATGTATACAAGCTCATACAAAAACAAAATTTGGGTTCGTTTTATAAAAAAATACTCATATTTTCAGCTTATTGTAGAACTTTTTCTGACAATTATTCCTCATATAGTATAAAATATATACTTTTAAATATCAATAAATTGTCCGAGAAAAAATTCACGATAAATTGAAAGTGTGAGTGAATTTTTTCGAGTGGTATTTTTTTAAGTGTGATACTAGATTAAATTATATTTTACTTTTCAAAAAAGAAAAAATAATTGTTATAATTATTGCTGTTGGGATAATAATTATATAAGTTATTATATCTAACAGAGATATTAAAGGTGGAATAAAATCAAGTAAGTAATGACCCCAATATACATATAAAACAGGAAACAAATAAAATATAAAAAATAAATACTTCATTTTTTTATTTATTGTTGAAAAATCAGCAATTCTTCTATATACAACAGATAAAATAGATATAACTATTGCAAATTTTAATATGTCTACAATAAAAATCAGAATAGTGTATAAAAATTTGTATCTAAAATATTCTATATAATTTTCAAATTTAATGAAAAAAATTCCTATAAGTAATAACAAAAGAATTAATAAATTTATTATATAATTCTTTCTTCCAATTTTTCCTTCAAAACTTAAAAAATTAGTATTATCCATATAAGGCATGTTTTCTTTCTATAAATGTTTATTTAAATTAGATACAATAATTGATTTGGGAACAATACTTACAATTCTTTCAACCGGTTCTCCATTCTTGAAAATTAAAATACAAGGAACTCCGCTAATAGAATATTTTTGAGCTGTTTGAAGGTTTTCATCAGCTTTTATCTTAACAAATTTAACTTTTGAGCCAAATTCTTCGGCTATCTCATCGATAACTGGTGCAAGTTTTCTGCAAGGTCCGCACCAAGTCGCCCAAAAGTCTACAAGAGTTAATTTATTTTCTTTTATTACTTCTTGTTCAAAATTTTCATCTGTTATTTCTATTACTTTTGACATTGTTTATCTCCTATTTGTCTATATTATTTAACTTTAAAAAATAAAGTAAATTGGTAAACTATTGAATCATGTTAGCGGAGTATTTATAAATTGTCTATATAAATTAACAAATATTTAATCTAGTATCGCAATTTGTTAGCGAGGATGACTCGCTAACAATGTAGTCACCTTAAAAAAATGCCACTCAAAAATAACGTTTTTTGTTCGTTTTTAAAAAGAAATCATTCATAATTACAGTTTATCTAGAAATTTTTTAGAAAAATATAATTGTTTATCTAAAATTTAAAAAATAAAATAAATTTTTCTTGACAATGAATTATATCCTTTATATTATACAAGAAGCATATTGGATATGCCGGTGTAGCTCAACGGTAGAGCAACGGTTTTGTAAACCGTAGGTTGTAGGTTCGATTCCTATCACCGGCTATTT
>CALVED010000010.1 GCA_944326485.1 Candidatus Gastranaerophilales bacterium | reverse complement strand
GATAAAGAAAATAATTCAGAACAAAAACAAAATAACAACAAGAAAAATGTTGGGTTAAAACCCAACCTACGGGCTTATGAATTAATTCCTGAATAAAAAATGTTACAGAATATTATGGTCTTAGAGTGAACAAAATATGGCTTAAAAATTACTATAAATCAGCGTTTAAGGTTGTGTGTACTATTCAAAAAATCAAATTGTAGCATAATTTTAGAATGAGTCTAAAAGTAATACAGATATAGCCAAAAGGGTTAAATTTATAAAATTTATAAATCTATTTAGTTATATACAAGAATGAAAAAAAATTGTAAAATTGGGTATTATTTTAAACAACATTTTATGTTATGGATAAGGGTAATTTATAAATGAGATATGTGTGCATAAAAACATATTTAAACTGATGTAGGTAATCTATGTCAGTTTGTTTTGTTTGTATACATTGAGGATTAAGTATAATAATAGAAAGAGATAAAGATAATGTTTTATAAACGCTATATTATAGTTGCACTATTAACTATATTATTCTTCTGTATTCCTTTGTCTGAATTAAATATAAACAAAATATTTAATATAAAAAAATATGAAGATACACCAAAAGTAGAAGAAGGTGAATGGGAAACTATAGATAATACAGGAATAATACCTAGAGAATTTCCCGCAGCTCATCTATTACCTGATGGTAATATCTTGATTGTTGGGGGGTCATCAGAAACATTTCGTAATTGGCCTATGTATATTGGCAATCAATCAGGAGAAATTCCTGATATTGCAGAAATCTATAATCCTACAACCAAAAAAGTAATAAAAATAATTCCGTTGCCAGATAAAAGATATAGTCATTTTTCTTCGATTTCATTAAAAAATGGTGATGTTTTCATATCTGGTGGAACTGATTACAATTATATGCCACCAAATTTTCACAATACTGCAAAAATTTTTGATGCTAAAAAATATATATTTAAAGATGTAAAGCCAATGGCATACAAAACTGCAAACCATAATTCAATACTGTTAGATAATGGGCATATCTTAATTTTACGTTGTATAAGCAACTTTAAGAAAAAAGATAATTCAAATTATCAAATATATGATCCAAACAAAAATAACTACTATTATACAAAAAATATTCCCCACGCAGCTTGGGTTAACACTAATTGGATGAAATTGAATAATGGGAATATACTTATTTTTTCTGGCAGATCATATATATATGATGTTAAAAAAAATACTTTTGAAAAAACAACACAAAATTTTCCAATCGGGGTCGGAGATACATTCGTTTCTATTAGTGATAATGAATACTTAAGCCTTGACTATAAAGGAACATATACTACAGGATTTGTATTTAAAATAAAAGAACAACAAAAAATACCTGTTGATAACAAAATAGATAGAGTGTGGAATTATCCCCATGAAAAACCAATATTAGTACCCCTCAAAAATGGCAATGTACTTATTTTAGGAATTGATGAATATAAATTAAAAAATAAAAAAATCAGGCATTATAAAAACACAGCATATATCTATAATAGGGAGAAAAATATTTTTTATGAAATATATCCACCTAGATATTCATTTGATTTCAAACCTGCAGTCATCCAATTAAAAAATGGAGATATTATGTTTATTGGTGGCGATGCAGGAAGAAACAGCATACAAGTATATAAATATAAACAAAATAAAGAGGAATAAACTATGACACAAGAACAAAATGAATTGAGATTATATTCACAAATTTGTGCAGATGCATATGGTAACGGATGTAATAATTCATTGTCTTCAGATTGGGAAAAATTAATTTTAGTAATAGATAATAGAGTATCAGGTGAATATTATTATGATTTTAAACAAATAGTTTATTCTAAATGCGAGAATCTTTTAGAAAAATTAATAGAGTTAAATGAAGTACAAACTTTAATTAGTGATAATTCTGTAATAAGAGATTTGCTAAATGATACAACACACGCTATAGAAAATATAGATATTGTATATGGTTTAATGTTTGAAAATTATGCTTCAAATGAAGTATTAACGAAATTAGATGAGATAAGATCTCTAAAACAACAAGCTAACGGTTTTGATGCAGCAATATATTATAATTCAAAGTCTGTAGGTTGGGTTTGACTGCTTTTTCCAAAATCTTTGATTTTGTGCAAAATGTCCGGTTCCCCATAACCCAACAGGAACAAAAGAAAGAGAAGAAAAGAGAGCACATAGTGTTCAATTTTTTTCACAACGATGAAATATAATAATGTTGGAAAATATTATTGAATTTAAGATAAAATTTATTTGATGATTTTAGGGTATGGTATGACAATAACTGAATGGTTAATAACAATTTAGTTTATTTTGTGTTTTATAAGTTAAGGAAGAAAATAATATGTCAAGGAAAAAATAAGCAGAAGAAAAAGAAAAAAGTTCATTATTAAACGAGTTATGGGATAAACTTTCGAGAGAAGAAAGACTATATTCGACACTTGATGAATTAAAACAAATATAAAAGCTATTAGCAGTTTTAGTAAAAATTATCATGATATTAAAGAGGCAAATACTAAAAATTCAGATAAATATTTTCATGCAAAAGTAAATTGTGAAGCGGCTCAATCTGGAGAACGTGGTGCTAAAACTGCAAAATTATTAAGTGATTTTAGAGAAAATACTGATTTAATTAAGAACAAATATAAGAAAAAAACAGATGGTAAAAAAATGACCAACAAAGAAATAATAGATGATTACTATAGTGATCAATATGCAAACAATTATGGACGAATTCAGGGTTTACAAAATAAAAATACAAGTTGTAGAATATTAGTTAATAAATATAGACCAAACGGACTTGGAAATAAATATTAATATGTCTAAAAATATAGTTAAATTTATAAAATGTATATTAATGTTTTTTGGTATATTGTTTATAATTGAGTGTATTTATTTTGTATTTATATTAAATGATAAAAAAGATTATTGTCTTGATAATAATATATGTGAAGAAGGATTAGAAATAAATACAGAACATGGATTATTAAAAATAAATAAAGAAAACTGCGAAAAATACGGTTATAAATGGTATATAGAAAAGAAAATGTGCGATTTTAATATAACCGAAAATAATAAAAAACAAGAACATTAAAGGTCTATAGGTTGGGATTTTATCCCAACCTATAGATAAAATTTTATGCATTTTTAACCTCAATAAAATTAATTTACTAAAAGATAATTCTTATTCAAGAATAATAAATGAATAATACCAGTTTAATAATTTTTCAATACGATTTTTTAAGCAATTAATTATCTGACCGGAAAATATAACAGAAGAAATTTTCAATAATTTAAACAAGATTTTTTATAACTGAAATAGCAACGCTTTTGTTTGTTGTAAAATAGTTTTATAGAGAATTATAAGGATAGGAAAATGACAACTCCATTAACAGGAAATGAAATAAGAAGAGCTTTTATTGAGTTTTTCAGAGATAAACATCAATCAACTGAAGTTGCAAGTTCAAGTTTGGTGCCTGATAATCCTACTGTATTATTAACAACAGCAGGTATGCTTCAGTTTTTACCTTATTATTTAGGTTTGGAAAAACCTCCATATAACCCGGCGAGAGCTGTATCTTGCCAAAAATGTGCCAGAGCAGGCGGTAAAGATTCTGATATTGAAAATGTAGGAAGAACTCCTCGCCACCATACTTTTTTTGAAATGCTCGGTAACTTTGCTTTTGGTGATTACTATAAAAAAGATGTTATTCCTTGGGCGTGGGATTTTGTTACTAATTATCTTAAATTAGATCCTAAAAGATTGTGGATAACTATTTATGAAAATGATGACGAAGCTTTTGAAATTTGGACAAAAGATGTAGGTATTGCACCTGAAAGAGTCATTAGAAAAGGCAAAAAAGATAACTTCTGGGGACCTCCCGGGGCTACAGGTTCTTGCGGTCCTTGCAGTGAAATTCATTATGATTTGGGCGAACATCTTAAATGCAGTGATAATTGTTCTATAGCTACTTGTGAGTGTGACAGGTGGGTTGAAATTTGGAACCTTGTTTTCACTGAATTATTCCAAGATGAAGAAGGTAATTTCTCTCCTTTAGAAAAGAAAAATGTTGATACAGGTATGGGTTTAGAACGTATTGCTATGGTCGTTCAAGGTAAAGAATCAACATTCGAAACTGATTTATTAAAACCTATTCTTGATAAGGTATCTGAAATGAGTAAAGTACCTTATAAACAAAATAATAAAACAGATATTTCTTTGAGAATAATAACTGACCATGCAAGATGTGTTACTTTTATGATTAATGACGGAATTATCCCCGGTAATGAAGGAAGAAGCTATGTTTTAAGAATGATTTTAAGACGTGCTTTAAGACATGGGAAATTATTAGGGCTTGAACTTCCTTTCCTTAATGAAATTGTTGATACTGTTATTGATTTGTATAAAGATGTATATCCTGATTTGGTTAAAAATTCTGAAAAAATAAAATCAACAATAAAACAAGAAGAAGAAAGATTTAAAATAACTCTAGATAGAGGTTATAAACTTCTTGAGGATTTATTTCAGAATACAAAACAAATTGACGGAGAAAATGCATTTAAATTGTATGATACTTTTGGTTTCCCATTAGAGCTAACTGTAGAAATTGCAGCTGAAAAAGGAGTTAGTGTTGATGTTGAAGGCTATAAAGCTGAAATGCAAAAACAAAAAGAAAAGGCAAAAGCTGCAGCTCATAAAATCAGTCTAACTGATGACCTTGTTTATGTTGATGTTGAGAACAAATTTGGTTCAACGAATTTTGTAGGTTATGATGAAACAAAGGCTGAAGCTAAAATAATAGCAATTATAGAAGCCGGAGATTTTATTGATATTATGCTTGATAAAACACCTTTTTATGCTGAATCGGGCGGACAAATAGGTGATACCGGTATAATTGAAGGTAAAAACTTTAAAGCTGAAGTCTTAAATACCTTTAAAGTTAATAAACTTTTTGTTCATCGTGTTCAAATGGTTAATGGAGAAGCAAAGGTTGGTGACATTGTTAATGCTTCAATTGATGTTGATAGAAGAAAAGAAATTACAATTCACCATTCTAACGCTCACTTAATTCAAGCTGCATTGAGAAAAGTGCTTGGAGATGATGTTCATCAGGCAGGTTCTTTTGTTGAAGAAAATAGAACACGTTTTGACTTTACATTCCCTCGTGCTATGACAAAAGAAGAAGTTCAGGATGTTGAAGATATTGTAAATAAATGGATTGGACAAGATTTACCCCAAACAACAACAGTAATGAATATAGAATTGGCTAAAAAATCAGGCGCTATGGCTTTATTCGGTGAAAAATATGATGAAGATGTAAGAGTTGTAAAAATGGGTGATGTATCAGCTGAACTTTGTGGCGGTACTCATGTTAGTTCAACAGGAAAAATTCGTTTAACTAAAATAGTTTCAGAAACTGCTATTGCTGCAAGTACAAGAAGAATTGAAGCTGTTTGTGGTGATACTGCTTTAAAATTCTTATCAGAAAAGGCTGATATTATTGACAAAATGTCTCATGCTTTTAAAGTTCCAATAAGTGAACTTGGCGAAAGAATTATGAAACTTGCTGTTGATAACAAAAATTTACAGCTGGAAGTTGATCATTTAAAAGAAGAACAGGCTAAAACTAAGTTCCAATCATTTATATCTAAAGCTCAAGATATTAATGGCGGTAAGTTATTTATTACTCAATTGGAACCATATCCTGCAAATATTGTTAAATTGGGTAGTGAATTATTAGCATCAAAACTTGGTGAAAGTATTGTTGTTCTTGCTTCTGTTGATAGTGATAAAATAACTTATGTTGTTAAAGTTAGTGATTCTTTTGTTAAAAAAGGAGTTAATGCAGGTCAAATAGTTTCAAAACTTGCTAATTCTACAGGCGGTAAGGGCGGCGGCAGACCTCAATTTGCTCAAGGTGGCGGTAAGGATGCCTCTAATTTAACAAAAGTTCTTTCAGACTTAGAAAAAGAAATAAAACAATCTCTATAAAACTTAAAAAAGAGGAAGTTTAAACTTCCTCTTTTAATTTTATATAATATCAACAGGGTCAATATCAATAATTAATTTTATATCTTCTGCTGCTTTGGTATTTTTTATGAATGAAGAAATTATATATTGTCCTTTTTTACTCATTTTATTTTTTATTATTATTTGGAATCGATATTCAGAGTTAATTTTATGCATTATACATTTCATTGATCCTGTAACATTTATGTATTCTGAAAGCTTTAATTTATCTATTTGATTATGAAGTCTTTGCGCTATTTCATTTGCACAAATAGCAGCTCTTATTTCATCGTTAGATGAAATAACTATTTTTATAATTTGACAGAATGGCGGATAATCAAATGTTTCACGCCTTTCTATTTCATTTTTATAAAAATTTATATAATTTTGAGTTTTTGCATTTTCTATTGCATAAATTTCCGGATTATATGTTTGAAATATAACTTCTCCTTGGTCCTCCCCTCTTCCAGCTCTTCCTGCAACTTGCATTAACAATTGGAATCCTCTTTCTGCAGATCTGTAGTCCGGCAGCATAAAGCTTATATCTGCATCTATTACTCCTACCAGTGTTACATTTTTATTATCAAGACCTTTTGCAATCATTTGAGTACCAATAAGTATATCAATTTCTCCTTTTTGAAATCTATCAAGGATTTCTACATATTTAGTCTTTGAAGATAATACATCTGAGTCTATTCTTTCTATAACAGCATTTGGAAAAAGTTTTTTAGTAATACTTTCAACTCTTTGTGTTCCAATTCCGCCCATTTTAATTTCAGGAGAACCACAGCTTGGACATAACTCGGGGAGCTCTATTGTTGTATTGCACCAGTGGCATTTTAATGTTTTGTCTGAGGCGTGATATATCATAGGAATATCACATTTAGAACATTTTATTAGTTCTCCGCATGTTTTGCATTGCACGCTTGTATAGAAACCTCTTCTATTCATTAAAAGAATTGTTTGTTTCTTATTATTTAGCGTTTCATTTATTTTATTTATAAGCGTGTTGGAGAAGATGCTTCTTGATTCTCTGTAAAATTCTTCTCTCATATCTATAACTGTAACTTTAGCTAAATCTACATTGTTATATCGCTTATCCAGTGTAATTAAATTATTTGTTGAAAGTGCTTTAAAATAAGAACTTACATCAGGAGTAGCACTTCCTTTTATTAGTGTTGCATTATTGATTTCACAAATTTTTTCAGCAACATATCTGGCATCATATCTTGGTGCAGGAGATATTTGTTTATATGTATTTTCATGTTCTTCATCTATTATTACAAGACCGATATTATTTAATGGTGCAAAAATTGCAGAACGTGCTCCTATTATTATTCGTATTTGATTTCTTCTTAATTTATTCCATACATCATATTTTTCTCCTTCTGAAATACTGCTATGCCATATTGCTATTTCTTCAGGATTAAATCTTTTTATTAGTCTTAAAGTCAGTTGTGAAGCTAGTGCAATTTCAGGAGCAAGAAATAATATATTTCTGCCTTCTTCAAGTACTTTTTTTATTGCTCTAAAATATATTTCAGTTTTTCCTGAACCTGTAATTCCATTTAATAATATTGGTGTTGTTTCTTTTTTATCAATTTTATCTGAAATTATTTTAAAGACTTTTTCCTGTTCCTCTGATAATTTAGGGAATTTATCTTTTTCTATATTTTTAAATATATTTAATGGATCTCTATATATGGGTTTTTCGATTATTTCAATAAATCCGTTTTCTTGTAGTTTTAATATGGTTGCTCTTGTTGTTTTTACTTCTTTTTCAAATTCAATAAGAGTTGTTTCTCCTATATTTTCAAGTTTTTCAAGAATTTCAAGTTGTCTTTGTTTTGCTCCGTCTTTTTTCTTATATATTATATATTTTTCAAATTTTTCTTTTCGTATATTTTGAATATTTTCTTTTAAAAATTTCATAGGGATTGCGGCTTGCATAACTATGTTTATATCGCAGCAATAGTAATTAGCAATCCAATCAAGCATTTTTAAATATTCAAGTGAAAAAACAGCTCTTCTATCTATAATTTCAATGATCTCTTTTGCTTTAATTCCTTCTTCCAGATAGTTAGAAAATCCAACAACAAAAGCAATAATATTTTGTTTTCTGAAACCAAATGGTACTAAAACCGCCTGACCTATTTTTATTTCAGGTTTTATTTCTTCTGGAATCAAGTATGAAAAAGTTCTTGTACCAAGATTTTTCACATCAACAATACACAGGGCATATTTATTTGATATGCCCTGTTGTGTATTATTTTCTTTTATTGTTTTATTTTGTTCCATTAATTATTATTCTTCTTCAACAGTAAGTAATTCTTGCATTGCTTCTTCAACGGCGTCTTTTAGCTTAACAAGATTATCCGGAGATATTGTAACTCCTTTCTTTGTTGGAAGCCAAGTCGCACCGTCATCTGTTGTATAGTATATCCTTAAATCTAAGTATTTTTTATCTTTATATGAATTAATGCTTATTTGTACTTGTTCTGTAGCGTTTCTTGGTATTGTTGTAAGTATTTTTGCTTCTTCTGCCATTTTTTCCTCTCTCTATATATTTAGTGTTTCTTTATAATTCGGAATTTCAAAAATTCTTGTATCTGCATCTTTATTTGTGAATTTTAAATATTCCTGCATTGATTTTTCTTTAGCATTATTGTAATAATCTTTAGAAATTATTGCAAGATATTCTTCATTCAAGTCACCTGAATAATTCCCTAAAATGTATGCAAATTTAGCTATATCTTCTTTATTATTGCCTGCTCCGTATGCTTTTGTTTTTGCATCTGTTCCTGATGGTCTTATTTCTATAAATTTGTTATTAAATTGTAAAAATGTTCCATCTCCAACAAATTTTATTGATGTTAGGTTATCAAAATTTAATTCTTTAAAAGTTGAATTTAATATTGACTTTATTTGTTCAAGTGTAATTTTCTTATCAAAAGAGGCTAATGCCATTGTTAAATAAAATAAGTCATTTTTGGTTCTTAGCATTTCTCCGTCTTTTTTTGCTTGAGTAAGTTTTACAATATCAGGTTCTGATTCATTGTAATAAGCAATATCTTCTCTAATATCATATTTTGAAATGATTTTATTTGTTATAAATATTTCATTTAATGCTTTTGATAATGTTTTATTTTCTTTTTCCAATTTTGCAGTTAGGGCTGAAGCTACGATTATTGCTTCTGATGCACTTTTTTCTCTCATTGCAATAGCTATTCTGCCAGCCTTTGATTTTATTAATTCTTCTGAACCAATAATCATTCCGCCTGATTCTTCTCCGCCAAATAACATTCTTGGATTCTTACCAAGATTTATATCGTTGCCTAGAACATCTGTTATAATAACGTCTTTTTCAGGACTATCGATTATTTGTTTTTCAACTTTTTTCATTATATTGGCGATTTCTTTAAAACCTACCGGTACATTTACAACTTTTACGTTGTTATATTCTGCCCATTCATCCCAAGATTTTGCACTAGCAGTTGTTTTTATTATAAATCTCGGATGATTTGACCATCTGTTTGATTCTTTTAGTTGTTTTGCCCAAAAGTCCATTATTAATAAAAATGACTGATTTGCACTATATATACATAAAACCCTATTATTGTTTAACTTACAATAACTTATTCCTGTTTCATCAAGAAATGGTATTTCTTTTTCATCTTCAATTTGACATACTGTTAATCTGTCATGATCCGGATCTGTTATTAGAACAACTGTACCTATAGGATAGTCTTTTAATTTTTCTCCGTAGTTTAGAGTTTCAATAACAGGGAAGAAAGTATTTCCTTCTTTATCTTTTGCAACAACTGTTGCATCTACAGAGTAATCATAAAAACATTTGTTTCCTTTAGGATCTGTGTCATATTTTCCTATGCCGTGGAAAAATGGGTCTTCTTCTATATTCATCCAGTCAAATTTATTTTCAATATTAAATGCTTTTAGAAGTTTGCTTAAAGTGTTATATGCACTTCCTCCTACATTTTCTATTACAATTTTTTCTTTTAAATCTTTTATTAGATGAATGTTTTCTTTATTTGCTACACCTTTTTCTAAATATTCTTTGTATAAATCAATGCCGTTATTAATTGTTTTCATAAAATTTTCATTAATTAAAGGGTCATTAGATTTTGCAATTTTTATTTCATATTGCCCTTCTTTTTTTGTTATTTCGAAAATCTCTTTTATTTTGTTAACAAACTCCATAGACTCTTCCGGTAAATATTGGCTTCCTTGTGAATTTAAATCTTTTGTCGCATTCTTAACGCTAATACCATGGCTTGATGTAATATATTCTCCGCCAAGTAAATCAAGTTTAAAACATAAGAATGAAGCCAGCCATATCGGCATTGTTTTTCTTTCGTATGTTGTTAAAGTTTCAATACCTTGAGCTGCTTGAACTCTGGCTATTAAGTCTAAAAATTTATCAGAATTGTATCTTACTTCTCTTCCTGCAAGTTTTAATAATGTTTTACCATTATACTTTTCTTTTGCTACTAATGCTTTTGCATAAGTTGCAAGCATTATACCCATAATATTAATTGGAAATCTTACGTCATATGGGAATAATATATTTTGCGGACCTCTTATACCTGCAGTAGATACTGCAGCTTCTTTCTCATAATTTTTTAACCAATTATCTAAATTTAAACCTTCCGGATTTGTTTTCTCATCATAAGGCAAAAGATGTTCTTTTTTTAATATGAATGTAAATTCACTTTTGTTATCAATATCAATATATTTATTTTCTTTAATATAATTAGGTGTATTTTTTTCAACGGAGTTATATAATTCTTGTTCTAATGTTTGGCTGTTCATACTATCTCCTTAGATATATTATCAATGTCATTCTATAAAATAATACTAAACAAAAAACTTAATAACAATATCTAATGTAAGTAATAACATTTTTATACTAATTTAATCTAGTATCGCACTTTGTTGCCGAGTCATCTTCTCTAACAAAGTACTTACATTTTGAAAAAGTCACTCTCCTTCGTTTCGCTACGGATACAAGCTCACTCAAAAACAAAGTTTTTGGTTCGTTTTGTAAAAAAATTATTCACACTTTCAATTTATCGTGAATTATTTTCGGACAATTTATATGAACATGTACTATTTATATTGTTTATATTAAAATGTTGTTTGTAAAAATTTAAACAGGTGGATATTATGGCAGAGAGTACAACAAAAAGTGATTACAAAGATAGTATAAATTTACCGAAAACAACATTGGAAATGCGTGCAAATGCTGCACAAAAAGAACCTTTAACTCAAAAGTTTTGGGAAGATAATAAAATTTATGAAAAAAGTGTAAAACAAAGAGATAAAGCAAATAAATTTATTCTGCATGATGGTCCGCCATACTTAAGTTCAGATAAAATCCATATTGGAACAGCTTTAAATAAAATTTTAAAAGATATAATTTTAAAATATAAAGCACAAAGAGGTTTTTATGCTCCTTATGTTCCAGGGTATGATGCACACGGGCTTCCAATCGAAAATGCCGTTGTAAAAAATATAAAAGGTGGCAGAGAGGCACTTACACCAGGAGAATTAAGAGCAAAATGCAGAGAATTTGCACTAAAAAATCTTAAAGGACAAGAAGAAAATTTTAAAAGACTTGGTGTATGGGGCAATTGGGAAAAACCTTATTTAACTATAGCGCCTGACTTCGAAGCTGAACAAATCAGAGTCTTTGGCGAAATGTATAAAAAAGGCTATATTCAAAAAGGATTAAAACCGGTTTATTGGTGCGCTTCTTGTGAAACTGCTTTAGCAGAAGCGGAAGTTGAATATGCTGATCATACATCTACCAGTATTTATGTTCGTTTCAAATTTGATAATAAAGACCAAGAAAAAGTTTATTCTCTTATTAACGAAAAATCAGAAAAAGATTTATATGTTGTTATATGGACAACAACTCCTTGGACAATTCCATCAAACTTAGCTGTTTGTTTAAATGCAAGACTTGAATATACTGTATTTGAATATAAAAATGACAGATACATTGTAGCTACGGAATTATTAAATAACTTTTTAAAAGATGTAGCTTGGGAAGAAAAAGATATAAAAACCATAGGAAAATTAAAAGGTGCAGAAATAGAAAATCTAAATGTATTCCATCCTTTATATAACCGACTAAGTCGTATAATCCTTGGAGACCACGTTACATTAGATGCAGGTACGGGTTGTGTACATACAGCACCAGGGCACGGTCTTGAAGACTGGGAAGTTTGCCAAAAATATGGTATAGAAACTCTTTCTCCTCTTGACTCCAAGGGTATTTGGAGAAAAAGTGATAAATTTGAAGACCCTGATCTGGAAGGTGTTCCTTATTATAAAGGCAATGAAATTGTTATAAATAAACTTGAAGAAAAATCAGCACTTTTATCAAAGCAAGATATAACTCATAGTTATCCTCACTGCTGGAGATGTAAAAAACCAGTTATATACAGAGCTACAGATCAATGGTTTGTTAAAGTTGATATGTTTAAAGAGCAAACTCTTGAAGCAATAAGAAATGTAAAATGGATTCCAGCTGCAGGCGAAACAAGAATAACAAACATGGTTGAAAACCGTTCTGACTGGTGTATTTCTCGTCAACGTGCTTGGGGTGTTCCAATTCCGGTATTTTATTGCAAAGACTGTGGTGAAGTTATTGTTAATGATGAAACAATTAATCATGTTGCAGATTTATTCGAAAAAGAAAGCTCAGATGCTTGGGTAAACCATACAACTGAAGAACTTATGCCAAAAGGATATAAGTGTCCGAAATGTGGCGGAGTGCATTTTAGAAAAGAAACAGACATTATGGATGTTTGGTTTGATTCGGGATGTACACATAGAGCAGTTGTTCAGAAAAGAAGTGAAGAACTTGGTGAACTTCCTGTTGAAATGTATTTGGAAGGTTCTGACCAACACAGAGGCTGGTTCCAATCATCTTTATTAACTTCTGTTGCCACTACAGGAAAAGCTCCTTACAAGACAGTATTAACTCATGGTTTTGTTCTTGACGGTGAAGGCAGAAAGATGAGTAAGTCTTTAGGTAATGTTGTTTTACCTCAAGAAATTATTAAAGTGTATGGTACTGATGTATTAAGACTGTGGGCTGCTTCTATAGACTACAGAAACGACGTTAAAATCGGTGATACAATTATTAAACAGCTTGTAGAAATCTTTAAAAAGACAAGAAATACAGCAAGATTCTTACTTGGAAATTTATATGATTTTGATCCTAAAACAGATTATGTAAAATATGAAGATTTAAAGGCTATAGATAAATTTGCTCTTCACAAACTAAATACATTAATTGCAAACGTAACAGATGCATTTGATGATTATGAATTCTACAGATATTTCCAATATCTTCAAAACTTTGCAGCTGTTGATTTAAGTTCATTCTATTTAGACATTGTAAAAGACAGATTATATACCAGCGGTAAAAAATCACTATCAAGGAGAGCTTGTCAAACTGTACTTTATGAAATAGCTCAAGCATTAACAAGAATCTTGGTTCCTGTTATGCCTCATCAAGCTGAAGATATTTGGATGAATACACCGGAAGCTCAAAAAGACGGATTAGAAAGCATTCTTCTTTCTGATTGGCCGACTGTTAAAGAACAATGGAATAATGAAGCTTTAGAAGAAGAATTTACCCAAATATTAAAGGTACGTGAGATTGTAACAAAAGCTATTGAACCTTTAAGAGCAGATAAGAAAATCGGAAGTTCTTTAGAAACTGCTGTTTATATTATTTCAAGTAATTCTGAATTATTGAAAAAATATGAAAAAGAATTATGCAATATATTTATTACTTCCCAGGCTTTTGTTGTTAGTGAAAAACCTTCTGATGTTATGAATGAATATACAGAAGATGAGTATAGCGTTTATGTAACAAAAGCATTAGGAGAAAAATGTGAACGCTGCTGGAAGTATAGACAACTTGGTAATCATAGTGGTTTTGAATCTATTTGCGATGATTGTTATGATGCAATTAATGGAAATGATTAAATGATAACAAAAAAGGCTGCTTATTAAAGCAGCCTTTTTTGTTCGATTAAATCTATTTGTTTTTTAATGAAGTTCTAACAGCCTTATTTATATATTTCCATTTAAAACTTTTCTTAGTTTCTTTAATGCGTTATCTAGATTTGCTTGAAAATTTCCTTTTGATGATTTCATTATATGTTCTTTTTTTAGACATATATCTTCAGGTATTTTAATTGCTTGAACTTCTTTTGTAAAAGCATCAGCTTCGACCTGTCCGGGTCTATAAAAAGTATTGAATTTAGGTACTCTTATACCTTCAGGAAAAAGATTGAAACCGCCACCATTCGGAAAAAAATTTTTATTTAAAGCCATTCTCTCTGTTACATTTAATTTTGCGTCTTCTACAGCTTTTTCTAATGTTGCTCTTAATTCTACATTTTCTATTGTTTGTCTGGGATTAGAACCTTTTATTAATCCCATAGGAATTACTTCCTTTACTCCTTTTACATCCATATTAAACCCTTGCATTTCTATTATATTGTTTATAAAAATGCTGAACATAAATATTTTTGATATTTTTATTATAAAAATTTACAATTTTGTTATTTCTGCTATAAATTATATCTGAAAACAGGTTTTATAGTTTCTACACGACATAAGTCAAATCTTTTTTCATCATTTGATGGAGGACATAATTCATGTTGTGTAATTCCATAACAGTAATCTTTATAAGTTGCCTCTTGATTTGGACCTAGTGCTGTGCAGAAGGCTTTTCTATATGAAAATAAAGCTGTATTTGTCTCTGTATTTTTTATTGGAACAACAGAATAATTGCATATTTGTTTTGTTCCGTCTTTACTTTTAATGTAACAGTCACTTGGAACTCCGGATGAACGTTCGCTATAATCAGAATAATAATAGCCTTTTACTCTTGCTCCTAAATATTGTACTATTCTATTCCCTGTTACTGGTAAATTGTCTGCAGCAACTCCAAGTGGGTATACTTCACCATTATCCATTAACATAAATGTTATAATATCCGGAGGCATTCTATTAGTTGTTTCTTCTATAGTGTTTGGTTTACTTTTTCCGTTTAAATCAATTGCAATTAGTCTATAACCATATTCATCAGATATATTTTCATTAAATGCTCTTGAAGTAATATAAAATCTTTGTCCATTTGTTGTTATAAAATTAGGATTTAGATAATTGAAATCAGAAATATAAGGTTCATCATTTGTTTCTGAAATAGAAGCAGTATACAAATTTGTACAACTTGTGGCACCTGTAGTATTTGAAATATTTACCAAATTATTACATAAACTATTAGTTCCGGGTCCAACAGCTAATTGATTGCAGTATGGAGTGGTACCTTCTTCGGGTAATTGATCTGGTTTATATACATGTACACTTGTACCATCAGTTCTTTTGCATAATATTGTAGAAGAAGTTGTTGTTTTAGCTGTTTGCCCTGATATTAATTCTCTTGCAATTGCTTGCATATTATTAAATGCAAAATAGCTTAATGAGGTATATGATGTTCTAATTATTTTTAAGGTTTGAACTGAAAATGCGAATATAATACCGATTACCATTATACAAATTAATACTTCGCCTAAAGTGAATCCTTCTCTATTTTTTGTCATTTAATTTTTCCTTTAAAATTTTATAACATTCGTTATAGCTGTTTACTGTTTCTATTGTATCTTTTTCCTTGATTACTTCTTTTGATATATTTATTACTGTATTATTTTCTTTTATTGCATATATTTTTATATTTCTTTTAATTGACTCTGATATTATTGAAGAACCAAGGGCATTATATGGCATAATTAATGCTTTTACATCATCTATGCAAATATACTGTTCCACTTTTTTTAAAGAAAATAACGGTGCATTTTGTAAACCTATTAATAAACAAGGTAAGAAAGTAGGTGTTATATATTCTGCAGAAGATTTTGCATCAACAATTTCTTTTGTTATTGTTATATCTTCAAATGCAGGAGAATGTACAACCGGTACTTTTAATTCTCTTGATAAATAATGAGAAATTACAGCCTCAACTCCCCCTACTATATCAACTCCCTCGCCATTTTTATAATTATCTTCCGGAGGTTCCTCAAAACGACATACAACTGCTATTGTATTGGCTCCTTGCTCAATTAGCTTTTGCCCGGCTTCTAACATTGTTTTATTATTTTTGACGCTGCCTGTTGAAATTCCGCTTTTTGTGTTATAAAACTCAACTCCAACATCCTCTTTTGTTATTTCATAACCAATTATATTTATTCCATAAATGGTTTTTACTGCATTAATTGTGTTTATATGTACATTTATAATGCCTTCAGATATGCCTTTATCAAAAATAACTCCGATTTTATTATTATACGAAGGAATTAAATTTAAATTACCTTTAAAGAATTCTGTTAATGTCCATCCTTCTACATATAACATATTTTCGCTAATGCCTGAAAAACAAGCAGCATTTACTACATTTGGATTTACTATAACATTAAAATCTTTTGCAAACATTCTTGCATACTGTGAAGCATCTCCGGCATATCCGCCTATGGAAGCACCAATGCCAGTTGGTACTACAAAGGCGATTAATGGTTTATTTCTATTATACTTATAATTCAACATATTCATTAGGCTTTAATGGTACACATTTTTGACCTTGGGACTCTATCAAATCAACAAATTCATTTACGTTTACTTTTATGTTTGGAAATGTATTATAATGCATTGGTATTATTTCCATAGAAAATAACATTTTAGCTGCTACGGCAGCTTCTTTCATATCCATAGTATAATATCCGCCGATAGGTAAAAGAGCATAATATGGATTATATAATTCTCCAATGGTCGAAAACTCGCTCATTAACGCTGTATCACCGGCATGATATATTGTTGTGCCATCTATATCAAATAATAAACTGGAGGCTAATCCTCCATATGGTAAATCGGGATTAGAACTTGAATGTATTGCAGGTAGAAACCTTACGCTTCCCCATTTAAATTGTAGACATCCGCCAATATTTACTCCTATAGCTTTGGCACCTTTTTCAATGCAATAATTTGCAAGCTCAAAAACCGCTATTATTGGAGCTCCGGTACTTTTGGATATTGCAATGGCATCTCCTAAATGGTCTAAGTGTGCATGGGTTAATATAATATTAGTTATTCTTTTTTTCTTATAATCAAAATTTGCAACAGGATTTCCTGTTATAAATGGATCTATTAATATACCTTCCCAGTCTTTTTCAATAAAAAAAGCACTATGTCCTATATAAGTTAATTTTCTCATATTATTTCTCCATTTTCTTTAATTCTATCAAATTATATAGAGAAATAAAATACTTCATATGATGTTTTTATTAACAGCATAAAAATCTTTTTATTGTTTTTAATATTCCTTTTATTTTATTTGAACTTGGAATTAAAGCTTCAGTATGATAAGGAATATATGAATTTATTATATTTTTAGGAAGTTCCTCTCCTTTTTGTAATGTAAACATAATAAATTCAATATATTCATCTTGTTCACGTTTGTATTGAGAATCTTTTTTTCTTATATCTTCGTCTGCTTCAAGATGACATAATGCGTGCCAGCTTGCTATTATTGTTTTATCTTCACAATCTTTTGGAAATTTAGATAAAGCTTCCTGTACGGAAATTCTTTTTGTGAGAACGCCAACAAATAGTCTGGATACTCTTTTTCTTAATTGTGTATAATCTATACTTTCAGACTTGTGCATTGTTTTTCTAATGCTTTCATTAATGACCTTATATCATTATTAAAATATTGTCCTGCAAGTTTGTTTATTGCATTTTCTGCCATCTTTTCTCTTGATTCTACAGATTTATAGCAAAATTTTTTACCACTTTTTTGACGTTTTAATAAATTTTTATCAACTAACCTATCCATAACTGTTTTTACAGTTGTATATGCTCTAATATTTCCATTATTATTAATTTCTGCTAATACTTCACTTACTGAAATATTTTTAATATTTATGCCTTTTTCTTCCATTGCCCATACGGCATTTAATATTTCATTTTCTAAAGTTCCGTGTGTAAACGTCATGAAATCCTTCCTTTTAATATTTAATTTACTATATAAAATAAAAAAATTATAAGCAACTAATTACTACTATTATAGCACTTGTTTTTCTAAATAACACTATTTTGTGAAATTATATTAAATGTCTGGGTAAAATTCACTATAAACTGAAGTGTGAGTGAATTTTTTTACAAAACAAACCCAAAACTTTCTTTTTAAGTGAGCTTGTATCCTTAGTTGAACGAAGGTGAACAGAGTTTTCCTAAGGTAAGTACTTTGTAATTTAGGATTCGGTAACAAAGTGCGATACTAGATTAAATTCTTACTTTCTGCTAATAATTTTTCTATAAATATGTTATGCTTTACATTTTTACGTATTTTATAGTTTTTTGAACAAGTTAGTATTAATCCTTTTTTTGCTCTTGTTATTCCTACATATAAAAGTCTTAGAGTTTCTTCTATTTGTTCTTGCTTTAATTCATCAGGAGTTTTAATTTTATAATTCTGAATATTGCTCTTTATTGTTTCTACGAAATGCCCGCCACTTTTTAATTTTATATTATCTTTTTGTGTCGGATAATTTTCTTCTGTTAATTGAGGAATAAAAACTATATCAAATTCATCACCTTTTGATTTATGCATTGTCATTATACTTATTGTAGGTTCTTCTGTTTCTTTTTCTTCTTCAAAAAATTTATATGCACTGGTTGATTTTTTAGAATAATATTCAAGATTTTTTATTAATTCTTCATTTGTTTCGTTATTCGCTTTTAAGTGTTTTATAAAAGTAGAAATCAAGTAAGTATTTGATTTGTCTATATCATTTTTTGAATAAAAAATTCCTGCTTTTAATGCTATTTCTTCAATTGGTATATCTGAACTATTAAGCCAATAATCTACATCCATATATAATTGTATTAATATTTCTTCTTGTATTTTGTCTATATCTGTTTTTATAAAAGGCTCTTTTAAATTTTTAAAATATTCTTTTATTAATTCTTTTTTGTTTAAATTGTTTCTATATTTGTTTTCAGTATATAAAAATGCTAATTCTTCTATAAATTTATTATTTATTGGATTTAATATTATTTTCAATACTGTATAAATAAATTTATAAATTTTCTTTTCTGCTAAACAATCAGTTCTTATTTCTGTATTAATGTTATTGGAGTTTAAAAACTCATTATAATCATTTACCTGTGAGTTTAATCTTAATAATATTGCAATGGAAGCATTGGAGTTATCTTTTTGTATGCGTTTTATTGTATTTAAAATAAATTCTTTTTCTTCATTTTCCTTTTCAAAATATAATGATTCAGGATTTATTTCTATTTTGGGATTATTTTGTGTGCCAATTATTTCAATAGGGTAAAATGCTTTCTTATAAATTTCTGTAGAAAAAGCATTTTTTATCATCTTATTTGCCAGCTTGTATATTGGTTGTGCACATCTTTGTGATGAAACCATTTCTATTTTTGTATTTTCTTTTATAAATTCTTTGAAACTTTCTAAGTTTGAATTTGTAAAAGTTGATGTAATTGCTTGATTAATATCTCCGCATCTTATTATATTTTTATGCTTTATACTTAGTAAGTTTATTAGAGTTTGTTGAATTTCTGTAGAATCTTGAGCTTCATCTTCAATTATATATTGACATAAATCTTGATAATATTGAGCAATTTCCTTATTGTTTTTTAATATTAAAAGAGCGTAACTCAGCATATCATCATAATCAATTAAGTTAAGCTTTTTTAAAGTGATATTATATTCTTGATAAAAATTATAAAACTCTTGGATATCTTTGTATTTTGAGTACAATTCTTTTTTGTTTTCCGATAACTTAACTACTGAAATGCTTCTTAAAAAATTATCATACTTATCTTCTTGTATCTTTAGTTTATAAAAAATTTCTTTTAAAATTCTTTCTTTTGTATTATCATCGCAAATTTCAAAATTTTCATCCAAGCCTACTTTTGTATAATTTCCGTTTTCTTTTATTATTCTTAACGCCAGGCCATGAATGGTAGAAATATTTGGTAATTGGGATGAATTATCTATATATGATTTTATTCGTTCTTTAAAGTTTTTTGCTGCTGATTCCATATATGTAAGGACAAAAATGTTTTCTGCATTCACACCGGAATTAATAAGTTCTGAAACTAAAGCAAGTAAGATTGTTGTTTTACCTGCACCAGGAACTGCCATAATTCCCATTTTACCTTCTTTGTATTCTAATACCGGTTTTTGGTCATCTCTTGGAATTATTTTAGTTACGATTCTTTTTTGTTCTTTTGTTTCTATATATTCATTTAATCCGCCAAAATTTTCATTTCCTGTATTATCATATAAGCTGGAATATAATCTTATGTCCTTTTCGCAGCATAAAATTAATTTTCTTATTATCCTTGATGTTTTATCTCTGGTATTTTTTATATTATCTTCTAAGGTATATTCTTCTTTATCCCAATCTCTATTAAATACCCAAGCATTATATAGAGTTCCTGTATCTTGTTTAAACCATTCGTTATTTGATATATCCAGCCAAAATTGGTATTTGGTTTTAATTTTATAGTCAATTACTTTTTGCGCCGTCGCTATTATAATTTTGTTTTCTTCTATTGCTAATATATCTGTTGGATTCTCACTTATTACACTATTTTCTATTTGAAGTATAAATTCAGATATTATATTTTTTATCTTTGCGTTAAATGTATTTTCAAAACCATTTGCTTCTTTTATCAAAAATTCGTATTTTGAACGTTCTTCTTTTTTTATTTTGTCTTCTATTAAGTTTGAAAAAATTATTTTAATTTGTTCTGTTAAAGAATAATTTATTTCTTTTAATGATTTTATGATATTTTTGAATTTTATATATTTATTTGTATGTTCTGAATTATCAATATTTATATCTATAAATTCTTTTGTAGATTTAAAATTTTGGATTATTTCATAACATTTTCTATATGGAATGTTTAATAAGTTTATTAATATGCTTTTTATTTCATAATCATTTATTTCTAAATTATTTATTATTTTTAGAATACTTAAAGTATTTTTTATTGCTTTTATATCTGATAATTTTTCATTTCCTGAAATTACTTGAAATTTTAGGTTGAAAATTTTTTCTTTTAATGTACTAAGCAAAACATCATCAATTAATGGTGTTATTATTGCAATATCATGAGTTTTAACCCCAAGAGGAATTAGCTCGTTTATATCTTTTATGACAGAATCAATCATTTCAAGTCGTCTGATAGAATCTTTCTTATAAAATTCAAGATTTGTCAGATTGCCTGTTTTTATATTTTTACTAAATTCTTCAGCTATATCATTGTACTTACTTTTGTTTTTTAATGTTATTTCTTTTGGTGAATATTTCTTTTTAAATACATTTATTCCGCTTTTGTATGCACATAGATAACCGCATCTTGTTGAGCCATTTCTATCATAGGCTATTATATAATCTTTTAATTGTGGTAAAAGGTAATTGATAAATTCCCACGTTAAATATGTTATTTCGTCAGCATCATCAACAATTAGATATTTAATTCCTTTGAAATAATTTGTTTCTTTATATATTAAAGGAAAAATCGCAGCTTGCCTTAAGTAATCAAAACTTCTGTATTCTATAGTTTTTAATTTATAGTCTTGAATTGCTTTTTTTGCATCATTAGAAAAACTTTCTTTTAATATATTTGAACGTTTTTTTATGTCTTCTTTTGATAAGTTGTTATTAACTATTAGTGCATATCTTCTGAATAATTGATGAAGTAAGTTTATTTTTGATATATAGTCACTGAAATCTGCTTCTTTTATGCTTTGTTTGAAAATATATTGTGATATTTCAAGTCCGCAAAGTTCTATTTTGTCATCTTTACTATATTTTAAAAGTTTTTTTATATAATCTTCATTATCTTTAAATGCATTGTAATATAACCCGTTTGCTGTAAATATCTTTGCTTTATTAATATCATAGCCGGGTAATTTTTCTTTTACTTTATCTATAAATATTGCTTTTTGATAGGAATTTAATAATATAACAAGAATATCTTCATAAGCTGTATTATTATTTATCAGCTCAACATATTTCTCTATTAAAAGATTTTCTCTTGCTATTGAAAAGCTTCCTTCTATTAGCATATATTTACCCTCTGTATATACATTATACCTATTAATTTATAAGCAATTTTAATGTAAAGACATATTACAAAAATATTTAAAATTTGAATTTTTACTTTACATCTCTTAATAAAAGGATTGAAATAAAAAATACAAAGTGATATATTAAAGATATACAAAGTATATATTCATAAAATAAATTATTTCCAATCTCTATCTTAAAACAAGCCTTATTATAGGCGTATTTTCTCTGCAATTTTGCAAAAATGTGTGTGTATTATTAGTAAATCAGGAGTATTATTATGGCTTTTAATTGTTTAATTAAAGAAGAATCAGAACTAACGGATAATATATCAAATCCTTTATTTTCAGATCAAAATTTATCAAATTACATAAAAGAAATATCTAAAATTCGCAATTTAACAATTGAAGAAGAACAAGAATATGCAAAAATGGCTAAAGATGGGGATATACATGCAAAGCAAAGACTAATAAGAGCTAATTTGAAATTAGTTGTTACAATTGCAAAAAAAGTTATTCATTCAAGCAAACTTCCAATGATTGATTTAATCCAAGAAGGAAATATTGGATTAATGGTTGCTGTTGATAAATTTAATTGGAAATTCGGGTATAGATTTTCAACTTATGCTTCTTGGTGGATAAAACAAGCAATGTTTAAAGCAATATCGGAACAGTCTCACAGTGTTAAAATACCTGTTTATATTCAAGAAACTTTATCTAAGTATTCTAAACTAAAATCTGAAATGGAAAAGGAAACACATAAAGAAGTAAAAATTAGCGATGTTGCAAAGAAAATGAATATAGAGCTTGAAAAAATAAATAATTTTTTAGGAGCATACAAAAAAACTTTGTCTTTAGAAGGTGAATATGAAATGACAAATGGCTCTGAAGTTAGGCTAATTGATATTATTGAAGATACAAAAGTTTCTGTTCAAAAGGAAATTGAGTATGAGTCAATGAAAAAAGACATTGTTAATCTTCTAAATAATTTAAAAGATAGAGAGCAAAAAGTTATAACTTTAAGATTTGGATTAAATGGTAATCAAAGACAAACATTAGAAGATATTGGAAGAATATTTGGCGTGACAAAAGAATGTATAAGACAAACAGAATCAAGAGCCTTAAATAAATTGAAGAATAATAGTATTTCAAAAGGGCTTTTTGAATGTTACATCTGTTAAATTATGGTTTTACATTATATTAATTCATATATAAAGCAAGATAGAAGCTTTAAATAGGTGAAAATCTTTACAACGTGCGGAAAAAGCTGTATAATGTATACACATAATAACACGTTTACAGTATAGAGGGTAAAAGAGAATGAGCGAACAAAATTATACAGATGCACAATTTGAGGAACTTCTTAATAAATATGATTACAGCTTTCAAAAAGGAGATCTTGTTAAAGGTATAGTTTGTTCTTATGATTCGACAGGTGTTATTGTTGATATTGGAGCTAAAACAGCTGCTTATGTCCCAATAAAAGAAGCAATTGTAGATAAAGATGTACCATTAGAAGAAACCCTAAAGAAAAATAATGAATATGAATTTTTGATAATTAGAGAAGAAGATGAAGATGGTCGTTTTATGCTTTCTTATAAGAAAGTTGCTATGGCGTACAGCTGGAGAGAACTTGAAAAATTAAAAGCTGAAGATGCAACTGTTGAAGGTGTTATTGTCTCAGTTGTTAAAGGCGGTATTCTTGTTGAAGTTAAAGGAGTTAGAGGATTTGTTCCTTCAAGTCATTTAAAATTAAAGTCAACTGAAAATGTTGTAGGTGAAAAATTAGATTTGAAAATTCTTACTATGGATATTCAACAAGGAAACTTTATTCTTTCTAATAGAAAAGTTTATTCTGAAGATAAAGAAGATAATAAAAAAGATTTATTTGAAACAATCGAAATAGGACAAATTGTTAAAGGTGAAGTTGTTAGAATCACTGATTTTGGTGCATTTATAGATATAGGCGGTGTTGATGCATTGTTGCCTTTATCTCAAATTTCTTGGAGATGGGTAGATCATCCTTCTGATGTCTTAAAAGTTGGTGATATAGTTAATGTTGAAGTTATTGTTATTGATCATGATAAGCAAAGAGTCAGCTTAAGTCTTAAAAACTTAGAAAAAGATCCTTGGCTTGAAGCTAAGGACAAAATTAAAGATGGTGACGTCATAGAAGGTACAATTACCAGAATTAAACATTTTGGTGCTTTTGTAGAGGTATTTCCTGGTGTTGAAGCTTTGCTTCCAAACAATGAACTAATTGAATATCAAAATCAGAAAAATGTAATTTTAAAAGTTGGTGATAAAATTCAAACAACTATATTAAAGTTTAATCCTGATGACAGGAGAATTAGTTTAAGTATTAAAAATGAAGAATAATCAAAAAAAAATTATTGTTTTTTCCGGAAAACAATTTTCTGGAAAAGATACTGTTGCAAAAATATTATTAGATAAATTTCATTCCTTCAAAAGAATTGGAATTGCTGATGCAATAAAATTAATGTATTCGCAAAATACCGGTTTAAGTATAGATGAAATAGAAAAAAATAAATCCAGATACCGTCAAGATTTAATTGATTTGGGTGATTGGGGCAGAGCTCAAAACCCTGATTTTTGGTTAAACTCAATTATTGAATATCCGGGAAATACAATTGTTACGGATATTAGAGTTAAACATGAACTGGATTTATTTAAGGCTCACGATGCTTTTACTATTAGAGTAGAAGCATCACCAGAGGTAAGAGCCAAAAGAGGTTTGCTTACTTCTGTTAATGATGCAACTGAAACTCAGCTTGATAACATAAAAGATTGGGACTACGTAATTCATAATGATGGAACATTTGAAGAGCTTATAAAAAGTGTTGATGATTTGATTAAATCAATTCATTTGAAATTTGGAGATAATATCTAATAACTGTAATTTTTCAGCCTTTACATATTGTTGACAATGAATTTTGAGCAGGTTAAAATTTCATATAATGTAAAATTGTGTTTTACATGTGTGTAGAAAGGTATACCGTTTATAAATGCTATATGCTACGGTACCTAAAATGAAAGGAATAAAAAATGTTCGCAATTATTGAAACAGGCGGAAAACAATATCAAGTTACAGAAGGTCGTTACGTTGATGTTGAATTATTAGAAGATGCAGCAGATTCAAAAATAGTTTTTGAAAATGTTGTTATGCTTGTTAATGGTAAAAAATCAAAAGTTGGTCAACCTTATGTAAAAAATGCCAGTGTTGAAGGTGTTATTGTTAAGCATGACAAAACTAAAAAAGTTCTAGTTTATAAACAAAGAGCTAAAAAAGGTTACAGAAGAAAAAATGGTCACAGACAAAACTTTACCAGAGTTATGATTAATAAAATCAGAACATCTGCAAAAAAAGCTGAGACTGCTTCTGAAGAATAATGTTAAAAATTAATTTAAGGAGATTATAAAATGGCACATAAGAAAGGTGTCGGATCGAGTAAAAACGGTCGTGACAGTGAAAGTAAACGATTAGGCGTTAAAAAATTCGGCGGTGAGGCTGTTACTACAGGTAATATTATTGTTCGTCAAAAAGGAACAAAATTCCATCCGGGTAATAATGTTGGTATGGGTAAAGACTATACTCTTTTCGCTTTGATTGATGGTGTAGTTAAATTTGAACCTCATAAACGTGACAGAAGACAAGTTAGTGTTTATGCTGAATAAATAATTATTTATTGGAAGAAAAGAACAACAATTAAGTTGTTCTTTTCTTTTATTCTTGGAGTTATATTATGAATAATTTAGGTTGTGTTTTTCTTGAATCAGGTATTAATTTTGATCTTAATACTGTTTGTGATTGTTGTATATCTCATAATGACGGAAGAGGACTCCCCATTCTGATTGATAATTATCACGGACAACCAATAGATTGGAACATGCTTTTTGATATTAAAGCTAAAAGAATTGAGAAACAAAAAGAAAAAACAATTTATGAGTGTGAAGGATGTTATCATCTTGGTGAATATAATTTTACAAATGAGAGAAAGATATCTCAATTTCACTTTTCCCATTGTAGAGTTTGTAATGCTAAATGTATATATTGCAGTGATGAGTATAGTGGCGGTGATTTAAACTATAATACATATCCTGTTATTTTAGACTTAATTGAAAAAGGTTTTTATAAATCTGGCGGAGAGGCTACTTTTCAAGGTGGAGAGCCAACTTTAATGCAAAACTTTGATGAACTGATTAACTTATTTACTGAACATGGAACTATGGTAAGGGTTCATACAAGTGCTATAAAATATAGTAATACATTAGAAGATGCTTTAAGAAAGAATATGGCTTCGGCTGTAGTTTCTATTGATTCCGGTTGTAGTCAAACATACAAACAAATTAAACAGGTTGATGCATTTGATAATGTCTGTAAAAACATTGAAAAATATATTAAAGCTGCAGAAAATAATAATCAAAATTTGATATTGAAATATATTATTATCCCTGGAGTTAATGATAATGTTAATGAGATTGATAAGTTTTTCTTATTATTAAATACTATAAAAGTAAAAACTATTGCTGTCGATATCGAAGTTCAATATGCTAGAAAATATAATAATAAAGATGTTTCCCCTCACATTTATCTCCTTTACGATTATTTTCAACATCTTGCTGATAAATTTCAGATTAAAATACTTACATATAGTTTTTTGTCTTATGTTCTTCAAAATAGAAAAATAAAAAAATCTTTTCTTATTAATAACAAATTTTTATATGTTTGGTACTTAAATAGACATAATATAAAAAGTAAAAATATTTTTTATAAAAGATAGTTTTACATATGTAAATATTTTAATTTAAAATGTATTATTTGACATATTTTGAATTAAAATATAAAATGAGTTAATTATCTTGGCGGTATGGAGACTTATCCACTAGCATAAGAATGAATAATAAGTAAGAATATATTATATTCTCTTTTTGTTGAGAGTTCAGGTAAAATATAATTTTATGATAAATTCAATATTAAAACATGATAAAAAAGAACAAAATTTAAAAATAGTAGAAAATTTACTAAATGATGCATACCTCCTTCCTCGTTGGGAGAAAATAAAAGAAATAGCTTTGCTTCAGAGAAAGTTTTTCTTTTCATATAAATCTATTCAGACTTCTTTATTTAGAAAATTTTCTTCTAAAAATAGCCTTGAAAAATATGCTCTAAAAGATGATCATGATAAATTACTTGGTAATATGGATCTTCGTGTTTATAAAGATAGTGTTTATATTATTAATCTAAACATAGAACAAGGATTTGATTTTGATCAGGTTATAAATATATTGCTACAAGTTGCAGTTGAAAAAGCTTTATATAATACAACAAATAAACAGTTAAAAATAAATCTTTTATTCCCTTTATTAATTAAGAATAAAATTAAGAAAATTTTAATTGCAGAAGATTTTATTTCTGCGGAAAATCAAAGTACATATGAGAAAAATATGTTTGGAGAAACATATGTTCTAAATATAGATTCTTCGATTTTTTGGCAAAAGAAAATTAAACAAATGCATTTCCTGATAAATAAATAAAGATATTTTAAAACTTCATTTATTTATATGATTTGATATTATTGCTATATGAATACAATTGTATTGTTATACTTATTCATAGTGGACATTCATGAGTGATAATATAGAATATAATTCATATAATAATATTAAAAGACTTTCGGATTCTGAACTTGAAAGCCTTTGGGCTTTATATTTAAAAGATAAGTCTAATAAAAAATTACGTGATGAAATTATAGTTCAATATATATATCTAACAAAATATGTAATAGGAAGAATAAAGTTAAATTTACCTCCTAACTTCGCCATTGAGGATATTACGAGTTTTGGTGTTGAAGGTTTAATTGATGCTATTGAAAAATTTTCTCCGGATAAGGGTGCACATTTCGAAACATACGCTATTATGAGAATAAGAGGAAGTATTATTGATAAAATACGTTCTCAGGATTGGCTACCTCGCAGCACAAGAAAAAAAATTAAAGATATTAAGATTGCTACTGAAAAGCTAAAACAAAAATATGGACGTACTCCAACTAATGATGAAATAGCTGATTATCTTGGCATAGATAAATCTAAAGTTGTTTCTACGCTGGCTGAAGATACTTCTATTGGTTCTTTATACGATAAAAAATATTCAGGTGATGAAGGTATTGAGATTATTGATACTATCGAAGATACAAGTTCTGTTAGTCCATTAGAAAAACTTGAAGAAAAAGATGTTAGAAATGAACTTCAAGCTGCATTGAAAAAACTTCCGGAACGTGAACGTATGGTTATGGTTCTTTATTATCATGAAAACATGACTTTAAAAGAAATCGGCGAAAATATTGAAGTTTCTGAATCAAGAGTTTGTCAAATCCATGCTCAAGCTATTATGAAATTGAGAAATATTCTTAATGCTAATCGCTCTGACAAAATGAAAGTTTCAAAATAATTAATTTAGAATCTGCTTCTCCAGCTCTTTAAAATTGTATGCCTTATTTTTTATTATATCTGAATTTTGAATAATATTTTTATTCTGATATTCTTCAAATATTTTGCCAATCTCATTTATTTCTCTTGGGTTGATTTCTATTAGATTAAATTCTTTCCCTAAATTTTCTACTTTTATGTCATAATTTATCGGCAGTAGTTTTACACCTGCTTTGATTGCTATTAAACAGGCATGATATCGCATTGCAATAAGTTCTTCAAGTTGAATAATTTCTTTTATTATGTTTTCATTTGAAGAATTTTCTATAATTTTTATATTTAAACTTTTATTTATTTTTTCTAATTCATATTTTAATTTATTACATATATTTAGGTCATAGCTATTTTGTAATGATAATATGTTAAGTTCTTTATTTGAATAATATTTATTTATATTTATAGCAAGTTCTGAAATAAATTTATCGGTAATTATTTTGCAGTTCCTTAATTGAATTCCGATTTTACCTTTTTTTTCACTTTTTTCTATATTTATATTCCAAACAGGATCATCACATTTATTTGCATTAATTCCCCAATCTTTTAGTAATTTTATGCTATTATCATCTCTTACTGTAATATATTTGGTTTGTTTTAATATAAATGCTGTTAATCTGACTAATAATTTATTGTTTATTGGTCCAATACCTTGGGCAAAGATTATAGTTTTTTTTCTTAACAGTTGTGCTAATCCCAATATGAATAGGTAGTATATTAAGCTTTTTGCACTTGTTGTATCTTGTAATAAGCTTCCGCCACCTGAAATTATACAATCACTTCTTATAATTGTATTAACCAGTTTAAAAACATCAAATGAATTGATACTATTAACACCTAAATTATTGCTTGTTTTTATTGGATTCGATGAAAATACAGTTATCTTTGTAGGAAATGAAAAACTTTTGAGATTCTCAACAAGAACTTTTAATATTAATTCATCTCCAAAATTATCAAAACCATAATATCCTGAAATGCAAATGCTTTTAGTCATTTTGACCTTTAAAAATCTTATAAACTTCTTCTTTGTTAGGTATGGATTTAATTGCACCAAAGTTTTTAATTTGTAATCCGGCAACAATTGCTCCTAAAGTTGCTGCTTTAAATGGAGACATACCTGATGTGATACCGTGTAATACGCCTCCGTTAAATGCATCTCCTGCACCTGTATTATCTATAACTTCTTCATTTGTATATTTTATAAATTCTATTTTACCTTGGTATCCTACATAATAACCTTTTTCAATGTCTGATTTTACTATGATTGTTGAAATTCCTTTATCCCATAAGTACTTCATTATATTATTAACGGAAGATGAATCTATTATTATTTTCGAATCATGTTTGATATTTATGAATAATATATCAATATATTCTTCTATTTCTTCAAATGCTTCTTTTGCTTCATCTTCTGACCATATTAATGAATTATAATTAGGATCATAAGCTGTTAGTATGTTATTGTCTTTTGCAATTTTGAATGCTTCTTTTACAGCTTCTCTAGCAGATATTGATAATGATTGTGTAATTCCTGTAGCATAAACTAATGAAGAACTTTGTATATATTCTGTAGAAATATCTTCAATACTTAGTTTTGTTGCGGCTGTTTTTTTTCTGTAGAATGCAAATTCTTTCTCGGAACAATTTTGTTCTTTAGATACCATATATAATCCATTAGTTCCTTGGTCAGGTTTAACATGTGAAATATCAAGTCCTTCTTCCTGCCAGCTTTCAAGAAGATAATTCTTAAAACAATCCATTCCTATTCTTGAAATAAATCCTACTTTGGACCCTAGCCTTAAAGCTGCTATTGCGGTAGTAAGACTATCACCGCCATAATATTTATTTAATGTTGCAGCTGTGGTTAAACTCTCACTTGTAGAAAGTTCTATTAAACTTTCTCCTATTGCTATTATATCAAGTTTTTCGTTCATATTGATGTCTATTCTTGATTGAAGTGTATCAGAAAGATTATAAATAATCAATTTATATATGTATAATTTTTAATTTGTTTATTTTATTTGTTTGTTGACTCATTAATTCTTTAATTCTGTTCTTTATGTCAAAGTAATCATTAGCTAATGGGTTTGCGTCTAAATATTTTTTATAATATCTTTTGGCTGCAGAAATATTTGAAAGTCTTTCATAACATATTCCTAATGCTAAAAAGCCTCTATAATAATCGGGTTTTATTTTTATTATTTTTTTAAATAATATTGCTGAATTTAGATAGTCATCTAAATGCATGTATAGTGTTGCTTTTTGAATATATGCTCTTATGTAGTCGGGTTTTGTTTCTATTATTTTTTGATATATCATCAAAGCCATTGACTCTTCTTCTATTAATTCATGTACTAAGGCCATTTGCATTTGAATTTCTATATTTTCAGGTTCTAAGCTAATAGCTTGAATTAGATATTCAAGTCCTCTCTCAAAATTACCTTTTATTATATTACACATTGCTAATTCTTTTTTTATATTTGAATTATCAGGGTTTATCAATTCAGCTTTTTCAAAATTATTTATTGCTTTTGTGTAATTTTTTATATTTTTATATGAAAGAGCAATCCCAAGATAAGAATTATAATTATTTCTGTCTATTAATATTGAATTTAAATACTTTTCTATTGACTCTTTATACTTAAAGTTATTCCTTAACTCTTCAGCGATGTCATAGTACTTTTTAGCCAAGGAATCAATACTATGGCTATATTCTTTTATCTCTTTATTGGTAGATTTTTTATAAGTACTTATCCCCAACTTAATACCCCTTATATATTTTTATTTTAAAAAATATTCTAAGATGATAACATAGCCTATAGATTTAAATTTATAGACCTAAAGTTTAATTTTGAGTGATAATTTTAAAATGTGAGTACTTCGTTAGTGAGTGGTAACAAAATACAATGCTAGACTATATCTATAGTCCCTGTTCGAACTTTGAATATAATTCAGACGGGATTTTTCTGTATAATTTCCCCGTCTCTGAATTTATTACAACAATTGTTGTATGAGCATTAACTCTTAAAATGCCAGTATTTTTTTCATATACATTATGTTCAAATGTAATACTGACAGGTTTTATTTCTGATATATGAGTTTTTATGATAATTCTTTCATTCATTTTAGCTGATGATTTATATCTTATATTCATTTCAACAACAGGAAACAGTATATTATTTTTCTCTAATGTTTCAAGTTCTAAACCCAGCATTTCGACAAGTCCAACCCTTGCTGCTTCAAACCATTTTGTATATGAACCGTGCCATACTACGCCATAAGAATCTGTATCGCTATATAATACTCTTATTTCTTGTATATATTTCATTTCTCTTCTCTTTTATGTAAATAAATCTTGTATTTTCTCTTCAATATCTTTAGGGTCAAGTTCTTGTGTATAAGTATTAATATCAAGGGCTATTTGATATAATTTTGCGGCTTCAACCTTATCTCCGGTTATTGCAATTGAACGGGCTAAGTTGTAATTAGCCAAAGCATAATTTGGATTATATTTTCTTGCTGACTCAAATAATTCAATAGCTTTTTTAACTCTTCCTAAATCATCAAGATAAATTACACCTAAGTTGTTGTATGCAATATCATAAGTATTATCATATTTTATTGCTTTTTCATATTCTTTTATTGCTTCTTCAATATTACCTTTTCCCCAGTATAAATAACCAAGATTGCAGTGTAGTCTTGCATTATATGGTGATGATTCTAAAGCTTTTTTATATACTATTAACGCATTGTCATAAGAGCCTTTCTCAAAAAAGACATTGCCTAAATTTAAATAAATGTCTATATCATTGGGATTTAAATTATATGCATTTTGATATGAACTTATTGCCGCATCTAGATCTTTTGTATTTTCTTGGAAAATAAATCCTAATGTTTGTGCAACAACGCTAGTCCATTGTGGATTTGGATTTATTGTTACTGCAGTTTGGTAATGTTCTATTGCTTCAGATATATCTCCTCTTAAATATAAATATTGTGCTATTCTACAGTGAAAATCAGCAACGTGAGGTTGTAATTCAATAAGTTTTTTGCAAGTTTCTATTGCATTATCAAAATCTCTTTGTTCTTCATATAATTGGCATAAGTAGTAATATGCTCTTATATTAAGACTATCTAGCCATATTGCCATTTTATATTCACATATTGCATCATCATATCTTTTTAATTCGAAATAAACTCTACCTAAATTAATATATAGCTCAACAAACCCGGGTGCTTTATCTATTGTTTCTCTATATATGTCTAATATTTTTTGGTTAAATCCGTGTAAAAATATCATTATAGACGTTCTTATTAAGGTTGGAACAAATTGTAAATATGATAATTTTCTGGCAACTTCTTTTAATGCATATTTATCAAATGGTAGAGTTATAAATGATGCAATTAATTTTGAAAATTTTTTATACCATTTTGTTTTATTTGAAAGTGATTGAATGCAGAAAATTAAAAAATATGCTCTAGAGGATGAAAGTGGTGCTATTTGGATAGCTCTTTGCGCAGATTCTATTGCCTCTAAGAAATCACCTTTTTTCATAAAAATTTCAGCAATCATAAAATGAGCTTCTGCCATTTTCGTATTATGTTCAAGTGCTAACTTAAAATAGTTTATTGCTTTTTCCAACTCTCTCTTATAATAAAAAGCCATTGCAATTTTGTAGTATATTTCTGCTGAATCAACACAAGATTCTAATGCACGTTGATATTCTGTAATGGCTTCATCAACGTATTGTTTTACTTGATGAATATCAAGATGCCATTCCATATATAAATCACCAAGTTTAATATGTAACTCGGCATTGTTTTCATCTTGCAATAATGCGCCTTGGCACGTTTCTATAGCTTTTTGAATATTGCCTGATTTCTTAAATTTATCTATTTCTTTTTTTATTTTCTTATTTTGTAAATCTACTTTATTCATATCTTCTTGTGTTGATTTTATCATAATTCTTTATCTAATTACAATTTTTTATAATAAATCTGCCTCTTTTAGATATTTTGTTGGTGCAAGAACACTTAATACATTTGGATTTGAAAAGTATTTCTTTGCAATTGTAATTATTTGTTCTTTTGTTGTATTCTTAATAGATTCTATAAGTTTTTCTTCCCAATCATAGCCAAGTCCAAGAAATTCATAATAACCTCTTAGAGAAGCTTCTAATAGATTTGTTTCTTGATAAAATTGACGTTTCCCTATTGCATTATTTTTTGCATTATTTAGTTCTTCTTCTGAAATTATTTCTGTCATAATTTTCTTTATTTCTTTTGCAAAACCGTCAATTGATGTTTTTATATTTTTAGGCTCAGTTGCAATATAAACAAAAAAGTCTGCACACAATAAAAATGGTTCATATACACTTCTTACTGTATAAGCAAGACCTTGTTTTTCCCTTAATTCAAGAAATAGTCTTGAAGATAATCCGGATGCACCCATTATTGTATTTAATAATATTATTGCCGGATAATCCGGAGAAAATATTGTTGGAAACAACCAACCTTGAAATATTTGAGCTTGGTTTGCATCTTCTTTTTGTATAACGGATACTCTATTTTGAGTTAGTTCTTTTATTTGCTCTCTTTTATTTTCTTCTTTAGTTTCTATTCTTAAGTTAGAGAGATGTTTGTTTAAACGTTCTATGAATTTTTCTTCGTCGATATCACCGGCTACAGAAATTGTTTTTTTAGATATATATTTTATTCCCTTATATGCTTCAATTATATCTTCTTTTGTTATTGATTCAATTTGAGATATAATTTCTTCTCTGCCGATACTATAAGGATGATCTTTAAATAATGTTCTATAGTAATTATCTTGTGCTTGAATTTTAGCCGAGTCTAAATCAGCGGAAAGCTCTCCTTTTATTTTTAATGCTTCTTTTTTGTAGTCTTCAAATGTTGAATTTTCAATGATGTCTTCAAAAATTTCTAAAGCATAATCTACATCTTCATTTAAACATAATAATTTAAACCTTATATAATCAGCCTTTTTTTCTATACTTAAATCAATGGCATTTTCATCTAATATCTGTGCCAATTCTTCTGAAGATTTATTCTTTGTTCCTTGCATCATTAATTGTGTTATTAGATAATATAAACCTGCTTTTTCTTCATCTTTATTTATTTGAGCATACATTACTATTGCTGTTCTTGGCGTATTTTTATTATTTTTAATTATTACATCTATTCCATTTTTTAATTTAAGCTTTTTCATCTTTTATCCTTTAATTTTTAAATGATTCAGGCATTAATACGGATATTACTGCATCTTCAATATTTAAATATTTTTTTGCTGTTTCTTTTATTTCTTCAAGAGTTATTTTATCAATAGTATTAATATATTCTTCAATATATTCTAAATTATCGCATACAGTCATATAATAACCTATTGTTTCTGCAATATCGGAAACAGTTTCAGAATTTTCGGCAAAAGAAGCCTTGAGTTTTTTCTTTGCTTTATTTAATTCTCTTTGCGTGATTCCTTCTTCATATACTTTTTTTATTTGTTCTTTTATATTATTTATTGCTTCTTCTTTTGCCTCAGGCTTAAAGTTTGCTTGAACAAATACATTTCCTCCATCTCTAAATTGATAATAGTCTGTTGATACTATATTAAAAATAGGATTTTTGGTTTTTTCTATCAGCTCTTGATATAATCTTGAACTTTGACCTGTTCCCAATATAAGACATATCATTTCTAAAATTATTGAAGTTCTTATATCATTTGCTTTAGCTCCTAAAAATCCGAACATTAAAAATCCTGTATTTATTTGTGAATATTCTTCACAATATTTCCCTCCCTTGGGTTGTTTATCAATTTGATGTTTAGGATTTTCTATATTTTTTCTTCCGTCAAAATTAAATTCTTTTGCAATTAATGGAATAATTTTTTCGGGATTTAAATCTCCAACGATTATTGTTGTTATGTTATTTGGAGTATAAAAAGTTTTATAATAATCAAGAACAGTTTCTCTTTTTACTGTTGAAATTATTGTTTCATTACCGATAACATCTCTTTTATAAGGATGAGAGGTATACATATTGTAATTTAAAAGATTATATACCTTTGTCCAAGGCTGATCTTTTCTCATTCTTATTTCTTCAATAACAACGTGGCGTTCTCTTTTTGTTCCTATTTTTGTATTATTAATATCAAAAGGTTCTCCAATTTCATTTTCAGGTATTACTGGATTTAACATCATATCAGCGTGAAGTTCTAAAGTCTGTATGAAGTTTTGACCATCACTGCCTTTAGGAATTGTAACGTAATAAAATGTATAATCTTTCCAAGTGGCTGCGTTTACAATAGCTCCTTTGGATTCTAAAATTCTGTCAAATTCTCCGGCTTTATGTTTCTTTGTTCCTTTAAACATTAAATGTTCAAGAAAATGAGAAATTCCGTTGTTTTCATCGTTTTCATTTATTGAACCTGTTTTTACCCAACTGCTTATGTTTATTAAAGAACCTTTTTTATATGCATATACAATTTTGTGCCCGCATTCTCTTTCATATATTTCAACCGGTTTTTCTAAATATGGGTAGTTAACCAGTTTCTTTTTTATATTTTCCATTGGATAACCTCTGTATAATATTTAACTTTATTAATTGTATCAGATTTTAAAGTATTTTCATAATATTGAAGCAACTTTTTTTTTTTTCATGTTTTCAACTTAGCATAATACATGCAATAAAGGATGTTTAAATGAATATAAGACCTGTTTCTTTTGGATCTTTAATGGTTTTTACATTAAATGACAATAAACCTAAAGCAGATATTCCAACGTTAATGAAAACTTCTTTTAATAATAATAAACAATTAAAACAATATACTCTTACGGATACGGTTTGTTTTAGTGAAAAAATTGATGGTACAGTCCATAATGCAGCTAAAAATTTCGCTGAAAATTTAGATAGACTTTATAAAAAAGAATTACCTAAAGGGTCTAAAAGAGTAAAATTAACAGAAGTGGATTTTTATGTTAATCCGAGAGAAACTCAAAAGAGATATTTTTTAACTGCAGCTACTAATGATGACGAGAATAAAATTCATGAAATATTAAGTCAAAGTTCTGTTTTCTATACTGCTAAGTTTAATAATAAACGATAGAGAAATAGTCTTTAAATCCTTTTTTCATAGCTTCAATGATGTCTTGTCGTTTTAGACGTTGATTAATTTCATTTATTGAAATTATTGTTTCTGATGATGTTTTTTCATTGAAAATTTTTTCAATTAATTCTTGATTATAACTGAATAATATAGAACCATGTTGAAGAATATAATTATTTTTTCGATATTGTGCAGAACCTATAAGTTTTTTCTCATTATAAGAAAGATCTGCACCTGTAGATAATAACATACAATAGTCAAAAGAGGCGTTTCTTTTCTTTGAGTTCCCTATTTCAAGTGTAATATCAATATTTTTAAATCCTTCAATTATGGCTGATGAGATTTCCTTATATGATTTAATTACACTTTCTCCTGCTTGTAAAAAATCTATAGGACATATAAAAGAATATGTTACTTCATCATCGTGAAGCAGACCTCTTCCTCCTGTTACTCTTTTTACAATATCTATTTTATTTTTGCTGCAATAGTTTATATTGATATGATCAAATGTTTGATTCCTGCCTAATGAAACACATTTTGGACTCCATCCGTAAAATCTTATTATGGGTTCTCTTTCTTTATTTTTAATTGCAGATTCTAAAATTTCAGAATCTGTTTCCATATTAATTTTACCGTTATTTACCATATACTCTATTAGTTTAGCCATAAGGTTATTTTATATCATAAATTTATAGATTATAAAATAACCGGAGGGATATTATGGAAAAATTGCAATTAAAAAATACAAGAACAAGAGAAAATTTAATGAAAGCTTTCGCCGGTGAATCTATGGCAAGAAACAGATATTGCATGTTTGCTTCGATTGCTGAAAAAGAAGGATATATCGAAATTGCTCAAATTTTTAGAAATACTGCTTTAAATGAAAAAGAACATGCAGAAATTTATTTTAAATTCCTTGATGGAGATGATGTTGTAATAAATAATGCTTCATATCCAAGCTGTTATGGTGATACTTTATCTAATTTACTTTGTGCAAGTAAATATGAAGAAGAAGAAAATCAAATTCTTTATCCTGAATTCGGAAGAATTGCTAAAGAAGAAGGTTTTGATAAAATTTCTACTGCTTTTTATAATATAGCATCTATTGAAGAACATCATTCTAAACGTTATAAAAAACTTGCAGAAAGATTAGAAAAACAAATGATGTTTAAAAATGACAAAAAAATTAAGTGGATTTGTCAACATTGTGGGTACGTTATTGAAAATTTAGAAGCTCCTAAAAAATGTCCGGTTTGTTCTAAGGAACAAGGATATTTCTTTAGAATGTGTGATTGCTTGTAATAAAAAGACATCTTTATGATGTCTTTTTATTTTGTACAAGAATAAAATTGTTCTGTTAATTCTTTTTTTATTTCTTCTACATATATATGTTCAATAGAAGAGTTATCATCTTTTCTTAAATATACATCTTTAATTCCTGCTTGAACTATAAATCTTTTACATAATATACATATGAAATTATGTCCATATATATACATTGTTGCATCTTTACAACGATCTTGACCTGCTTGAATAATTGCATTTTGTTCTGCGTGGATACTTCTGCAAGTTTCATATCTTGTTCCTGAAGGAATTTTATTTTCTATGCGGTAACATTTCCCTATCTCCATACAAGAAACAACTTTTGATGGAGTTCCATTATATCCTGTTGCTTTTATTTTTTTATCTTCACCAACTATTACTGCACCAACATGTGCTCTTAAACAATTTGAACGAGATGCACACGTCTTTGCTATTTCAAGAAAATATTCATTCCATTCTTTTACCATAATTCCTCCAGTAAGGACTTTCTTTATATATATTATCAAACTATTTCATGACTTCATAATAAGTAACAATAAATTGTAAAGTATTTATACTTTATTCATTATTGAATCTAAAATGTTATATATAGGTGAATTATGCATACCACTGATGCCATTTCTGAAAATGATAAAAAAATCTGGATAAGTATAACCGGATATAGAACTTTATTGCTACTTGTTAAATTGATTGAACAAGGAAGAACTATTGATGAGCTTGTTCAAATACTTAAAGATGATAATATTACAAGCAAATCTGTTTCTAAAGACACTGTCAGATTAACAATAAATACTCTTAAATCTGCAGGTTGTATTATATTAAGACCTTCAAAATCTAATGGTTATAAATATGAATTAATTAAACATCCGTATTCTTTAAATATTTCCCAATCTGATTTTGATGCTTTGATGTTAATTAGAGAAAGAATTTCTAATGAATTGAGCTGGAAAAAAGTTTTAAATTTGAATGATTTATTTACTAAAATTACTGCTTTAACATTTGAAAATTCTTATATCGAAAGTTGTGAAAATGGAAAACTTTTAAATGATATTGATTTAAAAATTTTATTTGAACTATCAAAGCCTAATTTAAAAGGTAAAAAAATAAAAGTTAAATACCTTTCTCCTGAAAATGGTGAAGAAGATATTGATATAATTGTTCAAAAAATAATATATGAAAATAAAAAGTTATATTTAAGTTGTTATATCCTAAAATATAAAAAAGTCAGTTTATTGAAGATAGAAAGAATAAAGAAAATACTGGCAATTGATATTTCGGAAAAAATAAATATTAATGATTATTATTATGTAGAGTACGAGTTATTTGGAAATTCTTATAAACAATATGAAGTAGCTTCTTATGAGGAAATTATAAAAAAGAATGAAAATTCTATTATAATTAAGGCAAAAGTTACTAATGAATTTTGTTTTATTCAAAGATTATTATTATTTGGTAGTGATTTTAAGATAATTTCTCCTTCTTTTTTCAAAGAAAAATTGATTAATAAGATATTAGAAATACAAAAAGGATATCAAGAATGACAAAGCCTGAAAAAAATTTTGATACGGGTTTAAGAATACTTGAAGTATTGAAAATTCTTCAAGAAAAAGACATGTCGAAAAATGATATTATCAATGAATTAAAAAATAATAACCTTTTTGAGAGTGTATATACCCAAGAAGCTTTTATTAAGTATTTTAATACTTTTGAATTGTTTGGTCTAATTATAGAAAAAGAAAAAAATGTCTATAAATTAAAAAATTCCCTTCTAAAAGTTACTTTATCGAAAAATGAAATTGAAGTTCTTATTGATTTAATTAAATATATAAGGAAATTACATAATAAAAAAATAGAATCGGAATTGAAAGGTCTATTGTATAAATTTATAAAGTATACAGATGCAAATACCCAAGAAGTTATATTAAAAGCTTTGCAAGAGGCAGATTATAATATGAATGGAAATAACAATACTATTGGATTCCTTGAAAAGTTATTATATGATAATCAGCTTGTTACAATAACTTTTTATAAAAATAAATCTGTTCAAGAAAGTATAACAGTAATAATAAAAGAAATTATTGAAAAAAATAATGATATAGTTATTGTTTGCTATGATAGTTCAAAATCGAGAAATAAAAAAATATATTTGTCATCAATTATATCAATTAAACAATCTCCTCAGAAAGCATCAAATTCTCAATATTTAAATTCTGTTGTTTTTAGGTTATATGGCAGATTGGCTTCTTTGTATAAACTTAAAACATCAGAAACAGTATTGGATTTTTCAAAAGATTGTATTACTGTTTCTAATACAGAAGAAGATAAAGACATTTTATTAAGAAGACTTCTGAAATATGGTGAAAGTTGTAAAATAATAAAACCACAAATAATGAAAGATGAATTTATTTCCCTAACTAAGGATATATTGAAAAATCTTCAGGAGGATAAAATAGGATGATAAATATAGCATTAATTCCTATTGATAACAGACCTGTTTGTTACCAACTTCCTAAACAAATTGCTTGTTTGTCTAAAGATTGTAATCTTATATTACCTGATATTAAATTACTGGGTGATCTTAATCATAGTGCTGATATAGATAGTATTCTGAAATGGCTGGATAGTTTAACAGATATTGATGTAATTATTATTACTTTAGATACAATTGCTTATGGCGGATTGATTCCTTCAAGAAGAAGTAATGATAAAATTGATGTAATAAAATCAAGAATAGATAAATTAAAAAAAATAATAGAAAAGAAAAAAATTAAAGTTTATGCATTTTCAAGTATTATGCGTATCTCCAATAATAATGTTAATGAAGAAGAAAAAGAATATTGGAATTTATACGGAAAAAAAATTTTTGAATATTCCTATAATCTGCATAAAATGAATAAATTAAAGGAAATTGATTCTTCTGTTATGACTGAAATAACTACAGAAATTCCTCAGGACATAATTAGTGATTATCTTGAAACAAGAAAAAGAAATTTTGAAATAAATAAATATTATGTAGAATTAAAAAGACTTGGATATATAAACACACTTGTATTTTCTAAAGATGATTGCAGTGAATATGGGTTTAATGTTGAAGAGGCTGAAGCTTTAAAAGAATTATCAAAAGAAATTAGTGATATATATATAAAAACAGGTGCCGATGAAATTCCTTTAACTCTATTGTCAAGAGCATTAAATAAAGAAAAACGAATTAAAATAGCTCCAGTATATACGAATCCTGATTATATAAATAAAATATCAAAGTATGAAGATATAAGTGTAAAAGAATCAGTGGAATCTCAAATAGAACTCGCTGGTGGTATTGTATCTGATGAAAATAATTGTGATTTGATTTTACTCGTTAATAATTTTAAAGAAGAACAAGGCGAACTTGTTATGAATATAAAAGTTCCTTTGTTTAATAAAAAACTAGTATTGCCTGATAAACCATATTTTATAGCAGATATTATGAATGCTAATGGAAGTGATAATAATTTTGTTAAAGAATTATTTGAACAAAATTCTTTTAAAGAATTTTATGGTTATAGTGCTTGGAATACGACCGGGAATACTTTAGGGAGTGCAATTGCAGTTGCATTAACTTATTTTGGAACAAAACATCCTGATAAAAATGCATTTGAAAAACTTCAACTTACAAGATTTTTGGATGATTGGGCATATCAAGCAAATGTTAGAAGTAAAATAAGAAATAATTATGAAAATCTATCCGCTACCGTTTTAAAAATGAATATGCAAAATTATGAAAAATTTATATGCAAAAAATTTGCTATAAAAAAACGTAAAATAGAATATAAATTTCCTTGGCACAGATTTTTTGAAATAGAGATAAATATAAAGAAAGTATATATTAAACTTCCTTTTATTGATATATTATTTTATGAGTGATATAACTTATTATATGTACAAAAGAAGGGAAAAATATGGAAAAGAATATTGAGAATTTACATATATTAAGACATTCTGCCTCACATATTATGGCGCAGGCTGTTCAAAAACTTTTTCCAACGGCAAAACTAGCTATTGGTCCTGCTGTCGAAAATGGATTTTATTATGATTTTGATTTGGATGAGCATTCTTTTACCGAGGAAGACTTAATTAAAATTGAAGATGAAATGAAGTCAATACTCAAACAAAATCTAGTTTTTGAAAAATATGTAATTCCTGATGTTCAAAAACAAATTGACGAATTTAAAGCTCAAGGAGAAATATATAAAGCGGAATTATTAGAAGAACACAAAGATGATAATCCTACATTATACTTAACAAAAGATAAAGATGGAAATGTATTATTTAATGATTTGTGTTCTGGACCTCATGTTCCAAATACATCTTATATAAAAGGAAATGCAATAAAGTTATTAAAAGTAGCTGGTGCTTATTGGAGAGGCAATGAAAAAAATAAAATGCTTCAAAGAATATATGCAACTGCATTTTGGAACAAAGAAGATTTGGAAAAATATTTAAATTTCTTAGAAGAAGCACAAAAAAGAGACCATAGAAAACTTGGAACTCAATTAGATTTATTCTCTGTAAGAGAAGAAATAGGTGGCGGGTTGGTATTGTGGCATCCAAATTTGGCTATAGTAAGAGAAGAGATTGAAAATTATTGGAGAACAGAACACAGAAAAAGAGGATATGTTATTGTAAATACGCCTCAGCTTGCAAAATCTAAATTATGGGAAATTTCAGGACATATTGATCATTATAAAGAAAATATGTTTTTTATTCAGAAAGAAAATGAAGAAGATGATCAATATATTGTAAAACCAATGAATTGCCCATTTCATATTATGATTTATCAAGCTAATAGATATTCTTATCGTTCGCTTCCTTTGAGAATGGCAGAACTTGGTACAGTATACAGAAAAGAAAAATCAGGTGCATTATCGGGTTTAACGCGTGTACAAGGTTTCACACAAGATGATGCTCATATCTTCTGTACACCTGAACAATTGGTTGATGAAATTAATAATATAATTGATTTTGTTTCAGATACGATGAAAATCTTTAATATGGGATTTGAAGTGGAACTTTCAACAAGACCTGAAAGTTATGTAGGTGAATTATCAAATTGGGAATTAGCTGAAGCCGGTTTGAAAGAAGCAATGGATAAACGCGGAATGAAATATGAAATTAATGAAGGTGATGGGGCATTCTACGGACCCAAAATTGATTTCAAAGTTAAAGATGCAATAGGTAGAACTTGGCAGTGTGCTACTATCCAATTGGATTTCAACTTGCCGGAACGTTTTGAAATTAAATATCAGGATAAAGATGGTCAATTGAAGACACCTGTTATGCTTCATAGAGTAATTTTTGGTTCAATGGAAAGATTCCATGGTATTCTTATTGAACATTATGCAGGGGCTTTCCCAATGTGGCTTGCACCTTCTCAAGTTTGCATTGTTCCTATTGCAGAACGTCATAATGATTATGCAAAGAAAATCTACGATGAATTGTTTGCTAAAGGAATAAGAGTAAAACTTGATGACAGAAGTGAAAGTATGGGATATAAAATAAGAGAAGCTCTTCAAGGCAATAAAATTCCTTATGTTCTTGTTGTTGGCGACAAAGAAATTGAAGAAAATGTTGTTTCTGTTAGAATCAGAGGTATTGGTGAAGCAGGTAAATTATCCTTGGAAGATTTTGCACAAAAAGCTTTAGATAAAATTCATTCAAAAACTCAAGATTTAACTTTATAAATAGACAATATTTATAGGTCTGCTATAATGTGAATATGAAAAAGATAGTTTTATTAATTATATTTTTTATATTCACATTTTTTATGCTTCCTGCCAGAGCGGACATAATACCATTAAGCAGTAAAAGTATTAAGTATTATGGTATTGGTGTTTTAAATATGCCAAGAAGTTATACTGTATATAAATATCCATATAAAGATTCTGATATTTTAAGAGAAGTTAATTATGACGGAATGAAAAAATCTGCAATAGTTAATACTATTGATATGAGGAAAGTATCTTATGTAGCTTATGTTCCATCTAATAATGTAGCGCTTTTAACTGTAGATTTGAATCCTGGTAATGATTGGTATTGTGTTTTTCTTGATCAATTAACAGGTGAAACAGGCTGGGTATATAACGAAAATAAGGATGATTTTTATACATACCGCCAAATGTTTTATAAATGGGGTAAAAAATATGGAATTAGAATTTTTAATGATCTATCTAAGGAAGAAAAAGTTCTATATTCAAAAGAAGATTTAAATTCAAAAGTACTTGAAGAACTTCAATATCCCAAGTATATTACTTTTACAGTTATAAGAGGAAATTGGCTTTTAGCTACGGTAAGTGATTTGGCCAGTCAACCAAAAGTGGGATGGTTTAATTGGAGAAATGAAGATGGAACGTTAAATATGTTCCCTAATTTTAAGGATTAATCTTTTAATTTTGATATTGCGATTCTATCTTTTATTCCAAAATCAAATAATTTATTATAAGTTAATTCCGGTCGTGAAACCACTTCTCTAATTTTTGCTAATTCTTTATAATTAAGTTTAGGACTTGATGTATAACTTTTTAAGCTCCCTTGATTATTTTGCGCTCTTAATCTTTTTAATATAAAGGTATCTATATCAAAAGTATTATTAGCTTGTTCCGTTTTTATTCTTTCTAAAACAGTATTTATTGATTCAAATATTATATTATTTTTATTTAAATCCATGTCTTGGCTTCTTATAAATTCTTCAAAAATTTTTATTGTTTTACCTGTATCACTATAATCCTGAAAGATATATTTTTTGTTTGATTTATCAATATTAGTTGGATTTAGACCAAGACTATATATATAATCTCTATAACCTTCAAAACCTTCTTGTTTTGTTAATTCAGCTCCGTCCTTTATTCCGTGTGATAAACCGGAGATAGGAATAATATGACTTTTCACACCTAATAGTTCCAAAGTTTTAGCAATATTTGCACAAGAACGACCAATAGATACATATTCCCAATTGTTTTCACCATATTTTTTATCATATTCTGATTTAATTGCTTTTGAGGCTTGGATACAATCATCAATAATATCATATTGGAATGGCTCTAATTCTTTTCTTAGAATATCTTTTTCTTCTTCTGTTAAAGTTTCATAGTCTTTGTTTAATAATTCTCTTGGATTGCCTTTAAAAGACAAAGTTTGCCCGATAAGAAAATCACGATAAGCTGAAAGTTGTGATGATTTTTTATGAGTGACGTTCTCAAATTGTGAGTACTTTGTTAGTGAGCATGACTCTGTAACAACGTGTGATACTAAATTATTTGTATTTTTTGTAAAACAGTTATAATTATATTGTGACTTTGGCTTTGCTGACCATGGATAATTGATAACTGTTTTGGGATTATTAATATTATTTATTCTCATTTCACTTCATATAAAAAGAATACAATTAAAAAATTGCATTCTTTTATTTATATTTTTACAAAAGTAATTATACGTTATCTTTATTATGTTCAGGCAGAGATGCAGAATATTCAGCAAGAATTCTGGCTATATCAGAACCTTTTATAACAACTTCTAATATTAATTGAGCATTAATTAATATTTTATCGGTATACTCAAGTTCATCCGTATCGAAAATTTCAAATTCAACAAAATCTACACCAACATAGTTGATTTTTCCATATCCTTCATTTGTTCCCCATTTCATAAAAACAAGGCTTCTTTCGAATAATTTGAGTTTATCTACCAATCTCATAAATTATTTCTCCACATATCATATATACATGATAATGACTTTATTTTTATTAGTCAAATTTTGAAGTAAAAATTTATGTAAATTTTACTAATATTATCTTAACAAATGGACTAAAAATATTTTGTTTTGGACTTAATTTTGGTATATTCATAAAAAGATTGAACTTATTAATAAGTTAAAAAAAGGAAATATTGTGATAAGTACAATTAGTCGAAGTGTTGAATTAAATAATAATATTCAAAATAATTATATTTCTTCCCCTGTTAATAATTTAAATGAGATAGAAACAAAACTGTTTGAAATTTTTGAAAATGAATTAAATTCAATAAATGGTGTAATTCTTAGATATAATCCTATTGCAATATATAAACTTGCAAAGTTTATATCAGGAAAAATAAATCGTTCAGCATCTATTGGAATTGCAGGAGAAACAGCTAGCGGAAAATCTACTATTACATTGGATATAATAGATACAATCGAGTTATTTGCTAAAGTCTTTAATATAGAAAGTATTATAACAAGAGTTAATACCGATGATTATTATTTTGATAGATCGGAAGAAGTAAAAAAAGCTGGTGGAATGGCAGAATTTGCCAAAAATTATGACTTTGATGTGCCTGAAGCGCTAGAACTTGATTTAATGTATAAACATATTAATGAACTTTTGTCTGGCAAACCTGTATTTCTTCCTAAATACGATATGTCAGGTACAACAATAAGATTGGATAATCATACTTTAGCTTTGCCTTCAAAAATTATTATTTCTGAAGGCTTATTTACGTTAACGGATAAAATTAAAGATGCTTTTGATTTTAAAATATATGTTGATATAGATAGTGAAATTCAAAAAGAAAGATTTTATGTGAGAGCAAATGAAAGAGGGCTTGGTGAGTCTGCACATACAATTTACAAAAATGCATCGGAAAAAGCTAAAATTTACATACGACCTTGTAAAAATTTTGCAGATATTGTTCTTTCAGGTGAAGCAGATAGAAATGGTTATAAAATTTTCTTAAATAAAATTCTTTCTTTAGTTGAACAGATCCATTTTTCTAAGTAGGTTTAATATGAGTGTTTGTCTTTATCAGGGAAGTTTTAATCCTATTCATAATGCGCATTTAAAAGTTGCTCAATATGTACATAATGAATTGGGCTTTGAAAAAATTGTATTTATTCCTGCATTTAAGCCTCCGCATAAAGATTCAAAAAATTTTGATATAGATAATGCTTTTCATCGATTAAATATGGTTGAATTAGCTATAAAGGATTTTCCATATTTTGATGTAAGTGCTATCGAGTATACACGAAATGAACCTTCTTATACTTATGATACTATTGTTCAATTATATGAAATAATTAAACCTAAAGAAAAGATAAATTTTATAATTGGTACAGATGCTTTTATAAAAATTGAAACTTGGCATCAGTCTGATAAACTAAAAGATCTTTTGAATTTTATTTTGTTCATTAGAGAAGACAATTTTGATGAAACACCATATCAATTATTGAAGGAAAAAGGTTATAATTATATACTTATGCAAATGCCATTTTGTGATATTTCGGCAAGTGAGGTAAGAGAAAAAATTAGGCAAAATAAGGATATTTGTGATATAGTACCTTTGAAAGTAGCTGAATATATTAGAGATAACAATGTATACAAAATATAGTATTGATGAAATTAAAAATAAATTAAAAAATTGTCTTACAGAAGAAAGATATTTGCATTCAATTGGTACAATGGAAAAAGCAATGGAGCTGGCTAAAAGATTTAATTTAAATGTTGAAAAAGCTCAAATAGCAGGCCTCTTACATGATTGTGCTAAATGTATTTCAAAAGAAGAATTAGACTTAGTTAAAGATTCTTTTGAAGAATGCGAGAAAATTAGTGAAAAAACCTGGCATGCCCCAGTTGGAGCATTAATTGCTAAACGTGATTATGGTGTTGATGACGATGAGATATTATCTGCAATAAGATGGCATACGATTGGTAAAAAAGATATGACTGATTTTGAAAAGATTATTTTTATTGCAGATAAAATAGAAACAAGAACACGAGAACAAAAGTACAGAGAAAAAATTGAAAAAGTTTTAAATAAAACAAATAATTTAGATGCTGCTCTTTTAAAAAGTTTCAAAATAACTATAAAAAGTTTATTAAAGCGAAAATTGCCTATTTGTTTTCAAACGGTTGATGTTTATAATAATTTATTAGAAAAAATGTCATTATGAAAACGATTTTATTAGATATAGATGATACAATTTTTGATTTTCATAATTGTGCAAAAGATTCGATTATAAAATCATCAGAAGAATTTGGTATTAGTTTTTCTCCCAAAATGTTTGACAGATATTTTGAACAAAATTGGAAATTATGGGGGGACTATGAAAAGGGTTTAATAGAAAGAGATGACATTTTCAATATCAGATTTCCCATTTTATTTGCTGAATTTAATATAAAAGCTGATGGTATCGAATTTGAAAATGCTTTTCAAAGACATTTTATGAATACCTGTTCTATTGTTGATGGTGCTAATGAGTTTATTCAATATTTAAGTAATAAATATGAAGTTTATATTGTTTCAAATTCACTAGAAAAAACCCAAAGATCAAGATTAAAAAAAGCCGGATTCGATAAATATTTTAAAGATATATTTGTTTCAGATTCCGTTGGATACCAAAAGCCTACAAAGGAATTCTTTAATTATTGTTTTGACAAACTAAAAAATGTTAATAAAAGTCAAACAATAATTATAGGTGATTCTTTATCTTCAGATATACAAGGCGGAATTAATGCCGGAATAAAAACATGTTGGTTTAATCCGAATAAGAAAGTAAATAAAACTAAATATAAGGCAGATTATGAAATATCTAGCCTTAAAGAAATAAAAAACATATTATAAATTATCGGATTAAGTTAAGTATAGTATTTCCTTTCTTTAAATCTTCTCTATATGATTCAGCATGATGCGCTGGTGTTCCTTTTATTGTATATATTTCCCCATTCAACATTAATATATCTGTATCTTCTTCTTTTTTAGAAGGTTCAAATGCTAAAATCATAGAAGAATTTATAAAATGTTCTTTTTTATCATCTTTCGTTCTTATTTTGACTAGTGTTGGATTATTAAATCCTATTGGATTAATGTTCATTTTAATTGCCTTTCTTGTAAATTAATGTGTATTAATAATTTCTAATTTAACACTAAATAAGCAAAATTTAAATATAATGCGAAACTAGTCCAAATAAAATAGGGGATTAGTAAAATTGATGCAGTTTTTGAATGTTTATAGAATGTGATTATAGTGAAAAGTAAAAATATCCACATAAATATTAGTATTATTAATGCTATTTTAATTTGTGAAAATATAAAAAATGCCGGAGTCCAAAGAAAGTTTAAAATTATTTGTATTAAAAAAAATAATAATGGCATAATTTTTTGTTTACTCATTCCTTCCTTTATAAAAAGAATAAAAGAAATAGTTATCAAAATATATAAAATTGTCCAAACCGGAGCAAAAACCCAATCTGGAGGATTTAAAAAAGGTTTATTTAAATTATTATACCATTCAATATTTTGCATTCTTTCATAATACGAATTAATAAACTGAATTCAATTAATCTAGTGTCTATTATTTTTATATGATTCGAAAATTGTTTGTCTTGCTTTTATTGCAGCTTCTTTTGTTAATGGTGGTATATCTTTTAATGGATATTCAATACATAAACTTTCATACTTTGTAATTCCCATATTATGATATGGAAGAATATCTAATGCTTTAATGTTATTAAGAGTTGAAAGAAATTTGCCAAGTTCTTTTAAATCTTTTTCACTATCTGTAATAGTAGGAACTACAACATGTCTTATCCAAGTTGGAATATTTTTCTCAGAAAGATAAACAGCAAAATTTAAAATATTTTTATTTGAAAAACCAGTAAGTTTTTTATGTTCCTCGTCATTAACATGTTTAATATCCAGTAAAACTAAATCTGTATATTTAAGTAGTTCATCAATCTTATTTTTATTTTTTTGATTGAATAGAACTCCAGAAGTATCTATAGCTGTATGTATATTGTTTATTTTTGCTTGTTTAAATAAATCAGTAACAAAATCAATTTGGAGTAATGGTTCCCCACCTGTTACTGTTATACCTCCATTTCTTAAAAATTCTTTTATACTGTTATATTTTTCTAATATTTCTTGTACTGTCATTTTTTTATTTATATCATTCGACCAAGTATCCGGGTTATGACAATATAAACAACGCATAGGGCATCCTTGCATAAAAATAACAAAACGAATGCCAGGTCCATCAACGGTTCCGAATGATTCTATAGAATGAATATTTCCAAAAATTTGCTCAGTCATAGTTTTTATTATATTAGAAAAATATCAATATTTTAGTTGTTTATTATATTTTAAATTAGGGGTATTATAGTAAAATGATAAAAATAAAAGCAGAACAAAAATATATTGATTCTCTTATTGTAATGGTTTTTTTTGCAATATGTATTTTAATATATTGGTTTTTACCCTATATATATCCTCCGTCTGCAGAATATTTGCGAGAAAGTTCTAGATTTGAATTATATGCTTTTATAATTATATTTGTATTTTTTATTATATTTTCAATTATAAATAATTCGGAATATGTCTCTGATATAATAATTTCAAATGATTATATTGAAATAATATACAAAAAAGGTTTAATTGAAATAAAAAAAGAAATAGTTTTTAAGAACGATATAGAATTATTTGAGGCAATATTAACTATTGATGAAAAAATAACAAGAAGACATTATTATCTTATAAGCAAGACGGCAGTTACAATTAATCTTAAGGATAATAAACAAATTCAGTTTGTGGTGGATAGTTCAAATAGTATTATTTCCTGCGGTTCTTACCAGTTTCTTATAGATTTAATAAGAAATTCAAGAGAGATTCCTAATTTTAAGTATGATGTATGTGGAAATTATTATTTGGCGAGAAAGGATATAGAGAATTATAGAATATATGGTAAACTGTTGAGTTCATCTGAGAAAATGAAATATCATTGTGATAGAATGCCAAATTACTTAAAAGGATTTCTAATATTTTCTTTAATTGTTTGTTTATGGGTAATATTCCTTTATTGGTTGTATCTTTATGTTATTTGAAAATTAATAATAAATAAGATAATATAAAACTTAAAGACAGAAAATTACAAATAAAAAAGGAGCTAGATAAAATCTAGCTCCTTTTTTATTTAACAACCGCAATTTAAACTTGAATGAAAAGTTCTTGATATAACATCATCTTGCTGTTCTTTTGTTAATTTAATAAAATTAACAGCATAACCGGAAACTCTAACTGTTAATTGAGGATATTTTTCAGGATGTTTTTGTGCATCGATTAATGTTTCTCTATTGAATACATTAACATTTAGATGATGTCCGCCTTTTTCAACATAGCCGTCAAGTAAATTTATTAAATTTTCTTCTTGCATTGTAGCCATATAAAAACCTCTTTCTAGTTAATATTATCTTGAGAACAACCGCAATCTAAACTAATTGTCAAATCACCCATAAATACTTCATCTTTACCTAAAGCATTTGGAATAATTGAAAATGTGTTTGAAATGCCATCTTGTGCGTCTTCAAAAGGAAGTTTTGCAACAGAAGCTAAAGAAGCCACAGCCCCGTTTGTATCTCTTCCATGCATTGGATTTGCTCCCGGGGCTAGAGGAATACCTGTTTTTCTACCGTCAGGAGTATTACCTGTTTTTTTCCCATATACGACATTTGATGTTATTGTTAAAATTGACATTGTTGGAATTGAGTTTCTATAAGTATAGTGTTTTCTTATTTTAGCCATAAATGTTTTAACAAGATTTACAGCTATTTGGTCAACTCTGTCATCGTTGTTTCCATACTTAGGGAAATCACCTTCAACTTCATAGTCAACAACGATACCATTTTCATCTCTTATTGTTTTTACTTTTGCATATTTAATTGCAGATAAAGAATCCGCAACAACAGACAAACCAGCAATGCCTGTCGCGAAATAACGTTTTACGTCTCTATCGTGAAGTGCCATCTGGGCTTTTTCATAACAATATTTATCGTGCATATAATGAATTACATTTAATGTATTAACATATAAACCAGCTAGCCATTCCATCATATCATCATATTTTTCCATAACTTCATCAAAATCAAGATATTCTGAAGTTATCGGTCTATACTTAGGTCCAATTTGTTCTTTAAGCCTTTCATCAACACCACCGTTAATGGCATATAATAAACATTTAGCAAGATTTGCTCTCGCTCCGAAAAACTGCATTTCTTTACCTACAACCATTGATGAAACACAGCAGGCTATAGCATAGTCATCACCATGAACTACTCTCATTAAATCATCGTTTTCATATTGAATGGATGAAGTTTCTATAGAAATTTTTGCGCAGTATTCTTTAAAACCTCTTGGTAAATTTTTAGACCAAAGAACTGTTAAATTCGGTTCCGGAGCACTTCCTAAATTTTCCAGAGTATGAAGATATCTGAATGAATTTTTTGTGACTAAAGGTCTTCCGTCAACGCCTACTCCGCCTATTGATTCTGTTACCCAAGTCGGATCGCCGGAAAATAATTCGTTATATTCTGGGGTTCTTGCAAATTTTACAAGTCTCAATTTCATTATAAAATGATCTATCATTTCTTGAGCTTGTTCTTCTGTTATAACTCCATTTCTTAAATCTCTTTCAATATAGATATCTAAAAATGTAGATGTTCTTCCGATACTCATTGCAGCTCCATTTTGTTCTTTTACTGCAGATAAGTAGCCAAAATATAACCATTGTATTGCTTCTTGTGCATTTTTTGCAGGTTTGGATATGTCAAATCCGTATATTTCACCAAGTTTTTTCATATCCTTTAATGCACTTATTTGATCGGTTATTTCTTCTCTTAATTGAATTCTATCAGGGGTCATTTCTCCTTCAAGGGATTTAAACTGTTCTTGTTTATCTTCTATTAATCTGTCTATACCATATAACGCAACTCTTCTATAATCACCTATTATACGGCCCCTACCGTATGCGTCAGGTAATCCTGTAATAATAGCAGAATGTCTGGCTGCTTTCATCTCCGGAGTATATACATCAAAAACACCTTGGTTGTGTGTTTTTCTGTATTTAGAAAAAATTTCTGAAATTTCGGAATCTACTTCATAACCATAAGATTTACAAGCTGTTTCTGCCATCCTTATTCCGCCAAATGGCTGAAGAGAACGTTTTAGTGGTTTATCTGTTTGTAATCCTACTATTTTTTCAAGGTTTTTATCTATATATCCCGCATTATGTGAAATTATAGTTGATACAACTTTTGTATCCATATCAAGAACACCACCTTTATCGTGTTCTTCTTTTAATAATTCACAACATTTTTGCCATAACTCAAAAGTTGCTTTTGTAGGGTCAGCGAGGAAACCGGCATCACCATCATATACGGTATAGTTTTTTTGTATAAAGTCTCTTACATTTATTTCACTCTGCCATTTGCCAGGAATAAAATCATACTTATTTGATGATTTTTCTATAGCAGCATTTATCATTTTCGCTCCCTTATATTTTGTATATTAGTTTATATTCTACAAGTTGATAATAAATATCAATTTCTTTGTACAAGTATAACATAAAAGCAATCTTTATACACTATGATATGTATAATATTTAAGTTTATTTTACAAGTTTTTATTTTTTTAGAATATAACTGAAAATTGATTTATAGAATCCTGGCCTTAATATAAATAATGGTCTATGTTTTAAGTATAAGAAAAATCCTACTATTGTTGATTTGATATGCCAAATTTTATTTGGTTTATCATATGTTGTTAAATCTAAATATTTAAAATAATATTTTTTTAATGGAATATATGAACCAAATTTCCAGGGTTTTGCTCCACCGGTATAGTGTAGAATATTAAAATTTTGAGTGTAATCAGAACGAGAACAAAAATTTACAACTTGAACATTCCATTTCCCATCTAATTTTAGTATATTTCCCGCAAAACATTTGTTTATTAAATCTTGATCACCTAATGTTATTTTGTCTAAATTTTCACTTGCATAATTAATGAATTTTTCTTCTGCTTTTTCTCTTCTCCATTTTTCTAAATTTATTAATAAAACCCCTGAGTTTATATAAAATTCATTATTTTTCAATCCAATTTTTTTCCCAAGTCTTTTATATCCGATATCTAAGATACCTCCACAATAATAGTTAGATATGTCAATGTTATAAAGCTCCGTCAAGCTTTTACTTACAATTGTATCAGGATCAATATATATAACTTTATCTATATCTGTTATTAAACTTGAAATTTTGAGCCTAAAAAAAGAAGCAATTGGAAGATAATCTGTTGTTCTTATGCCTTGAAAATCTTTAAACAAATCATTTGTAGGTGTTATTATTTTTAGGCGGAAGTCTTTAATTGTTTTTAAGTTTTCTAATTTATTTTTATTTTCTTCAGATATATTATTACTAATTATATAAATTGTTAAATTATCATCATTACTTGCATTTTTTAGTATTGAGGCAATTGAAACACAAGTATATTTGGCGTAGTTATCATCGCAAGTGTAGCAAACTTTTATCTCATTCATAGTACTTCCTTAATATAAAACTAATATTATTTTATATTATTTTATATGTAATATTTTTACAATTTATTAATATAAATTTAATATATAATCATTCAAAAAATAGTCAAACTGTGATATATTAACAAAAAGTGTATATAAAGAGTAAGGGATAATCTTTGAAAGAAATAATATCTGCAAAACAGGCAGCTGGACTTATAAAAAATGGTTCTACAATAATGATAGGTGGATTTTTAAGTTGTGGTGTGCCTGATAAAGTTATTGAAGAAATAATTAAACAAAAAAAGAATAATCTTACAATGATTTGTAATGATACATCTTTTCAAGAAGCAGATAAGGGGCTTTTAATAAAAAATGGGTTGGTGAAAAAAGTTATTACAACGCATATTGGGACAAATCCTGTTACCGGAGCCAAAATGCATTCAGGAGAATTAGAAGTTGAATTTTATCCGATGGGAACTTTGGTTGAAAAAATTCATGCCAAAGGGTCAGGACTTGGTGGAGTTTTAACTCCTACAGGTATTGGTACAATCTTAGAAGATGGGAAAAAAATAGTTGAAATTAATAACAAAAAATATATTTTTGAAGAACCTTTGGGGGCTGATTTTGCTTTAATATATGGTACTGTAGTTGACAAATATGGAAATGTGGCATTTAAAGGTACGACAAGAAATTTTAATACATCTATGGCAACTGCAGCGGATACAGTTATTGTTCAAGCAGATGAAATTGTTGATTGTCTTGATCCTGATTCTGTAGTAATACCCGGTATATTTATTGATTATATTGTTAACGGCGGGGTAAATTAGTTATGCCAATAATTCAAGAATTATCAAAAGAAAAAATAAAAGAAATAATTGCAAAAAGAATTGCTAAAGAATTCAAAGAAAATGATATAGTGACTCTTGGAATAGGATTACCAACTGAAGCGGCTAATTATGTTAATGAGAACATGAATATCATTTTTCAATCTGAGAATGGAATTTTGGGTTTGGGCAAGAACCAAAAAGGTCCGAATTTTGATAAAAAAGTAGTTAATGCCGGTGGAGCTTTCGTTGAAGTTAAAAATGGTGCAAGTTTCTATGATTCACAGATGGCTTTTACTATTATGAGAGGCGGTCATATTGATGCTACTGTTTTAGGTGCACTGCAGGTTGATGAAGAAGGAAGTATTGCTTCTTGGCAAATTCCGGGGAAATTTGTTCCCGGGATTGGCGGTTCTATGGATTTGATAGTCGGATCAAAAAGAGTTATTGTTGCTATGACACATACTTCTAAAGATGAAATAAAAATTGTGAAAAAATGTACACTCCCTTTAACTGCATATAAAGAAGTTGATTTGATTGTTACCGAACGTTGTGTTTTTGAAGTTACAAATAATGGTCTTATGTTAACTGAATTAAATCCAATGTTCACTATAGATGATATTAAAAAATCAACATTGGCTGATTTTAAAATTAGTTCACAGATTAAAAAAATGGAAGTATAAATAATAAAACCGCTTTTTTGTTAAAGCGGTTTTATTATTTATATTTATCTAAACCAAACTGAAGCAGCCCACATGAGTAAAATTATTACTATAGTAAATATTATTGAACCAATTATTTCTCCACCGTGGGTATCTTTGTATTTTGGTCTTGTTTCCTCTTTATTACTCATTATTTATTTCCTTATTTAAGAAAACGTATATAAATATACACTGTACTTATAAATAGTGAAATAAATACAATTGGTATACCATATTTTAAGTATCCCATAAAGCTTATAGGATGACCTTCTTTTGCAGAATTTTCAGATACAATAACATTAGCAGCAGCCCCTATTATTGTCATATTTCCGCCAAGGCAAGCACCTAAAGATAAGCACCACCATAGTGGATATGCATAATCTGAACCCATAATTTTCTGTATTTCTGCTATCATTGGTGCCATTGTTGCAGTGTATGGAATATTATCTATAATTCCTGATATGATTCCTGATGCCCAAAGTATAAGCATTGCAGTGGCTGTTTCTGAACCTTTTGTTACATTTAAAATCCATTCAGCCATTAATTGTATACCGCCTGATGCTTCGAGTCCACCAATAATTATAAATAAACCTATAAAGAAAAATATTGTGTTCCATTCAACATCACATAATATCTGTGTTGGTTTTTCAAATAGTAAAAGTATACTAGCTCCAAGCATTGCAACAATACATGTTTCTATGTGTGTTATATCGTGAAGTACGAATCCCAATATAACGAATGATAATACTATGACAGAACGTATCATTAATGCTTTATCAACAATTGTATTAGAATTGTCTATTTTAGATATTTCTTGCATTTTTTCAGGACTTGCTTTTAATGCTTTTCTAAAACAGATAACCATGAAAATGATTACGAACATTAAGATAACAGCAACTACACCAGTTAGTTCTTTTACAAAATCCATAAATGACAATCCGCCGGCACTACCTATAATTATGTTTGGCGGATCACCTATTAAAGTTGCTGTTCCTCCAATATTTGATGATACAATTTCTGTTAATAGAAACGGTATTGGATTTATATCTAATTTTTTTGCTATAGAGAAAGTTATTGGCATTATTAAAATTACTGTTGTTACATTATCTAAAAAGGCACTAACAAATGCAGTAAAAATGCCTAATGCTATTAGAACTTTTATTGGATGACCTTTTGTCATTTTTAGAAGTTCATTTGCTATATAATTGAACACTCCGCTTCTTGTAGTGATGGATACTATAATCATCATTGAAACTAGCAAAAATATTACATTAAAATCTACAAAATTTACAAAATATTCATGATTAATGCTTCCATTAATCATCTTTGTTTGACTTACCAGTCCTAATATTATTGTTATAACACCACCTAATAGAGCAATTGTAACCTTCGGTATCTTTTCTGTTGCTATAAAAATATAAGCTAAAATCAATAATCCTGCTGAAATAGCTATATTATGACCTGCAACAAAAGCATGTATAGCTTCCATTATATCCCTCCTTTAATTAGTTCTTTATATTTTGCAACTGCTATTGCTACTGCTAATTCTTCATCTTTATTATTATTTGTTATTTTCTTAATTTCTTCTTTTTTCTCTTCTGGAAATATTTCATTAAGTTTTAACATTATGCTTTCTGTAACTCTCATAAATCCCATCATGAGTGTTAAAAAACACATTACAAAACCCATTCCAATTATACTAATCATTATTCCATCTTGCATGTTCTGCAAAACCAATTCCATATTCATAATTTCTCCAATCTTAATATTTATTGATTAATAATACAAATAAATATTATCCTTCTTAAGGAGCATTAGGACGGACTTCTGATAATAATGTTTTGAAACTAACTTTAGTTTTATTATTTAAATATGAATTGTTGTATATATATGATATTAAATTAACTTGTTGTTCAGTTTGGTTCGGAATAAAATAATTATTTCCTGAGTCATTAGAGTTATCTGTTTTTTTATTATTTACATTTAGGCTGTCGTGTCTGGTAATATTTTGAAAAATATAGTCATTATTTTTTGAATTTAATAAATCATGATCAAAATACTTAACAGCCGATATTGTATCTTTGTATTTTATGTTGTAATTGACATTCTCAGAACAGGTTGCACTTGTTCCGATTATGATTACAAATATAAAAAATAATAATGTTATTCGGCTTAATATTTTCATATTTTAATAATAAGACAAAGAAAATATATTTCAAAAGATTTCAATCTTTTTGTAAAACTTTTTTTATTATTTCTTTCTAAAGCATAAATTAGGAATCCAAGCCGGGGTGTTCTTTTTATACTTAATATATTCGTCTCCAAATTTTTTTTCTAATTGTTTCTCCTCAAATAATTTGAAATAAATACAATTTATAAAAAAGAATAAAATCATCCAAAATAGTATATGTATAGAATTAAGAAGAATTGCTTCTGCTGTTAGAATGCTTAAAACCCCGGTAATCATCGGGTTTCTGGTGTATTTAAATGGTCCTTGTACAACTAAATGTTTTGTTGCTGCCCAAGGTGCAAGAGTACCTTTGCCTATTTTATCAAATAATAATATTGTCCATATTAATAAAAATAATCCGATAAAAAGTATAACTATTCCTATTGATATTTGAATTATTGGAGGTATATTATATTTAAATTTTGAAAAATATAATATTAAAAATGGAATTGTTATTGTAACATTAAAAGGTAATACTAATATTGATTTAATCCATTCTTTCATAGAAATTCCTTTTCTTAAATTAGTTGGATTTATTGGTGTGTACAATTTTAACAACAACACCTGTTAATGCGAATAAAGCAATTACGTTTGGAATAACCATAAGATTATTAAACATATCTGTTAATTCCCAAACAAAGTCACTTGAAATTAAACTTCCCATCATTATAAATGATAATGCAATTATCATATAAGTTAATTCTGCTATTTTTACGTGTTTATTACCAAAAAGGTATGTAACATTCATTTTCCCAAATAAATTCCAGCTTAGAATGGTGGAAAAAGCAAAGAAAAATAAACAAATTGCAACAAAAATTGCTCCGATAGAATTACCAAAAATTGTTCCAAATGCTGTTTGTACTAAATTTGTTTTATTTAAAATATTCATAACAGCATCTGTATAGCCATTATGTAATGCACCATCTTTTGTGTATAAAGTTGAAATTACAATTAGTGCATTTAGTGTCAAAATTATAAATGTATCTACGAAAACACCAATCATTGCAACAGTACCTTGTGTATGCGGATCTTTTACACTGGCAAGAGCATGTGCATGAGGTGTTGAACCCATACCTGCTTCATTTGAAAATAAACCTCTTTTTGCCCCTTGGCTTATTGCTTGTTTAATTGCATAACCAAAACTTCCGCCTAAAATTGCCTGTGGCATAAATGCATATTTAAAAATCATATAAAATGTTTCTGGAATATATTTTATTCTTGCACTTATAATAATTAGTCCACCAATAATGAAAAATAAAGCCATAAAAGGAACAATTTTCTCTACTACAATAGCTAACCTTTTTACACCGCCAATAAAAATAATTCCACAAATAATAACAAGTAAAATCCCCATTATATATGGTTTAATGCCGAAAGCTGTTTGCATACAGCAAGCAATTGAATTTGATTGGACCATACAGCCCATAAATCCGAGAGCCAGAATAATTGCAATTGCAAAAAATCCGGCAAGTAATTTGCCGAATTTCCCCTTAAATGCTGTTGTAATGTAATACACTGGTCCGCCTTTTATTTTACCGCCTTCTTCAATAATTCTTGTTTTAATAGCCAAAGTGGCTTCAGCATATATAGTTGCCATTCCAAAGAATGCAATAACCCACATCCAAAATATAGCACCAGGACCTCCTATTAAAATTGCCCCTGAAGCTCCTACTATATTTCCTGTTCCTACTTGTGCTGCTACTGCTGTTGATAATGCTTGAAATGAAGTCATACTATGTGGATGACTTTTATCGAAAATATTTATTTCTTCAAATAAATTTTTTATTCCTTCTTTAAAACATCTTATTTGTACAAATTCTGTTTTAAAACTATACCAAACCCCTATTCCTACAAGTAAAAATACTAAAATGTAATTAGATAGATATTCATTGAATTTTACAACAAATGGGTATAGTATATCTTCCATTAATTTTTTTGTCCTTTTGTTTTTATGTTGTAGCAAGGTATATTATACCTAAAAAATGTTAAAATAAAAAAAATGAACGTTTTTCATTTTGTTTCGTTTATATAAGTGAGAGATAAAAAAGAAGTTTTAAATGTATAAGATAGGAGAAAATCATGACTGATGAAATTAAAAATGTAGAAGAAGTAAAAGAAGAAAATAAGTGTTTCTGTAAATCAGCAGAATTTAAAAATTTTATTATAGTTGCATTAGGAAGCTTTGTTGGTGTATTTTTTGCTTTGTGCCTATTTGTAACATTAAATAGACCACCTATGCCCCCTGCTCCAATAGGACCTGGTCCAATGCATCATTTTGAAAGACCAATACATCATCATTTTCAGGGAGAACCAAGATGCCATGAATTTCATAAAAAACATAAACATCATGGTCCTGATGCTGAAAGAAGAATAGAACATAGAGAAATGGATAGAGTTCATACGCCTCAATCTGTTCAATAAAAATTTTAGCGAATAGATTGAATATAATTCGATCTATTCGCTATTTTGGTTATGTTTAAAATTATATAATATTATGTCCTAAAGTGGTTTATATAATTAAAGGTCTATATCAATAGTTAAATTATCGAGTCCGAGTTCTTGTAATAATGCGATATAAGCATTGTAGTATTCTTTCATTGCATCTAAAAATTCTTTTAAAAGTTCTTGATGCGAATGCTCTATTATAATTAAATTAGTTAAAGATGTTTTTCCTTGTGAGTATTGTTGTTTTGATAAATTTAATATTTTGTTAGATTCTTCTAAAATATCTTTATAATGTTCAACATTTTCTTGAGCCATAATGAATTTATCATTATTTGTATGTATAACATTTTGTGTAATATTTATTATTGAATTATATTCTAGTTGAGCTTTATCAAGTTCTAATTTCGCACTTTCAATTTCAGGTGTATATAAATATAAAGCCGGAATATCTATTCCTGTACCAACGTAAGCACCTGATGTTCCATCTTGAGCAAATGCATATCCGCCAGAAATATATAAATCCGGAATTCGTTGTTTTGTTACAAGTGATAAATCTTTCTTTGCTTTATCTATTTTTGCTGCTGCCATTTTTATGTCATATCGATTATTAAATGCAATAGCTTCTAAATCTTCATATATTGGTAATTCTAACTTTGTAAAAAATTCTTGTCCGAAGACAGAATCTTCTTTTGAATCATATAATGTAGGATTATTTGCAAGATTTAATGTTTTATTAAACTCGTACTGGGCAGTTTTAATATCGGCTTGAACTCTATTTATTTGAACTAGAATTTTTTTTAGTTTCATATCTGCTTGAAGTACATCAATTTCATAGTTTGTTTCGTTTTTTGCTTTTTCTTTTGTTATTTCCAGTAAATCTGCAAGAAGTTCTTTTCTTTCTTCTAAAATTTTTAATTCTGATTTGGCAACAAGCAAATTGAAATAAGCTGTTCTAACTCTTAGCTTTAGTTTGAATTCATAATCTTTTATTTTATTATTTGTGTAATCCATTTCTGCTAATGCAGCTTCCTTTCTTCCTCCTCTTTTTAAAATTTCAATTGGGAGCATAACACCTATTTGGCTGGAATTGCCTCTTGCTATTGGACCCATTAATATATTTGATTGAAATTGAGGGTTTTTTAGTGCATTAGCTTTTTTTACGGAAAACTTTGAAATTCCTAAATTTCTTCGTTGTTCTTGCAACTCAATATTTCCTACAAGTGCCATATTAATGGCTTCTTCAAGTGATATTTTATGTCTGTATGAATCTTCATTTAAAGATTCATTTACCTCCAAAGCATATATAGGTGTACTAGTTAGTGTTATTAAAAATAAAATTATAAAAAATCTTTTCATACAGAATATATAGTAACGTAAAAAACGAAAAAATAAAGTAATTTAAATTTATTTTGTTCGAAAAAATCACGATAAGCTGAAAGAGTGAATGAATTTTTATAAAAAACGAACCAAAAACGCTGTTTTTTAGTAAGCTTGTATTCGTAGTGAAACCAAGCTGAGTGAAGTTTTCAAAAGGTGAATACTTAGTTAGCAAAGATGAGCCGGTAACAAAGTGCCATACTAGATTAAACTAACTTATCTAATAAATTATTTACTGCATCATATATATTTTGAAAATCTTTATTAGGTGCTTGTTTTGGACAACGTCTTAATTTATTGCCTTGATTATATTTTGCCAAAACATCATTAAGCTCATCCAAAGGCTTAATAAATCCTTTCTCTATAGATTTCATAAGCATAAATCCCAAAAACCAAATAAATATAGTTAAAAATACAATTACCCACGCACCAACTGAACTTAGTTGATTAGCTTCAATAGTTGCCCTTTTCATTGCATTACGATTAATTGTAGATAAATCAATAATATAATCAACTATTTCTTCTTCTTTTTTAATATTACCAGAGAAAGCAGATTTATAATTCTTTTCAATTTTTTTTATCAAATCAGCTTCTCCAACCTCAGTAATATTAGCTTTTTCCAAATGCATTGCATTTTCAAAGTTTTTCATATTCCGATTGACAACAAGTTCTGATAACATCTGTTCCGCATAATACAATGAACGAGTATTATGAAGATTAATTTCATCTATTGCAGGTGCTAACCTCAAGAAACCTCTAATTCCGGCTATAGCCATAACAGTTGAAAAAATCAATAATATAAGAAAATAAAAATGTATCTTTTTTGAAAAGTGCATTATGAATTCTCCTTGAGCATTTTTTCTATAGATGCTTCAGTACAAACAAGTAATAATACATCATCTTTTTCTAAAATCCCTGTAGGTAAAGGCTTAGTCAGTTTATTGCCTTTTTTTATAGCAGCAACTATAATCCCATATTTATTTGGCAAAGCAAGTTCTATTAAGGATTTTCCAACCATAAAAGGTTGAACATTAATATCAAGTAATTGTATATCATCATCATTGCCGTCAGCGATTTCATTTTGGAAAAGAATTCTATAAGCAAATTTTTTACCATACTCTTCATCGGGATTAATAACCATTTTAGCACCAACCGCTTTTAAAATTCTTTCATGAGTTTTATCAGTAGCTCTTGAAATAATATTTGAGCATCCCATCTGTCTTAGAAGTGCAGTAGCCAATATAGATGGTTCTTTTGAACCTATAGCACAAATTATTATATCTTTTTCTCTGGGTGACAATTTTTCAAGAGATGTTTCATCAGTTGCATCTAAACAAACCGCATCATCAATAAATACGGCATTTTTGTCAACAATATCCTTATTAATATCAACAGCTACAACTTCCATTCCTTTTTCGGATAATGTTTTTGCCAATGATGTTCCTAATTGCCCCAATCCTATTATTAAAACTTGTTTTGTCATATTTACTCCTATTATGTTAAAGAAATTTTTGCATCTGGATATTCAATATTACTATCAACTGATTTTGAATTAATATAACACAATAATGTAACAGGAAATACACGTCCTAAAAACATTGCAATTATTATAATAACTTTACCTACTTCGTCCAAATTTGAAGTAATACCCAAAGATAATCCCACAGTACCCATTGCAGAAACTGCTTCAAATATCAAATTTCTATTTGAAATACTTTGCGTTGTTAAAAGCATTAATATAATCAATAATAAAATACTTAAATAAAATACAATCAAAGTAACAATTTTTTGTAAAACATCACTAGGTATAAGTCTATTTCTTACAATATTTTTTTTACCTGTAATAACATTATATAAAGTAATATAAGAAATCCCTAAAGCAACAGTCTTAATACCGCCTGCAGTTCCACCGGGGGAACCGCCTACTATCATTAAAAAAATAAATAAAATATATGAAACAGTATTAATATTAGATAAATCAACAGAATTAAAACCGGCAGTTCTTGTTGTTACAGACTGGAACCAAGCATTATTAAATTTATCAATAAAATTAAGACCTTGTAAAGCACCATTGTATTCAGAAATTAAAAAGAAAATTGTCCCTACAAATAATAAAACAATTGTAGTATAAAAAACGATAACGCCCATTGCAGGTATTTTCTTTTTCTTTAAAAGGTTTGGCAAATAAGCACAAATAGCAGGAGAAATTCCTCCTAATATTATTAGAAAAGAAATCGTATAAAGAATAATCGGACTTGTATTATAAGAAATTAAATTTGTAGACTTCAAAAAGAAACCGGCATTACAAAAAGCTGAAATAGCAGTAAAGATACCAAGTTTTAATCCATAAAAAAGATTATTCTCTTCAATAATAAAGCAAAATGATAAGATTAATGCGCCAATAAATTCAGTCCAGAAAGTAAATTTAAAAATCAAAAACAAACTATTTTTTATTTCAAGATTACTTTCAACATCAAATATATTTCTTGCTGTTTTAGCATATGATAAAGACATTCTTTTCCCAAGTAAAAGAAAAACAATAGACGAAATACTCATTATTCCTAATCCACCAAGTTGAATTAAAATAATGAGTATTATCTGTCCTAAAGTTGTTAATTTACTACCTATATCAATAACAGATAAGCCGGTAACACAAACAGCACTTACAGCAGTAAAAACAGAATCCAAAAAATTTATTTTACCATTAATTGCCTTGGGAAGTGATAAAAATATACTGCCCATAATACAAAGGAAAAAAAATGTTATAGGGAGAATTTTTTCAGGCGACCTAAATATAAAATCATATTTCTTATTATTATATTCAATGTTATTATTCATAAAATTATCACTTTTCAAAATTATATCATTAGCTTATAACTAAAACAATTAAACCGTTAAAAAATATTGTTTCTTATTAAGTTTGTCCGAGAATAAATTCACGATAAGCTGAAAGTGTGAGTGAATTTTTTTTACAAAACGAACCAAAAACTTTGTTTTTGAGTGAGCTTGTATTCGCGAGAAACAATTCTGAACGGTGCGCTCAAAATACGATACAAAATTATATTTTTAATAAAAAGATATTTAATTACTCAACATCAGGGAAGTTAAAGTAGATAATTTCGTTTTGTTTAATATTAATATGTTCTCCTTTTCCCCAAGGCGTTGTTCTATTTTTGTATTCATCCCATACTTCTTTTCCTTCTCCTCTAACAATTTTCTTTGTATTAGAAATATAGGAAGGAGAAAATACATACATTGAATTAGATGGATCACTACCGTCAGTTGTCATTCCAACCCCAATTTCAGAATGTTCAAAGTCAGGTTTTAATTTTTGTCTGTAAGTTGCTTTAATTTCTTTAGAAATTAAATGTTTTATTCCGTTACTATCTGTATATTCTGTTGGAATAAATGTAAAACTTGCATTTTTATGAAATTTTTCTGGAGAAACAACGTCAGTCATTTTCCCTTTTATAATTGAATTTTTTTCTATAATTGTTCCATTACCTAAGTTTAGTTTTTTTAATGATTTTACTTCTATAGTATCTTGAGGGTTTTTTGTTGATATTTCACTTAATGAACGTCCTTTAAATACTTGTGCATCAGCTGTATTTATTGAAATTATAAATAACATAATAATTGAAGCAAATAATAAAGATGTTTTTTTCATAGTAAGTATCCCTCCATTAAAAATCATTATATCTTATATTTAATGTTTGACAAAATTTTGGCACTAAAAAAGAGAGTTTCGATTTGGTTGAAACTCTCTTATATCAAATGGTTGCGGGAGTCCACATTGAACGTGTTTGGAAATTTGAAAGCAAGGTTATACGCACATCTTCGGATGAGGTAATTTCGTTCATAAGTAAGAAAAAGACCTTTTCAAGGAACTTACTGGAAAAAACTATGGGTTTAACGACTGGACAAGCCTACTGGTATATAAATCGACTACTTAAAACAGGCATGATACGCAAACTGAAAGCAACAGAGTATGTCGGCAATAAAGGCAAACAACAGGCTTTGTATAAATTTACACGTTAAATTAAATGATTAATTTACTGGTTTTGTATGGTCTTTATAGGATGAATATTTTCACTATGTTTGAATGAAGTTTCAAATACTCCACTACAAATTTCTTTCTTTATGCAACTTTTACAAGCCTCTGTATATGATTTCTTCCAAGTTGATATACTATCTCTGCAAAACTCCTCAATTCGACTATCGACAAGGCATAAAGGCGTATTATAAACATCAACAAGCAAGTTATATCTTACATACTGTCTAACAGCTTCAAAGAGTTCGTGTTTATAATCTAGGGGGTCTATTGCTATTAAATTATAATTAGTTTCTGCATTTCCGTGATATTCCAATCCCATTAATGCAACTTTAGAAACAAATGGTAAGTTCCGATAGATATATTCTGCTAAGTCTTTTAATTTAGTATAATTCTGTTTTAAAATTACTGTTCTAATCTCTATATTTATGCCCATACGACCTAAATTGTATAAGCCTTGAAGAGTTTCATTAAATGCACCTTTAACTCCTACTATAAAATCATGTTCTTCTGCTATATCAGAATATAAAGGAATGCCAACAGATACCCTTAAATTTTTAACACTTGCAAGTTTCTTTACTATATCAAGATTTTTAAACAATCTACCATTCGTTAATATGTGGACTTGTTGTTTTGGTGATTTCTTTGCAATCTTGCTTAAGATTTCAACCAATTTATCAATATTTAATGTAGGTTCTCCACCAGTTATTCCAATGCTGGCATTAGAGTCAAGTTTAACATGGTCTAAAATCTTCAAACATTCATTATATCTAGGTTGTGCACACTCAATTTGAGGGCACATGATACACTTTGAATTACAAATATCTGTTACATATAAAGCATTATGCGGAGATTGATTATCCCATATAAGGGAAACTATGCCTTCTGCTGATATACTTATAATATCCCCATTCTTAAAAGGCACATCCCCCTCTATTTCTAATAGAGGTTTATTCGTTTTAAATGCACATCCTTTAGGTACTATATACCCTTGAATCCCAACCGTAATTAAAGGCTTCTTTGTGCAATAAACTATTCTATCTTTTGTGCATATATTATTATCTTTGTCGAATCTGCCAATTATAAAATTAGTGTAGTTTGTTATATTTCCTTTAATTCTGTTCAAGTTGCACCGCCTTATAAGGTCTGCGAGTTATCCATGCCCAAAATATATCCAACATTTGTTCATCGTCTTTAGATAGCAGTTCAAAGATGTAGTCTAATATTAACTTATTCTTTTTGCAAAAGTCATTATTTAGCCTGTACCCCATTAAATCTTTTGTTTCTAAGTAATTTCTTATAACATCCGCACCGCAGTATTGCTGATATACACACTCCGAGCATACAGGCATATTTTCCACGCAAGAATTAAATACAATATCTCTTATAACTTTGCCATTAAATAACTCATCATAAGTATTATTTACTGTTCCCATACAGAAAAAATCATCGCCCATTCTTGCAAGCATTCTACCTTCATCAGCAGGATATACTTTACCGTCATAATTATAAATTGTTCCAGATATACCAGCCCCCGAAGGAGATTGTAAATCTACAAAACCAGTGGAAAACGGTGTAAGAATCCGACTTAAGAATAAAGCTGTAAAGCATTCAGTAAAACAAATTCCCTTGCGGTTTAACCCAATAATGTAACTTAAAGCGTCTTTATAAGCATTTACATATTCTTCAACTGAATAACCAAGCGAATCTTTATTCTTTATAGCATTTCCATAAGGATTTAAAGCCCTTAAAAATATTGACTGATAGCCTTGTTTTGCATATTCATCTATTACTTCGTCTAATCTGTTAATATTCTTGTTTGTAATTGTTAATAATGGAGAACAGCCGTCATCCCCTAGAACTTTTCTTACTCTTGTTGAGTTATTTATAAAGGCTTCATATGAGCTATCATATATCCGAGATACTCTATTACAGTCATGAATATCTTTAGTACCGTCTAGGGAAGAAGAAATCTCTACATTATGTTTCTTACAGAATTTTATTTGTTCATCTGTTATATCCATTAAATTAGTGCAAATAACGAAGCCTAACTTCTTCTTTGCGATTTTGTTCAGAAATTCAGCGTATAAAATACTCTGTTTCAATATATCCCAATTCAAAAGAGGCTCTCCGCCTTGATATTCAATCTTTATATCCATAGACGGCGTTTGGAATATTGTATCCATTGTTTTCTTAGCAGTTTCCCAATCCATATCATAATTTTTGCTCTCCAAATCTACACTGGAAGCGTGACAATATTTGCACAAACAATTACACCTAAGAGTTATAACAATCATATGCAGACTGGTAAAATTCATTATAAACTCTTTTCGAGTCCTCAATTTTGTGGCTAGCATTTCTATTACAGTTTCTTTTTCTTCTTCATTTGTTAGAAAGTGTTTAGCTTTTAGTTTATTATAATACCTGTCATCTACTTGTAATTCCTGCTTCACAAAAGCATTGAAAGCTTCTAAAGGTAAGAACAAATGTTCCCCAGCTTGATTAACCAAGAGGGATTTATTATCAAATGTTTTAAATTGAAAAGGTAATAAGATATAAGACATATTACCCCAACTTATCTCTCAAAGTGCTCAAAAGCCTTTGAATATATAGCATTTCTTAATTCTCCAAATTGAGAACTAAGAGTTTCCCTGAGTTGTTGTTCTTGTATGTTATTGTTGAATCTACTGAAATCAAATGCGATATCACACTTTGGCTCAACATTACAGATGTAATTAAATTCATCTTCCGTAATACTGATATTAAACTCCTTTTGAAGTGTATAAACAACTTTTAATATAGCTTCTTTATTATATAAACCTTTAGAAATCTTATATTCTGTCATAATTTAGAATCTTGATGAATAATGTGACTGGTGGGAGCCATGAGAACCATGAGAATAGTGGGAACTGTGAGAATAATGCCCTGCTAGCTTTTCATTTTCAGTAGTTATCATCGCAGGACTAAGTGTAAATGCTTGTTGCCCAGTCGTAATAGATTGTTGCTGATTATGAATCATATTTGCAACAGGCGTTACGGCTTTTGCCTGAACTCCTAAACTAGAAAGCAGACAGATTGTAAGAACCGAAAAGCAACTAAATAATCTTTTGATATTATTCATAAGTATATACTCCTTGTGTATTCATTTTAAAATATATAGTCAGTTATTTCAAGGAATATTGATTAAATGTTTACAATATTAAGTATACATGCTTAATATTGTAAACATTATCTTATATTAAAGATAATGTGAAATTATTTAATCTTTTGCAATTCCTTTATTAGTTTAAAGAGTACATCTAATTCTTCACCTGTTTTTGACTGCAATAAACTTACATAGTCTTTGTCCGCCGCTTGTTCTTCACTGTCAAAGAATACAAATAGTTTATATGCAGGAATATTTAAAGCCTGGGCAATAAGAGGAATCTTATTTAAGGTTACAGGATTATGTGCATTCTCCCAATAACTTATTGTCTTTGTGGCAACTCCAACATATTCAGCCAGTTGTTCCTGTGACATATTAGCTTGTAATCTTAATTCTTTAAGGCGTTTTCCAATATTTCTGTAGAAATCTTTTATCTTCATAAAATGAAGATATAACATATTTAAGCACAATGTAATCCGTTATATTGGCATATATGCTTAAATATGTTATGATTAATTCACAAGAAAGGAGAAGTTATGAAGAAATTTCTACTTATACTTGCTTTAGTGACAATAAGTGTTCAGTCTGCATTTGCTGTGGATGTATCAAGTTATTTTGACAAAGGGGGGATTTACACAGGGAGTAGTTTCCCTGTTGATGTAGCAAGAAATATAGGTAATAATAAGCCCAATCTTGAAAACTTGAAATCTGGCGAAGCTACCACAATTAATGTACTAGGGCTTGTCGAGACAGGAGACAGAGGGGTGCAAGCTGCAGCTCGTAATGGTGGAATAACTAAAATCCACTATGTTGATACTAAAATCAACAAGGTTTATATCCCTTTGGGCTTTATTCCAATTTATGTGAAACAAACAAAAACGCTAGTATATGGCGAATAAAGGAGAATTAAATATGAAAAAGATTTTAGCAACATTAGTATTATTATTTGCATTAACAGGTACGCAAGCTAACGCAATGGGGTTATTTTACACTAATGCAACTTATCCAGTAACGGCAACAGGTACAAAAGTTCAAGACTTATCTAAATTGAAAAAAGGTGAAGCAAGCACAACAAATGTATTATTCATTGTTGAAGTTGGTGACGCCAGTATCGACACAGCTGCAAAAAATGCAGGCATTACAAAGATTAGCCACATAGATATACAGGAAAAAACAGTTTTCATCTTTTGGCGAGGTGTTAAAGTTACCGTTTACGGTGAATAATTAAGGTTATGAAAAGTTTTAAAGGTTTTAAGGGGTTGGCATAATATCCAATCCCTTTTTGCGTTTGATAATTGGGGCAATATAATACAAATAAAGTGTCAATAAATTCATAATTTGATTGAACATGAATTTAGGCTATAAGTTCTTTAATACAAGCTTAAGTCTAAATTGGTGTAAACACTTGTTATTATTGGATTATAGGTTAAAAATATAAAAATGCTGCAATTTGTAAATATTGTCAATAAATGTAAGATGATTTTATTGACAAATAACGTATAGTACGTTATTATAAAAGTATTGAAAGCAACAAATAGGAGATAATTATTATGACATCTAAAATCGAATTACAAGCAACAGTTAAAACCCTTCAAGCTCTTTACAACCAAGAAGCAGAACTAAAAGAAGCTATAAAAAACCAAGAACAAATACTAAAGGATTACATGGAACAACAAAACGTTGAGCATTTAGACTTAGGAACAGCAGTTGTACATTGGACTCAAGTAGTTTCTAAAGTGTTTGATTTAAAAGCCTTTAGAGCAGATTTCGGAGATGTAGCGGAGTATATGACAGAGAGATTAAGCAGACGTTTTAA
>CALVED010000009.1 GCA_944326485.1 Candidatus Gastranaerophilales bacterium | reverse complement strand
CCATATATTATCAATAAAAGTTGTTCCATATTTTACCGCCATAGGAATTCTTTTGTTATTTCGCTCTACGCAAAAGTTCAAAAAATCCTTATATGAAGTCTTTAAGCCATGTACTAGGTCAAAACCATTCCCTATAATCAGAATATCCATTCATATATCCCTAAAAAATTTCAACAATACTATTATACTACAAACGTAATCTCAACTCTTATGAGCACTTAAATCCTAAAAGATTTCTCATATTGTAATACTCCTGAGTCGACTGTTTCATTATTGATATTAATTCGCTATATAATGTTTTTGTACTGTAGCTAAAAGGTTCCATATTCGGGAGCTTAACGACATTTTTTATTAATTTGTTTTATGTTCTCTTAATACAGCTAAGGCTTCACAATATATCTCAAGTTCAAGTCCAAGCTCTTTTGAACGCTTTTCCATATATGCTATTTGTTCATATATCTCAGGAGTAAAATTAGGTTGATGAGTATTATACCAATCTTGTTCCACACTTAAACTAACTGCTTTTACACCATTTTTTATGACTTCATCAAACCATTTATTTATCTCTTCGTAGTTATCATTAACACCTGGGTATAAAATATATTTGACTTTTAATAAATTATTTTCACCTTGTGCTTTTGCATATTTTTGGATATTCTTCCAAACCTTATTATACGCTTTTACCTGTTTTATTTTTTCATACGTCTCTTTGCAGCCTGAATCCGTTGAAATTACTAAACTTATTGCGCCAAGTTTTAAACCTTTAGCTATACTTTTAGAAAATTTTATTCCTGAAGAATTTATACGTATATTTTTACAGCCTTTTTCTAAAAATAAATCAATTAATTTATCAAATTCCTTTAATATTGTAGGTTCACCGCCTCCAAATATTATACAGGACTCTTCTGGCTTTTTTATAATTCCCTTTTTAAACATATCTTTTACAATCGGATAAAGATGATATTCCTTATATGAATTAAACTTCTTTTTGTCATCCATTGTATAGCAATATGTACAATTACAATTACATTTAGTCCAATGATTAAATGTAAAATGATTTATATAATTTTCCTCATCCCAATCTTTTTCCTGAAGATATATGCAATCTTTACAAGCATCAAGATATATTCCTTGCTTATGTTGTTCTTTCAATTTTTCTTTTATTGCAAATATTTCATTCCAATCAAAAATTTCGCCGTGGTAATTCTCTTTTATTGTTGTCTGATATTCTGTTTCTCTGCCCTGCAAATAACCGTAACAACACAAACGTAGTTCATCTGTTCTAAATTCTATTCCTCTATTTACCCACTGACAGCTTTTATATTGCATAAAATAATCCTTCTTTTGTTATTTTACATTAACTCAAACAAGTGTTGCAACATAATAATTTGTCCGAGAAAAATTCATAATAAGCTGAAAGTGTGAGTGAATTTTTATGAGTGGCGTTTTCAAAAGGTGAGTACTTTGTTAGTGAGGATGACTCGGTAACAAAGTGAGATACTAGATTAAATTAATAAAAAAGAACGATAACTACTAAAAGTTACCGTTCTATATTTTTTTAATCTTGCTAATTTAAACTTATTGGTCGTATTCTTTTTCGAATCCGAATAAAGAACTAACTGATTCGCCATCATGAATTCTGGAAATTGCTTCTCCTAACAAAGGTGCAACACTTAATTGAGTTATTTTTGTAGGAATAAAGTTTTGATTTAGCGGAATTGTATTTGTAACAACAACTTCTTTTATAGGTGCATTTTCGAGTCTTTCTAAAGCGGGTCCTGAAAATACAGGGTGTGTTGCACATACATAAACATCTTTAGCGCCTTTTTCTTTTAATAATTGAGCAGCACCGCATATTGTTCCTGCTGTGTCGATTATGTCATCAAACATAATGCAAGTTTTATCTTTAATATCACCTATTATGTTAACAGCAATTGCTTCATTATGTCTGTTTCTTCTCTTATCTATAATTGCCATTGGAGAATTCATATGTTTGGCAAAATATCTTGCACGTGATACTCCTCCCATATCAGGAGATACAACAACTAAATCATCTTGCGGAATATTTAATCTCTTAACATAATCAACAATAACAGAAGTAGCATAAATATGATCTACCAGTATATTAAAAAATCCTTGGATTTGTCCTGTGTGTAAATCCATTGCTAATATTCTGTCAGCACCTGCTGTTGTAAGTAGATCCGCAACAAGTTTTGCCGTTATTGCTTCTCTTCCTGAAGTTTTTCTGTCTTGTCTGGCGTATCCGTAATAAGGGATAACTGCAGTAATAGATTTTGCACTTGCTCTTTTAAATGCATCAATTATTATTAAAAGCTCCATTAAATTTTCATTAACAGGATTACAAACTGGTTGAACAATAAATACGTCATCTCCTCTTATGCTTTCTTGGACTTGAACATATATTTCTCCATCAGCAAAGTTTTTTACAATCATTGGTCCTACGGTTGTTCCCAAATATTCTGCTATTTCTTCAGCAAGTTTCATATTTGAACGGCCTGCAAACAATTTTATATCATGTGTTGGATTTATTGTTTTAATACCTTGTGGAAACGCTAATTCTAGTTCCATTATTTATTGCCTCCTGATAATTGTTCAATTTTTTTCTTTACCCAATTTGAAAATATTTTTAATGGGGAACGTGTTATGGCTAATGAATATGCCTCTACATCTTTTGTAATAATACTTCCTGCAGCTATTGATGCCATTTCGTTTATTGTTACAGGTGCTACTAATACTGAATTAGAGCCTGTATTTGCGCCATCTTTTATAATTGTTTTACTTTTTATTTTAGAAATCGGATTATAGTTTGCGGTTATTGTTCCTGCACCTATATTTACATGTGAACCAAGCTCACTGTCACCTATATAACTTAAGTGAGAAACATTTGTATTATCTTTTATCACCGATTTTTTTATTTCAACAAAATTTCCTATTCTTACATTATTCCCAATAATTGCTCCATCCCTTACATGCGAAAATGGACCAATTTTACATTTTTTACCTATTGTATTTTTTCCTGTTATATAAACATTCGGAAGAATAATAGTATCAGCCCCTATTGTTGTTTCAGGAGAAATATATGTTGTATCAGGATCTACAATTTGTACTCCTTCTTCCATAAGTTTTTCAATGGATTTTTTATTTAATGTTTTAGTTGCTTGTGCCAGATGAATTTTTGAATTTATTCCAAAAATTTCATCGTTATTTTTAAGAATATATGATTGTACATTTAAATTCTTTTCTACAGCCCATTTTACTATATCCGTTAAATAATATTCTCCTTGAGCATTATTATTATGTAAATGGTTAAAAGCATCTGATATTGTTTTCCAGTTAATACAATAAATCCCTGCATTAACTTCCTTTACTTCTTTTTGTTCTATAGTTGCATCTTTTTCTTCAATTATTGCAACAAATTTATTGTTTTTATCACGAATGATTCTTCCATAGTTTTTTGGATTTTCAAATATTGCAGACATAACTGTTAAATCTGCGTGATTATTATCATGAAACTCAACAAAATTTTTAATTGTTTCTGCGGTAATTAATGGAGTATCACCACAAACAACTATTACATAACCATCAAAATCTTTTAAATACGGCGTTGCTTTATTTACAGCATCTCCTGTACCGAGTTGAGGAGATTGTAATATACATTTTGAATTTTCATAATTTTCTTTTACAAATTTCTCAACTTTTTCTGATTCATGACCCACAATGATAAAATTTTCATTTATATATCCGGTTTTATTTACAGCATCTATAACATAACCAAGTAAGGGTTTATTAAACATAGTATGCAGAACTTTTGGAAGTTCTGATTTCATTCTTGTACCTTTTCCTGCTGCAAGAATTATTGATTTTACTTTCTTATTTAACATAAATTCCAATCTTCTTTATTAATAATACTATTTTTGCATAAAAAATAAAACATGTATTTTAATATTCGATACATTTGAACTTTTTTATATCTTTTTGTAAAGAATTTTAAAAAAATGATTATTTTTTGGCAAAATTAATAGTTCATTTTTTTTAAGAAGAAAGAAAGGTAGGTTCTATGCAAGTACAAAATGGTAATAACTCAAAGATGGGTGTTATTTCTGAAGTTGCTTCCCTCGCAATAGCAGGAGGTGTTATTGCCCAATCTTGTCATGAACTTATGATGCCTGCTGATTTTAAATTTGCTTTAAGAAATACAAGAATGTCTCAAGATAAATTTGTTTCAAATTTTAGAAATCTTGCAGAACAAACTTTAAAAAATATTGAAGCAGGTAGAGAAGCTCAAAGAGCTGCCAGAATGGCAAACGGTATTCCTTATATTAATTTTGATAATGCAAAAATTGATGTCGAAAAAGTTGTGGAAAGAGCTAAAGAAGTATATCCGGAATTGCAGAAAACAGCTAAAATTGCTAAAAAGTCTTTGAATAGAACTTTGATTGCCACTACAGCATTAATTGCCGGTATTAAAATTGCATCAATGATATTTTTTAATAAAAAGTATAATAAACAACACAGTCAACAATTACAAGGACAGTCTGTTAAAAGTACAACTGCATAATTTAAATAGAAATATGAATTTATAGAAAGGGTATTTAATATCTTATTAAATACCCTTTCTATTTTATTTCTTTTTTATAATCTATATTTTTTAATAAAAACAATGTTGGTATTATTATCATTGCTACAATAGAAAACATTCTGAATGTGTCTACAAAACCAAGAAGAGTTGATTGTTGAATTAATTGTTTATATAAAACATTCTGTGCCATATATTCTGCTATAACAGGATGAGTATATAGGCTTATTGATTTTGTCATTGCTATAAGTCTTTCTTGATAAATTGGATTAAGGGCATCTAAATTCCCAACCATGTTATATTGATGAGCTTGTGCACACCTAACAATCATTGTTCCTGAAATTGAAGTTCCTATTGCTCCGCCTATATTTCTTAATAAACTTTGTAATCCTGATGCATTTGTCATTTGACTGTTACTTAGTGTTACGGCTGATAATGCAATACTAGGAACAAGTGAAAATCCCATCCCGAGTCCTAAAATGAAGTTGGGAATAGCTATTGATGACATTGAAATTTCTAAATTTATATTGCTTAGTTGAAATCCTGCTATTCCTATAAATATTAATCCCAAACATACTAATAATCTGTTATCAACTTTATTTGATAATAATCCGCTTAATATAACTGAAAGAAAACTTCCTGCACCTCTTGGCATCATGGTAAGTCCGCTTAAATATGCATTATATCCCATTAATGTCTGTAAAAATTGGGGTAGAATAGCCATTGATGCTAATAATACAAAATACACTATTATTTGTACCAGCGTTCCAACTGAAAAGTTTTTATCTTTAAATACACTTAAATCAACAAGTGAATCTTTTCTCTTTATTTGTGAAACAAAAAATAATATTGCAGATAATCCACAAACAATAGCAGTTCTTCTTACCCATACTGCATTAAACCAGTCTGCATTATTACCTTTATCCAGTATTATTTGCAGTGTTACCAACCATAATGTTAAAAAGAAAAATCCTAAAGTATCTATTCTTACATTTTTTTGTTTTCTAGCATAAGGCGGATCCTCAAGCAGGTAGTTTGCTAAAAAGATTGTGAAAAGCCCTATTGGAATATTTATATAAAAAATCCAAGACCAGTGAAAATTATCTGTAATCCAACCGCCTAAAACAGGTCCTATAATAGGAGCAATAACAACTACCATTCCAAGCAGCGCCATTGCTTTTCCTCTATCTTTTATCTCAAAATTCTCAAGCAATATGGCTTGTGCTAATGGTAATAAAGAACCTCCGCCAAGACCTTGTAGTATTCTGGCAAATATCATCATTCCTAAAGAATTTGATATCCCGCATAAAAATGATGAGCAGACAAAAAGTAAAATGCTGAAAATGAAGAATGCTTTTCTTCCCATAAGTTTACAAAACCAATCAACTGCAGGTATTATTATTCCCGAGGCAATTAAATAGCTTGTTAATATCCATAAAGCTTCTTCTTTTGAAGCTGAAAAACTTCCTGCCATATGTAATAGAGCAACATTGGCAATGGTTTCATCCAGTACAAACATAAATGCTGCAAGCACAATGGGTACTGTTACAAGCCAAGGATTATATTTTGGCTTCCATTCTTCTTTCTTTTCTTCTATTTCTGCCATTATTTAACTCTTACTTTTGGTTCTACGCTCATTCCTGCAATTATATTGTATTGATCTTTATTTATTTCTTCGCTAAACACGATTTTTACAGGAATTCTTTGTACTATTTTTACAAAAGAGCCTACTGCATTTTCCGGCGGAAATAAGCTTGCTTTTGCACCTGATGCCATTTGTATACTTTCTATTTTTCCTTTAAATTTTTTCTTTGGATATGCATCTACTTTTATTTCAACATCTTGTCCTATTTTCATTAAGCCAACTTGATTTTCTTTAAAGTTTGCTTCAATCCAAATATTGTCAGTAACAAGCATAAAAATTGGTTGTCCTGTTTGTACAAATTTGCCTTTTTCAACATTTTTGTTTGTTACAGTTCCTGAATTTGGAGCAATTATGTTTGTATATTCCAAGTTGAGCGCAGCTTGATCTCTTTGTGCTTTTAATGCCCTTAATTCAGCATCTGCTACTTTATTATCTGTATTTGAGAGAATAGATTCTTCTGCAGAAAGTAATTTGGCTTTTGTATTGTCATATTTTATCTTTGCATTATCAAGAGTTTGCTGTGAAACTGCTCCTGCTTTGTATAAATTTGTGTATCTGTCTAAGTCTTTTTTTGCAAGTTTAATTTCTGTATTTATTGCATCTAATTTTGCTTTTGCTACTTTTTGAGAAAACAATGCTTTCTCATACATAGCTTGAGCTTGGTCTAATTTTATCTTATAGTCGGCATCATCTATCTTGGCAATTATATCCCCTTCTTTTATTTTTTGATTATCTTTAATATATATTTCTTTTATTTGACCAGATACTCTTGGGGCTATTTGTATTAAGTCACTTTCTACATAAGCATCATCTGTTGTTTGATACTTCATGGAATTTATGTAATATATACTTCCGGTAATTATTCCAATAATTACAAGAAGTATAATTATGATTTCTTTTAATTTTTTATTTTTGTTTGGTTTTATATTTTCTTCAGAGTTAAGCATTTTTTCTCCTATATTTGAGTTTCTACAATATTTTCAAGTACATTTCTGAACTTTGTTAAAGTTGTACTTACAATATCTTGTTCTTCTTTTTTTAGAGTTTCATTTATTATTTTTAAGTATGGTTCAAGTTTAATATAAATTTCATTACATACCTTTATACCTTTTTCAGTTATATATATCTTTTTTACTGTTCTGTTATTTCTAATATCCAATCTTATTTTTATAAGTTTCTTTTTTTCTAAGCTTGAAGCAATTTTTCCTATATTAGATCTGTCTCTTAATAACATTTTAGCCAAGTCTCGATGACAAATTCCTTCATTATAAGAAATAATATCCAGTATGATATATTCTTCAAAAGATAAATTTAATTTTAATTTTTCAAAAGCTTGATTTCCCATTAAATTAAGATACCTTGATGTAATTCTTATTTGGAAGAACATGCCTTCTGTGTAGTGTATTTTATCTTTAATTGCTTCTTTCATAAAATGTTGTTTTTTCTATCTGTTGCATTTACCACATATTTATATTAATATATAAATAGAATAAAATCAAGATGATAATGTGAGGATTAATGAAAATAAAAAAGCTATTTTCAGTATTAATATTATTAGTAATGATTCAATTAGTTGTTCCGATAAATGCATTTGGGGCAAAGAAACCTATAACTGATGAAAATACAATTATTGAATATATTAATTTAGATTGGTGGAAAGATTTAGATGATCCAATATTATTGGAATATATAATAAAATCAATACAAAATAATCAAGATTTAAAAATATCTACATTAAAAGTAGAAGAAGCTAAAGAAACAAAAAATATACAACGTGCAAATGAAATGCCAATGTTTGGTGTTGGGGCTATTCCTGCTTTATATAAGTTGCCGGGCATTACAAATTCTGATGGATTGATATCTTTACCTTTATATGCAAGTTATGAGCTTGATTTGTTTGGTAAAAACAGAGATAAGACAAAATCGATGGATAAGATATATGAGATATCAAGACTTAATGAAAAATCTGCTTATATCTCTGTTGTTAGTGCTGTTGGGAGTACTTATTATAATATTGTAAAACTTGATAAATTGATTATGCTCCAAGAAGAAATAATTAAAGATAGAAAACAAATATATGATTTAATGAAATACAGTAATGAAGAAGGACTTGTTTCAACCGCAGATGTTGTTAAAGCTAATAAAGCATATATTAAAGCGGAAAGTGAAATTATTGAACTAAACAAAACAAGAGAACGCTTATTGAATATGCTTGCAGTTTTAATGGGTGAAAATCCGAATAATTCAAGTGAATTTAAAAGAATAGCTTATGATGATTTAGAAATAAAAAAATCAATTCCTGATAGTGTTTCTTCTGAGATAATAGAGTCAAGGCCGGATTATTTAGCTGCTGAAAAAATGCTTGAAAAAGCGGGACTTGATGTAAGAGCAGCAAAGAAAGAGTTCTTGCCTTCTTTTAATATATTTGGTCTTATTTCATTTAATTCAACAGAATATTATAGTAAGATGAACTGGAAGAATTCACTCGCTTTGCTTGGTGCAGGTGCTTTATTGCCTATTTTTACAGGCGGTCGTAAAATTGCAAATTTAAAGTTGAATAAAAATAAATATGAACAAGCTGTTGAAAATTATAAAAAAACGAATATTAAATCTATACAAGAAGTTAATGATGCTTTATGTGATTTAAAATTAGATAATGAAAAATATTTAAAAACTGTTGAAAGTTTAAATGCTGAAAAACAAGATTTTAAATATTCTGATTTGAAATATAAAGAAGGAATAATATCTAATCTTGATTTATTGCAGAAGAAAGAAAGTCTTTTAGTAACAGAAGAACTTGTTGTTACTGATAAAATAGACTATTTTATAAATCAAATCGGATTATATAAAGCTATAGGCGGTGCTAAAATATAACATTATGCAAAGAAAAATCTTGCAACTATAATTGACATAACAATTCCTATAAAATCGGCACAAAGTCCTGTTAAAAGAGCATATCTGTATTTTTTTATTCCAACGGCGCCAAAGTATACAGTTAAAACATAAAAAGTAGTTTCACTGCTTCCCATCATAATGGCAGCTAGTTTAGATGTGTATGAGTTAATATCATTATTTGAAATTATGTCAGAAAATACTCCAATTGCTGCGCTTCCCGATAATGACCTTACAAATGCAAGAGGAAGAATATCAGCAGGAAGATGAATTTTGTTTAAAAAGCCAGAACAGGTTAAAGATAATGATTCTATAATACCGGATGCCCTTAACATAGAAATTGCAACAATTATTGCAACAAGATAAGGAATTATATTAAAGCTTACTTTTGCACCTTCTTTTGCACCTTCAATAAAGGCTTCATAAACAGGTACTTTTTTTATTATTGCAAAGGTTAAAATAATTAAAATTATTGCAGGTAAAGCCCAAAGAGATAATATATCTATAAATTCTTTAATCGGCATTTTCTATCTCCTTTGTTAACTGGGGCGGAAAAATTCGTTTAAAGATTTTTGCAATAATAATTGCACTGACAAAAGCAAAACTGGTAACAATAAAGGTTGGAATAATAATTTCTGTTGGATTATTACAGCCATTTGCTGCCAAAATAGCAATAACGGTTGCAGGAATCAACTGAAAGCCTGCAGTATTCATAGCCAGAAGAGTACACATTGAATCAGAAGCACTTTCTTTATTATTATTTAATTCTTGCATTCCTTCTATTGCTTTTATTCCAATAGGCGTTGCTGCATTTGCTAAGCCAAGTGCATTTGCAGTAAAATTCATTGCAACATCTCCAATTATGGGGCTGTTTTTAGGAATTTCGGGGAAAAGGAATTTTGCAATAGGGGTTAAAAGTTTAGAAATGGATTCTACAATTCCTGATTTTTCTGCAATTTTCATTATTCCCAGCCAAAAAGTCATTATTCCAAGCAGAGTCAGAATAATTTTTACAGCGAGTTGAGTGCCTGAAAATATTGCATTAGCAACCTCGTTTAAAGTGCCATTAATAGCTCCAAATATGATAGAAATAACAATTAAGAAATACCAAATATAGTTCATTTAAACCTTCTTTGTTTTTTATTTTATTTGATATTGAAAAAAAAATCAAAACATCATAATATATAGATATGTCGATGTGGCACTCTGCCGCAGAAAAACGATTAAATATCGTTTTTCGAGAGGGTTGTGCTAGACACAACCTCCGCCATAGAGACAATTTGTACATAATATTAGAATAAACTTAAAAAAATATGTCGATGTGGCGGAATTGGTATACGCGCACGTTTGAGGGGCGTGTGGAGCAATCCTTGCGGGTTCAAGTCCCGCCATCGACACCATAAAAAATACGATGACATTTGTTATCGTATTTTTTATATGTGGATTGGGGAGGGCTTAAATCCGTTTTTTGCGGGTTGCGGATTTTACGAAAGAGTGAAGTCGAGCAAAGCGAGCGAACTCGAGTAAGTGAGGGCGAAATTTGTGACAACGAAGTGAAACAAATTACTCGCCCGAGAGACAGTAAAATCAAAGAAGCAAGTCCCGCCATCGACATTTTTTATTTGAATGATAATTGGATGCGGGACGCAGAACCCCACAAAGCAAAGCATAGTTATAGAGTTTAATTGTGTTTCGAAACAAAGTGAATTTGAGCAAAAAGATTATACTGCGTGACATTGATACTAAAAGAATAATTTGTCCAAATGACAATAAACCCCAATCTCAAATAGTATAGAGAGCTCTTTATTTTTTAATAGAATTTAGAGTAATATCGTGTGTAAAAAAAATTTTCATTTTGCTAGAAACATGATGAATAAAAGATTTGGCAAGTATCGAAAAGGTATAAAAACATCGTTTTTTGTAGATATATATTGAAAAGTTATGGAAATGATTTATACTAAATATGTAATCTTGTGATGAAATATTATTTATTTGATGATTTTGGGATAAAGGTTAGATTATAAATAAATTTTTGATAATAATTTATTTTGTTTTTAATTATATTAATGAAGAAAGGAGTTAAATATTGTGACTTGGAATGAAGCAGAACATCCAAGAGATGATAATGGTAAATTTACATACAAAAATGCTGGTAGTATAAAAAGTAGTACTGATAGTATAAATAATATCGACGATAAAATGCAAAAAAGAGCAAACATTTTATTTAATAATACTGAGGATAAAAAATATTATTGGGTAGATGCAAATAAAAAAGCTATAGCTGATAGGCAGGAGAAACTTGAACAGGGTTCTTTCGCTCCACACGATTGGAAAAACTTAGCAGCGGTGAATTATATTCATAATCCTATATTTAAGAAAAAAGCAATAGACGATGTAGGCAAAGAAGCTGCAGAAAATTTGCATATGTCGAAAAAAGATTATTACTTGAATACCGATTATGCAAAAGAACATTTAATATTCAAGAATTATAAAGAAGTAAATAATGAACTTCAACCCTACTTAAAAAAGAAAATCTCAGAGCAGATAGGTGAAGATAAGCTTGATTCAACAAAAGGTATTTATATAAATGCAAATTCTGATTCATCAAAAAAATTAGCTCAAACACTAATAAATAATGAAAAATTTTCAAAAATACTAAAAGAAAATATGCAAAAATTACAGAATAGAATACCTTTTAATTCAAGTATTAGTTTTACAGATAAAAATTTCCATAATGCATTAGGAAATGTTGATTTATTAAATATTATAAAGAATAAGAATGGTGATATAGAATTATTAGTAGCTGATACTTATGATTTTAATAAAAATGATAGTAATGATTTAGTAAGAATAGGTAGAGAAAAACAAGAAAAAGGAGATATTATTCCGTATTTTATGATCTATAATGTTATAATACCTAAAAATGTAAAAATAGGAACTAAGGTTAAATAATGTATAAATATCCTGCCATATTTTCTTTTTTAATAGGAATTATAATAACTGTACAGTTTTTGATGAATAAGGTTGATAATGTAGAATATTACAGTTTTAAACAGAATATAATTGATGATATTCAAACATATTATGATTTATTTATTCCTACTTTAATATTTTTACTTATTTTTCTTTTAAAAGATAAATTTAAAAATAATACTGGTCAAAAATTTATTAAAATAGCCAACATTATAATTATAATATTGTCTATATTATATTTTATATTTATTGAGATGATATGGTTTGCATTTAGAGAGTGGTAATAAATATAGTTAAATGCATTCTAAACCTAGTGTTATTCGCATATTGTAGTATTCTTGAGTAGATTGTTTCATAAGTAAAACAAGTTCAGTACAAAGATTTTCCGCAATATACATTTGTGAAATATTATTATTTGATGGTTCCATATTCAAGAGCTTGTCGACACCATAAAAAATACGATGACATTTGTTATCGTATTTTTTATATGTGGATTGGGGAGGGCTTAAATCCGTTTTTTGCGGGTTGCGGATTTTATGTAAGAGTGAATTTTTTCTCGGACATCATATTATAATAAAATGTAATTTTGTATTAATAAATATTTTCACCAGAATATTTTTTATATTACAGTATTCTTAAGTTGATTATAATAATTTTGCAACAGCATTTTAAATCATATAAATCTTTTTAATAAAACTTTATAAATATTATTATATAGGCAATTTTTATTTTCAGGAAGTTTAAAAATTATGTAAATAATAATGTTAAAGATAAAGTTAATTTTAGTAATTAAATTTATTTTGTGAAACTAAGTCTTTAAGGTTTGTTTGGAGAAAAATGCTGACTATTTCAAACAGTTTCAATATAAGCAAATCATCAAAAATACAAAACAAAGATTTTATTTTTCCAAAGAAAAATAGACTTCAAACTGATGTATTTTATAAAAGTAATGATATTTCTTTTAAAGGTATTCAAGGATTATTTAAAAGAACATCAGACTCTTTACCACAAATTGAAGTTTTACCAAGAGTAAATGTTGATTTTGCTTCACGAATTACAAAACAAATAAGTAAATTTCCAGCAGAATGGCTCAGAAGATTTAAAAATAATAATTATAGAATTATACTAACGCCTAATTTTTCTGAAGCTTATAAATCACAAAAAGTATTTGATTCGAACATTGAAAATTTTGAGATAGTTAATCCACAAGGAACGTTAGGGATTACATATTCAGAAGGAAGATTTGGAAAAAATTTCTTTGCTTTTTGTGATAAACCACCATATTCTGATATATATATGGAAAGTATAGTAAATCACGAATTATCACACGGAATTGTTAATATATTAGGATTAGATAAAAATCCAAAAATATTAGAATTACTAAAAAAAGATGTCGAATTAATAATTAAAGATAGAAAACTTGATGAATTAAATCCAAATGAAAGACGATTAATATCTCACTACTTCTTTAATAATCAGGCATATCTCCCAATAGATGAGATAGTTGCAGATGTTTTGGCATGGAATAAAAGTGCGGGATGCTACGGAAGTGGACTTGTTATGGGTATAAATAATCCAAATCTTATGAAGAATTTGTTTCCAAATTTATCAAACTATTTAAGAACAATCTAAGCTACAGCTGTTGAAGTTTGGATTCCTGCATTTTTAATAATCATTTGAAAGAAAGTTATCATTGCTTGGTCATTATTTTGATATGCCCATTGCATAATAGGTTTAATTGTTTGCCAAGTTTCTTTAGGATTAACTTTAAATGATTTTAAAATACCATTCATTAAATCTTTTATATCAACTGCTTTACTTGCTGAAGTGCCACAAGCTCTATTTATAGCTCTTGAAGTTTCAATCCTTTGTAAAGTTGCTTTCATTAAGTTTGAATTGCTGGAATTTGGAATAATATTTAATTCTTTCATAATTCCATTAATTGTATTTTGAGTATATTGAGTGCTTTTTAAATTAACTCCTGCTTTATACAATCTTTCATCCAAAAGTTGTGCAAACTGTTCCGTCAATTGTACTTTATCTGCTCCGCTTGGAAGTGTTGCACCATCTAGCATAGCTTCAGCAATACCTTTTGAATTTCCTATCATCATGTTTAATGATAACCCAATATCTTGTAAAGTTTGAGAATTTGTTCTTTGAACAACGTTGCCTGCATCGATATATACAATTTTAGGCTTGCCTGTTGTTGCATCAAAATCAACAAATACATTTCCCGGATGTGGGTCGGCATGGATTGTTCTTGTTCCTGATTTTCCCACAAACATTGCCTGTTCATTTTGTGCTTTTTGATATGCAATACCTAAATCACCCATCCAAGTTTCTGGTGTTTTTAATGCAGGATTTGCTTCAATTTCTTTAGCATATTTTGCAAAATATTCAGTTGGATTTTCTTTATATAGTTCAATCATCTTTAATAACCCATCAAGAGGTACACCACTAGCTTTTTCTTGAATCATTGAAATATTTCTACCATTTAATGTTCCAACCTCCAAAGTTTGAGCTACACTAAATCTGCTTGCATCTTCTGCCAATCCTCTTGCAGATTGTGCTTCAATTTTAAAATCAAGTTCTCTATCCCAAGCATCAAACATACTATTGATAAGATTTAATTTATATTCTTTTTCAGTAGGGTCAGAAATAAATTCTTCAATATATCTTGTAAACATTGCTCTATCTTGTGCAAATTTTTCAGAAGTAACACCATCTTTTAACATTTTAATTACAACTTCTGTGCCGTCAGCAGTTTCCGCTAAATAGGTTTCACCGATAGTGCCTGCACCGAAAGATTTTTTAATAGTATATTTGCCTGTACCATATAATTCATCAGCTAATGCTTGTGCTTGAGGAATATCTCTTGATGTAATTCCTTTGCTTGTAAACTGTTTAAGGATTTCTAAAACATCAGGTGGCAATGAATCATCAGAAGAAAAAGTTTGTGCAAATTTAGAAATAAGAATATTTGATTCTTCCATTATTGCCTGAATTTGTTTTTCTCTTGGCATATTTTTAAATGTTTCTGATGATGTTAATTTTGATAATCTTTCTCTTAAAATTTCTGTGCTTTCATCAAGACCCGAACGAGCCGCACTTGATTGCATAGATGTTAATTGTTGTTCAAGTTTTGCATTAAATGCCTCAACTTCATTATAGTATTTTGTAAAATCTTCTAAACCTTCTTCAATATTTCCTGATAAAATTTTTGTTCTAGCTGCTTCTGCTGCATTGTCTAATGTTGTAGCATCAGCTTTTAATTTAGAATATAAAGCTTTTAATCTATCTGGCAAATCGCCAAGTTGTTTATAAGCATTAGTCCCGGGTATTTTCTTTCCTTGTTCAATAGCCTCATTTGCAATTCTTATTCCATTGTCCAGAACTTCTTGTGTGTAATTAATACCATTTGTAGTTATTTGTGTTAAATTATTTTTTTCGTTTACAATAGCAAATAAGCCTTCTTCTAATTCTGCACTTAAGGTTCCGATTTTATCGTTAACTATATCTGTCATTGAAATACCTTTTTGTGCTAATTGTGCAATTTTAGAAGATGGATCTGCACCTTGTGCAATATCCTCTAAAATTTCAACAATAAGTGCTCTATTTTCTTGTGATAGGGCATTTAAGTCATTATTTAATGCAGAAGTATTACGAAGTATTGCAGTAATGTTGTCATTTATTTGAAATAGGTTTTCCTCTAAACCATCTAATAAATCCGAACCGTTAACATGAACATCCTCAACAAAACTTTGTGCTTGGTTAATAACTTCACCAAGTCCTCTAAGTACTTCTGTATCTGGATTTTCCACAACGGGAACATTCATCATTGCGCTTTTAGCGGTAGAGTAATTAACATCTACCTTATTTTGTAATTTACCTGTAAATTTACCAACTCCATTTCCCAAAATTCTCATACCGCCACCGATAATAGGTGACAAAACAAAACCACTAACAGTACCTGTACCAACTTCACTCATAAATCCTTCAATAGATTTATTTTCGCTATCACCTGCAAGGTATCTTGTTCCTGAATCAACTGCACCTGAAAGCGCACCATTTATAGCCATATCAGTACCCATTGCCAATGCCCTTGAAGCAAGTGTACCACCTGTATATTTTATATTTGTTGTTAATAATGTTCTTGTTAATGCACCTTTTGCTGTTCCCTCAAGAGTTTCTCTTAATACAACTTCTCCGCCTTCACGAATTGCAGTTACACCAACTTTTCCTGCAACTGCTTTACCTGCTGCACCGCCAACTCCTGCGGTAATTGGTGCAAAAATACCATTTACACCACCTGTTGCAAGGTCATATCCTAATGAATCATAATCTCTTCCGCCAACAGCAGCATCTATACCTTTAATAGCAATTTTGGAAGCTGCACCTGCTGCACCTGCAATACCAAAACCTGCGGCAACAAGTCCCAATGAAGCACCGCCTGTAAATGGTGAAGCCGCAATTCCAACTCCTGTTGCTAATGCAAATGCACCAAATGAAGCAATACCGGATACGATATCTGCAACTATATCAACACATTGCTTTTGACCTTCTTTATATCCGTTAACAGCTTTTTCCATTTCTTCTTGGGAAATTTCACCATTTTCAAATTGTTCTATTGCTTTTTCGGCTTTGTTAGAACCTGCTCCAATGCCAGTTAAATTTTTAAATCCATCCCAAAGTTTACCAATAAAGCCTTGTTCTGATTTTGTTTTTTCAATATCCTTTTTTAATTCTGAAACATTTACTTGATTATTAGAGGTTAACTGTGAAGAAACCTCTATAGAATCAGTATTCATATTATTTTCGAATTGAGTTGAAAAAATTTTTTCATTGTCTGTATTAATAGAATTTGATATGGCTTTTATTCCTGTATATAAATATGGATCATAACTAATTTCATTAATGTTCATTTAATAAATCCTGTTATTTTTGTATACTATGATTACTTATTAAAAAAAATTTTTGAAATGTGAAATTGCCAAAAATAAAAGAATTTATTAAGAAATATATATATTAATTATATATTAAATCTATTTTTTGTATTTAAAGAGCATATTAATAATATGTTTAATGTTTAAGTTACCATTTAAATTTTATTGAGTGGCGTTTTTAAAAGGTGAGTACTTTGTTAGCGAGGATGAGGTGGTAACAAAGTGCGATTCTAGATTATATCTTGCTTTAGAAACAGTAAAATCAAAGAAACAAGTTTCGCCGTCGACATTAAAAAGAAGGGTTTTCTAATTTTCTTCTTGCTTCATTTATTGCTTTTGATTTTGCTTGTTCAATTCTTTGTATATCAAAATTTGCATTTTCTATATATTCTCTTATGCAATCTTTATATGCATCTATATCATATTGAGTTGGTTCATAAGAGTATAAATGACAATCAGGTTTTGGATATTCCATAAAGTTTAAATTACTTCCACCTACTACGTATGCAATTGCAGTGTTGTAGGGTATTAAAAGTATAAATAATAATATTATAATTTTTTTCATATAAAATCTTTATAATTAATAACTTTATTAAGGATAACATAAATCAATCCTTTTTAGTATAATTTCTCAGTTAAAGAATTTTGAGTTTTTTTATCTATTTTTTGCGGATAAAAATTTATGGTAAATCCAAATGTATTATAGCCATTAGGGGTTGATTTGTATATAAATTTCCCTCCGTTTAATTCTAATAGTGAATTAGAAAGATATAGTCCTAGTCCTGTTGATAATCCTTCACATTTTTGGTTAAAAATTTTGTCTTTATTAAATAAACATTCTAATAATTCTTTTGGTATGTAGTTTCCTTCATTTGTAACTTGAAATATAAAATTATCATTTTCGATCTTAGTTTCTACAAATATTGTGGAGTTTTCTTTACTGTGATTTACCGCATTTATAAGAATATTGCTTATTATTCTTTTTATATGCATTTTATCTGCCAAGATATGTATTTTTGCAGTTTTATTATTTTGTTTAAATTTAGAATTTTTTATATTTAGTATTAGTTTATTTTCATTAAATATATCTCTAATTAAATCGTTTACATCAAAAGAGCTTATATTAACAACTACTCTTTTATTATCAAACTTATAAAGCCATAACATATTAACAAGCATATCTAACATGTTATTGCAAGAGTTTAGAATGTCATTTAGAAAGCTTCTTTGTGTTTCATTAATCTCTCCAAAATTGCCTTTTAGCAGTAATTCTATAGCTCGTATCTGCGCCACCGCCGGAGTTTTTAAATCATGAGTGATAGTTGCAATTATATTTTTATTATTATCATTATCTGAATTATTATTAATATTTTGTTCTATATTTTTTATAAATACTGCGATATTTTTTATTTTGTTATTATCAAATATTGCAATTTTATGAATGTGATATTTTGTTATTGAGGAATTTGTTTTTACTATTCTTTCGCAATCTAATGAATTTTCTTGTTTGTATAATTTTCTTTCTTCTTTTTTAATTTCTTCTGTATCAAACATTGAATAAAGTTGATTTGTTATAATTGTATAATCTGTATTCTCTTTTATATTCAATAAATTTAAAAATTCACTATTTGCAGCCAGAATATTATGATTCAAATCTTTTACAAATGCTGGAATGGGTATATTCCTTATTATGTTATATAAATCATTTTGATTATGGTTTTTTGTATTTCTTTTTTCATATAGTTTTAGCATTGAAAGTAAGTAAATATAAATTAGAATTAAAAAAATGTTACTTATAGAATTTATGCCAACAGTAAGAGTATATATAATTATTCCTGTAAGAAGAAATAAAAAAGTTATTTTATGTTTCATTTGAAAAAGTTTCTCTCTGCTTAGTAATAAAATATAAAATTATTGAAAAGTTGTCATCAGACACTTGGCTAGTTTTATTTAGAATACCTAGCCAAAGGTATAATAAGGCAGTCTTCAAGCCTCATATGAATCTTTTTTCCGCATTTTGCCCTATAGTGTAACCCCGGTGTTATTATACCTATAATTAAACCGACACCTGCACCTATTGGCATACCTAAAGCTAAAGCCCCTGTTCCTGCAGAATTAGAGCCTGCACCAATCCAAGCACCTAAGCCGGCACCTACACCAAATAGTCCCACTGTATATGCGGCTATTTTTCCGGCTGATTTCCAGCCTGATACTTTTAATGCATTATTTTTATCAAACGGATATGCTATTAATGGTAAAGTACATCCATTTGGAAGTAAGATTTCTTTGAATAAAATATATACCTTTGCATTTCGATTAAACATCTTTGGTTTTTCTATGCAGGTTATACATCCTATAATTTTGGTATTGCAAGGAAGCAGGCATGTACCTTCTATTGTGGATAGCCCATTAGGAAGTGAAAAATCAATCATATCACCTTTTTTTGCATTTTTAGAATTAAAATAAGAATTAAATGTTATCTCAATTGCATTATTGGCAAGAACGACTGCTTTATTTGCAGTTATTTTAACTGTTGTTACGTTTGTTTTCTTATATTGAGGCAAATGCTCAAGTCTATAAGGTTCGTTATTTTCTTGTGCATATGAAAAATTTACATTAGCAAAAAATATTAATAAAACAATACAAAAAACTTTTTTATACATTTCTAAATCCTCTAAACAAAATGATGTTATCAAGCAGATGGGCTGATAACATTGCCTGAAAGGATAGTTTAAAAGTGTAAATATTTGAAATATTGGCTTTACAAAAGTGGCAATTTTTTTTTTGTTTAAGTAATATTATAAGTAAGTTCATTATAAAAAAGGTTTCATTTTAATGAAAACATCAAGTGTAACATTTGGAAGTGTTATTGCTGTATCCGGAAAATCAAAGAAAATGGATAAAGTTAATAAAAAATTATTGCCCTATGCTAAAACAGGCAAAGTAATGATAAAAGATGTTACTTCTTTTTATAGAAATGCTTCACCTGCAGGAGAAATGGCACAGGCTGCTCAAAGGGGTGAATCTGTTGATATATATATTACAGGCAGTGACATAGAAAAAATAAAAAAGAAACAATATGGTTGGCGTTCAATAAGAGATATTCTTGGTAATCTTGAAGATTGTTTCAGTGCTAATCCTATGTTCGTAAGTGATGTAGTTGATAAAATTATTAAAAAAAGTTAAAGAAAATATATGATATTTAAAGACTTTTTTAAAGAATTTAAAGAATTTGCTGTTAGGGGTAATGTTATAGATATGGCTGTCGGTATAATTATTGGCGGGGCATTCTCTCCTATTGTTAATTCTTTGGTTAAAGATATTATTATGCCGCCTTTTGGTTATATCCTTGGAAGTGTTGATTTTTCTAATCTTTACCTTTCTATTACACCTTCTGCTCAACATTATTCTACCTTGAAAGAAGCTCAAGATGCCGGTCTGGTTACTATAAATTATGGACTTTTTATTAATACCTTAATTTCATTTACTATTATTTCTTTTGCTGTCTTTATCCTTGTTAAGGCAATAAATAAGGTAAGAAGAACAAATAAAGATATTGCAGATGTAAAAACAAAAGAATGCCCTTATTGTTACTCTGAAATTAATATCAATGCAAAAAAATGTCCTTTTTGTTGTTCGTCTTTGATTTCTGATTAGATATTTATGTGAGGTCAATAGCAATTTTCTTTAAAATTGGTTTTTATATTTATTATGGAAGATAAAGATATTATTAAAGTTAAAATAGAAGAAAAGAAACTAATAAAAGATGTAGAAAAAACAACTCATTCTACATTTCATACCAATCCGATTATTCAAAAAATGCTTCGTTGTAATGCTTTATCCGAAAAAATGAAGTTTAAATTTAAAGATTTATTTAGATAATTATTTATTATTTAAAAAATATTGTAAAATAATTATTATAATGTATAGAAAATCTTTTATAAAATATTATACAGATAATAATTTCCTTTTTGATGAGGCGAAAAGTGAAGTAGATTTTATTATTCAGATGCTTTTTAATTTTACATCAAAAGATTTTATCCTTGGAAGAAGTCTTGAACAATGGCAGATTGATAAAATTGAAAAGATAATTAAAGAAAGAGTTAATTCCAGAAGACCTATTCAGCAAATAATAGGTTCAGCTTTTTTTTATGGACGAAGATTTTTTGTTAATGAATATACATTAATACCAAGACCAGAAACAGAAATTTTAGTTTCTGAAGTTTTAAAAATTATTGAGGATATAAATAATCCTAAAATATTAGATATTGGAACCGGCACGGGTTGTATCCCCATTACTTTAGCTATAGAAAATAAAAATATTAATGCACATTCTGTAGATATTTCAAAAGAAGCAATTGAAATGGCAGAAAAAAATGCCTTGCTGCATAATGTATATGAAAAGATTAAGTTTATAGAATCTGATTTATTTTCCAAAATAAAAGAAAAATATAATGTAATTGTTTCTAATCCGCCATATATTCCTATTAAAGATAAGGATTCACTTCAATATGAAGTTAAAAATTATGACCCGTCATTAGCTCTATTTGCTAATGATGAAGAAGGAATTGAATATTATCAAAAAATAATAACTAATGCGAATAAATATATTTTTGATGATGGTTTCTTATGTTTTGAAATAGGACAAAATCAAGGGAAATTAGTCTCCGATTTGCTTAAAGATAATGGTTATAGAAATATTAAGATAGTTAAAGACTTAAATTCCCTAGATAGAGTTATAGTTTCTCAAAAATGATATTAATTATCACTTTTCTTTTTTTTGATGTTATAGTATAATAAATTTGAAAAAGTTAAACAAAAAGTTAAAAAGAGAAAAGAGGTAAAAATGGCAAAGTTTGTATGTAGTGTATGCGGATATACAGTAGAAGCAGATAAAGCACCTGAAAAGTGTCCAATGTGCGGAGTAGGTGCTGATAAATTTAAAAGAGTTGATGAAAATCAAGGATTAAGCTGGGCAACAGAACATGTAATCGGTGTGGCAAAAGATGTTGATGCCGAAGTATTACAAGGCTTAAAAGATCATTTTATGGGTGAATGTACAGAAGTTGGAATGTATCTTGCAATGAGTCGTCAAGCTGAGAGAGAAGGGTATCCTGAAGTAGCTGAAGCATATAAAAGATATGCATTTGAAGAAGCAGAACATGCTGCTAAATTTGCAGAACTTTTAGGCGAAGTTGTAACTCCATCAACAAAGAAAAATCTTGAAATGAGAGCAGAAGCTGAATCCGGTGCCTGTGCTTCAAAAATGGCTATTGCAAAAAGAGCTAAAGAACTTGGTTATGATGCAATACATGATACAGTTCATGAAATGGCAAAAGATGAAGCTCGTCATGGTCAAGGTTTCCAAGGATTATTAAAAAGATTATTTTAATAATAAATAGTTTGAAAAAGAGGAATTTTATATTCCTCTTTTTTTTATTTTGCTCTTGACTAAAAATTTTTATAAGGTAATATAATAATTGCTGAGGGCGTTTAGCTCAGTTGGTAGAGCGCCTCCCTTACAAGGAGGATGTCAGGAGTTCAAGTCTCTTAACGCCCACCATATAAAGAGAGTTTTAATACTCTCTTTTTTAATGCGTTTGAGAGACTACGTCTCATCTCATGTTTTTAAATTCTATGTACAAAGTGCTTGAATTTAACAAAACATTACACATACTTTACTTGTACGGCTCATTCTTTGCCTACAATTAAAGCATTAACGCCAACAACTTAACCACAATGACTTCATCACGAGTCCTTTTCCTTGTGAAATTTTAGGTGTTTATTTCCTTTATTAAAGAGTTGAGTGTTGAAAAAGCCTTCACTTACATTATAATGTAAGTGAAGGCTTGATAAGAGGCTTGAGTACAGAAAAGGAAAAGGTGACCATTATCACAAAACTTCAGGGATAATAGTGTTCAAATATAAAGAACTTGTCTGAGAAAAAATATTAGAGTTTAGTGGACATTTGATTTTATGTACTTGTTAATAATAGAAAAAATAGGGTATTTTATATTATTAACAAATAAATTATAATGTAATAAATTGGAGTAATTAATGAAAAGAAGAGATTTTATTTGTGGATTATCTTGTATGCTGGCAGGTTTTGGCTTGTGCGAAGCAAAGACTAAAATGATTCCGCAAAAAAAATGTAATAATCCATCTAAGGATATGTATATTCCTATAAATAAAGAATTGTCAGAAATATATATAGAAACAACATTTCATTGTAATTTGAATTGTAAAAGTTGTGATGCTTTTTCTCCTATTTCCAAACAAGAAATGGTTAAATATGATGAATTTTTAAGAGATTTTAGTAAAATAAAAGAATTATATCCAAATAAAGATATAGATATATTATACCTTGGTGGAGAACCATTATTAAATCCGGATCTCTTAAAGATGGTGAAAAAAACAAGGGAATTATTCCCAAATGGTAAACAAAGTATTATGACTAATGGAATTCTTTTAGCTGATATGGACGAAGAATTCTGGAATTCAATGAAGAATAATAATGTAAAATTAAGGGTAACTTGTCATCCCGTTGATATTGACAGAAAAAAAAGTGAATTATTAGCAGAAAAATATGGTATTGAACTAGAAAGTGATGTCATATATTCAGACAAATTATATGATATAAATACTCATAAAGTTACTAAAAATAATTTAGAAAATTCTGAACAACAAAAAAAATGTAAACATCATTGGAGTAAACCAATAATGGATATATCAGGTAGTCAAGATTATATTGAGAAGTTCTATACTTGTGTGCATCGATGTTTTGGTAACTCTTATTTTAATGGAAACTTATATTTGTGTTGGAGGCATACTCATCTTAGAGTATTTTCTGACTATTTTAATTTGAATATTCCAATTACAAAAAATGATTATATAAAAATAGCTGATGTTAAAGATGCAAAAGAAATAAATGATTTTATTTCATCTCCAAATAAATTATGCAGTTATTGTAAACAGTGTCATAATACTTGTTTTAATGGCAAGCCAAAAGAATGGGGTTTCTCTGAAAAAGATATATCAGAATGGACATAGAAAATATTTTAATTCTTTATCGAGTGGTGTTTTCAAAAGGTGATTATTTTGTATTGATTTGAGAACAAAGTACTATAATAGATTAAATTTTTGAAAATTTGTTCAAAAAAAAAAGAGCCATTGGCTCTTTAAAATGGTACTCCCAAGGGGATTTGAACCCCTGCCGCATCCGTGAAAGGGATGTGTCCTAGGCCTCTAGACGATGGGAGCCTAACAACATTTATAGTTTATCTAAAGCATAAATTAGAGTCAAGCTTTTTTCTTAAAATTAGTTATTTATTTTTTCTAAAAGTTTTTTTACTTCTATCTCTGGTGATTTTGAATCAATTATTCCTTTTGTTATTGCAAGCCTATTAACATGATTTTTTATAATAATATTATTTTCATTTAAATAGTTATTATCTTCTTTTATAAAAAAAGGAATATTTATGTTCATATTTAACCATTCTAAAAATTTAATATCTTTATTATTTGTTAGAATATAGTCAGCTCCATTCATTTCTGTATCTTTTGCTTGTTTAGTTGAATGAACAGATATTCCTATTATTGCCTTTTCTCCAAGTAATTCTCTGGCATTTTTTATATCAATGTCATTTTGACCCAGATGAACACCATCAGCCTCCAAAATTTGAGCTATATCTATTCTGTCATTTATAATGAATAATGCATTATAAATGGAACAAAGTTCTCTTATCTTTTTCCCTATTTCAATAATTTTTTTTGCTTCTAAATTTTTTTCTCTATATTGAACAATCTGAACACCTCCGTTTAAAGCTGAGGCTATTGCATTTAAAAAATCATCTGTACTATTAAAAGAGTCTGAATTGGTTATTAGATATAAATTTTTATTTATAAGTCTTAGTTTATTTAATTTCATAATAGTACTTTATGTATTTTCTTATATACCTAATTGATTATGTTATGTAGGTTATAGTCGAAGCTTTTTATTTTACTTATCTTTTAATTATATAAAAAAGAAACATTAATTTACAGGGGTATTATACTTGAGAGGTATATCTAAAAAAAAATATAAAGAAATGAATCTGTATGATCTTATTTGTACAGCTCAAGAAGATAATTATGACGCTTTAGAAGAAATTATAAAGCGAGAACAAAAAAATATATATGCATCATTTTGTTACTTAGGTGCCAAAAAAGAAAATATTTCTGATTTGACCCAAGAAGCCCTCTTTAGAATGTCTAAAAATATAAAGACACTGAAAAATCCTAAGCTTTTTAAATCTTGGCTTAGTCAAATAGTTTCTAATCTTTTTTATGATGAACTAAGAAAAAAACAAAGAACTTTAGATTCTGTTTCTATAGATTCTTATTGGCTAAATGATGAAAATAGTGATAATTGTATTCTTCATATTTGTGATAATACGACAAAGCCTGATGATAAAACTCTCAATAAAGAGCTTACTGATGTTATTAGAGAAACTATATGTCAGCTTCCTGAACATTTTAGATTGGTTATTATCCTCAGAGAACTACAAGGCTTGAGTTATGAAGAAATTGCTAAAATAACAAAAACAAATGTTGGTACAGTAAAATCACGAATTGCTCGTGCCAGAAATAAAATGCAAGAATGCCTAAAACCTTATTTACATTAAAGGAGACTAAATTTGAATAAATTTGTTTGTAAAAAAGTTGTTTCAATGCTTTTTTTATATATTGAAAATAAGCTTAATGATGAAGATAGAGCTTTTGTTGAATATCATTTCCAATATTGTTCTGATTGTTATAATAAATATTTAGAAATGAAAGAAATTATAAAGAATCTTCATTTTGAATATGAAAAATTATTGAATGAATTTGAGCGAATTGAATCTAATCAAGTATTTAATATTAGAGAGTATGAATTATTCTATAAAAATATTTCTCCTTATATTGATGATGAATTATCTTATGACGATAGTATTAAGTTTAGAAAGTATTTATTGAAATCAAAATCTGCACGAAAAGAACTTGCAAATGCTTATGGATTAAAAAATAATATTAAAAATTCTTTTGATAATTATAAAGATAATTTGAACTTAAATTATTCCAAAAAAATAATAAAAAAATTGCAGGAAGAAAATAAATATTCATTTGATAGTGTATATAAACGAGCTGCAATTGTAATTGGATTTATGATTTCAACACTTATTTTAGTCTCTGTATATATGGGATTTAGTTATATGAGTGAATCATTTGCTAAAAATATATCAGAACCTGAAATTGTTAAAAATATAGAAATGCCAAAAGATAATGAAATGGTAGAGTTTACTTTTGATAATGAAGGAGATGCTTTATTAACTGCAAAATGATGTGTTTTTGATATAATTTAATTGTAGTTAAAAAGGAGCAATTTATGAAATTTTTGCATTCTATGATACGCGTTAAAAATATAGAAGAATCTCTAAAATTTTATATTGACTTTATAGGTCTGAAACTTATTAAAAAAAATTCACTTGAAGATTGCGATTTATATTTTTTAGGTGAAGATGAAAATGATTGTCAAATAGAATTAACATATAATTATGAAACACCAAAAGATGGTTATAAAAATGGAAATGCTTTTGGTCACTTTGCTTTTCAAACAAAAAATATGCAAGAAGTAACTGAAAAAGTTAAAAAAATGGGCTATGAATTTTTATATGAACCTTTTGATTTAGAATTGAAAGATTCAAATGGAAATAACCAATTTTTATGTGTAGCTTTTATTAAAGACCCAGATGGAAATGAAATAGAATTAATTCAAGGTTGATTATATTAAATTTAATTGAGCTATTTTATTCTCTTGTATTAGCTTTGCACATATATTATTAGCTTTGTTTAAAAGTTCATCCTTTGAATACTTTTTATTAAAGATGAAATTATATAAATCATCAAACAAAGTTTCAAAAGGTAAATCTCTTCCTTGAAGTTTGAATAGTTTCACTCCTTTGTCAACAAGTTTTTCTACTATTTCGTCTTCCATATAGACAGATTTATATTCAGATTTGTATTTAGGACAAATTTGAATAATTTTTTTATTGTATTCATTTTGATCTAAAGTACCTGCTTCAATTTGTTCATGTAAATTATAATGAAGTTTGGCAGACTTACAATTGAAATGGCATCTTTGATTGATTAATACTTCTATTCTTTCTATATCAGGAATTAATTTATCAATTTTATCAGCATTTTCTATTGACCATTCTGGTCTTACTACAACTATTTCATATTTATCAAGCATTCTTTTATAAAATTGAGTTTCATTAAAAAGCATAGATTCTATATATTTTAAATGAGGATTTATAACTGAACACACCATTTTTGCATCTTTGTATCTTGCTTTTATATGATTATATAACATATCTGTAGCAACAATGAATTGAGAATTATTACTATATGCAATATCTAATAAATTATTGCAAAATTCATTATTCAATATGTCTTTGTCTTGTGAACTTGAGTTGAATGTGAAAACAGGAATAACATTATATTTTTTTATTCTGTTTAAATAATTGTTAATTCCGTTAAGTGACAGAATATTAATTGAGGAAGGTCTCCCTCCGGCCCAAGCACACCTAACAGTGCCATATACATATCTTATTGGATTGTGTTCTTCTTCTAATAATTTATCAAGTAATGGAATAAATATATCATTACAAAACAAAAATGGCATAACATATTCAATATTATTATATCTTATATAATCAGATGTCATTATATCCTCTCCTAATTATGATTATACCACTATTTATATTCAAAACTTAAACATTTGTTTATGATACAATTTTATAAAAAGGAGAATGAAATGATTTCAGGTGCAATTAATTATGATATAAAAGATATAAATTTAGCTGAGCAAGGTAAAAATAATATTGAATGGGCTTATAAAGATATGCCAGTTTTAGCTCAAATTAGAGAAAGATATAGAAAAGAACAACCATTTAAAGGAATAAGAGTTTCAAGTTGTGTTCATGTAACTAAGGAAACTGCTAATTTAGTTATTACAATGAAAGAAGGTGGAGCAGATGCAATATTAGTTGCTTCAAATCCTCTATCGACTCAAGATGATGTTGCAGCAGCTCTTGTAAAATATTGGAATATTCCTGTTTATGGTTATAGCGGAGAAGATAAAGAAACATATAGAAAACATGTTGAAGTGGCTTTAAATCATAAACCACAATTCATCATAGATGACGGTTGTGATATTGTTGCAACAATCCATTCTCAAAGACGAGATTTAATACCTGAAATAATAGGCTCTTGTGAAGAAACAACAACCGGTATTATTAGACTTAATGCTATGGAAAAAGAAAATGAACTTAAATTCCCTGCATTGGCTGTTAATAATAGCTTGACTAAGTATTTATATGATAACAGATATGGCACAGGTCAAAGTGCAATAGATGGAATAATTAGAGCAACTAACATATTACTTGCCGGAAAAACATTTGTAGTTTGCGGTTATGGTTGGTGTGGTAAAGGTGTAGCAATGAGAGCAAAAGGTCTTGGGGCTAATGTTATTGTTGTTGAAGTTGATCCTTTAAAAGCATTAGAAGCAGCTATGGAAGGTTATAGAGTTATGAAAATAGCTGATGCTGCTAAAATTGGAGATATTTTTATTTCTATAACCGGAGATATTAATGTTGTTGATGTACATCATATGCTTACAATGAAAGATGGCGCTATGGTATGTAATGCCGGACATTTTGATGTTGAAGTTAATGTTAACGGTTTAAAGAAAGAAGTTGTTGAAATAAAGAAAATCAGACCATCCTTGGAAGAATATAAATTAAAGAATGGTAAATCAATCTTAGTTTTAGCTGAAGGCAGGCTTGTAAATTTAGTTGCAGCTGAAGGTCATCCTGCTTCTGTTATGGATATGAGTTTTGCTAACCAAGCATTGGGTGCTGAATTTATTATTAAAAATAAAGGAAAGTTGGAAAATAAAGTATATACTTTGCCAAAATCAACTGATATAGAAATTGCTAATTTAAAACTTAAAGCAATGGGTATAGAAATAGACAGCTTGACTCCCGAACAGGAAAAATATCTAAATAGCTGGTCTGTCGGTACTGCTTCATAAGTGAGTTTAGCTATGCAAAGATTACCTGATTATTTGAAGAAAGGTATTATTGATACTGAAAAAACAAAAACAGTAAGAAAAATTCTACGTTCTAATTGTTTAAATACAGTATGTGAAGCTGCCAGATGCCCTAATAAATGTGAATGTTATGCTAATAATACTGCAACTTTCCTTATTATGGGAAATAACTGTACAAGAAATTGCAGATTTTGTAATATAAGTTGTGCAGAACCTGAACCTATAGATAAATTTGAACCTCTAAAAATAGCTGATGCTGTTTTAAAATTAGGTCTAAATTATGTTGTTATAACTTCGGTCACTCGTGATGATCTGTTTGATGGCGGAGCACATCATTTTGCTAGTGTTATTTATGAAATTAGAAAAATTAATTCAGAGGTTAAAATAGAAGTGTTAACGCCTGATTTTAAGGGTAACCATAATAGTATTGACGTTGTTATTGATGCTGGTCCCGATGTGTTTAATCATAATATAGAAACAGTCCCTTCTTTATATAAAAAAGCTCGACCTCAAGCTGATTATTATCGTTCTTTAGATTTTCTAAAATATATTAAAGAAAAATCTAATATATTAACAAAAACCGGTTTAATGGTTGGACTCGGAGAGACAAAAGATGAACTTATTTCTGTATTTGAAGATTTGGCTAAAATAAATTGTGATATTGTTACAATTGGTCAATATATTGCTCCTTCTAAAAAACATTTAGAAGTTGCAAAATATTATGAACCTTCTGAATATCAGGAACTATCTGAAATTGCTAAAAAAATAGGTATTAAACATACATCCTTTTCACCTTTGACAAGAAGTTCTTATAAGGCTAAAGAATTATTTAATTTCTAAATTTGTTTTTCTCTTCTATAATTTTCAAAATAAAGTATTATTCTTTCTTTGAACATCATAAAGAAAATACCAACACCTACTAGCATTATTGAATTTAGAAATATAAATAATACAATTCTATTTCCATTTAATATAAATGGCATATTAAAATATAAAACGCTAAAAAGCATTATAATTGATAGTAATAAAAATATTACTGAAAAACACGTAGCAAACTTATGCATACAAAACCGCCTTTTCTTCTTCTTAAAATTAAATAAAATTACACTAAAAAATCAGACACTCACTTCATGTGTCAGATGAATAAGAAGATAAACAGTTTAATAATATTTTTCTCATGCCATTATTATATCATTTTTTTTTGTAAAAAAAAAGCCCCCTGAATTATTAAAAAAACGACCTTTTTTGAGGTCGTTTTTTTAATAATTTTTATTTGATTTATTCACTTTTTTTTGAATCAAAAACAATTTTTTGATCTTTTAGTTTAAGTACAATTGTATCACCGGCAGTATACTTACCTGAAAGAATTTCTTCAGCAAGTCCATCTTCAATACGTTTTTGAATTAAACGTCTTAATGGTCTTGCGCCGTATGCTTCAGAATATCCAGCTTCGCCTAAGTAATCTTTTACTTCATCGGTAACTTCAACTTTCAAGTTCTGAGAAGCTAGACGTTTGAATAAATCATTTAGCATTAAGTCAACAATTTGACGAATTTCTGGTTTTGATAAGTGTGCAAATACAATAATATCATCTATTCTGTTGAGAAATTCCGGTCTGAATGCTTTTTTCATTTCTTCCATAACGGTTTCTTTTAGATGTTCGTATTTATCTTTTTGTTCGTCATTAGCAACTGAAAATCCAAGTCTGCTTGTTGTTGTAATCATACTTGCACCAACGTTGCTTGTCATAATTATAATTGTATTCTTAAAGTTTATATGTCTTCCTTTTGAATCAGTTAAACGGCCATCATCCAATATTTGAAGCATTATATTAAATACATCAGGATGAGCTTTTTCAATTTCATCAAAAAGAATAACACTGTATGGTTTCTTTCTTATTAATTCAGTTAAATGACCGCCATCATCATAGCCAACATAGCCTGGAGGTGAACCTATTAATTTTGCTGTTGAATGTTTTTCCATAAATTCTGACATATCAACACGAATCATATTATCTTCACTTCCGAAAACAGCTTCAGCTAAAGCCTTTGCAAGCTCTGTTTTACCAACACCGGTAGGCCCTGAGAAGATAAAACTTCCAATTGGTCTATTCGGTGATTTTAAACCTACTCTGGCACGTCTAATCGCTTTTGATAGTGCTACAACAGCTTGGTCTTGACCTATAACCCTTTTGTGAAGTGTTTCTTCTAGTTTTAGTAGTCTTTCACTTTCACCTTCGGTTATTTTTGTTGTAGGTATACCTGTCATCATGCTGACAACTTGAGCAACCTGTTCTGCAGTTACTGTTGGCTTATTTTCTTCATTATCTTCACGCCATTTTACAGATAATTCCCTGATTTTTTCTTTTAAATCAGCTTCATCATCTCTAAGATTTGATGCAGTTTCAAATTCTTGATTTCTTATAGCATCTTCTTTTTGTTTTATAACTGCTTTTAATTGTTTTTCCAGTTCTTTGCCTTCGGGAGGAAGGGCACTGGTTTGAATTCTTAATTTTGATGCTGCTTCATCTATAATATCTATAGCTTTATCAGGAAGAAATCTATCTGTTATATATTTGTATGAAAGTTCAGTTGCAGCCACAATTGCTTCATCAGAAATTTTTAATTTGTGATGTTCTTCATATTTTGGTTTTAAACCTTTTATAATTTCTATAGTATCTTCAACAGAAGGTTCTTCAATTATAATAGGTTGGAATCTTCTTTCCAGTGCTGAATCTTTCTCTACATATTTTCTGTATTCTTCAAGTGTTGTTGCACCAATTACTTGAATTTCTCCTCTTGATAGTGCCGGTTTTAATATGTTAGCTGCATCAATTGCACCTTCTGCAGCACCTGCACCAATAAGAGTATGCATTTCGTCTATAATAAGAATAATATTTCCGGCTTGACGAATTTCATCCATAATCTTTTTAAGACGTTCTTCAAATTCACCTCTGTATTTTGTACCGGCAACTAGTAATCCCATATCAAGTTGAATAACTTTTTTGCCTTCTAAAATATCCGGAACTTCAGAATTAACTATTCTTGCAGCTAAACCTTCCACAACTGCGGTTTTTCCAACACCAGGCTCACCTAAAAGAACAGGATTGTTCTTAGTTCTTCTCGCAAGAATTTGTATAACACGCTCAATTTCTTTTTCTCTGCCAACAACAGGATCTAAACGTTGTTCTTGAGCTGCCAGTGTTAAATCTGTTCCAAATTCATCAAGACTTGGTGTTTTTGTTTTTCCTGAAGATGATGAAGATGTAGATGCGGCTTGGGTTGGTTTTGTTTCGCCAAGCATTTTAATTACATTACTTCTTACTTTATTTAAATCTACACCTAAATTTTCTAATACTCTTGCAGCAACACCTTCGCCTTCTCTTATTAAACCTAAAAGCAGGTGCTCTGTACCTATATAATTGTGTCCAAGTTGTCTTGCTTCATCCCAAGATAGTTCAAGGACTCTTTTTGCTCTTGGCGTAAAAGGAATTTCTACCGCAACAAAGCCTGAACCTCTGCCTATAATTTTTTCAACTTCTACTCTGGCATCTTTTAGCGTTACCCCCATTGCCTTTAATGTCTTTGCAGCAACTCCGGTGCCTTCGCCTATTAAACCTAGTAATACTTGTTCTGTACCTACAAAATTATGACCTAGTCTTCTTGCTTCTTCTTGTGCAAGCATTATTACTTTTATAGCCTTTTCCGTAAAACGTTCAAACATTGCTTTACTTCTCCTAATAAGACTCTATATATTTATTTTACACCATAATATAAATTATACAATTAGTTGCATAAATCTTTCAATCTATCATTTGCAGGATTGTATCCCTGATTAACTTCATTTGCTTTTTTAAATTCTTTTATTGCTTCTTCTTTTTTATCCTGATTTAAATATATTTCTCCAAGCATATAATGTGTTTCTGGGTCTTTATAACATATATCTAAACTTTTTTTTAATAATATTTCTGCTTCTTTTTCATATGTATTATTTTTTAAAACTCTTGCACTGTATTTATAAATTTCTCTGTTAAATTTTTCAAGAAAATAATTTTTGTTTAGTATTTTTTTTATTATTTCATATTGTTTCGCTATAAATAGCATTTCCAAATCTTGTTCATAAAAATTTCTTATTTGAAAATAGGTGGGGTAAATATCTTTAATGCTAGTGCATAAATCTATTAAAAATAATATCCAATTAACAAAAGGAGAAGAATCTTTTAATAATATTAAAATCTCTTTTGCTTCTTCTATTTTACCTTCTAAAAATTTGCAATAACCGCATCCTGATATATTGTTTGCTTTAAGAAAAAAACTATATGCATTATTATAGTTTGCTTCTTCTAAATTAATTTTTCCTAAAATATTGAAACTCCAAGATTCTTCTGAATTTATTAATAATTCTTTTATCTTGGAGTATTCTTTTTTAATATAAAAAAGTTCTTCAATCTCTTTTTTATTCATATTAATTAGGCATTAACATCATATTTGACATCATCATTGTTTGTATCATTTCAGGTGTCATCTTTGTATTATCAACATTTTCAGTTTGATAATAATTCATTAGATTATTGCTATTTTTTGATTGATTATTTGTTGTTTCAAGAATCATGGCAAGATTCTTTATTTCAGTATTTCTTTTCATATTTTCTATTGCATTTGCCATTTTATCAGGTGAATCAATACTTGCTTTGTTTGCGTTGATTTCCAATTGTTTCATTTTTGCTTTTTCTTGCATAATAAAATCTTTTGCAGAAGGATGAATATTGTTATTGTAGTACCCGTCTATAAGTCTTTCTATTTCAATTTCATCAGCACTTCTTGTATCTTGATTTAATGATGCAAAATATTGGTCTAAGAAATTAAGCGGATCTGCTTTTAATTTATTAATTTCATCATATGTAAAATCTTGATATTGGCATCTTGTTGGATTTTCCATACATATTTTTGCTTGAATAGAATATGAAGTAAGTTTTGGTACTGAATTTATTTGAACAACTCTATCAAATGCTTCATGAGCTTCACTTTTCATAGCTATATTCATATAGGAATTCCCCAAATAATACCATGCTATAGCACTGGTTGGATCATTTTTTACGTACATCCTTAAATCGGAAATGCAACCAAGATAATTTTTATTTTTATATTTTGCAATTGCTGCTTTTATTATTCCTGTCCCTTCTTTATCAGTAATAGCATTTGCACTTTGTATTCCAAATGTTGTAATTACTGATAACATTAGTAGGGCAATAAAAATTTTTTTCATTTTAGTATCCTCTTTTATTGTTTTTTTGCCAATTTAAAAAAACAATTTATTCATTATAGATTATATACACATTTCTTTAAAAAGTTCCAGTTTTTAAATATATTATAAAATTAATATTCCTCTTAAAAAATAAATTAAACGTATGATATTTTAATGTTAGTTAAAAAATACATATTTTATAGTAAATTAAATTTTTTTAGTCATTTAACTGAATGATAATTTATAGAAATAGTATATTAACAATTGTAACATGTGTATAATGTTATATGTATCTGTTGAGTAATATTATTAAAAAGAATTTACTATTGATTTTGCGGAGGAGAAATGAAGATAAAGTTAAAAGAAACAGTAAAAATAAAAAAAGGATGGAGTTTATATAAGTTAGCTAAAGTTTTAAATTTGCCTCAGCAAACAGTATATTCTTGGGCAAGTGGAAGAACTCAACCTTCATATGAAAATATGGATAGATTATGCGAAACATTGGGCTGTAATATAGGAGATTTATTTGAGGCAGAGCCTGTGCAACAAAAACTTGATTTTGCTGTTAATCAGTAAATTTAAGTATTCATATGGGCATTATTAACGGTTTCTTCAATATTTATTAAAACATTTTCTCCTTTATTTGATAGAAATATCAAATATTCTATATTCCCTTTAGGCCCTTTTATTGGTGAATATGTTAAACCTTTGATTATTAAATCTAAAGTTTTACAATATTCAACAATATTGTTTATGACTTCTATATGAATATCTTTTTCTTTTACTACACCATTTTTTCCAACTTGCTCTTTACCTGCTTCAAACTGAGGTTTAATTAAAGATACAATTTCAAAGTAATTATCATCAGCTAGTTTAATTAAATTTGTAATAACTTTTTTAATAGAGATAAAAGATAAATCCATTGTAAGAAAGTCTGCTTTCTCATCTCCTTCTGAATAAATATCATTAATATCACAATTTTTTATATTAATTTTTTCTATAACTTTCACTTTATCATTAGTTCTTAATTTCCACGCAATTTGTCCATAACCTACATCAACGCTATATATTTTTTTTGCGCCATTTTGGAGCATACAATCAGTGAAACCTCCGGTAGAAGCACCTGCATCAAGACAAATTCTCCCATTAAGATTAATATTAAAGGTTTTTATGGCTTTATCCAGCTTAAATCCGCCTCGAGAAACAAAAGGCATTGTTTTTATTTCAAAATTTGTTTTATCATTTAAATCTATTGGAAAACCTGATTTCGTTATTACAACACCGTTAACTTTAACATCTCCTGCCATTATTGCGGCTTGTGCTTTACTTTTTGTTTCAAAATAGCCTTTATCTGTTAATATTTTATCTAATCGTTCTTTTGTCATTTAAATATTAAAAATCCTTTTTGCATTAATAGTTGTTTGTTTTTTTATTTCTTCAGCTGGTACACCTTTTATTTCTGCAATTTTCTGTGCAATATATTTTAAGTATTCAGGAGAGTTTATTTTTCCTCTATGTGGAACAGGAGCAAGATATGGTGCATCTGTTTCAAGCAAAATTTTCTCAAGAGGAATTATTTTGGCGGTTTCTTGTAAATCTTTTGCATTTTTAAATGTTATAATACCGCCGATTCCTATATAATAACTTTTTTTGATACATTCTTTTGCAAAATCCGGTGTCCCAGAAAAACAATGCATAACTACATTTTTAAGTTTGTAGTCTTGTAAAATATCGAAAATATCTTCATGGGACTCTCTATCATGAATTATTACCGGGAGTTGTAGGTTTTGTGCAATTTCAAGTTGTTTTCTTAATACTATTTTTTGTTCTTCTTTTGTGTCAGGTCCATAATAATAATCCAGTCCAACTTCTCCTATTGCTTTTATCTTTTCGTTATTGCAAAGCTTGTATATTTCTTTTTCAATGTCACTATTATACGTTTTGTATTCTGAAGGGTGTACCCCTATTGCACCATATAACATTTCATATTTATTACAAAGATTTATAATATCATTAAAACTTTTAGGCTCTACTGATGGAATAATAACGTTTTCAATTTCATTATCTTTAAGATTTCTCAAAAAATAATCAAAATCTTTTTTATATTCATCAAAATTTATATGCGAGTGGGTATCAATCATTTTATTTATTGCCTATTAATTATTTTTATTTTAATATAACAAGTGTTATTTGTTTTCGTATGTAAATAAGAATTAACAAAATGACAAAAAATATATTTATGGATTTTAAAATGAATAGAATCTTTGAAGAAAGAATAATATGACATTTATAGTAAAAACATTACCACAATCGCAAACAAATCAAATTACAGTTGAAAAAAATAGAAAAAGAACGCAAATGGCTTCTGTAGCAGGTAGTTTGTTGGGAATTACCGGGGCAGTTGCCGGTGTATATGCTATGGCTAAAAAAGGAAATCCTGCAGTTACTTTAAAAAATTTAAATTATGCTGAAAAGGATGTTCTTTTGATTGGTGCAGGATCAGTGCTCGGTGGATTAACCGGTGGTTATTTAGCAGATAAAAATGGGAAAAATAAAAAGGCTAAATTAAGAGAAGCATCTCAGCAATTTTTTGGTAATATAGCATGTCCTGTTGGGTTGTTAGCTGTTGGTAATAAAATTTTAGAAAAAACAAATTTTAAATTGCCTAAAATAAATTCTTCTTCCAAGCCTGCAAAAGTTATTAATGGTGTTTTAGCTGTACTTCCAAAGGTTGCTGTTACAGTTACATCATTAGTAGGTGGTATGGAATTAGGTAATAAGATTATGAATAAGGTAAATAATAAAATATTTAAAGAAGATGTTAAACATAATGTTAAAGCTGAAGATTATCTTGTTCATTCTGATGATATATGTTTAACAGCTAATATGCTTTTAAAGGATGCAAGAAGTATTTCTGCTTTAACTTCAAAAGTTTTACCTTTAACGTTTGTTTTGGCAGGTTCTAAAACAGGTATGCAGGAAGAATAATTTAATCTATAAATTCTGACATAATTTCGTTGCTTAGGAGAAAACCTTTTTCAGTCAAAAAACATCTTTCTTTGTTGATTGATAATAAATCTATTTTCTTGTATTTATCAATAATCTTTTTGTATTTTTCTTCAAAGTCAATATTGTATTTTTTGTTTATGTTTGAGATTTTTATTCCTTCTTTTAATCTTAAAGCAAGAAAAATCTCATTTTCCATATTTTCTTGTTTTGATAGTTGATATTCTTCTTCTCTTTTTAATGGATTATTTAGGTATTCTTTAATCATTTTAGTATTTCTATATCTTATGTTTTCTTCAAAACCGCTAGCATTCAGACCAAATCCATAATAGTTTTTATTTTTCCAATAAGCACAATTATGTTTTGATTTATATCCTTTTTTTGAAAAATTACTTATCTCATAGTGTTCAAATTCATTTTCTTGTAAATATTTACATATATATAAAAACATTTCTGCTTGTATGTCTTCATTAGGAATATTATTGGGGATATTTTTATAAAAATATGAGTTTTCTTCTATCTTTAGTCCATATAAAGAAATATGCTGAATATCAAGTTTAATTACTTTATTTAAATCTTCTTTTAATAACTCTACATTTTGTTCTGGTAATCCATAAATTAGGTCTATACTAATATTTTTAAATCCTGCTTGTTTTATTATTTCAATAGCCTTATATATTGTATCTTCTGTATGATTTCTTCCGATAATTCTTAAAATATTATTGTTAAAAGTTTGTATTCCAAGAGAAAGTCTGTTCACTCCAATTTCTTTTAGCCTAAGAAATTTACTTAATTCAACAGTTTCTGGATTAACTTCAATTGTAATTTCAGGATTTTTATAAAATTTAAAAAGCGAAAGTATTTCTTCTATTTCATTTACATCAAGTAAAGATGGTGTTCCTCCTCCTAAATAAAGAGTCTTTAATGGTTTTTTATTATATCTTTGTTTTATTTCAGTTAAAAGAGCTTTTATATATTGCTTTTTTGTTTTTATATTTATCCCTGAAACAAATGAACAATATCTACATTTTCTTTTACAAAAAGGAATATGAATATAAGCATATCTTATCATAATGTATTAAATTATATCATTGATATTCTTAGAAGTGGGAACAATTCATTTTCATTATCTCTATACATTCTTTTTTACTTAAAGTCTTTGTAACAAGTTTATTTGAATCATCTAAATATTTAATTTCATATTTATTGTCTCCAATTTGTTTTATTTGGCCGGCATATAAATATTTATCAGATTTTAATTCATCTTCAGATATTGTTTTTATCGTTGGTTCATGTTTATATCCGCCACTAAAGGAAGTGAATATAACATCATAAAAACCAGCTTTTTTTGAAGGCTTAATTTCTGTACTTCCGGTGTTTAGAACAGTTGGTCTGATTAACTTTGTTCCGTCTGATAACTCTGTAGCTTTATCATACTGAATGTCGAATTTTTCTTCTGAAGACATTGTTCTAATATTTGGAAAGTATGTTCTAGCCAGCGAAGATTTAAAACTTGTTAATTGATTATAATTTGTATTTTGTGTTGTTTCTTGCTTTGGGGAAGGGTTACTTTCTGTGATGAAGTTTTTTAGATTATTTGTTTGTATTTTGTTAACTTGCATAATTATCCTCTTTTTTGTAAATAAAAATGATTATTTTATATAAAAAACTAAATGAATAAATGAATTTACTTTTAATTGAATCTTTAGTATTAATTTGTTACAATTCAACAGGAGATATTTGAATGCTACAAGTTAAAGTAAAAAGAATGACAGCAGAAGATGTTGATGAAGTTTCTAGACTAGAAGAAATTATTCATCCTAATCATCATTGGTCTAAGAATTCTTTTTATAATGAAATAGCAAATAAACTTGCTTCATATTATTGTGTAAAAAATGAGGGAGAAAATATATTAGCTTATATAGGTTTTTGGCAGATAATAGAAGAAGCACATATTACAACACTTGCTGTGCATCCTGATTATAGAAATTTGCAATTGGCACAAATATTACTTATAAAAGTAATTGAAGACTGTTATGATAATATGATTAAATTTATTACGCTTGAGGTAAGAGAAAGTAATTTACCGGCTATAAAATTGTATGAAAAATTTTTATTTTCTTCTATTGGTATTAGAAAAAAATATTATCAAGATAATGGTGAAAATGCTCTTATTATGTTTACACAGAATATTTGGTATGATAAATTTAAAAATAATTTTTCTGAGATTAAAAATAATATTAATAAGGTTATCGTAAATGATAAATAAGAGAGTAAAAGCTGAACTAAAGAAATATCATAAAGAAAATTTTCATATAAAATTCTGTCTTGGTACAATTGCCTTAATTATTGTATGTATTGTATTTCTTATAATAGCAACATTTACTCAAATAAAAATTAATTTCAATATTCCGGAACATTCCATTGGAAATTATTTGAAATTTGAATATATTCCTCAAATACCAATAGTATTATTTATTGCTGCGATATTGGGCGAGTGTTGGGGATTAATTGCTATTCTTTTATATATAATAATGGGATTAACACCAATATTCCCAATTTTTGCATTGGGTGGAGGAATGCCATATATATTTCAGTATAATTTTGGTTATATATTTTCATTTATTTTCGCAGTTATTGTAGTTGCAAAAGAATTAAAAGGGAAATCTTCACTTCTAAATATTATTAAAGCTGTTTTTTGGGGTGTTCTTATAATACATTTAATTGGTATAGTATATATGTCAATAATTGCATTATTAAGACATGATTCAATAGATTTTATTAAAAATTGGGTTTATTATCAATCAATTTCCAAGCTATTATATGATATCGTTTTTGGATTTATAGCGATAATAGTTGCAAAAGGAATTCGTAAAGTTTTATGGATTTTAATGGGATAAAATTATAATCCTAAAGGAACAAGAATTCTATAAATAAGAAGGTATTCGGCAATTTGAATGAAAATTATTGCAACTATAGGCGAGATATCAATCATTCCTATTGGTGGAATGATTGCTTTGAAAGGTGCCATAATAGTATTATATATTTTTATCATAGTTAAAAGTGGTTCTTTTTTTGTATTAAAAATTGGTATCCAACTTAAAAGTACAACAACTATAATTATTAAATATATAATTTTGAACAAAATTGATAATATGTATGAAATCATAATTTTCCCTTTTAAGATGTATGAGAAGTTTTATAACATTCGCAATTATTTCTTTCAACAGGAATATTCTCTATAATTGAGAGTAATAATTTTTTTAATCTGCTGATATTTGATTTAAATACCTTTGTGACTTCTTGATGTGTAACGGGAGGGACATCGCCTACTAAACCTGCATCGTAGTCAGTAATTAAAGCTATCGTTATAGGACACATATCAAGTTCTCTTACTAGGTGTACTTCTGGATATTGGCTCATGTTTATAACTTCCCATCCTTGATTTGAGAAAAATTTAGATTCAGCTTTTGTTGTAAATCTTGGACCGTTAATAACAACAACTGTTCCTGTTTCATGAACACAAATGCCTTGTTTTTTTGCTTGTTCTATAGCAATTCGTCTTAATTCAGGACAATAAGGGTCAGCAGCGCTTGGATGAACACAAATTGGACCATCAAAAAATGTATTTTTTCTTCCGTCAGTCCAATCTACAAATTGATCGCAAATAACAAAATCGCCAGGTTTTACATGCTTTTGTAAGCTGCCAGCAGCACAAGGAGAAATTACTCTTGTTGCACCTAAAGATTTTAATGCCCATATATTTGCTCTGTAGTTAATTGTATGAGGTAGAAATCTGTGATCTCTCCCATGTCTTGGAATAAAAGCAACATTATGGTTGTATATTTTTCCTATTGTAATTGGATCAGATGGTTTTCCATAAGGAGTATCAACAGTTATTTCTTCAAAAGGATTGCCTGATTCTTCAAAAAAACTGTAAAATCCACTTCCGCCAATAATACCTATTTCTACTCTTTTTTCTTCGTTCATCTGTATCTCCCTATATATTTGATGTTCTTCTTCTAGTATATATTAAAATATAAAAAAAAAGAACCATAGATTTTCTATGATTCTTTTTAATTTCAAATTATAAGATGTTGTTAATCTTCTATGATCTTCTACCTTCGGTAACTTGAAGAGACATTTCAACAAGTCCGTTTTCAAATTCGTAATCTGCAGTATCAGGTGTATCGACTTTACCATCGTATCTTACACGAATTTTTAAGCCCAAACCGTCATTTATATCACCGCTAGGGTTTCTGTATCTTTTTGCTGCAATTGTTTGTAATTCTTTTTGACCCAAGCCTCTATCAACATAAATTGTACGGGTATCTGAATTTTCAGGGAAACTTCCTTCAAGTCCCCAGAATCTTATACCATCAGTAGTTATAAAATTAGGGTTTGAATAAGAAGATGGGCCTGCCAGCTCGCCTGCTGTACATTTTATTGCTCCAGATGTATTTAGAGCATCAGCTATAGATTGACAAAATGACTCCGGTGGAATGGCTTCATCTTTCCAGAATGCAGCAGAATTTGCAGCAACATTATATACGTTTGAATCCATTGCATTAGATAGTGCATTTTGCATACTATACAATGCTTTTTTGTACGTAATCCTATCTTTGTCAGGTTTTACATTGTTAATTACCGGTATTAAAATTGCAGCTAAAACACCAATTATTGCTAATGTAACCAGAGCTTCAGAAAGAGTAAATGCTTTTTTCATATAGTTATCCTTATACTCACATAATGCTATATTATAATAATACCACATTTTTACATTTTCAATTCATTTTATGACAAATAATAAACAATTAATTATTGTTTGGTTTCAAAAACTTCTCTGAAAGTGTATTTTCATAATCCCAATCTTGGGTTTTACCTGTTTGAACTTTTCCATTGTTTGTTATTTGAACTTTTAATCCTGGTGTTTTATGATATGAATCTCTTTTTTTTCAAGTACTCTTTTTTCTTTTGCAGTAAGATCTCTTTCTACATATATAGTTTTTACTTTCTCATTACTATCTGTATCCATTGTAAAATTTTTGCCTTCTAAGCCCCAATATCTTATTCCATCAGTTGATATAATGTTTGGAGAATCAAGAAACGCTATTACAAATAACTTTGCCAGTGGTATTTAATGCTTCTGCAAATGCTTCACAAAAACCGGATTCAGATACATCTTCATCAGCACAAGCTTCTTTTGCATATCTTATCATGGAATCATCCATAGCAAGTTTCATTGCACCTTGTACATTATAAAGTGCTTTTTGATACATTGCTTTATCTTTGTCAGGTTTTGTAGAATTAAGTACTGGTATTGTAATCATAAAAATTACGCCCATCATTACCAGTGTTACTAAAATTTCTGCTAAAGAAAATCCCTTTTTTATATAATTATTCCTCAAGTTAATTTTAACACTTTTTTTTTATTGATAGAAAGTCTCTTTTTTTTCTTTATTGCGAATTTGTTACATTTTTAAAATGAAAAAAATAAACATTGCTTGATATAATTTTTTTACTGATTATAATTCAATTAGCAAATAAAGTTTAATAGAGGTAGAAAATATGAAAAAAGGAATACATCCCGAATACAAAAAAACAGTAATAAAATGTGTTTGTGGCAATGAAATTGAAGCAGGTTCTGTATTAGATGATATAACAGTTGAAATTTGTAATAATTGTCATCCTTACTATACAGGCAATCAAAAAATTGTTGATACAGAAGGAAGAATTGAAAAATTCAAAAAACGTTATCAACAAAATCAAAAATAACAATATGCTCTGCCTTTGGCAGAGTAATTTTTACCCACAAATAGTGGGTATTTGTGTATAAAATAGGAGTTTTAAAATGCAAGAAAATAAGTATGCACAAGTTCGGCTTATATCAAAACCAAAAGATTTGTTAAAAACCATATATACTGCTTGCAGAACTTGTTATAGTTCTGATTCTCCTTTAAATATTTATGATTGTGATGCCGCTCAAGATAAAGAAAAAATGCTAAAACTCATAAATAGGGTAATATCTTCAGGTCATTACTCTACAATTGAGCATATTCAAGTAAGTTTTGCAATAAGTAATATATCAAGGGCTTGTTCACATCAGCTTGTAAGACACAGACATATGTCTTTTTCTCAAAAATCTCAAAGATACGTGAAGGAAAAAGGTCAATTTGAATATATAACACCGGATACAATAGAAAATAATGCAGAATTAAAAGAAAAGTTTGATTCTTTTATGAATAAAATTTCTGATTTCTATATTGAATTAACACAAGCGGGAATACCTGCAGAAGATGCCAGAGCAGTATTACCGAATGCAGCTTCTACATCAATGGTGGCAAGTTTAAATCTAAGAGAGCTTATACATTTAGCAAATTTAAGATTGTGTACAAGAGCTCAGAAAGAAATAAGAATACTCGTCAAAAGAATGTGTGATGAAATTATTAAAGAAGAAGAATGGCTTAAGGATTATCTTGTCCCGAAATGTGAAAGATTAGGTTATTGTGATGAAGATAAGTCTTGTGGAAGGAAACCTGTTAAGGAATAAATATTTATGAAAGATATGTTAGATAAAATATTACAAATAGAAAATAAGTATGTTGAATTAGGTCAAATATTATCTGATCCAGAAGTTATACAAGATTATAATCGTTTTAAGACACTATCAAAACAAAGAAAAGCAATGGAAGAGACTGTTGAAGTATATCATTCGTGGAAAGAAGCTGAACAGGCAGTTAAAGATGCTCATGAAATGATAAAAAGTGAATCAGATGAAAGTATGAAGGAATTTCTTCGTTCTGAAATAGATGCAAATGAAAAGAAAATGGCAGAATTAGAAGAGAGAATGAAAGTTTTATTGTTGCCACGAGATCCAATGGATGATAAAGATATTATGCTTGAAATTAGAGGTTCGGCAGGTGGTGATGAGGCTAATATTTTTGCCGGTGATTTAATGAGAATGTATCTGAGATATGCAGATAAACAAGGATGGCAAACCCAAATATTGAGTAAGACTGATTGTGAAGCTGGTGGGGTATCTGAAGTTATTATTTCTATTAAAGGAGATAGTATTTATTCTAAACTTAAATATGAATCAGGTGTTCATAGAGTTCAAAGAGTTCCTGCAACAGAGTCTCAAGGAAGAGTTCATACTTCGACTGCAACTGTAGCTGTTATGCCTGAGGTTGATGATGTTGAAGTTGAATTGAATATGAATGATATAGAAATAACAACAGCAAGATCTGGTGGAGCTGGCGGCCAGAATGTGAACAAAGTTGAGACAGCTGCAAGAGTATTCCATAAACCTACCGGCATAATGATTTTCTGTACAGAAGAACGTTCTCAGCTTCAAAATAAAGAAAGAGCTCTTCAAATTTTAAAAGCTAAACTTTATGATATGGAAGTTCAAAAACAAATGAAAGAAGTTACCGACTTAAGACGTTCTCAAGTTGGAACCGGCGATCGTTCTGAAAGAATAAGAACATACAATTTTCCACAAGGTCGTTTAACTGATCATAGAATAGGGCAAAATCTAAATGTTTGGACAGTGATTGATGGTGATTTAGATGAACTTATTAATTTGTTGATGGAACATGACCAAAAGATAAAATTAGAGAAGTTAGCAGAAATTAATTAAAAAAAGGGGATTTAACTTAAATGTCAGGATTTTATCATTATCCTGTTATGTTAAAAGAAGCTGTTGACGCACTAAATTGCCAAAATGGGAAATTATATATAGATGGAACACTTGGCGGGGGCGGATATAGTGAGTTAATTTTACAAAGAATTTCTCCTGATGGGCATTTGATTTCTTTTGATGTTGATATTGATGCGATTAATCATTCAAGTGAAAAACTAAAAGATTACAAAAATTTAACTATTGTTAACGATTCTTATACAAACATTAAGAAATATTTAGATAAAAATAATATTTCTGAAATAACAGGAGGTATAGTTTTTGACTTTGGTGCTTCAACTCCCCAATTGACCTCAAAAGAAAGAGGTTTCAGTTTCTTAAATGATTCAAAATTAGACATGCGGTTTAACCAAAGTGCTGATTTTTCTGCTTATGATGTTATTAATGATTATAAAGAAGAAGAATTAGTCAGAATTTTCAGCGAATATGGCGAGGAAAGATTTTCAAAACGTATTGCTAAAAAAATTATAGAAAAGAGAAAAATAAAAAAGATAGAAACAACGAAAGAACTAGTAAATATTGTATTTGAAGCAACTCCTCGAATAAAATCTAAAATTCATCCTGCTACAAGAGTTTTTCAAGCAATAAGAATTGAAGTGAATCATGAACTTGACAATATTAAAAATACATTAAATGAAGTGCTTACATTATTATCAAATGATGCTATAATATCTGTAGTAACATTCCATTCTTTAGAGGACAGAATAGTAAAAAATATTTTTAGAGACTATTCAAGGGGATGTATAAAAATGGAAGGTGTGTCAGATAATCAAGAACCAATGTTAGAGTTGGTTGTAAAAAAACCTTTAACAGCTACTGAAGAAGAAGTTAAAGAAAATCCACCTTCAAGATCAGCTAAGTTGAGAATCGCAAGAAGAATAAATAAATAATCAGGGGAGACATCATTGAGCAGAAGTTCAATAAGATATATTGATAGAAGTTATATTTATGGTCAGAAAGCAGTTGCTGCTCCTATGACAACACCTGTAATATATGGAAAATTTCCTAAACATTCAATAAAAAAATCTCCTATTGAAAAGTTTAATAAGTTGTTGAGTTCCATACTTTTGTGTTTAGTTTTATTATCTGTTATAAGTTATTACTTTGTTTCTGATAGCGAAAAAAGAATGAATACTTTAGGTAGAGAAATAGTTGCTCTGACTAATGAGAATATAGAATTACAGAATAAATTAGATAATTTACATTCATTTAATAAAGTAGATAAAATTATACAGGATAAAACAATGTTAGATACTGCCAAAAAGGTAATAGAAATACCTGCAGTGAAAGTTGCTGTTGTTCCTCAAACACCTGAAAAGACAGTAAATTATAAGTGGTCTATGGGATATTAATTTTAGTAAAAAAGTTTTATTAATAAATGTTCTTATGATACCCTGTTATTAAGGGATTTTTTATGTCAGAAAATAATGAAAAAAATAAACTTAAGAATATTGAAAAACGAATTAAATATGCTCATATTTTGATATTAGGTTTGTTTTGTATTTCTATAATCTATTTATTTTTATTACAGATTGTAGATATAAGACATTATAAGATAAGAGCTAAGAATCAAAGATATAGTAAAAATTTTATAATGAGAGGTCAAATTGTTGATAGAAATGGTGTTAGATTAGCAACAGATCAAACATCATATAATTTATATGCTCATAGAGAATATTTTGATCATGAACCGAGCGAATTAGCTGAAATTCTATCTCCATACTTGGGTATTGATAAAAAAACATTGGAAAATAATATAAATAAAGGTGCGACCGTTATTCTTCTTAAAAAAGATGTAGATAGACTGACTGCTGAAAAAATAAAAAAAATGGGATTAAGGGAGATAAGTTTAGATAAAAAAAATGAGAGAGTGTATCCTCAAGATGAATTGGCAGCTCATGTAATTGGTTATTATAATCCGGATGCAGATACAGCATCAGGTGTTGAACTAACGGCAAAAGAAAAATTAGAAGATGTTGGAGAAGAAATAAAAATAGAAAGAACTCCAAGAGGAGATATAATTTATGAAGCAGGAACAGATCCTGTTTTAGCGGCAACACCAAGAACAGGAAAAACAGTTACTTTAACAATAGATTCAGCAATACAGCATGTTTGTGAAAGAGAGTTGTTAGCAATGATTACTACAAAAAAAGCATCAAGAGGTGCTGTAATTGTAATGAATCCTAAAAATGGTGAAATACTAGGTTATGCTGTTTACCCAAGGTATAATCCAAATAATTATAAAAAAACAGCTGCAATTGATTTGAAAAATTGGACTTTGACAGATGTATATCCTCCTGGATCTACTTTTAAAACTTTAACAGTTGCAGCAGGTATTGAAACAGGAAAAATAAAACCTTGGTCAAAAATTCTTGATACTGGTAAGATGAAGCTAGGAAGCTGGACTATTCAGAATTATGATTATCATAAACATCCAAATCCCGGCATGATAAATCTTGTATATTTGTTAGAACATTCAAGCAATGTTGGAAGTGCTAATATTGCTTTAATGATGACTCCTTCTGAATTTTATACAATATTATCAAATCTAGGCATAGGTAAGAAAAGTGGTATTGATTTAGCTGGAGAGTCATCCGGTTTACTTCCCAAACCATTTAAATGGGATAAATCAAGACAAGCTTCTATGGGATATGGTTATGGTGCATCTGTTACTGCAATGCAAATGATTTCTGCTGTTTCTGCTATTGCAAATAATGGAGTTAGAGTAACACCTCATGTTATAAAATATTCTCCGGAGGAAGAAGCAGAAAAAATAAAAAGAGTCCAAGCGATTAGTCCTGAAACAGCCAGAATAGTTACTCAGCTTCTTTCTAAGAGTGTTTCAAATTCAAAGTCATACATAAATTTAGACAGATATTCTGTTGCTGGAAAAACAGGTACGTCGAAAAAACCAATGGAAAACAAAAAAGGATATTCAAATGCATTATATGCATCTGTAATAGGTTTTCTTCCTGCAAATAATCCACAAATTTTAATATATGTAGTAATAGATTCTGCTTCTGCAGGCGGACCTGTATGGGGTAATACCGTTGCAGCTCCTGTGTTTAAGGAAGTTGCACTTCAATGTGCAAGAATTTTAAATATACCGCCGGATAAAAATGTAGTAGAATAATTAAAGAGGTATTAAGATATGTTGTTAAGTAATTTGTTGAAACTATTAGATAAATATGAAGTAAAAAATTTTAAAGATATTAATATAACCGGAATTTGTTATAATTCATCAAAAGTTAAATCTGGTGATATATTTTTATGTATTAAAGGTGAGAATTCTGACGGTCATGATTTTGCAAAGCAGGCTGCTGAAAATGGAGCTTCAGCTCTTTTTTGTGAACAAGAATTGAATATTGACATTCCACAAATTATAGTGAAAGATACAAAAAGAACAATGGCAAATATTGCTGCAGCTTTTTATAATGAACCTTCTAAAGAAATTAAACTAATTGGTGTTACCGGAACTAATGGTAAAACAACGGTAACTCATTTGGTGCAGAAAATATTAGAGGAAAATAATGAAAAATGTGCATTAATAGGTACTTTAGGATATAAATTATCAAGTAGTGATGAATACAAAGAAGCAAAGCATACCACTCCACAACCTTCTGATTTACAAAGAGATTTAAGATTAATGGCAGATAGTAAAATTAATAGTGTTGTGATGGAAGTAAGTTCTCATTCTCTTGAACAAAATAGGGTAGGATGTTGTGATTTTGATGGAGCTGTTTTCACTAACTTAACTCAAGATCATCTTGATTATCATATAACGATGAGAAATTACTTTAAAGCTAAAGCAATATTATTTGAAAATTTAAAGAAGGGTGCATTTGCTGTTATCAATGCAGATGATGAATATGCACAAGATTTTATAAATGTAGTTCCTGAAGGTGTAAAAATTTTAACTTATGGTGTAAAAAAAGATGCAGATGTAAAAGCATTAGACATAGATTTTTCTGTAGATGGTGCGAAATTAACAGTTGAATTTAATGGCAAAAAAGAAAAAATGAATTTGCATTTAAATGGAATGTTTAGTGTTTATAATGCACTTGCAGCATTTGCTTGTGCTTTAGCAATGGGTATTGATTATAAAATAATAATCAAAGCACTTGAAACAACAAAAAGTGTAGCAGGAAGATTTGAAATAGTAAGTAAAAAACCGCTTGTTATTGTTGATTATGCTCATACACCGGATGGACTTGAAAATGTACTTAAAGCAGCGAGAGAATTAACTCCGAAAGGAAGCAATTTAATATGTTTATTTGGATGCGGAGGAGATAGAGACACTACAAAACGTCCAAAAATGGGAAAAATTGCAGATGAGCTTTCTGATAAAGTTGTTGTAACTTCAGATAATCCGAGAAGTGAAGATCCTCAATTAATTATATCTGATATTATGACAGGTATAAAAACAGTGGATACTCAAAGAGTATTTGTTGAACCCGATAGAGGTGAAGCTATAAAATTTTTAAAAACAATATCAAAACCTGATGATGTTATAGTTATTGCCGGTAAAGGGCATGAAGATTATCAAATTTTAAAGAATAAAACTATTCATTTTGATGATAGAGAAGAAGCAAGAAAAGTTTTCGAATGCGTATAAAATAGTTTATTAAATAGGAGGTAGTGTATGAAATTAACTGTATTAGGTCCCGGATGTTGGGGGTTAACTCTTGCTTGGCTTCTAAATAATAATTTTGAAGAAATTTGTGTTTGGGGTAGAAAAGAAGATATATCGGATGAGCTTAGAACAAATAAAAGAACAAACAAGCCATTAACTGTGCAATTGGATAAAAAAGTAGATATTACAGATGACTTAAAAATGGCAATAGATGGTGCGGATATCATACTCCTTGTAGTTGCAACGTCTGGAATAAGAGCTGTTTGTAAACAACTGAAAGAAGTAGGATTAAAATCAAATCAAGTATTGGTAAATTTGTCAAAAGGTTTAGAGTTACCTTCTTTAAAAAGAATGTCAGAAGTGATAAAAGATGAATTGCCCAATGTAAAACTTGCTATATTGTCTGGTCCTACATTGGCAAAAGAAATTTTAAACGGATGTCCTACTGCAGCATCTGTTGCTTGTGATGATATGCAAGTTGCCGAATATGTACAAAAACATTTAACTGTTCCTTCTAAATTTAGGTTATATACCAACTCTGATGTTATAGGTGTTGAACTTGGCGGAAGCTTAAAAAATGTAATAGCTATTGCTTCTGGTTTTGCTGATGCGATGAATCTAGGAGACAATTGCAGAGGTTCACTTTTAACAAGAGGTATGGCAGAAATTGTCAGAGTCAGTGTGGCTCTTGGTGCCAGCCCTTCTACTTTATACGGTTTATCCGGGATGGGTGATTTAATTGCGACTTGTTCAAGTCCTTTTAGCAGAAATTTTACAGTTGGTTCTATGCTTGGTAAAGGGAAAAAAATTGATGATATATTAAAGGAACTTGGTTCTGTTGCTGAAGGGGTAAAGACTTCTAAAGCATTATGTGAGCTTGCTGCTAAATTAAATATTGATGTACCCGTTTCATCAGCTATATATGAGGCTGTATATACAGATATTACTCCTGATGAAGTTTTAAATAAGTTGATGAATAGAAAGTTAAAGCAAGAAGAAGAATATAAATTGTGTTAAATATGGAGATAAAAAGTGGCAGAAAATAAAGAAAAAAGTTCTTTTCAAGAGTTAATGGATGAAGGTCAGTCTTTATATGACAAAGAATTGTATAAAGAAGCTATTAAGACATATAAAATAGCACTTATAATGGCTAAAAAAATTGATAAGACGTCACTTGCTTCATTATATATCAGGCTTGCAAATACTTATTATAAAATTGATGATAAAGATAAAGCTACTTATTATTATGAGGAATATTTGAAAGAATATCCTTCCGGTCAGGTTAGTGTTTTTTCAAGATTAGCTCATGCTTATTTTTATATTGATACTGATAAAAGTATTGATTATCATAATAAAGCTTTAAATATTGAAGTTAATAAATATGATTCTGCTTGTAAGTTATTTGCCATGACTAAGTCTTCTTATTATGATCAACAAGATATAAAAGATGAGTCAGAATATGAAGTTGCTCAAATAAAAAGTAATCTTTTTAAAAATATTAAAAAATATGATTATAAAGAAAAAAAGAAACAAAAGAATAAAAAATTAAATATTGGTTATTTATCTTCTGATTGTCATGCTCATACAATGATGAATTATATGATACCAATTTGGGAAAATCATAATCAGGAAAAGTTTAATTTCTTTATATTTAATGGTTCTGATAAAGAAGATGCTACAACCGAAAAGATAAAAGAGATAGGATTTAAAATGATTCCTTGTTCTAAGCTTGAAGACAGTGGAATCGCTAAATTAATTCATGATAATGATATAGATATTTTAATTGATCTTGGTGGATATACTCATTTGAAAACTTATGCAAATTTATATAAACCTGCTCCAATTATAATTTCATATTTAGGTTATTTAAATACTCTAGGAATGAAAGAAGTTGACTATATATTGGCAGACAGATTTTCCATTCCTGAAGATAAAGCATATTTATATACTGAAAAGCCTTTATACTTAGATAAAGGATATCAGATATTTATGGAAAAGCAACTTCCTAATATTGAGGATAATCCTTTTAAAAAGAATGGATACATTACGTTTGGAAGTTTTAATTGTACATCTAAAATTAATGATGCAACAATATATTTGTGGTCAAAAATATTAAAGACAATACCTGATTCAAAATTATTAATATATAGGACTCAATTAACAAGAAAAATAATAAGATTTTTAAAAGAAAAATTTGACAAGAGAGGAATTACACCAGAGAGATTAATTTTTAGTTCTCATAAATATGACATACATTATAGAGCTTATTGTCAAGCAGATATTTCACTTGATCCATATCCTTTTAGCGGCATGTCTATAGCTATAGAAACAGCATTAATGGGGGTTCCAACTATAAGCTTATTGGGAGAAGGCTTACAATCCAGAGGTGCAGGAAGAATTAATCATGTTTTAAATCTTGATGAATTTAATGCTGAATGCGGAGATGACTATGTTAAAGCTGCTTGTGAGCTTGCAAATGATAGAAATAAACTTTCGGATTTAAGAAATTCTTTGCGTAATAAGATTAATGAGTCGGAATTAAGAGTCAACGAAAAAGCATTTACTCAAGACTTAGAAAGTAAATATGAAAAAGTTTGGGCTGATTTTATAAATAATCCTTAAATGGCTTTTTGATAATTTTATATCCGCAGCCTTCTATTAATTCTCCTTTATTTTGAAAATTTTTATTAGGATAATTTCTGCATACTAGTGGACGAAATTTATAAATTTTGCATTTACCATTTTTTAATAAATTTTTACAACTAAGTATCACTTCCTCGTCTGTAGTTTTTAGAATGTAAAAATTTCTATACCATGGAAAGAAAAATTGCATAATTTTTAAATCTTTTTCATTTCTCATTCCATTTGCTCGAATTTGGCTGCAGCATTTTCCGCATTGTATACATTTTCCCTCAATTGAATATTTGGGTTTTTGTATTACAAAATAAGATAATAATTCATAATATATTGATTTGATTAAATCTATAGACATTTGTTAACAATTAAGTTTCTTAATTTATTTCTCTGGTAAAATATTACAGTAGATATTATAACAAAATGGGGATAATAATGCCTAAGAAAAAAAAGAAAAACTCAAATGCATTTTTTACATTTATAAAAGTAATCTTTATAATAATGGCTGCGTTTATATTGGCAGGATATGTTGCCGTAAAGATGTATTTAGCAGAACTTGGTCCGATTCCTCAATTAGATAACTATAATAGAAATATAGTTACAAGAGTATTTTCATCCGATGGTCATTTGATAAAAACATTTCAGACTTTTCATTATGAACAAGTGACAATAGACGAAATTCCGAAATATTTAAAAGATGCAATAATATCAACAGAAGATAAAAATTTTTATACTCACGACGGGTATGATATTTTTGGAATTATGCGCTCTATTATAGTCAATGTAATAAATAAAAAGGCAACTCAAGGTGCAAGTACAATTACTCAACAATTGGCTAGGATTTTATTTTTATCAAATGAAAAGACATTTACCAGAAAAATAAAAGAAATTCAAATTGCGGCAAGAATTGAAAAAACAATATCTAAAGATAAAATATTAGAAATGTACTTAAATAATGTATATTTAGGTTCTGGTGCATATGGTGTTGGAGCTGCTGCATCAACATATTTTGATAAAAATTTATCACAATTAACTTTAGCAGAATGTGCACTAATTGCAGGATTACCTCAGGCACCATCAGTATATTCTCCTTTTAAGAATATTAAGCTTGCTGAAAAAAGAAGAAATAAAGTTCTTAAAAGAATGTATATAATGAAAACCATAACTAAAAAACAATATGAGTCAGCAATAAGAGAAAAAATAGTATTAAATAAGAAACCAGGGTATTCAAGTACTAATGTGGCACCTTATTTCATAGATTACGTTATGAAAGAACTTGAAGATTTAGGCTTTGATGAAACAGAAATATCTCAAGGCGGATATAAAATAACTACAACATTGGATTATAAGGCACAAGTTGCAGCAAATGAAGCAATAGATAAAAATCTTGCTGCTTGGAGACTTACAAAACCTAAACAAAATGCAGCATTATTCTCCTTCTCGCCAATGACCGGAGCAATAATAGCATATTGTGGCGGTAAAGATTATACACAAAGTCAATATGATAGAATTACACAAGCTGTAAGGCCACCTGGTTCATCATTCAAGCCTATTGTATATGCTGCAGCCATTCATAAAGGTTGGATGCCTAATGATATAGTTGATGATTCTCCTATTACTATAGCAAAATGGAGTCCTCATAATTATGGAAATAAATACAAGGGTAAAATGCCTTTATATAAAGCTTTAGCTTTATCATCAAATGTTGTTGCAGTTAAATTAATTAAGGATGTAGGAATAGGTCCTGTTATTGATATGGCAAAAACATTGGGAATTACTACTCCAATAACTCACGATTATACAATTGCTCTTGGTTCTAATGGTGTTAAATTGTATGATATGGTAATAGTTTATGGTACTTTTGCGAATGGAGGTTATAAAGTTCAGCCTTATGCAATTGAAAAAATAGAAACACAAAGAGGAAAAGTTGTTTATGAGGCAAAGAGAACAAAAATAACAAAAGTGTTAGACAGAGACACTGCAGGAATTATGACTGCAATGCTCAGAAAAGTTATAACAAATGGTACAGGCAGGGGGGCAAATATTAATAAACCAATGGCAGGGAAAACAGGTACAACAAATGAAAATAAAGATGCTTGGTTTATAGGTTATACTCCTGATATTGTTACAGGTGTTTTTATTGGAAATGATGATAATCATAGTATCGGTTTAACCGGAGGAACGGCTCCTGCAAAAATTTGGAAAGATATGATGACAGTTGCAACTGCACAATATGGCAGTAGTGAATTTGATTATGATAAAGTTGATTTTATATCTTATGATGAATCAAAAAAGGAAGATATGGACTCAAGTTCTCAAGAAAATGCTCAGAATGAAGATGATAGCAAATCTGAGAAGAAAGATAAAGAAGATAAATTAAAAGATAAGAAAAAAGAAAAAGATGACTTTAGAGCAATTCCTACACAACTTAATATTCCAATCCAAGAAAAATTATTGCGAAAAAAAGAAAAAGAAATAAACAAAGAAGAGGAAATTGTTATTCCTGAAATGTAATATTTCGATAAAAATTGCAATTTGCTCAAGAATTGATTGAAAATTTTTAAGAGGCGTTTTTAAAAGTTGAGTACTTTGTTAGCGAGGGTTGCTCGGTAACAAAGTGCTACACTAGATTAAATATTATAAAAATACAAGTATTTTGTTCGTTATCATGACTTGAAAATAAAGTATGATTAAGGATTAAATCTAATATATATTTAATTTTGGTATTTTCATTCTGAAAATATCTTCAATATCAATACCATTTAATATTTCATTTATTAATATATTCGCTTGAATACTTTTTCCTTTAAAATTTCTTATTAAACCAAGTACTTTTACATCACAATATTTTTCAATTAATGAAGGAAATGTTTTTATTTCTATTGATTCTGAATATACAGGGAATTTGTTTATTATAACTCCCAAAATATCTAAACCTAAAGATTTAGCATTATATATTTCAGAAAAATATTGACCTACAGAATCCGAAGAAGGGTTGATTATAAAAACAATAGGAAGATTAAGAGTTAAAGGAATATTATATGCAAAAGTGTCTTTTTTTATTGGAGTCATAAGACTGCAAGGAGCTTCAACAACAATAGTTTCTGCTTTTTTAGAAAATATAGAATAGTCACGTTTTATTTCTTGTATATCAATTTTAATATTTTCAATCTCAGAACATACAATAGGGAGCGCTTTATTTTTCATCATATAAGTTGAGTGAGTTTTAATGTACGGATCTAACATTTTTACAAAAGTTAAGTCCGGAGAAATTAGATATTTACCCTTATCTATTGCACCTGTTTGAATTGGCTTGTAGACTCCGCTATTATATCCTAAAGATTGCATTAATGCTGCAATGCCTGCAGAAATAAATGTTTTCCCACTATTTTGATTTATACTTGTTACATATATGTTCATATAGTAAATTATAGCAAATTACATATTTTTTAATACATACATTAGATGTATATAGAGAATAAAACATTTTGATTATATTGATTGCTACCTAAATTATGTGATAATATTTAATAAACTTCTTATATTTTAGTAATTTTGTAAAAAGATATTTATAAATTATGGCTTTTCTTAAAGAAAATATTAATACTGTTAATATGATAAATATAAAAAAAATAATAGCAGCGTTATTTATAATATTTTTATGTATTATAAATAATATTGATATAATAAGTGCAAATGAGACAAATGCAAATTACAAAATAAGAAAAGGAACATTTGTAAAAGTAATTGTTCCAATTGAATTTTCGACATTAACATCTGATATAGAAGATGAAATTTGGTTTATAAATTCACAAGATATGTATATATATGAGACAAAAGTTATTCCTGAAAATACAAAATTTTATGGAGAAATAGAAGATTTAAGAGAGCCAGTTCAAGGACGAGATGGTGCAATAAAAATAAAGATAAATAAAATGATAACACCTGATAAAAGAGTATATAAAATAAAGGGACATATATATAGTGATAATGATAATTATCTTGGCGGGAAGCAAACATCTACAGTATACTATAGAAAAGTTCCTCATTATTCACAAAGATTAAAACCTTTTTTGCAGGCAGCTCCATTAAATGTTTTGGAAATGGGAAGGCATACTGTTATTAAGCCGGGTGCTGAATTATTTTTAATTATAGAAGAAGATATTGAAGTTAAATGAACTTAAAATTATTTTTATCGTTTTAAATAAAGAGTAATAACAAGGGTAAGTAAGGAGAAAAACATGAAAAAACAATTATTATCAATTGCAATAATAGCATCATTTGCATTAACTCCAAGCTATGTATTTGCTGCATCAAACTACACTATGCAGACACCTACAATGCAATATAATACAAATGGATATAACCAAACACAGTATCCACTACCTGTAAATTCATATCAAAGTCAAGGATATAATAGTAATTATAATAATTTGCAAGGAAATGTAGTAATGGTACCTGTGAATACAACATTTGCGGCTACAACAATGGCTCCTATAAGTTCAGAGACGGCAAAAGTAGGTGATAGTGTAACGATGTATCTTTCATCAGATTTTTATTATGGTAAAGACTTAATAGCAGCTGCAGGAAGTAAAATTAACGGTACTGTAATTCAAGCCAAGAAGGCTGGTTTTGCCACAAGAAGCGGAAAAATTCAAATTAAATTTACAAATATAATGACACCATATGGACAAATGATACCACTTAATGCAAGCATTCAGACAGATGATGGAACAGGGATATTAAAAGCAAGTACAGGAAAAGATACCACAAAAGAATATGCAAAAGATATCGGAATTGGAGCAGCAGCAGGTGCAGCATTGGGTACTGCAATGGGTGCTTTATCTTCAGGTAGTGTAGGAAAAGGTGCTATATATGGTACTGCACTTGGAGGTGGATTAGGGCTTGGTAAATCTTTATTTGACAAAGGCGGAAATATCGATATTCCTCAAGGTGCTCAATTAAATATAGTTTTAGACCAACCGATAACTGTCTCAACTAATAATCCATATTAGATAGTAAACAGGCTATTTGTTTTATTATTTATTTTTTGATAAAATAACTAGCAAATGGGAATTTAGGGAATGTCAGTTTTAAAGAATGATAATAACGCTATAGAAAAAAATAAAAACTCAAAAGCAATATATGAGTTGCCTGCGGTAGTCCGTAAAGAAAAGGATGAGATTAGTTTTGAGAAAGCTTTAATAGTTTCAATATTATTGCATCCGGCCGTTATTATCATTCTTTTTTTTGCATCTTTAGTTTTAAGGTTATTGGGTATAGATTTTGATATGCTAAAAAAACCTGATCTTAAGCCAAAAGATATAGAGTTTGTATTAGTAGAAAAAGAAGCTCCTCCAATAGATAAAAATACAAAAAACAGAGCAGATAAAAATTCACAAGCAGGTGGTAAGCATGATCCTAAAAGACCTGTATCATTGCCTCAAGCATCAGCTCCAAAAGCTCCTGATAAAAAACCATCTGCTCCTAAACAACCAACTCAGAAGCCTGTAGTAAAACAGCAAGCAAAACCATCGAAGCCAGCAGCAACAAAGCCTGCAACCAAGCCGGCTGTTAAACAACCAGCAAAACCGACTCAAGTTCAACAACAAACACCGGCACCAAAAGCTCCTGCACCAAAGCCGACTCCGGCTCCTGTTGTTCCGAAGGCTACACCAAAACCATTATCTAATTTTAATATACCTATTCCAAAATCAGCAATACCTCAGGTTGCTCAACCGACTACAGCGCCTGTAACTTCTGCGCCTAAAATAGGTGGGGGTTCTGCCGGTGGAAAAGGAAGTGGCAGCTCTGCTCCTTCTCCAAGTTTTTCTGCATCGCGTTCTGGTTCTAGTTCCGGTTCTTATGGCGGTGGAAATGGCAGATTTTCAAATTCCTACGGAACAGGAAGAGGTAATGTAGGGAACCCAGGACCAGGAAATCCAAAAGGAGCACCGGGTATAGATGCTATTAAGGAACCTGATTTTGGTCCTTATATGAAAGAATTACAAAGACGTATTAAAATGAATTGGGATCCGCCTAAGGGTAATGAAAGTAAACGTGTTATTTTACTGTTTACTATCAGCAGAGATGGCAGATTATTAAATATACAAGTAAGTAAGTCATCCGGACTTAAAGCGGCAGATGATGCAGCTATAAATGCAGTTAAATTAACTGCACCGTTTAGACCTTTACCTCCAGAATTTAGAGGTAACAGTGTGGATATCCAATTTACATTTGATTACAATGTTTTAGGTGTATCAATGTACTAAGTTACGAAGATAAAAATTATATAAGAAAAGAGGAAATAAATTATGGAATTACTATTACATTCAATTAAACTGGACTGGCCGGTACTTTTACCTATTTTACTATGTTCTATATTAACAGTTGCTGTTGCTATAAACCGATTCAATTTTTATAATCAAAATAAGAGAGATGTTGTAAGATTTATTAAAGCTTTAAAAACAGAATTAGTTAATAACAGATTAGAAGCTGCTAAAAGCCTAAGTATTCAATTGGGCGGTGTTATAGGTGAAGTTTCAGAAGAAGCTGTTAGGATTTTTTCTGAACAAAAACAAGGTTTTTCTCGTTCTTTTGATATATCTGCAAATTTAGCCACAAGAAAACTTGAAAAGTATCTTACAATATTAGGTACTATTGGCGGTGTTTGTCCTTTCTTAGGTTTATTTGGTACTGTTGTTAGAATATTATATACGTTTCAAGATTTAGCTTCACAGGGTAACCAATCTGCTGCGGTTGCTATGGGTATTGGTTCTGCTCTTATTGCTACAGCATTCGGTCTTGGTGTTGCAATTGTAGCTGTTATCTTATATAACTTATTCCAATCAACAGTTAAAAGATATGAAGATGATTTTCAGCTTATTAAATTATTATTCTTAAGCTTTACAGATTCAGAAGAAACCGTACAACAAAAAGCATTAGTTTAGGGAAATAAAAATGGCATTTTCTAGTTCAGATAATAATAAAAAGTTGTTTACAGAAATAAATATTACTCCGTTGACCGATATCTTTTTGGTATTGCTAATCATAATGATGGTAATAGCTCCTTCTTTTCAATCGGTTGATACTAATATCAATATTCCAGAAATTAATAGTGGAATTTCTATTGAACAGAAAAATGCTGAAATTTCAGTAACTAAAACAGGGCAATTCTACATTAATGGTAAGCCTATTAGTTCTAATTCTTTGGTTAAAGAACTTAATGAGCTAAAACCTTATATTGAAAAACCTGAAGTTGTAGTTAAGGCAGATAGTCAAACTAAAAATACTGAAATTTTGAAAATTATGAAAGCTGCTCAAGAGGCTGAATATACAAAGCTTGTTGTTGCTGGTGAACCTTTAACAAAAAAGGAACAACGTAATCTTGAAAAAAATGCTGCAGTTAAAAATGATATAACTAAAAACGATATAACTAAAAATAAATCTCAAGTTAGTGGTCAAGACTATAATTGGGATGAGTAAGGGAAATAAAAATGGCAGGACAAAGAAAGACATTTAATGAAATAAATATAACACCACTAACAGATATCTTTTTGGTATTGCTAATTATAATGATGGTTATTGCACCTTTATTGGATCAACAGGGATTAAATCTTGCCGTTCCGAATATGATTGAGGTTCAAGATGAAATAAAAGATTCTAAATTATTAAAGGTTGTAGTTACAAATGATGATAAATATATGGTAGATGATGTTGAAGTTCCTGTTAATGAACTGGGAAGCTTTATTTCTCAGCAAGTACAAAATTGTCCTGACGGGTTGTTAATAATGTCACAGGAAAACTCTACACATGGTGCTGTTGTTAAATTAATGGATGAAGCCAGAAATGTTGGTGTAACTAATATTTCAATTACTGAATATTAGTACTTTTTATTAGAAGTACAATGCTTTGTGTCGCAACTGCTTTTTTATTTCCTACAGAATCTTGTTCTTCCATAGTTTTTGCTTTTATTGATATTAATGATTTATCAATTTCTAATACAGAAGCCAATTTTTCTTGCATTAAAGGAATATATGGTTTCATTTTAGGTTCTTGAACCATAATGGTATTATCTAAATTATTTATTATATATCCGTTTTGTTTTACTAAATTATATGCTTTTTTTAGTAGAATCAGACTGTCTATATTCTTATATTTAGAATCTGAATCGGGAAAATGAGTTCCAATATCGCCAAGAGCTAAAGCTCCAAAAAGGGCATCTATAATTGAGTGAACAAGTGCATCTGCATCAGAATGTCCCAAAAGCCCTTTTTCATAATCTATTTCAACTCCGCCAAGAATAAATTTTCTGCCTTCAACAAGTTTATGAATATCAAAACCCTGTCCTATTCTATACATTTTAATTTCCCCATACAAATTTATTAATAGCTTTTATAAAACCGTCGTTTTGAACAGAATCAGTTATATAATTTGCTTTACTTTTTATTTCTTCAGTTCCGTTTACCATTGCAACGCCAATTCCTGCTGTTTCTATCATTTCTATATCATTATTTTGATCACCAATTGCAAGTACTTCATCAAGTTTAATTCCATACATGTTTGCCAGAAATTTTATTGCATTTCCTTTTGTTGCTTCTTTATTTGCTATTTCACAAAAATAATCGTGTGACTTTACTACATATATTTGCGGATATTTATTCTGAAGCTCTGCTATTAAATCATTTATAAATTTACAATCATATCTTATTGCCAGTAATTTATTTAATTTAGTAAAATCAAGTTCGTCAAAAGAGCTTACTTTAAAGTAATCAATTCCTTTATCTCCAATATAATCTTTTATGTAGTCATCATCATCTTCAACGTATAGTTTATCTTCAATATAAACATTAAGATGAATATTTCTTTTTCTGAAATCATCAATAATTTCTTTAGCAATATTTTTATCAAGGTACTTAACATCAAGTAATTTACCATCATAAGAACTAATGAGTCCGCCCTGATAACATATTAATGGGCATTTAATTCCAATTCTGTCTGCAATACTTTTTGCGCTTCCGTATGTTCTTCCTGTTGCAATTGCAACGTAAATTCCTTTGTCACAAAGATTTTGTATGCAATCTTTTACCTCTTGTTTTATACCTTGTTCAGGTGTATAAATTGTACCGTCAATATCTGTAACTACCATTTTTATCATAGAAAATATGCCCTCATAAGTGCAGAAATTGTTTTTGAATCATTAATTTGACCGTTCTTTATCATAGAAAAGACATCTTCTTTTTTTATTTCTATATAGTCTAATATTTCTCCTTCATCCAGATGCTGACCTTTAAAAGATAAATCTTTAGCTTTAAAAAAATAAAGTTTTTCATTACAAAAACCCGGACTTGTCCATATAAAACCTAAAGATTCCCAAGAATTTGCAATGTGACCTGTTTCTTCTTCTAATTCTCTTTTTGCAGCCGATAATATATCTTCATTTTCTTTATCAAGCTTTCCTGCAGGAAGTTCATATAATACTTCTTGAGTTGGATATCTGAATTGTTTTACCATTAATATATTATTATTTTTCTCAGCAACAATAACAACACCGCCGGAGTGGTGAACAACTTCTCTTATTGTTTTATAACCGTCAGATAATTCGACATTATCTTTTGTAATGGTAAAAACTTTTCCTTTATATATTGTTTCTGAATTTAATGTTTTTTCATATAAATTTCTCATAAAAAAATTATACAGGGTTTATAAATAAAAGACATCATTTATATTATAATTTATTTATGAATGTAAAAAATATAATAGGATTTTGGGGTTATCCTCATCCTGATTTAATAGATAAATATAAGAAAATGTACCCCAATGCAGTTTGGGTAGACTTTGATATTGATTATGGTTTTAATAAGCAAGATATTTTGCCCGAATCTTATTGTGCAATTATAAAAAATATTATTAATGCTGCATTTCATTATAAAAATGAATTATTAATAATACTTGCACCAATAGGAAAAGATAAATGTGATAGCGGCTGGTTTTGTTATGAACTTCTTAAAGACATGGGATTTAATATTGTTTCAAGTATTTTTGAAGAGAAGACATATAGAAGAGAAATAAAAATATCAACATCAAATTTACCTTTAAGAGAGAAGGTTGAGCTTATAACAAAGGGTATATATGATTCAAATGAAGGGTTAAAGTTAAAACAAAGTAAGGCCAGATTCGGTTTTTGGGGAGTACCTCCAAATGATTTATCAATATTGGAATTATTTCCTGATGAAACTCACTTATATGGCTGGACAAGATGTGTAGAAGCAATGTCGCCTGCTGATATTGAGCTTGAAATGTATATTGATAAAGATGTTCCTACTGTTTTTTATTCTCAATCTTTTTGTTCAAAATCTCAACTTGCCAAATATTTGGCAGATAAGTACAATGGGTTATATATTGATATAGATGATACTGTTACAAATTCTACAAAAGCAAAAATTGAAGCATTCCTGAGGTTAAGATGAAAAAAATTAATATTGTTCTTGATGCAGGTACTACCTGGTCTAAAATTATAGAAAGAACTTCATCTGATTTAATGCGTGACTTTTCTTCTTATTTAGTTAAAACGGAAAATAATTATAATTATTATGTAATACCGTCTTCAATGCTTAAAAATATTGATTTTAAATTTGATAGAGCAACAGGGCATATGTCTGTGAGTGCGCTTAATTCAAAAAAAGATTATGAAAATGAAGTAATAGCTTTAATTAATGGTTTTAAAAAACTTGTAAGTGAAGATGCAATGGTTTTAGATATGGGAAGCAGGGATTCAAAATGGGCCCAATTCAAAGATGGTAAATTTAAAGATTTAGATTGGAACAGTTCTTGTTCAAGTTCAACAGGAGCTACTATTGAAATGCTTTTAAGATTTTATAATGTGGATGTAAAAGAGTTAAAATTTCAAAAAGATAAATACGTAATAACTTGCGGTATTTTTGGTCTTGAAAAGATAATGGATGATATTGCAAAAGGGAATAATGCTCAAAATGCAATATCTAAGTTTATTCATGGCATAGCGTATAATGCATGGATATTTGCAAAAAAGCCTAAAAAAATATATTTATCAGGCGGTTTTTGTGAAAATGATTGTTTTGTAGATTCTTTGGCAAATTATTGTGAAGTTATTCCTTTAGGAAGATTTTTACTTTCCGAAGGACTTTTATAGGTTTTTGCAACAAAGTATTATGTTATTTTAATTTTATTTTTTCATCATTTTTTGAATAGCACGGGCTTGTTTTTTTACGTCTGTTAGTTCTATAAACCTGTTAATGTGTTGACTTATTCCATTAATAGAACCCCAGCCTGGCTTCATAAATGATACATTATCAACATCTTTTTTTCCAGCAATAACAAAAGCAATTTCTTTACCATTTTGAGCAGCTTGTGTACATAAGCCATCACCAATTCTGTTTATGTATAAATCAGTAGCTTCAATAAAAATGCCATTTCCTTTTGATTTTTGGACTATATTCTTTAATTGGTTCATTTGTTCTTTTGTTCCGGCACAAGCATATACTCTTCCAAAAGATAAGTTATTAGAAATATTATTAACTCTCATATTAATCTCCTTTGTTCATATAAAAATGATAATAATTTTTTTTGCTAAGAAAATATTTTTTTGATATAAAAGAATATAAAGGGGCGTTAGCGCAGCTGGTAGCGCACAACACTGGCAGTGTTGGGGTCAGGGGTTCGAGTCCCCTACGCTCCAGATAATTTGAGTATTGAGATATATTTTGGTAATTTGTGAAAAAAATAAGGTTTTATATATTGATATTTTTCCCTTTCATAATACGGATTTTACCGAAAATAGGATGCTCTGCGAATGCTCTATCGTGTAAGCCTGCAATTGACCATAAAATATTTGTATAACCACTTGCAGATGGCGCATCATAAGCGTATTTATCATTTAAGTATATTGCTATATCTAGTGCTTCTTCTGGAGTTTTTGTCCATTCAAGAATTTTTTTTGCCCAGTACATCCTTAAATAACCATGAATTTTTCCATTTTCTATAAGTTGTTTTTGCGAATAATTCCATAAGAAATCATGTGTTTTTGCTTGCTCAAATTCAGTTTTTGTATAAATAAATTCTCTATAATCTTTTTTGTGTAAGTTTAGTGTATCTTTAGCCCAATTAGGGATGCATTTTAATGTTTTATAGTCTTTACAGTATAAACAAAAATTATCGGAAAGCTCTTTTCTTATTATTAATTCTTCTAAAAAACTTTCTTTATTCTCTCTTGATGTATTTGATTTTATAATTTCTATCGCAACTCTTTGTGAAGAGATAAACCCTAAATTTAAATATTTTGATAGCTCAGAAGTTATATTTTTCTTTGGAATGTTTTTATATTCTGCATAAGAATCAAGTTTATTATTTATAAAGTTTTCAAGTTCTTCTTCAGCTCTTGTTTTAAAAGAATCTATTAGAGGAAAATCATTTAAAAAATTATAAATATTAAAATATACTTTTTTTCTGAATGTTGCAGCATTATATTCCTGTTTATCAGATATAAACCTTGCTGGTATTATATTATGAGAGTCTATTTCTAATATCTTGCAGTCAATATTTTCTAAATAATGTTTGTCATTAATAGGGTTGAAATCTATTATTAATAAACCTGTATCAGCATCATCTATCGTATCTGTTATTATGAAGTTATAACCGTTTAAGCATTTTTTTAATTCTTCAATTTGTTTATTATAAAAGTTTTGTTTATTTTCAGTTTCATATAGTTGTTTCAAATGAATAATTTTAAAATTTTTATTTAGTTCTTTAGATTTTTGAATTGCATAATTTAAAGCAAAATTATCTTTTAATCGTAGTTCCCTATCCATTAAATAAATAATATCTCCATCTTTAATCGGATTATTATTATATTCAAATATTCGTTCTTCTTTTAAAAAATTTTCAATTTTAAAAGTAGAATTTATATAATCTAAAAGCGTGTATCTTTTAATTTTATGCATAAGATAACATTAATATGAATTTAAAAAAATTTTAATCTGCAAAAGGATATTTAATAAAATGTAATAAATAACTTAAAAATAACAAAAAAATTTATTACAAGTATTATGATTATAACATTGACTGATAACTAAAAAAGATGAGAAGTTTAACGCGGATAGTAACAAGTTATCAGATGAGAGATATATTAATACAATTATTTACTTTAATAATAAAGAGATGAAAGATGATAAATAGAGTTGATTTTTGTACAAATTTAAATTTTCAAAACAGAATGAATCAAAATAAGAAGTTACAAAGTTCTCCTGTTTCATTTAAAAGAAATGTTAGTAAAAATCAATCCGAAAAAGAAGGTATAAAAACACAAAGTGGAATATCTACTTATATCCCTAATTATTCTTGGAATTGGGAAGATTTTTCAGGAACAGAAAAATTTTCAAGATACGTAGATATAAAAAAGATTAATCTTTTAGGCGGGAATGAATCTCATCTAAAAAATATGGCTGAATATTTATGGAACGTTCCGGATGAAGAAATAAAAAATCATTTTGCAATACAAAAAGGTTTTCTAGGCTTTACTTCAAAAGAAAAAACAAATCAAGCATATCAAAGAATAATACCCTTTGTAAGAGAAGTGAGGAAAAAGGTTTTTGATTTAAGTGAAGAAAAAAAAGAATTGGAACTTAAAAAGCTTAATGGTGTTAGTGATTTAACAGAACAAAAGAAAGAAATTTCAAGGGCTTTTACTTTGATGGATATGAATGATAAAGAGAATGCTGATTTTCCTTATTTGAACGGAATCTTACTTTATGGTGATTCAGAAGGGAATAAAGAAAGTCTTTATTCTTGGATTAGGGATAATACAGGACTATTATTTGAAGAAGTTCAATATGATGCCAGCGTTCCAAGAGATTCTTTTTCTTCAATAATTTCAGCTTTGGAAAAAGCACAAAAAGCTTATGAATTAACCGGAGTTAGAACAATTATTGCTTTAAATGATATTGATAAATTATTAACTGATTATTCAACCAGACAAAGACGTCAGCTCATAGGTATGTTTAAAAGTTTAGTTGAGGTTGCTGCTCAAAAATATCATACAACTTTCTTAATTAAAACAAGTTCTAATATTGAAGATTTTGAACCTGCTTCTATTGGAGGTCAAAGATTTAAACTTATAAATCTTGATAAACAAAATTTATCAGATGATGAAGAAGAAAGATTAAAAGTTGTAACAACTGAACTCGAAAGGCTTAATGATAAATCAAAAAAACTTATTAATGATTTTACCTATGTTGTAACAGGCTATTCAATGGATGAAAATGATTTTACAAGGTTTGATGATTAAGCTTTTTATTAATTAAGAGGTTTATAGAATGAGAGTTTCAAATAATTATTCAAATATATCTTTATATAACAATAAATATAAAACAACAACATCTCCGATTGTATTTAAAGGAAATGAAGATGTTTTAAATAGAATAGATTCTTTAAATGGAGATAAAAAACAAATACTAAGCGAAATGGAAGAAACAGACGGACTTCAATACGGATTTTATAGGGTTCATAGAAATACTCAAAATGCAATGGATATAGCAAGAATACGAAGGCAATATGAAGAATTGAATGAACTTCTTAATTCTTCATCTGTACTTGATTTTGAAAAAGATCAGGCAATTTTGGCTTCTTTCTTTACTGCAATGAATAATTTGGCGGATAATAAAGGATTTAACAAAGTATTTGGTTATGACAAAATAAAAGATACACTGATGAGTGATTTTGTAATTAAAACAATGGCAAAAGATAGAACTTCGCAAGGTGCTGATGTCCCTAATGCAATTTTATTTTTTGGACCGACAGGATGCGGAAAAACTTTTTTTGCCTCTGCCTTAGCTGAACAAACCTTATCTAATGTTGTTAATATTGATGCATCAAATAATTTTGATTATGAAAAAACTTTTGAAGAAATAAAAGCTACTGCTGAAAAATCTAAAGAAGATTATGAAAATAGCAAAGATGATAAAAAACGAACAATTATTGTAATTAATGAATTTGATTATATTGCAAATCCCGATTCTCCTATTTTAGAACAATTAAAAGCATTTATGAAAGATTGTTCTGATAAATATAAATGTACTTTATTTTTAACAACAAATTATCCTTTTGATATTGATGAATGTTTAATGGATGATGAAATAATAACTTCTAAAATAGGCATTCCATACGCAGACAAAGGTAATGCTGATAAAATAATAAAAGGCTACTTGAAAAATGTAGGAAAACCATTGCCTGATAATTTTCTATTACTAGAAGAACTCTTTAAGGGAGATAATACATATTATTCAAATCAACAAATTTGTGATATTTTACGTCAAACTTTACAACGTACAACAAATCCATCACAACAGGATTATGTTGATACAATTAATCAGCAAAAATTGCGTGGTAATATTTCCCAAAGAAATATTGATAATTTCAATAATGAGATGTTTTATTTTAGGACATATGATAAAGATAACCCTCTATATGTTTCTCAAAATGCAAGACAAGCATTTAAAACTTTAGAAGAAGCAATTCTTTCAAAACAAGATGATGGCATTACTTTGGGAAATGATTCAACATTAGATGATTTTGAAAAGGAAAATAATGATTTATTAAATGAAATTCAAGCAATAAGAGATAATACAGATTCTATTGAAAATCAGGCTGAACATATTGAAAAAGTTTATATTGGTGGAATTTCACTTGTTGATTTATGGATTGATATGGAAGAAGGGAAACATGCAAGTGAAAATTATGCAACGAAAAGATTAAAAGGTTTATGGCTTAGAAATGTATTGAAGGATGATTCCAAAAGTAGTTATTTAATATCTTCAACTCTTAATATGATAGAAAAATCAAATGCATTAGTAAAATTAGCAAGAGATTCTTATAAAGATATTATTGAAAAAGAACAAGATTTAACACCGGCACAAAAGTCAATTTTTATAAAACAACAAGATTCTCTTTTATTTTTCTTGGTTATTTCAGCAGGTATAGGACCGAATGATATAATTAATCTTCAAAATAACACCATAAGAATATTAAATCAGTTGGCAGAAGAGGAAAAAGAAATAAAACAAAATGCAGCTACAAATATTTTTCAACCTTGTTATGACTTTAATATACTGAGAAATGATGATAACGAAGCAAAACAAAAAGTAGAATATTTGTTTGGTTTGTTAGTGGAAAAAATTAATTATTCGACAAAAAAAGAGGCAGAAAAAACACAAGATAAAATAACATCATTTAAAAATGCAAGAAAAAATGGAAATTATGATTTAATTAAAATAATATGGATTAGTCTTGTAAAAGAAGCTCAACAATATTTTGATGCAGATGTTGTTGATAGAATAACGGACCGTAATATTACTTTATTAGATTCAATTAATGAAAATTTATCAGATGAAGAAGACAGCGAAGTTTTAAGTTTAATAAGACAACAAAAAAGAATAGAACAAAAGGACTTTATATCAAGATATAAAGATGATAAAAACTTTAAGTTATTGATGAATAATCCTAACATTAATATTACTAATATAATAGATGATTTGATTTATTATGAATCAATAGTTTTAAATGTTCTTGCTGATAATGATAATAGTGTTGATTTTAATGAACTTAGAAAAATTGTTAGTGAAAGATTCTTAGCAATAAATCAAGAATATGATATAAATGCACAAGGCAGAAAAATAGCTTCTTTATTACAAAATATAGATAAGTCAATAAATTCACAAAGTGATATTATATCTGGTTATGCACAAAGCTCTTTATCTAATCAAGAAACCCAAATAGCTCAAATAAAAAGTATGGTTCAATATCTTTCTTCTATAAAAGATAATGTTAGCGATATAAAAGCATATAATAGTGCAATAGTAAGAGCAAAATTAATAGAACTTCAAAGAGATGATAATTTTAAAGAGATAGTTCCAGAACTGACAAAATTGTTGCCTAAGGAAGAAAATCCCGATATAGAAGAATTTATGTTAAAAGTTGATGAATTAGTAAATCAGGAAAAAGATGAAGCAACTAAGAAGAAATTAATAAAAGCAGCAGCTATAATAGCATCGGCAATTGCAGCAGGTGCAGCTATATATTATTTTGGACCTGAAGTAGTTTCATATTTAGCATCAGGATTATCTACGGAACAGGCAATTCCTGCTTTTAGTTCAGCAATGTCACAAGCTTCTTTTTCTCAAATGATGGGAAATAGTGGTTTTATGGAAAGTCAAATTCCATTTTTAGGTAGGACAAGAACAGAAGAAAAAGAAAGTTTAAAAAAAGCTGCAGAATCTTTGCAACATAGATATGGAGATAAATCAGCTTCAGAATTTAAGAGACTTCTTTCAAAAGAAGAAAATAAATATTTAAAAGGTTCTGCTTTGAAAGAATTTGGTAGAGATAATGTTGGAAGGGCTGCTATGCGAAGAATCAAAAGAGAAGCTGGCTTGTAATATAATTATTAAAGATTTTAAATATTTTGCCGTTATCAAATAAAAAAACAAAAAGAAGGTAAGAAAATGAGCGGTGGAATAAATGATAATTATTATTTAAATTGTTCGAATTATAATAAGAATAATTCCGGATTTAATAATACAAACATTGATTTAGACGATATTACGATTTTATTTGGCACAGAAAAAACAGAAGATAATAGAACTACTTTCGATGAAACTTTTTCTGAAAATATTCAAGTAGATGATAATATAGATACAGATGGCGAAAAGTTTTTAGAGGGGTTAAAAGCAAATAAGACTGAATTAATGTCAGATTTGGGTTTGACAGATGAAGAGTATGATAATCTTGCTTGTATAGCTTTAGCACTTGCAAGCCAAGAAACAGGAATGGGTAAAGAAGCTGGTTATGTATCTGAGAATACAGGAATTGGCGGTTTATTTAGAAGAATTGCTAAATGGTGTGATGTTAATATAATGGGTGGGGCATCTGCATCATCAGGGCTTACACAGGTAAAAATTTATGATTTTTTAAATGGTGATAAGTTAACGCAAGAACAAAAAGATATATTAAAAGAATATGGGGTAACCGCTAAAGGCGTTGCTACAAATAATTTATATGACAATCCGGATAAAGCTGCTGTAGCAACTATGGTTGTTTTAACTTCTTTGTATGAAAATTATGATGAATATAAAGATGTATTGAAAAATGAGCATTCAAATCTAGAAGAAAAATTAGGATTGACTTCTGAAGAAGAAAAAAATACTGCGTTAACAAAAGGAGAAGAAATTATTAATAATATAACAAATTTATATGATAGTATTGCTGATTCAGAAGAAAAGTCAGAAATGAGAAATTTGTTAAAGTCTTGGTTATTGTCTGTTAATGGCTCACAGGAAGGTGATAAAGGTGTAGATAATGAATATAATGAAGAATTATGTCTGAGAAAATTGAATGAGCACATAGCCAATAATTCTTCTGATTTTAAATTAAATTCAGAAGATTTGGATTATATTAGATATGCACTTACGGCAGATGATGCTGCTATGAGTGAGAGAGAATATTGTGCTTATGCTTGGAATAAAGGTACAGGTGAAACAGGCATGCAACTTGATAGGCTTCTTGCCGATAAAATTGGTACAATATTAAAAACTCCTGAGGATTTTGATTATGATCAATTTACTGTTAATGTCTCAAGTTTAGCTGAAAAATATATAGAACAATCTGCTGATTAGAACAAACAATTAAGCAAGAATGTTTAGTTTTTGTCCGTTTTCTTTTTGATAATTTTGTGCTTGGGATTTTATTGCCTTCGCATCTGCTGCAACTTTATAATCTTGATTAGAAGGGTCAGATGGTGCCATTGCTGCTTTAATAACAGTATTGGCGTGTTTTATGGTTTTATCTGGATTTTTTTTATCTAATACAGGCATTTTTATATCAACGTGTCCGCCTGTTGGTATTCCTTGGGCATTTTTTTCAATAACAATAGCACCGCCTAATGAACCTGCAGCACTTTTATGCTTTTGTTCATGAGCGTATACTTCATTATAACGTTGTTTTATTAAAGCTTTTTTTTGTTGGTTATAAAAGCTATTTGCATTAAAACTTAATGGATTAATCAATTACTTACACTTCCCTTCCTGCTATAATTATAGCAAATTGATATAGAGTTATCAATATAGTTTGAAGATAAATTCAAAAGAAATATAAAAAATTGGTATATTTTTAGGAAATATATTTTTTAATTATGAATATGTTTTGGACGTAGTAATAACATTTTAGTATCTTTTATAGCTTTTAGTCCGTGAGGAATTTTAGCCGGCATAACTATCATTTCTCCTGCTTGTAATCTATATTTTTCTTTTCCTATTGTAATATCTGCTATTCCTTCAATTATTTGTGCAACTTCATCTTTTTCATCACAATGTGGGCTTCTTTCATTACCTTCTTTAAAAGAAATAAGAGTTAATGAGCTTTGTTCATTATCAAATATGTTTTTTTTGTTTATTGTATCAAGATATTCTATATCGAGTAAATTTATTATTTTCTGCATATTAGTAATCCTTTTTTGATTAGTATACCTCATAGAATCACGAAGCGGAAGAACTTGCGAGGTAATATAAAAATCGGGATGACAAGATTCCACGACAAACAAGGCGAAAGTAATGAGCCGTAGTTTGACGGGTTCCGAGAGATGATTTTCTTATGGTTTTTTGTATAGAAAATCACGAAGCGGAAGAACTTGCGAGCCAATATAAAAATCGGGATGACAAGATTCCACGACAAACAAGGCGAAAGTAATGAGCCGTAGTTTGACGGGTTCCGAGA
>CALVED010000008.1 GCA_944326485.1 Candidatus Gastranaerophilales bacterium | reverse complement strand
TCCTCTCAAACCAGCTACTGATCGTCGCCTTGGTAGTCCATTACACCACCAACTAGCTAATCAGGCACAGGCTCATCCTTAGGCACCGGAGTTTTCAAGATTGGCATTTCAACCAAGCTCATATGCGGTATTAGCAGTCGTTTCCAACTGTTGTCCCCCACCTAAGGGCAGATTTCCTATGTATTACTCACCCGTCCGCCACTTTCCACTGACCGAAGTCAGCTTCACGTTCGACTTGCATGTATGAAGCACGCCGCCAGCGTTCATCCTGAGCCAGGATCAAACTCTCCATTGTCAGAAAAGTTATGTCCATCATCCACTCGCGTGGATTGCTCGACTTCATTTTATTGTGTCCGTTTCATTTTTTCAAAATCAACAGGTATTTATCGTTTTCAGCTATTCTGTTTTCAATGTTCTATCTCTTCTCAATTTAAAGTCAGCAAAATCTCAACCATTCGTCTTATTCCACATTCCTTTAAATTTATCAGTCACTTGGTTTAGCGACATCTTCTATATTATCATCTCAATTTTTATTGTCAACAACTTTTTTGTTATTTTTTATTTTTTTTTGAGATGTTTAGATTTTAGTCTCACCATTAACACCTTTCGGTGTAATTTTCATTAGCTTTAAGCTTTTTAATTAAAAATCTTATATTCGCTATAAGTTTCAGCTTTCAGCTCCGTGGCAACTTCCACGTTTATTAATGTATTCCAAACAAAAATTTAAGTCAACACATGTTTTCTATCTTTTTTTATCTTTTTTTATTTTATTTTTTATCTTTTTCCTAAAAAGCAATATTAATAAGCTTTTTCAACCTTCATAAAAGTTAATGATTTGCATATATTATTATATTTTATATAATATTTTTAGTTATTTTATAGTTATTTAAGGATTTTATTATGGCAAGAATTGTTAGACCAACATGGGCAATTAGATGTGTTCAATCAGGATGTAAGTGCCTCTTCGAAGTTGCAATACTGGAAAATGGAAAACAACAAGAAGTTATTTGCCCAAACTGCGGTGAACACTACGTTTATCCTGCTGTTGATGATAAACAAGACTAATGTTTTTTTATAATACTAATAAAAGGTATAATCGTTTTAGTGACCATCTTAGAAACTTATATGGCGTTAAAGTATATAAAGTTACATTAGATGCTGGTTTTACATGCCCAAATAGAGATGGAACAATTTCTAATGAGGGCTGTATATTTTGTGATAATGGCGGAAGTTTTTCTCAACTCTATCCTAATAATATTTCTATCAAAGAACAATTGGATTTGGGCATTTCTTTATCTATAGACAAATATAAAGCAAAAAAGTTCCTTGCATACTTTCAAGCATACTCAAATACTTATAAACCGGTTAAAGAACTCAAAAAAATTTATGACTCTGCTCTCTCACATGATGATGTTATTGGCATGTCTATAGGTACTAGACCTGATTGTGTTGATGATGAAAAACTTGATTTGATTGCTGATTATACTAAAAATCACTATATCTGGCTTGAATATGGCCTACAAAGTATTCATGAGCGTTCATTAAAATTTATTAATAGAGGACATTCTTTTGAGACTTTTTGTCATGCTCTAAAAAAAACTCAGAAAAGAAATATTAATGTTTGTGCACATGTAATTCTAGGATTACCCACTGAAACTAAAAAAGACATGCTTGAAACTGCAAAAGTTTTAGGTGATTTAGGTATTAATGGCGTTAAAATCCATTTGCTTTGTGTTCTAAATAATACAAGACTTACTAAACTTTATTTTCAGGGCAAAATCCCTATGATGGAAGAAGATGAATATGTTGAAACAGCATGCGATTTCCTTGAATTACTCCCTCCTGAAGTTACTATTCACAGAATAGCCGGAAATGGTTTAAAACCTAACATGCTTGCACCTGCTTGGTTAAGTAAAAAATTTGTTGTTCTCAATAAAATTGATAAACTTCTTGAAGCTAGAAATTCATTTCAAGGTTCAAAATTATAAATACCTAAATTTAATCTGGTATCGCATTTTTTTACCGAGTCATTCCCACTAAAAAAGTACTCACCTTTTGAAAATTTTGCTCACCTTAGTTTCACTATGGATACAAATTCACTCAAAAACAAAGTTTTTGGTTCGTTTTGTAAAAAAAATTCACTCACACTTTCAGCTTATCATAAATTTTTTCTCGTACATTTTTCTCGGACATGATATAGCAAATATTTTCTTTCTCATATTTTATATTCTGATGAATAAGGAGTTTATATATTATGAATATTAGTTCAACTAACAATATTTCTTTTGGGGCTTATACAAGAATTGGAAGAAATAATGATGAAAAAAGATTAATTGCTCAAAACATATCACAACTACCACCAGAAAGACAAAATGCTATTATCAAGTCTTTAAATAATTTGGCTTATATATTGGCTGTTAAAGTAAGTGATGATCATAGTCTTGCAATTAATTATAAATCATTTCCGGATGATTTCAGGTCACATCTTGTTTCTGTTGTAGATTTAGATAAACCAAACTATGAAGAATATGACATTTTATTTGATAAAGAAGTTACAGATACAAGTCTTAAAGAATTTTTTGATTCTATAAAATCAAAATACATTGAAAAATTCCAAGGGAAAAAGCCTGCTGATCAACAAGACCCTGCTTCTATTTTTGATAAACTTGTTTAATTACTAATATGGTATTGCTCTTTGTTAGCGAGTCATTCTCGCTAACAAAGAACTCAAATTCTAAAACCATAACACGAAAAAATTCACGCTATGCGTAAAGTGTGAAGTGATTTTTTCTCGAATAATTTATTTCTTAGTATTTTTCAGTTTTATCAATTTGGCTACTTCTTTTTTTGGCAAACTTACAGGATTACCAATAATATTTGAAAATATACTTACTTGTGCATAATATTCAGCTGTTTCTATCTTGGAAAAAGCATGCTCTATATTATCTGCAAGTGCTATTGCTCCATGATTTGCCATGATTACTACATCTCTTTTCTTTATATGTTTTATTGTATTAGCTACAAGTTCATCTGATGACGGCATTGCATATTTTGCTACAGGTATATCCTCAAAATATAAAATATTCTCGGACATTATAGGTTCTTTTAATGATTTATGACATGCCGCAAAAGAGGTTAAATATACCGGATGAGTATGGATTATTGCATTTATTTCAGGTCGCAATTTATAAATTGCAACATGCAATTTTTTCTCTGATGAGGCTTTCCCTTGGGATATCTCATTACCTTCTAAATCAGTCAATACAATATCTTCTTCTCTCAAATTACCTAATGAAGTACCTGATGCAGTAATATAAATTCCTTCTTCTGTTTTTATACTTATATTCCCGGATGTTGCAACGGTAAGATTCTTTAAATATAACTTTTTCCCAATATCAATTATCTTATCTTTTATCATTTTTTAACCTACTATATACTTACTATATTATCAGATTTATGCCCTTTATGCATATATTATTAAATTATTTAATCTAGTATCGCACTTTGTTACCTTCTCATCCTCACTAACAAAGTAATCACCTTTTGGAAGCGCCACTCACCTTCGTTTCACTACGGATACAAGCTCACTCAAAAACAAAGTTTTTGGTTCATTTTGTAAAAAAAATTCACTCACACTTTCAACTTATCGTGAATTTTTTCTCGGACAATTTATTATTATCTCATTGCTATTCTTTGCTATAATTAATATATGTTTATAAAGAAATTACTAATAAAAAATTTCAGAAATTATAATGATATTGAAATTTCTTTCAAATCTAATAAAATTCTATTTATAGGAAAGAATGCTCAAGGAAAAACTAATCTTTTAGAATCTATTTATTATCTTTCAACACTTGATTCTCTAAGAGCTAAAACCGATAATGAGTTAATTCGTTGGGGAGAAAATTATTGCAGTATTAAAGCTGAAGTTAAAAAATTTGATATTGATATTGACTTGGAAATATATATAAATCCACCAAATAGAAAAAAACTTAAAGTAAATGGGTTAAGCAAAAATAAATCTTCTGAATTTATAAGCAATATTTCTACTGTCTGCTTTACAACTAATGATTTATTGCTATTAAGAGGAACACCGGAAGACAGAAGAAAATGGCTTGATTTAGCTATTAGCCAAATTTTTCCTGCATATTCAGAAAGAATCTCAAAATACAATAAAATAAAAACTCAAAAAAATAATTACCTAAAAAATTTAAAAGGAAATATTAATTCTGATACTTCTTTATTAGATGTCTGGAATGAACAACTTGCAATTACTGGAAGTAATATTATTTTTATTAGATTAAATTTTCTTTATGAACTACAAAAAATTGCAAAAGAAAAACATTCTAAAATATCTAACAAAGAAAATTTATCAACATTTTATAATTCCTGTATAATTGGTGATATTTCCAACTGTGAAAAAATAGAATTTAACAACGAATATATTCTTGAAAACTTTAAAAGAAAACTTGAAGAAAAAAAACTTGAAGAAATTATTAGAGGTCAATCTGTTTTGGGGCCACATAGAGATGATATTTCATTTTTTATAAATGATAATGATTCTAAAAAATATGCCTCTCAAGGACAACAAAGAACTATTGTTTTAGCACTAAAACTTGCCGAACTTCAATTAATAAAAGAAAAAATTAATACTAATGCTATTTTATTATTAGATGATGTATTAGCAGAACTTGATGATTTAAGACAAAATTTCTTACTTAATACTATTGGAAATGAAACTCAAACAATTATCACATCTGTTGATACTCTACATTTTAAAGAAGAATACTTAAAAGATGTAGAAATTTTTGAAATCAAAGATAACGCTATTATTAAGAAATAAAATTATTTAATCTAGTATAGCAATTTGTTACCTTCTCATCCTCGCTAACAATGTACTCACCTTTTGGAAACGCCACTCACCTTCGTTTCGCTAAGGATACAAGCTCACTCAAAAACAAAGTTTTTGGTTCATTTTGTAAAAAAAATCCACTCACACTTTCAGCTTATAGTGAATTTTTTCTCAGACAAATTATTTATTATAGAAAAGACTCCATTTTAGGAGTCTTTTTTATAATTATTCTTCTTAAGTTTATAATTAGAAATTTAAACCAGCTTCTCTTGCTGCATCAGCTAAAGCTGCAACTCTTCCATGGTATAAAAAACCACCACGGTCAAATACTACATCTTTAATTCCTGCTTTTAAAGCTTTCTTTGCAATAGCTTCTCCAACAACTTTTGCAGATTCAACATTACCACCATGTGCTAATTCACTTCTTAATTCTTTATCTAATGAAGAAGCTGATACTAATGTTACACCTTTTACATCATCGATTATTTGAGCATATATATGTTTTGTACTTCTATACACTGCTAGACGAGGTGCTTCTGCAGTACCTGCAATTTTATTTCTTAGTCTTTGATGACGTTTTTGAGTTGCTAATTTTTTGTTTACTTGTTTTATCATTTTTCTTTCCTTTCACCCAAACCTTCTTGATATTATCAAGGGTTTATTTTGGCTCTTCTACTTAAATTATTTATTTCTTACCTGTTTTTCCGGCTTTTCTTCTTATATGTTCGCCTTCGTATTTAATTCCTTTTCCTTTGTATACTTCAGGTGGTCTCTTGCTTCTTATTAAAGCAGCAACATCACCTACTGTTTGTTTATTTGAACCGGTAATTGTTATTTTTGTATTTTGATCAACTGCAATTTTTATTCCTTCTGGTGCAACTATGTCTATAGGATGTGAATAACCTAAAGCTAAGTTTAATGTATTACCTTGCATTTGTGCACGATAACCTACACCAACTATTTCAAGCTTTTTTGTAAATCCACTCTTAACACCATTTACAACATTTGCTACTAATGTTCTTGATAAACCATGTAGTGATCTTGATTTTCTTTCATCATTTATTCTTGTTAATACTATCTTATTATCTTCTTTTTCTATTGTTATCTCAGGACGTATTTCAACTGATTCAGTACCTAATGGTCCCTTTGCTGTTACTTTTTGTCCTTCTATTGTTACCTCAACACCATCTGGTATTATTACCGGTAATTTGCCTATACGTGACATCTTTTTATCTCCAATTTTATATCTTACGCCTTTATTTATCTATGATTACCATACATAGCAAAGAATTTCACCGCCAACATTTTCTTTTTTAGCTTTTCTATCTGTTAGTAAACCTTTACTTGTTGATATTATTGCTATGCCCATTCCACCTAATACTTGCGGTATATCTTTTGCTTTACAATAATTTCTTAAACCCGGTCTTGATACTCTCTTTAAATTAGAAATTACCGGCTTTGATTTTTCATCATACTTTAAAGTTATTTTTAATGTCTTGAAATTGCTGCCTTCTTTTTCTATTACAGCATAATCTTCTACATAACCTTCTGACTTTAATAATTTTGCTAATTCCACTTTTAATTTTGAACTTGGCATCTCTACTTGTGGTAATGATACCATGTTTGCATTTCTTATTCTTGTTAGCATATCTGCTATTGGATCTGTATTCATTTTTTATTATTCCTTTACTTTTTATAACGAATTCTCGTCAACTACTTACTAAAATTTATCCAGCAGTATAGAAAAGTTATCGAAATCAACTTATTGATTACCAGCTAGCTTTTACTACACCCGGCAATAAACCTTGATGAGCCATCTTTCTTAAGCATATTCTGCAAATTCCAAAATCTCTATGAAAACCATGTGGTCTTCCGCATATTGAACATCTATTATGTAATCTAACTCTTGGATATTTTCCTTTTGCTGCTAATGCTTCTCTTCTTAGCTCTTTATTTATCATTGCTTTCTTTGCCACGATTTACTCCTTTTATTATTTTTTAAATGGCATTCCAAGTGCTCTTAATAAAGCTCTTGCTTCTTCATCTGTTTTTGCTGTCGTTATTATTGAAATGTTCATACCATGAACTGCATCTAATTCATCATAAGAAATTTCAGGAAATAATGACTGTTCTTTTAACCCTAATGTATAATTTCCTCTTCCATCAAAACTCTTTGTGCTTACTCCTCTAAAGTCACGAATTCTTGGAAGTACAACACATATAAGCTTTTGTAAGAAATCATACATTCTTTCGCCTCTAAGCGTTACCATTGCACCAACTGGCATTCCTTCTCTTAATTTGAATGCAGCAATTGACTTCTTTGCTTTTGTTGATAAAGCTTTTTGTCCTGAAATCTTTGTTAATTGATTTACTATTGCTTCTGCTAACTTTGAGTTATGACAAGCTTCTCCTACACCCATGTTTAAAACAATTTTACTTAATTTGGGTATTTGATGAGCATTTTCATATTTGAATTCTTCTTGAAGAACTTTTTTTACTTCTTCATCATACTTTGATTTTAAGTTTCTTGTTAATACTGTCATTTCTTCTTTCCTTCTCGTAGAATGTATTCCCCTTACGGAATACCCATACTTTGTACTAGTCTAATTTTTCTCCGCATTTTTTGCAGATTCTAACTTTTTTATTATCAACAACATCATATTTTATTCTTGTTGCTTTTTCACAAGCAGGACAATATAACATTACTTTTGATGAATCCATTGCTGCTTCCATCTTAATTAATCCGCCTTGGTTTCCACCTTGTGCTTTTTGTGCTTTTGTTACTATATTTGCACCTTCAACAATTACTTTATTTTCTGATGTTATTACTTTTTTTACGGAACTTACTTTACCTTTGTCTTTTCCAGAGGTAACAACAACTTTATCTCCGCTTTTAACATGTATGCTATGCTTTTCAACTGGTTTTTTGTTTCTCATCTTTCGTCTCCTAAATTACTTCCGGAGCAAGAGAAATTATTTTCATAAAGTTTTTATCTCTAAGCTCTCTGGCAACCGGTCCGAATACACGAGTACCTCTCGGGTTACCGTCTTTATTTATTATTACTGCTGCATTTTCATCAAATCTGATTACACTGCCGTCTGCTCTTTTGATGTCTGCTTTTGTTCTTACAACAACTGCTTTTACGACTTCAGATTTCTTTACAGCCATGTTTGGTGTAGCATCTTTTACTGCTGCTACTATAACATCTCCTACATGTGCATATTTCTTATTTGAACTGCCCATTACACGTATGCATAACAGCTCTTTTGCACCTGTATTATCTGCTACTTGTAATCTTGTCTCTTGCTGTATCATCTTATTTCATCCTTTGAAATTAACTTAACTTCTTTGTTATTTTACTTTTTCTACAATCTCAGATACAACCCAACGTTTTCCACCTGAAATTGGCTTAGATTCAACTATTCTTACAATATCACCTTCACTACATTGATTTAATTCATCATGCGCTTTGTAATTTTTAGTTGTTTCTATAATTTTTTTATACTTTGGATGTTGATTGTATGAAGCAACCTTTACTACAGCTGTCTTCTCCATTTTATTACTTACTACAACACCTTGCTTTTCTTTCTTAGGCATTTTTTATTGACCTCATTTTTATGCTAATTCTTTTTGCTTTATTACTGTTTTTACTCTTGCTATTGTTTTTCTGATTTCTTTTATTTGAGAATTTGCTTTCCCCAAATCAGTAGCATTTTCATATTTATTTGTAAATTTTTTGAATCTTAAATCAAATAATTGCTTTTTACAATCAACTACTATTTCATTAAGTTCTTTAATCGATTTTTCACGTATTTCTTCTAATTTCATAGCTATTCACCTGTTTTCTCAACAATTTTTACTTTGATTGGAAGTTTTTGAGCAGCTAACTCAAGTGCATGAATAGCTACTTCTCTTTGTGGATAATCTAATTCAAAAAGAATTCTACCTGGTTTTACAACAGCTACCCAATACTCTGGATTACCTTTACCTTTACCCATACGAGTTTCTGCAGGCTTTGCTGTTATTGGCTTATCAGGGAATATCTTTATCCAAACATTTCCGCCTCTTTTGATTTCACGAGTCATAGCTCTTCTTGCAGCTTCTATCTGTCTGCTTGTTATCCATGCAGGATCTTGGGCTTGTAAACCATATGAACCTAATTCTAGTTGAGTCCCTCTGGTCTCATGTCCTTTCATTCTGCCTTTCATCATTTTACGATATTTAGTTTTCTTGGGCATTAACATAATTGTTTTTCGCTCCTAATTCATTGTTTACTAATTATTTTCTTCTTCAGTACTTGCTTCTTGTACTGTTTGAACTGCCGCTTTCTTCTTTCTTCTTGAACCTACCGGTTTTTCTTCGAAATTATTAGCTCCAGCTTTCTTCGCTTTGATGTTTTGATCTGCCATTTCTCCGGGCATTAAATTACCTTTAAATATCCAAACCTTAACACCAATTTTTCCCATTATTGTATCAGCTTCTGCAAAACCATAGTCAACATTAGCTCTTAATGTTTGAAGAGGTATTCTACCTTCTTTTGCCCATTCGCTACGTGCTATTTCAGCTCCGCCCAATCTGCCTGATACCATAACTTTGATACCTTGAGCTCCGGCTCTCATTGCTCTTTGCATTGCTTGTTTCATTGCTCTTCTGAATGCAATTCTCTTCTCTAATTGAAGCGCTATTGATTCAGCTACTAACTGTGAATCTACATCAACTCGTGCTACTTCAACTACATCTACAGTTACAGTTTTATTAATTAATTTTGCAATTGCAACTCTTAATTCATCTATTCCTTGTCCGCCACGGCCTACTACTACACCTGGTTTCGCTGTTACTACTGTTACAGTAACATTTTGAGCTTTTCTTGCTATTAATATCCTTGATATGCCTGCTGCATATAATCTTTTCTTTACAAATTTTCTGATTTTTGCATCTTCTGCGACAAATTCAGGATAATCCTTTTTTGCAAACCATGTGCTAAACCAAGGTTGTATTATTCCTACTCTAAATCCGGTTGGATGTGTCTTTTGTCCCATATCTATTACCTTCTACTTTGATTCTTTTGTTACTTTAACAGTTAAATGAGATGTACGCTTTACTCTTGAATAAATTCTACCTTGAGCTCTCGGTTTACCTCTTTTAAGTGTTCTTGATTCATCTGCATATATTTCAGAAACTTTTAAACTTTCCGGTGTTGCACCAAATTTTTCAGCTGCATTTGCTATTGCTGCAGTTATATTTTTCTCTACAACTCTTGCTGCAAAATATGGCATAAACTTCAACATGCTTAATGCTTCTGATGCTGATTTGCCTCTTACAAGATTTATTACTCTGCGTAATTTTCTTGCCGGCATTGTTATATCTGTTTGTCTTGCCTTAGCTTCCATAATCTATTTCCTCTTCGCTGTTTTATCTTGCCCTGCGTGGCCTCTAAACATTCTTGTAGGTGCAAATTCACCTAGTCTGTGTCCGACCATTGGCTCTGATATATATACAGGTACGTGAGTTTTACCGTTATATACTGCTATTGTATGTCCAACCATGTCCGGATTCTCAGGAGTAATCATAGACGCTCTGGACCAAGTCTTTATTACTCTCTTCTCTTTATTAGCATTTAATTTATCTATCTTTGCTTTTAAAGAATCGTGTACATATACACCTTTTTTTAGTGAACGTGTCATTAATTATCTCCTTTATTAGCGTTTTCTACCTCTGACTATATATTTGTCAGATGTCTTCTTAACTTTTCTTGTCTTACGACCTAATGCTGGTTTACCCCAAGGTGTCTTAGGATTTCCACCTGGACCTGTCTTACCTTCACCACCACCGTGTGGGTGATCACAAGGGTTCATTGTTACACCTCTTACTGTAGGTCTTATTCCTAAGTGACGTGTACGACCGGCTTTTCCTATCTTTAAATTTTTAAACTCAGCATTGCCTAAAACGCCTATTGTTGCTAAACATTCTTTTCTTACCATTCTCATCTCTGAGCTTGGCATTTTTATTGTAACGTAGTTACCTTCTTTTGCCATTAACTGTGCACTGCCGCCAGCTGTTCTTACTAATTTTGCTCCACAACCCGGTATTAATTCTACATTGTGTATTACTGTACCTAATGGAATTAATTCTAACGGTAATGCATTTCCAGTTTGTATATCTGCTTCTGGTCCTGATACAATTGTATCTCCTACTTTTAAATCATTTGGAGTTAATATATATCTCTTTTCTCCATCTGCATAACATACTAATGATATTCTTACATTTCTGTTTGGATCATATTCAATTGTTTTTACTACAGCAGGAATTCCAAATTTTTCACGTTTGAAATCTATTACACGATATGCCTGCTTATGGCCGCCACCTTTATGACGACATGTAATTCTGCCTGTATTATTTCTTCCGGCTGTCTTTCTTATTGGTCTTAATAATGACTTTTCTGGTGTTGATGTTGTTACTTCAGCAAAATCACTCTTTGTCATTCCTCTTTGTCCCGGAGATGTCGGATTAATTTTTCTTATACCCATTGGTTTACACTCCTGCTAATTCTTCAATAGGATCACCTTCAATTGTTACAATAGCTTTCTTGCTTGATTGTGTTCTTCCAACTGAATATCCTACTCTCTTTGCATGTGACGGCATATAGACCGTTCTTACTTTTGTTACTTTCCTTCCCGGAAATGCTAACTCTACTGCTTGCGCTATCTCTACTTTTGTTGCATCTTTAGCTACTTCAAATGTATATTGAGATAATGCTGCTGTTGTCATTGATTTCTCTGTGATTATAGGTCTCTTTATGATGTCGTATAATCTTTCTTTATTTTGTTTCATTGTACTCATTATTTCGATAACCTCTCAGTTATTTCTATTATTGCTGCTTCTGTCATTACTAAGCTATCAGCTTCTAATAAATCTTTTACATTCAAATTTGAAGGTAATATGATTTTTACGTTAGGTAGATTTCTTGCTGCTAATTCTAATTGTCCATTTTCTGCAGCTTGCGTATTTGCAATTATTAAAATCTTTCCTTCAACCTTTAAAGCTTTTAATGATTCTGCTACCATCTTTGTTTTAGCTTCTGTTATTTCAGAAAAATCTTTTACTAAAACAGTATTATCTAATCTTGCAGATAAAGCAGATCTTAATGCTAATCTTCTTGCTTTTTGAGGCATAGAAAATTCATAACTTCTTGGTTTTGGTCCGAATACTACACCACCACCTGCAAATAATGGTGATCTGATTGAACCTGCTCTTGCTCTACCTGTCCCTTTTTGTTTCCATGGTTTTCTTCCACCACCTGAAACTTCTGCTCTTGTCTTTGCACAAGCATTTCCGCCTCTTGCGTTATTTAATTGTCTTCTTAATGCCATATGCATTACATGCAAATTCGGTTCTACTCCGAATACTTTGTCATCAAGAGCAATTTGTCCGACTTGCTTTCCGCTTGTACTTAATATTGAAACTTCTTTTGTCATAATCTCTTTTCCTTTTATTGAACTCTGAGTTAGTTCCATTTAACTCTTGATGGTACTACTGTTACTAATTTACCTTCAGGTCCAGGTACTGAACCTTTTACTAATAACAAATTATTTTCACTGTCTACTCTTACTACTGTAAGTTTTGTTATGGTTACTCTTTCGTTACCCATATTTCCGGCCATTCTTTTTCCTTTTATTACACGACCCGGAGTTGTACCTGCACCGATTGAACCTGGCTCTCTATGATTTTTTGAACCATGCGCCATTGGTCCTCTTCCAAAGTTCCATCTCTTTACTGTACCTTGGAATCCTTTTCCGATTGATGTCCCTGTTACATCTACTTTTGTTCCTTCTGATAAAATACTTAAATCTATCTTTTGTCCAACTTTGTAGTTCTCAGGATCTTCTAATCTGAATTCTTGTAAATGTCTGAAATTATCTAATCCGTTCTTTTTAAAATGTCCAATTTCGGCTTTTGTTAAATGCTTTTCTTTTGCAGGTACTACACCTACTTGAATCGCATTATAACCGTCTGAATCTACAGTCTTTACTTGTGTTACTGTTAACGGATCTACTTTTATTACTGTTACGGGAATCGCAAGTCCTTCTTTATCGAAAACCTGTGTCATCCCAAGTTTTTCACCTATTACTCCCAGTGTCATATTTCACCTTTCTTTTGTGAGCGCTACGTTCTTCTACTTGCCTCGTAGATCACATTCAATTTATTTGGAGTCTCCCTCTATTAAATTGTATGTGTCTGTTAAACCTTTTATAATTTAACTTCGATATCTACTCCGGCAGGCAAATCCATTCTTGTTAATTCTTCTGTTGTTTGTGCTGTCGGATCATAAATATCTATGATTCTTTTGTGTATTCTCATCTCAAAATGTTCTCTTGATTTCTTATCAACGTGAGGTGAACGTAATACACAATATAAACGACGTTTTGTTGGTAATGGAACAGGTCCTGCTACTCTTGCATCTGTTCTCTTTACCACTTCTACAATTTTACTTGCAGATAAGTCGATTAACTTATGATCGTATGCTTTCAAACAAACTCTGATTCTTTGTTGCTTGCTTTCGTTCATTTCTACTTCCTTTTGTCTTTTGACTTCGCTTTTTTGGAACAATTTTTATCTATGACTTAAAACCATTTCCTTTGTGATTTATTCGCTATAAATATACGAATGTCCCTCTTAGCATATTAAATTTATATTAAACATATTCTCTCGTCAACTAGTATTTTTTTATTTTTGGTCTTTTTCTTAATATTTCTTTATTTTTTTGTAAATTTCTTGACAAGTCCTAAAATGCTCTTTTTTCTTGTTTGTTATTTTATTTTTTCATTACCTTTCATTTTTTATATCTTAATTGGTTTTTTCATTATTAACATTCTTGCATCAGATGCGGTTTTCTTTAGCTCATGATAATAATCTTGTTCTTCCTTACTTTCTGCATTATTCTCGCCAATTTGCGCCATCTCTCCAATCTGGCTCAACAAATCTGCTGTCTGCATTATATTTCTATATACACTTCCTTCATCCATTTGCTCTGACATAACTTTTATTAATTGCATCCAATTTGACATTGAATCGTATTGGTTTTCCTCATTTAAATACGCCAAGATATATGCAATTCTGGCACTATCTAAATTACTTCTTAATGGATTTGATTTTACACCTTCTGTCATTTCTGTCTTATAGATTGATGCGCTTCTTGATAACATACTCTTAAAAATTTTATTTATTTGTCTGCTATCTTTATCTATATCGCTTCTTACATCTTCTTTATCTTCTGTTTCCAGTTCTCTTAGAGCCTCTATTTTCTGAATTAACAAATCTCTCATTGTTAATTTTATATAATCCATTTCTATATCTCTATAGTCATTTTTTACCTGTTGAGGCGGATTCTTCTTTATGAACTGATGATTTCTTGATAATGCTTCTAAAAGATTTTCATCTAAATACTTCATATTTATTGCCGTATTTATTGCATCTTCTATTTCTTTTTGCTTTCTCGCAATTCTAGCCTTTGCTTTATTTCCTTTTGCACCAGTATCTACTTCTTTTAATTCCAATCTTAATTGTTGAATATGTTCATCTATAGACTTGCCTCTTAATCTTGATTTATAGTTATCTACTAATTTTAAGTGATTTTCCAATGCTTTTGTTGGAACAACTTCACCCGCCTGCAAAGCCTTAACTAAATCTTCTCCGGAATAACTTCCCGTTGTTTTAATTATTTGATACATTTTAGCTCTTCTTGCTTCAGCCCTGCTTATTTCCATCGCTATTTCTTCTCTTGATATCTCAGGCTTTTCTATCTTATTTGCAAATGCAAGCATATCGTCATAGTTTGCAAAACTATCTAATTCTTTTCCAAACTTTCTTAAAATCGAATTTATTTCTGACTTTAATCGTCCTTCAATATCAACAACACTTTCCTGTGCTTTTAGAAATACCGGTGACAAATCAGTACTATATCCTATTGTTGTATCATCTGATTTTGATGGATTTGCTATAGCTCCTGCAAACATTGCTAATGCTTCAGGGGAAATTCCTTTTAACTCTTTGGAGGCTACCGTTTCTGTAAGTAATAGTGTATCATAGCCTTTTATTCTTGAAGCCATTTTAGACAACTTCGTTGGTTCTATATATCCTTCTGTATCCGTTAAATAGCCTCTTTCTAACAATACTTGTTTCTTTCGATCACTTATTGTCATTAATTCATCTATTCTTGATGATTTTACATTTGCATCCTTGCTATAAGCATAAAATGTCTTTCCATATACATCTAAAAGATTATTATCTCCGGTATTATGTTCATAATATCCTGACAAAAATCCGTAATCAGGATTATAATTACTCTTTATTGCATTACAATCTGTTACTTCTAAATATAAGAAATCTTGTTCTGATGCCCTGTCTGTAGGCATTGTATAAACATAGCCGATTGTATCTATACCCCTTCTTCCTGCTCTGCCTGCCATCTGTTTAAATTCATTTGCAGTTAGCATCCTTACGGGTGTTTGCTCTCTTTTTTTATCTTCTTTTCCTTTTTCTTGTACTTCTTCATTGGAATCTTCTTCCTCTTCTTCTTCCATTTTTATCAATGATTCTGCATATAATTTCTTTATATCATCATTGTCATCACATGGTTTATATGGACTTGATATTACAACTGTCTTAGCAGGCATATTTATCCCAGCAGCTAATGTCTCAGTTGCAATTACTGCTTTCAATAGTTTCTTCTGGAATAATTCCTCTATTAACTCTTTCTGATCAGGAATAATTCCTGAATTATGAATTGCATAACCTTTCTTTAGTGCTTCTATATCTAAATCTGTACCGATATATTTTTCTTGTTTATATCTATTTACTATTTTCTCTATTTCTTCTTTTTCTGCTTCACTTGTTAAATCAGCACCATTTCTTGCCATATGATCAAGAACTTCTCTTGAATATTTCTTACTAAATATAAAGAAAATAGCCGGCAATTTATCTTCTTCATTTAATTTCTCAACTGCCGCTTTAAAATCATTTAACTTAGGTTTTCTTACCTTTAATGTATCTTCTGTATCAGGAGTTTCTCCTCTTCTTATTGCTTTTGCAATTCTCTTTTCTGATTTTTCATATGCCTTTGTTGTTAACATATCAAAAGACAATGGAACATGTCTTGCTTCTGAAGGGATAGAAACTAATTCTACGCTACTATTTCCTCTTAAACTGCTTATCCAATTCTTTAATTCTGCAGGATTACCTATTGTTGCACTTAACTCTAATGTTTGTACATCCTTTGGGGTAAACATCATTGCCTCTTCCCATACAGGACCCCTATCTTTATCTCCTAAATAATGAAATTCATCAAAAATAACTGTCCCCAAGTTTTTCATCAAGGGATTTTCTTCTCCGTACAAATTTGATAACGCCATATTTCTATATACTTCTGTAGTCATTATTATTATCGGAGCTTCTGTATTCTCTCTTCTATCTCCTGTTAGAATACCTATATTTTCATCTCCGTATATTTTTTTGAACTCATTTAACTTTTGATTGCTTAATGCTTTTAATGGCGCTGTATAAAATGTCTTCTTTCCTTCTGACATATTCTTTGTTGATACATAATATGCTATTGCTGTTTTACCTGTACCTGTTGGAGCTTCGACTAATACTGTTTTACCTTCGTTTAATGCTTTACCGGCATCTATTTGAAATGCATCAGGTGAACATCCTATTGGAAGTTGATAATAATTTTCTTTTAATGTATCACTATAATTTTTAGCTCTAAATGATACTATATCTCTTCCTATATATGGCTGGAATAATAATGAAGGATTTGTTATGTTTATATTTTTCTGATTCTGTTTATTCTCTACACTTACTTGTTTATTTGCTATTCTTTTGTTGTTTTGAATACTAGTTATTTTTGATATTCTCATAAGTTATTACCCTTCTACATTCCTATTGGGTCTAAAACCTGAAAATATTTTTTTAACATCTAAAATATAACTTGTTAAAATAATGTTACATTTAACCTAGTATTGCTCTTTCAGTCTATCATAAATTTTTCTCGACCATTATACTATAGCCATAAATTTCTTTATTTCATTTCTATCAAAAACTTCTATGCTTTTTTGGTTATGAACAAATATTATACAATTTATTAATGGCTTAAACATTTCAAAATCATTATATGATAATTTCTTATTTAAATCTGCCATATTATCTGCCAAGAATTCTGTTATTAAAACCTTATTCTTAAATACCAATGAACTAAAATAATCTAATGCTATTTTACTTGTTATACCTTCAAAGTATATTAAATCAGGGGATTGGAACTCTATAAATCTCATTGCTTTTTCTATATTAAATCCTATATTCTCATTTAACTCGCATTGATTTACATTCTCTATATTATATTTAGCTATAGACTCTATTGTCATTATATTTTTATTTGAGTCTGCAATATCAGTCAATATAGAATAAATAATATGTGTTTTCCCTGACAATGATGAACCACAAACTAATATTATCCCAGCTTCCTTGGTCTCATTTCTTATTATATCTATCTGAGAAGGTGTCAAGCCTATATCTTCTAACTTCTTGGGCGGTTTATATATCTTTAATGATATTCTCTCACCATTTATTGTAGGAAATGCAGATATACTTGCTGTTAACAATAAATCATCTACTTTAAATATTAACTTACCAAGTTGCGGCAATTCACATACTGTTGCATCCAGATCTGATAATGTTTTTAACTTAGAAATAAAAGGAACTACCAATACAGATGGTATCTGTCCAGTATTCACTATCTCTGAATTTACTCGAAAATTCACACTCAACCCATTAGGCGTATGTTCAAAAAACATTTCATGTACATTATTTAATATTGCCTGCTTTAATATTGCACGTATTAATATCTGTATATGTTCATCTGATAATACATCATTATGAAGCTCTTCCTGCCAATCAAATGTTGTTTCTGAATTTTCTATATTTATTTCACCTACAGAACTATCACTTTTATAATATTCTTCTATCTTCTTTAAAACAGATGACTCGGCACTTATCACAGGTTCTATATCGCATCCTGTTTTTTCTACTATTTTATCTATTGCAAATAAATCTAACGGATCTGCCATTGCAACTGTTAAAACATTTTCTATTTTAAATAATGGAATTATCTTATATTTTTGTGCATCATTAAAATTTATGTAAGATAAACATCTTGAATCTAATGTATAATCTTTTAAATCAACATAAGGTATGTGCAGTTTGCTTTCTAAAAATTTAAGAAGCTTTTCTTCCGAGATTAAATTAGACTTTATCAATATATGACCTATATTAACATTCTGCGAAACAGCAAGTTCATGAGCTTTTTCTATATCTTCATAACTTATTAATCCATCTCGGACTAAATCATATTTTAATTTCTCTAATGTCTTATTTGTTACAAGCTCCATCACATTATCCTAAATAACTTTTAACTTTTTCTAATACATAATCTACTTGAAAAGGCTTTGTTATATATTCATTTGCACCAGTCTCTTCTCCAATAACTTTATCTTCTTCTTGTGAACGAGCTGTGATCATTAATATTGGAATATCCTTATATTTATTATCATATTTTAACAACCTGCTTATTTTATATCCGTTTATCTTTGGCATCATTACATCTAATATTATTAAATCAGGATTAATTTCTCTTGCTAAATTTAAACCCGTTTCGCCATCCATTGCCGTTACACACTCATATCCCTGTGCTTCCAATACAAACTGCAATATCTCTATTATATCTGCTTCATCATCTACTATTAGTATTTTCTTCATCCCTTACCTCTTTAGAAAAATTATTTATTTTTATTATTAAATCTTCTATATCTTCACTATCTTGAGGATATAATACTGCAGAATATACTATATCACTCTCTGGATACTCCTGATTTTTTGTTTCTATATACGTTTTTAATTTCCTTACCTCAAAATCAAAAACAAATGAATCCATATCTACTGCATAAGAATAATAGTATCTTTTATTGTCTTTTTCAATTCTGTATTCTTTAAATATATTTGTTTTTCTTATGAGGTTTTCTTCCAATATTTTATCTATTAAAGCATTTCCTTCAACTATATTTTCTCTTAACGAAATTAATGATATATTTAAATGTTCTTGTTTCGCTTTTTGTATATCTTGCTCTAGTGAATGGAAAAAAATTTCTTCTTCATTCATTATTGGTATAGCTAAATAAAATGTTGTTCCTTTATTTAGCTCACTATCTAACCATATAAATCCTTTATGAGCATCCATTAATCTTTTTGCTATAGGCAAACCTAAACCTGAACCGCCAACTTTTCTGCTTAAAGAATTCTCTATTTGTTTAAATTGCTCAAATACTTTATTCCAATTTTCTTTTGCAATGCCTATTCCATTATCTTTTACACTAATCTCTACATATTCTTTACTTAGTTTAGAAGGAATTTCAACAAAAAATGAATTATTTTTTATGTCTTCTGCTTTTATTTTTCTTGTTTTTATTTCTATTGTTCCATTTTCCCTTGTAAACTTTATCGCATTCGATACTAAATTTGTTATAACTTGTTCCATTCTTTGTGTATCTATATATACAAAATCTAAATTATTATCAAGTTCCGTCTTTATTGTTATATTCTGTTCTTTTGCCAAGCTTTCTAATGTATTCTTTACCAATTCCACTGGGAGATTTATATTCGTTTTCTCAAATCTGAATTCCATCTTACCGGCTTCTATTTTTGATAAATCTAATAAATCATATATTATTGCCGATAATCTTGTTACATTTCTTTTCGCTAAATTTAAAAATTTTTCTGTTGCATCATTTATCTCGCCAGTTGTACCCTTTAAGATAATATCTAATGCACTGTTTATAGATGTTAAAGGAGTCCTTAATTCGTGTGATACAATTGAGATAAACTCTGACTTTAATCTTTCTAACTTCTCTAACTTTATATTTGTATCTTTTATCTCTTCATATAAAATTGCACTTTCTAATGGCAACGATACCTGTTTTACTAATGTTGTAAAACATTTTGTATCATCTTGCATAAAATCAGATTCTCTAAATACTTCTATTATTCCGTAAAATTTATTCTTTATATTTATTGGCGCAAATAAATTATCAAAACCGAATACATTTAAATCATATTCTCCATATTGATCTTTATTATATTTTATTACCTCTATATCATCGATTTTAGGATTTATTGAGAATAAATTTTTATAATTTATTAATGCCCTTAATTTTATTGCATTCTCTAATCTTTCAGAAATTGGAAATAAGGATTTTATAATTAGTTTTATATCATTTACTTCATTTAGAATTAATGCATAACTTAATGATAATGATAAACTTTGATCTAACCCATCTGTCGTTATTTCTATTAATTTTGTTTTATCCAATGAACCTGCCAGCTGTGTTCCTGTTGTATAAAGCACATTTAACTGGTATAGACTTTTTGCCAAGTCATTATTATTTTTAGATAATATCCTTAATGTTTCTCTCAATTGCAAACAAGAATTCAGTACCGATAATAAAATTTTTTCATTTATTGGTTTAGTTATGTAATTATTTGTATATTTTAAATAATCATAATTATTATTCTCTCTGCCAAGTATTAATATTGAACGTATATCTTTTGTTTGTAATTGCAATTTTAAATTGCGTAAAAAATTTATTATTTCAGGTTTTTCTTCATCAAAAATTACTATATCAGTATTATCAGAAGCTATATTTTCTTCTGCCTCTTCTATTGAATCTATTACATAGATATCAAAACCTGATGAAGCTGTTATTTCACTAATTTCTTCAATTAATTTTTCATCTTCAGATATTAAAACTACTTTTGCCATTATTAATAATCCCGTATTTCTATATTTTATCAGTTTTTTTGTTTACTGTTGAACTTTATACAATTCTTAATTTTATTATGATTATTATTTGAATATTTAATTTAATAATCTTTTACCCCATATATTAAGAATTGTTAATTTTATAAAAAATTAGGCAATCCTTTATTCAAAAAATACTTTATATAAATACGAGGATTCAATTAAGTTTTAATTAAGATACCAATTTTAAATTTTATATTCATACTTACCTTACTTACTACCTTTACTAACACACGAGGAAATTGAAAAAAATTTCAGAGGAACCCTAAAAAGTTCCTTTTTTTTTTATGCATTTTTATCACTGAATATTAACTTTATCTGATATTCATTTTTCAACTTATTGTGAATTTTGCCTCGAACAATCTATTGTTTTTGTGTTTCTCTTTTCGCTCTTTTCCACAAAGAATCCCATTCTTCTAATGTAAGATGTTCTAATTCTTTATTTGAGGAAGATTCCATTATTTTAAATCTTTTTATAAATTTCTTATTTGCCTTTAAAAGTGCTTGCTCGGCATCTAACTTATTCCATCTCGCAAGATTTACTATAGCAAATAAAATATCACCAAGTTCTTCTTCTTTATCTTCTATACTTTTGGCCTCTTTAAACTCTTTTATTTCTGAAAAAACACAATCATATAAAGATTCTTCATTTGGCCACTCAAAACCTACTTTTACCGCTTTTTTGCTTATTTTTTGAGCACTCATTAATGCTGATTGAGCTTTTGATATTCCATCCATTATTGATGTTCTGTGAGGTTTTTCTTCTTTCTTTAACTTTTCCCAATTATCTAAAATTTCACTTGTAGAATTAACTTTAACATCTCCAAAAACATGCGGATGTCTGTGAACAAGTTTATCTGAAATCCCTTTCGCAACATCTTCTATGTTAAATTCATTTTCTTCTTTTGCTATTTGAGAATGTAAAATAACTTGTAACAATACATCTCCAAGTTCTTCTTTTAAATGCTTAAAATCATTATCATCAATTGCATCAACAGCTTCATAAGCTTCTTCAAGCATATTTCTTCTTAAAGAAAAATGGGTCTGTTCTCTATCCCAACTGCATCCATTTTCACTTCTTAATATATCTATTATTTCTATTAATCTCTCTATATTAGGATAATTCATTATCTCACCATTTGATCAACTGTCATTATAAGAATACCTTTTCCGCCAAGTTTTTTCAGTTTATCTATACTGTCAAAAACTTTATCTGCATCAACTACTACGTGCATTACTACATTATTATCATCACCTGCTAATGTCATTATTGTTGGAGATGATAATCCTGGTAAGAATCCTCTTATCTCATCCAGTGAACTCTTTGGTACATGAGCCATCAGATATTTCTTTTCTCTTGCATCTATTACAGACTTTAGTGCTCTTAACACAACTTGTGTTTTTTCTTTTTTGTCAGCACTTAGATTCTTATTGGCAATTATTATTGCTGTTGATTCCAATATCTTATCTATTATTCTTAATTTATTTGATTTTAATGTAGCTCCTGACGATGTTATATCAACAACAACATCAGACAAACCCAATCTTGGTGTTATTTCTGTTGCTCCGGATACTTCTATAATCTTTGGATTCTTTCCCAATTTTTCAAAATAATCCCTTGCAATATTAGGAAATGATGTTGCTATCTTTAAATTTTGAGGCAGTTCTGATGATGAATTATAACTATCTTCCTCTTTTACTGCTACTACCATCTCACAATAACCAAAATCTAAATCCATTATTTTTTCTACATCTGATTTTAATTCAGTTAAAATATCAAAACCGGTAAATCCTATATCTGCTATACCATTTTCAACAAACATCGGTATATCTTGTGTTCTTACAAATATGATTGAATACTTTTTATCTTTTGTTGTTACTTGAAGTGTTCTCTCATCTTTTGAAGGAAAAACCATGCCTGCACAATTTAATAAATCATATATTTTTTCTGACAATCTGCCTTTATTTGGGATCGCTATCTTTAACATTTCCATCTTACATATTCCTTCTTCTACTATTTTTATTCTTCTATTATATCGTCATCATTTATTGTAATTACAATATCACTTGTTGTACAAAAACTTCTTACAGGAGAGTGTACAAAATGATATCTGGAAATATCAGGTATCTTTCTTTTAATTGTCCTAACTATATCTGCTGAAACTTGAGTATTATAACCTATAATTTCTGATTCAGTAATTTGTTTTGATTTTCCTATACAATTAACATCATATCCAAGATTTTTTAATTGTTCTTTTAATTCATAAGCTTCAACTTCTTTTGATTTTGAGTACATAATACCAACCGCAATTTCATTTGTATCCATATCTGTTTTTTTTCTGTATATTAGCCTATTTATTGTTTGCTGTGTCTTTTCAGGATCTAATATCCAATAACTTATTATTCCTTTTTTATTTGGAGCACCCGGTAACATTACAAATTCAACCTTATTTAAATCAACTTCTCTTGCTGCTGCTGCATATTGAGATAACTGATATAAGTTTAAATCTGTTCTTGTATACAAACTTGCTATTTTTAACGCCTCAGGAATCTTTGTTATTGCTTCAGGTGATTTTATTTGTTCTATTAACGCTTTTATAAATTTCTGTTGCCTATGTACTCTTCCTATATCTCCAAGCATATCTTTTCTAAATCTTAAATATTCTTCTGCTTGTTCTCCGTTTAATACATAATCTCCTTTATCAAAGTTAATATGTAAATTTGCAGAATAATCGTTATAGTGCATACTTTGATCAATATGAATAGGAACACCTCCTATTGCATCTATAAGTTTTCTGACTCCTTCTGTATTAACTATAATGTAATTATGAATTCTTACTCCTAAAGTTTCTTCTATTGTTTTTTTAGTAAGTTCAATTCCGCCAAGAGCGTATGCAGCATTTATTTTCTGTATTCCATGTTCTTCTGCTATATATACTTTACTATCTCGGGGAATTGAAATAGCATTTACACTTTTACCGTGTAAATCTACACTTAAAATTATCATCGTATCAGATCTGACACCAGAATACGGAAGAGTATTAGGTCCATTTGAATCTACTCCTAAAAGAAGTATATTTTGATATCTGTTTAACATTTTAAAATTAAATTTTGATGGAGTTAAATCAGGTTTTTCTTCTAATTTAATACCGGCAAGTTTTGTATCTGTAAAACTTTCTACTATTGATGATATTTCATTTATGTTATTAACAATAAACATAGTGAAACTGGTAAATGCAATAATAAAAAATGTTATAAAAATTACTCTTAATGTATTGACTACTTTGCTTTCATCATTATTTTCTTTATATTTTAGAAAAATACTATATTGCTCATCTTTATCTTTTAATTCTGTCATAACAAAAATCCTATCATCTGGGTAATATTCTACTTCAAAAACTATAAAATTAGTATATGCCGAATGGGTGATTTAATTTAATCTAGTATCGCATTTTGTTAACAAGTCATCCTCGCTAACAAAGTATTTACCTTTTGAAAACTTTGATCATCTTCATTTCACTATAGATACAAGTTCACTCAAAAACAAAATTTTTGATTCGTTTTGTAAAAAATTCACTCACATTTTCAGCTTATCGTGAATTTTTTCTAGAACAAATTCATTTATTGAATATATTACTTTTTTATGTTTTCATTTAACTATGAATATTGATAAGAATAAAATAGTAGATAATGCCGAACAAAAAGTTGAAAAATACTTTAAACTGGTTGATGAAATAAAAGAATATAATCAGGAAAAAGTATTAAAAGCTTTTGTTAAAAATAAAATAGGATTAGAGCATTTTGCAACAGTATCCGGGTATGGACACGATGATATGGGACGCGATGCGCTTGATAAAGTATTTGCTGATGTCTTTAAAGCAGAAAAAGCAATTGTAAGGAACCATTTTGTATCAGGAACTCATACTTTAGCTTGTTGTTTATTCGGAAATCTAAGATACGGTGAAAAATTAGTTTCGGTTGCAGGAGCACCTTATGACACTATGGAAGAAGTCATAGGCAAACGCGGTGACAAAAGAGCATCTCTTATAGGCCACGGTGTTTTATATGAAGAAATTCCTTTGCTAAATGACACAGATGTTGATTTAGAAGCAATAGGAAATAAAATAGATACTTCTGTTAATATGGTTCTTATTCAACGCTCAAGAGGATATTCTTTAAGAAAATCTATCAATATCGAAACAATAAGAAAAATTGTCGATATAGTAAAATCTAATAATCCTAAATGTATATGTTTCGTTGACAATTGTTACGGTGAATTTGTAGAAAAACTTGAGCCGCTTGAAGTAGGTGCTGATTTAATAGCAGGTTCTCTTATAAAAAACCCCGGAGGAGGAATTGTTGAAGCAGGCGGTTATATAGCTGGTAAAGAAGAATATGTTAATCAGGCAGCATATAGATTAACAGCTCCCGGTATCGGTTCTGAAGGCGGTGCTATGCTTAATCAATCAAGATTAATATTCCAAGGACTTTTTATGGCACCATCTATAGTTTCTGAAGCAATTAAAGGAGCAATTTTAGCTTCTCAGGTTTTTGAGGATATTGGTTTTATTTCAACACCAAAACCTAATGAATTAAGAACTGACTTAATTCAAACTATTAAATTTGGTAAAGCAGAACCGCTACTTGAATTTTGTAAGACACTTCAGATGTATTCTCCTATTGAATCTTATCTTACTCCGGTACCTGATGAAGTACCCGGTTATGATAGTAAATTAATTATGGCAGGCGGTTCTTTTATTGAAGGTTCTACTATTGAATTATCTGCTGATGGTCCTGTTAGACCTCCTTACGCAGCTTATATGCAGGGTGGATTAAATTATGCCCACGTTAAAATTGCACTTAAAGGAATTGTTGAAAAACTTGTAATATAATTTAATCTGGTATCATACTTTATTAACGTCTTATCATATTTTTTATCTTATTTATTTTTAAAGTTTATTACTTTTTTTCCCTGAAAAAGTAAATTCTTGTGATTGTTTTGTTTTTCATGAATTAACAATTCGGAGTAAGGAGGAAAATATGAGAACAGAACAAATTAACACAAACAATCATAGTAAAAGTCAACAACTTTCAAACAAACAAAAACAAGTAAAAGAAATGCAATCTGATTTCTTAATACAATTATCAGAAGGTATCGATGAAAAAGAAGCATTTTATAATTCTATTAAAAATGCTGCAAGAAAAAACAATCAACAAGAAGACTATTTTTTATCAAGTCATACAAAATCAACAGATGAAATCAAAGCAAAGTTTCAGATGAGCCCTGCAGAAGCAAAAGAATGGTTAGAAGTAATAGCAATGATTGGACCTATTGTAGTTCAATTTTTTGATTGGGTAGACAGCAAACTACCAAAAAAAGAACAAACGCAAACTGCATCAGTATAATAAAATTTAATTTATTGAAGCAAAACCTTTTTCAAAAGCCTGAATGTTTCCTTCTAACATTGAGGCTTTTTTACCTGTTAAAGTATTTTTCATAATAGAAATAATACTTTCTTTACTAACAACAGGAAACGTTTTTATAAAAGCCCCTAATGATACTATATTTGCCATTTTTTCATGCCCTGCTTTATGAGCGATATCTGTCATAGGAACAAATTTGTATATTATATCCTGTCTGGATGGTACACTTTTTACTAGAGAAGAATTCACAACCATTGTTCCACCTGATTTTATTTTCTTTTCAAATTTCTCAAAAGAAGGACCATTTAAAGCAATAACATTTTCAGGTTCATCAACAAATGCACAAGCAACTTCATCATCAGACATACAAACAGTACAATTTACAGTACCACCCCTCATTTCAGCTCCGTATGCAGGTGACCAGGTTACATTTAATCCTTCATTCATGCAAGCTTTTGCAAATAGTTGACCTATAAATAAAACACCTTGTCCGCCAAATCCTGCTATTAATACATTTGAATCCATTATAATTTATGCCTCACTTACTTTGTCTTTATATACTCCGGGCTTAAATACCTCTGACATTTCACCCCTTACTCTTGCGTGAGCTTCTTGAGGTGTCAGTTTCCAATTTGTAGGACAAGTTGCCAAAATTTCTACAAAACCAGTTCCAAGACCTTTTATCTGTGCTTCAAATGCTTTTTTTATACATTTTTTTGCATTTAATATAGCACTTGGACTATCTAATGTTACTCTTGCAACATAAGCAGTTCCATCTACCTCTTTTAGAAGCTCAGATATTTTTAACGGATAACCTGATATATCAACTTGACGACCTTTTGTTGTTGTAGTGGTCACTTGACCAATAAGTGTCGTAGGACCTGCTTGTCCACCTGTCATTCCGTATGTTGTATTATTAATACATATAGCTGTAACTTTTTCTCCTCTTGTCATAGCATGAATTGTTTCTGCTATACCTATTGATGCCAAATCACCATCACCTTGATATGTAAATACAACTTTATCGGGTTTTGAACGTTTAACTCCTGTTGCCACAGCTAAGGAACGACCATGAGCAGCTTCAACTATATCTACATTGAAAAAATCATAAGAAAAAACACTGCATCCTACTGATGCTATTCCTATTGTTTTTTCTCTTACATTAAGTTCATCAAGAACTTCTGCTACAAGCCTGACAGCAACTCCATGATCACATCCGGGGCAAAATGTTATTTTATAATCATCCCTTATTGAGTCGGGCTTTTTATATACAAGCTGTTCCATATTTTTTCTCTACTATCTTTCTGTATACAGTTTCTATTTGTTTATATATTTCTTCAACTGTCATCATAACGCCAGCAGGTCTTCCGTAAAATTCAACAGGAATTGTTGCGGCACAAGCTATACTTGCTTTTATATCATTTAACATTTGACCGCAGTTTAATTCTATATCTAATATTCCATCAACTTTTTGTGCTATTTCCGCAACAATCTTTTCTGGGAACGGATTTAATAAAATAGGTCGGAATAATCCTACTTTCATTCCATTCTTCCTTGCTTTCTTAACCGCAGCTTTTGCTATTCTTGCTATACTACCAAATGCAGTAATTACAAGCTTAGCTCCTTCTATTTCGTATTTTTCAAATATATTTTCTTTTTCTAAAATTTTATTATATTTTTCAAATATTTTTACTACTCTTTTTCTTAAAGTTTCCTGTTCTCTTTCAATTGAAGCAATATGTCTAGGTTCTCTATCTTTTGCTCCATCTAATGCCCAAGAAGATTGATCTATTTCTTCATAAGGATATTCACCGACAACAGCCGGTTCCATCATCTGTCCAAGCATACCGTCAGCAAGCAAACATACAGGAGTTCTGTATTTTTGAGAAACATAAAATGATTTATATGTTAAATCTATACATTCCTGAACACTTGATGGTGCATAAGTAACTATTTTATAATCACCATTACCTCCACCTTTTGTCGTTTGATAGTAATCACCTTGTGAAGGATATATGTAACCAAGCCCAGGACCTGCTCTCATTACGCTGACTAGTACGCAAGGTATTTCATCACCGGCTATAAAAGATAAGCCTTCTTGCATTAAACTTACTGCACAGGATGATGATGATGTCATTGCTTTAACACCGGTTGCTCCGGCTCCTAGAACCATACTTATTGCAGCCACTTCACTTTCCGCTGCAACATATGCTCTGCCATTTTCCGGCATTGCACTGCTTAAATATTCTCCTATTTCACTTTGCGGAGTTATAGGATATGCAAAATAACTTTGACATCCTGCTTCAACTGCAGCTCGTGCAATTGCATAATTCCCTTTTAACAGTTCTTTTTCTCTTTTCATCTGTACACCTTTTCAATTGCCATATCAGGACAAACTCTTGCACATATTGCACAACCTACACATTTTTTATCCTCATTTACTTTAGCAGGATAATATCCAAGATTATTAACTTTTTCATCTACTTCTAATACTTTGTTTGGGCATGAATCTATACATAAGTAACAAGCTTTGCATTTATCTCTGTTTAATACTATTCTTCCCATTTGTTTCCCTATATAATATGTGTTATTAAAAATTATTTCTATACTTTCTTATATGTTACTACCGAAATATTTATTTTGCCACTAATTAATTTCTTTTTTTAATATTTTACAACAAACAACTTACAAATATTCACTTTTTTGTTATATCATCAAGCTTAAATGATATTATTTTCTCTAATTCTTCAATTTTCATTTCTACCTGATAACCGATTTTACCTCCACTAAATATAATATTTTCTCTTTCTTGTGCACTTTTATCAATAACTGTAGTAAAAAATTTCTTCATACCTATAGGAGAACATCCGCCATGTATATATCCTGTTATATTTAATAAATCTTTAGATTTAATCATTTCTATATTTTTTTCATTTACACTTTTTGCTGCTTTTTTTAAATCTAACTCACTATTTACAGGAACCAAAAAAACATAATAGTTTTTAGAATGCCCTATTGTAACTAAAGTCTTAAATACCATTTTAGGGTCTTGATTTAATACCTTTGCTACATCTTCTCCGCTTATTGCGCCTGTATTAAGATAATTATGAATAATGTAGTTTATCTTATTTTTATCTAAAATTCTCATTACATTAGTTTTTTCACACGGTTTACTCATAAAATTACCTTTTAAAATAATGTCTTTTATAAAATACAAATATAACATATATTGTCTTATTTTGCCCCATATAAATCTTTATGTTATTATTTTATAAGAGGAGATTCAAGGGCAGTGCCAAAGAAAAAGTGTATTGAAATTGTTTTAGATGTAGAGACAACCGGTTTAGATTATACAAAAGAAAGAATGGTTGAATTTGCCGCTATAAGATTAGAAAACGGCAAAATGAAAGATAGATTTGAAACTTTAATAAATCCAGAGCAGCACATTAGAAAATCAAGTATTGCTGTTCACGGAATTACAGAAGATGATGTTAAAGATGCACCAACAGAAGCTCAAGTTATGCCTATGATTCTTGATTTTATTGGTGATTATCCTATTGTTGCTCATAACGCAATTTTTGATTACTCGTTTATTAATGAAGCGAGCATTCGTCAAACAGGTAAACCAATTACAAACACAAGAATTGATTCTCAAATGATGTTTAAGGAAGTTTATCCAGAACTTGAATCTTGCGGACTTGAAAGTCTTATGAATAAATTTAATGTTGAATTTTCTACAAGACATAGAGCTATGGCTGATACAGAAGGCTTGGCTAAAGCATACCCCGAATTAAAAAAATTATATGAGAAAAAATATGCTTGGCAAATTCAACAATTAAATAATATTGATTACCTTTTTGAAAGATATTTAAGAATTCAACAGGCTGTTCAAATTATGCAGTCAGAAATGCAGGATTTGAAATCTGTTTTCAGATTATATTTTGAACAAGGCGGAGAAAGTATTCATTCTCCAAACGGTGAAACCTTAATTTACCAGTCTAAACAAAGTTATGCTTATGATTTTGTTGAAATTAAAGATGTTTTAGATGAAATAGGGGCTTTACCTAAAGCTGTTAAATTAAACAATAATTTTGTTGACAGACTTATTGCTTCTGGCAGTATTAGTAAAGAAGTTAAAGAAAAACTTGCAAGTGCAAGACAAATGTTATCTGAAACAAGAAATATTCATATAATTAAATCTGACAGAAAATTTGACCACGTTTGATAATTAAATTTTATCTCTAAATACAAGTTCCATATCTAAAGCATTTGCAATTAATTTCATTTCAGAATATCTTATTGTATTTTTTCTTAATTTTTTAGATAAATTATCAAGAGAATAATCTTTACCCATATTCTCAGATAAATATTTTGCCAAATATGTAAGCGTCAATCCTTTTTTTGCTGCTAACATTTTTACTTCATTTATAGCGTTCATAGTCTATTATTATAATTATTTTTCCATATATAGATAAATAAATCTAAAAAAACTTGACATTACTAGACTATAAATGCTAATATTAGACTATATATTCTATTATAAATAAGGGAAATAATATGGATAAAGACAATTTCTTTAATCATTTTGATAATTACATTGAAAATGGTTCACAATCACTAATTGATAAATTTTTAAAAAATGAAAAATTTTATGATATTATTTTTCCGATTATTAAAAAAACTTTTCTTAAAGTATCTTTTATTGAAATTAGATTATTTATTTTAATGTCATTTATTGAAAAAATAAAAAATAACGATTTACTTTATAAAAAATTAAATTCACAATTTGTTAATATTGATGATTTTCAGAACTCAATATCAATCTGTGAAGCTCACATTTATAAAATTTTTGAACAAATTGAAAGTTTAATTAACCATAACATTAATAAATAAATTAATCTAGTATCGATTTATTATAAATATGATTAAACTTAATTATCAGAATAAATAATCAAACTCAAGGTGACCGATTTTTACGACATCACCTTCTTGAATACCTGCAGCTATTAATGCATCAAATACGCCCATTGATTTTAATATATTTTGGAATCTGTATAATTGTTCTGTATTTCTTCCGTCTGTTACATTTGCGAGTCTGAATATTTTTCCGCCTTCAACTATATATGTATGTTTATCTACTTTATACACACTATATGAACTGTCATCATTATCAAATGCACCGTCATCTTCTTCAACATCTATTTCTATAACAGGTTTTGGTATTTCATCAACCTTTTTAGATATAAAATGCATAAAATCAGTTAAGTTTTCTCTTGTAGCAGCTGAAATTAAAAATACATCTTCTGATATTTTCTTAAATTCATCATAATATTTTTGGCACAGCTCTTTATCTACCGCATCTATTTTATTTAATGCTATCACTTGATAGACACTTGCAAGCTTTTCAGAATGCTTTTTAAGCTCTTTATTAATTAACTCATAATTTTTTAAAGGGTTATCTTGTGTTAAATCGACAAGATGAATAAGAAAACGGCATCTTTCAACGTGTCTTAAAAATTCATGCCCCAAACCACTGCCTTCTGATGCACCTTCAATCAACCCCGGTATATCTGCTACTACATAGCCATCACCTGTATCTTTCTTAACAACTCCCAAATGAGGAACTAATGTTGTAAAAGGATAATCTGCAATCTTTGGTTTAGCACTGCTTATTGCACTTATTAATGTAGATTTACCTGCATTAGGCATACCCAAAAGTCCAACATCCGCTATTAATTTAAGTTCTAATTCTAAAGTTCTTTCTATTCCGTTTTCTCCGGGTTCACAAAATTGAGGTGCTCTTTTTTGAGAAGTAGCAAAACAAGCATTTCCTCTTCCGCCTCTTCCTCCTTTTGCTACCATTATTGTTTGTTCATTAGTATTTAAGTCTGCAATTATTTTATTTGTTTCAACATCTCTAACTATTGTTCCGACAGGAACTTTTATATATAAATCTTTTCCGCATTTTCCATGTTGAGTTTTTATATAACCATTTTCGCCATTTTCTGCTTTAAATACCGATTGATATTGAAAATCCATAAGTGTAGACATATCTTCCGTAGCAACAAGATATACATCGCCGCCCTTACCGCCGTTTCCGCCTGCAGGTCCGCCTTTATCTACATATTTCTCTCTTCTCCAGGCTACAATACCATTCCCGCCTTTGCCTGAGAGTATTTTTATTCTCGACTTATCTAAGAACATTCCTTTGACCTCTTTGTTTATTATAAAACAAACATGAATTTAATCCAGTATTATTCTTTGTTACAGAGCCAACTTCGGCAGCTAAGTATTAATTTACTATAACAGCTCAAAATAATTCTTATTAAATTTAAGTATTCCTTCATCTCGCATTTTGCATAGTTCTCTCGACATTGCACTTCTATCTACACACAAGAACCTTGCCATTTCTTCTCGTGTATATGGTACATAGAACTTTCTCTCTTCATTTTTATAACCATCTAAAAATGCAAGTATTTTATCTCTTGTTGTTTTTCTGGCAATTATATCTAACTTATCATTTAATAATGAATTCCTCTTTGAAATCATTTTCATTACATTTTTTATTAATTGTATATGATAAGAACATAGTTTTTCACAGGGATTTACTATTTTTTCGAAAGGAAGAAAAAGAACCTCGCAATTTGTTTTTGCAATTATATCAACAGGGCTTTTATTTTGACCCAAACAAACTATATTGTGTCCGAATATATCATTTATTTTTATAGTTTCTATTAAAATGTTTCCATACAAAGAATCTTTTTTAATAATTTCGGCATTTCCTTCAAGAACCACGCCTAAGAAATCTATTTTATTGCCTGTCTTTAAAATATAAGAATCTTTTTTATAAGTTTTAGTTTTTATTCCTATACATTTTAACAATTCCAAAACTTCATTATTTTGAATATTTTCAAATAAATCAATATCAAGCATTATAATTTTTTTCTTTTCTTCTTTTTCTTTTCAAGATCTGTAATATTTAGATCTTTTTTTGCATTATCAATTGAAATTTTAGCAAGCGGTTTATGGTTTCTCTTATCATAAAAAACAAGCCAGTGAGCCCTTTTTGGATTATCAACCGAAAATGATAAAATACCTGATACACTCTCGCCTCGTTTTATTGTTTTCATTGCCAATGAATTTTTATAATCAGTAAAAATTGAAGGATTATAACTATTTTTTAAATCATTAACAAGAGCAATATCAAAAGACGAAAAATCAGATTTTGACTGATTTATTATAATTAAATCCAAAGAAATTGTGTTTAAATGACCAAAAGGATCCTCTTCTAAAAATATATCTGTAATTTTTACATCTAAACCTTCATATTTAAGCTCATCCTGTCTTAAAGCTTCATGCTTCATTACAGGAATAGCTTCAGTACTTCTTATTCTTACTTTAATTTCATCTCCCGGGGAAATTAAAACATCTTTACCTTTTCTAAATAAACTCAAACCTAATGCAATAACACCGCCTAAAGCGGCACCACCCATAACAGTATAACCTTGGCTTAAAATTGCACCTTCAAGCCCTAATAATTCCATTGCAGCTACTGCACCATATACTCCTCCAACAGCTGTGTATGTTATATTTTCACCAACGGTTTTTGCTACAGATTTTGCAGGAGTCAACTTTGATGTCATACCACCTTCTATTGGTATTTCTCTACCGTCAGGTGTTATTAAATAGTCAAAAGAAAGTTCTATATATCCATCTCTGCCAAGTCTTTTAGGGTCAACTATATTTTTTATACTTCCATGTGCAACAGTTCCAACCGGTAAAAGTACACCCGAACCGGCCAATACATCATTTGATACAACAGCAAAAAATTCATCCCCTTCTATTGAAGTTGCACCTGCAAGCACCTGCGAAACTGTTAAATTGATTGTTTTATCTTCTTCTATTTTTTCTACTTCTTTTGTAAAGATTTTATCATTTTCATTTGTCTTTACATCAGTCTCTTCAATATGGCCCTGAAAAGGTGATGCTGAATATGCAGCTAATTGAAAATTCGCAAAGCATAATGAACTTAATATTATTATTGATAAAATTTTCTTCTTCATATCCACCTATTAAATATTTTACTATATAGCAAAAGTATTTCAAAACATATTTAATTATTATTAACCTTTATAATTTCATAATGTTTTTATTTATTTATTCATGATATTATTTTAACTGAAAAAGGGATAAATAGAGGTTTTAAGATGTCAACTGCAACAATTGAAGAATTAAGAAAAAAATATGAAGTAGTAATAGGTTTAGAAGTTCACGCTCAACTAAAAACAAAATCAAAAATATTTGCGTGTGATTCAACTGAATTCGGTAATGAACAAAATACACAGGTTAGCCCTATAACTCTTGGTATGCCCGGAGTATTGCCAGTATTAAATAAAGAATGTGTTAATATGGGAATTTTAACAGGACTGGCACTAAATTGTACAATTCCTCAATATTGTAAATTTGACAGAAAACAATATTTCTATCCTGACTTGCCAAAAGGTTATCAAATATCACAGTATGACCAACCAATATGTATTAACGGCCATATTGATATTGGAGGTAAAAGAATCGGTATTACAAGAGCTCATTTAGAAGAAGATGCAGGAAAACTTGTTCATATGGGTTCATCAGGTATTGCAGGTTCAAGCTATTCTTTAGTTGACTTAAATAGAGCCGGTACTCCGCTTTTAGAAATAGTTTCTGAACCTGATATGCGTTCATCTGATGAAGCAAGAGCCTATATGGAAGAATTAAGAACTACTTTAAGATATATTGGCGTATGTGACGGCAATTTAGAAGAAGGCTCTATGAGATGCGATGCTAATATCTCTGTTAGACCAATAGGTCAAAAAGAATTCGGGACAAGGGCTGAAATTAAAAATGTTAACAGCTTCAGAGCACTTCAAAGAGCTATTGAATATGAAATAGACAGGCAAATTGATATTGTTGAATCAGGTGAAGAAGTGGTTCAAGAAACAAGACTCTGGGATGATAATCAAGGCATTACTAAATCTATGAGAGGAAAAGAAGATGCACATGATTATAGATATTTCCCGGATCCTGATTTAATGCCGCTTGAAATATCAAGACAATGGGTTGAAGAAATAGCAGCTAAAATGCCGGAACTTCCTCAGCAAAGACGTCAAAGATATATTTCATACGGCTTAACTCCATACGATGCAAATGTTTTGGTTGAACAAATGGATATAGCTTTATTCTATGATAAAGCAGTTAACTTAGGAGCTGACCCTAAAGTTGCTAATAACTTCTTAATGAAAGAAATTGCAGCTTTCTTGAAAGAAGAAAAGGTTACAATTGAAGAAACTAAACTAACTGTTGAATCTTTTGCCGAATTAATTAATATGGTTACATCAGGTGCTATTTCTAATAATATAGGAAAACAAATAATTATAACTCTGTTAAAAGAAGGCGGAAGTGCTAAAGCTATTGTTGAAAAACAAGGGTTAAGTGTTATTTCTGACGAAGGAGCTTTAAAAGAAATTTGTCAAAAAGTTGTTGATGCTAATCCTTCTCAAGTTGAGCTTTACAAAAATGGAAGAGATAAATTATTTGGTTTCTTTGTTGGTCAAGTTATGAAAGAAACAAAAGGCAGAGCTAACCCTCAATTATTAAATAAACTGCTTAAAGAAGCTTTAGATAAATAAATTAATATAGTATCGTGAATTTTCTCTCGGACAATTTAAGCTTGTTGTAGATTTATTCTAAAACAAATTTAAGAAAATAAAAAACGGAGTATACTTTATACTCCGTTTTTTATATAACTATTCTAATATATTAACCAGCTGTAGTTGCTGCAGAAATATCAGAACCGCCAGATACACCACGTTCAAACATTACTTCTTGAGTTGGTGCACCATAAGGTACAACTTTTTGAGAGTAAATCATTGCTTGATAAATATCTTTTGGTCTCTTTGATGAAGTTGTTACAGTGTTTGGTTTTTTAGCACCATTTACGTCAATCCATAAGTTTGGAGCAGTAGCAGCTGTTGCACAAGGATTTAAGTTGTATGCATCACATGCACCTGTTTCTGAGTCATTGTTTGCAGAAGAATAGTTTGTAACACAATACATCATACCATCTGCTGTAGTAAATACTGTACCACTACAAACACCTGTATTTGTGAATGCAGTTGAACCTTCAATAACACTCATTCTTGTCTTAAATACATCATCAACTAAATCTGATGCTTGAGTATAATCTTGTGCTGATAGACCTTCTAATGCATAATGAAGTGTTAATGCTTGGTTTGTTGCTGAAATGGCTTTCTTTAATGCAGAACGAAATTCTTGTGCATTAGTGTTGTTCATTAATGTAGGAACTGTCATAGCTGCGATTACACCGATAATAACCAAAGTAATTAAAACTTCGGCCAAAGTGAAACCTAATTTTTTCATAATTTTCTTTACCTTTCGTCTTTTTCGAAACTTGTATCCAAATACCAAACAATTATATACTTTTGTTAACAATCAGTCAAGTGGTTACATTTTTTAACAAAAGGCTGTATTGTACAACTATTCTGTATTGCACAAATTTACTAGCTTTATTTGTTTTAGTACTTATATTCAAATTCCTATTTTCTACAATTCTTATTTTTTATACTAATTATCTTTTATTAATTTTATATAAATAAAGTTTATTTAGTATAAATAATTATCAATATATACATAGACATATTTACATAATTTTATTTCTATCTGGTTGTAGAAAAATCCAGCCAATTTTCTATCAATTGCTATAAATATATATGTTCTTTTTATTTATTACTATAATTCTTTATTTACATATTAATAATATATGTTTGATATTCCCTAAAATAATAGCTCTTAAACTCATGTAAATTAATATTGATAACAAATTCATACAAATAAATGATTTTTTCTAATTATTAAAAATTTTTAATAATTTCAGCTTATAATAATGACAAAAGCTTTTTAATTATTATAAATATAATTTAAGTAAAGGGATTTTGATATGATTAATAGTCTGAAAAATATAATATCTCAAGTATTTTATACACCGGCAAGTGTTCAAACAAATACTTATAAAGAATCTACAGGCTATAATCCATTTGAAAATCCATTTGTACAAACTTCATCAAGAAATAACTATGCAGTAAATAAACCAGTTAGAGGGGGATATTTTGCAGGTTATTATAACGGAAAACCTAATATTGTAGGCAGAAGACTTTTTATTGAAGCTTAATTTGTCTAAAATTCATTGGTTTTTGTTGGATTTTTAAATTTCGTTATATTGGATTGGAATAACAAATTAATATTTCCGACCGGACCATTCCTGTGTTTTGCAATTATTATTTCTGCTTTACCTTTATTTTCAACATCTTCTCTATTATAATATTCATCTCTATATATAAACATTACAATATCCGCATCCTGTTCTATAGCACCAGAATCCCTTAAATCAGACAACATTGGACGCTTATCATTTCTTGCTTCAACACCTCTTGAAAGCTGAGAAAGTGCTATTATAGGAACATCAAGTTCTCTCGCAAGACCTTTTAATGAACGAGATATAGCCGAAATCTGTTGATTTCTGTCATTTGGATTTCCCCCGCCTTCCATTAACTGCAAGTAGTCTATAACCACTAAGCCCAAATCTTTTTCCTCAAGCATTAATCTTCTGCATTTTGCTTTTATATCGGTTGCTGTTATTCCTGATGTATCATCAATATATATATGAGCGTCTGCAAATTTTGTCATTGCATCCATTAACTTTTCCCAATCCTTTGGTTGCATATGACCGGATGTTATTCTTTGAGTATCTACTTCAGCTTCTGAACATAACATTCTTTTAACAAGTTGTTGTTTAGGCATTTCTAATGAAAATATTGCAACACCTTTTTTGGCTTTCAACGCAACATTCTGTGCCAAATTAAGCGCAAAAGCTGTTTTACCCATTGAAGGACGAGCTGCCAATATTATTAAGTCCGATTTTTGAAGTCCTGACGTTAATGCATCCAAATCATAAAAACCTGTTGTAACTCCAACTAAATCATCTTTATTATTATATCTAAATTCTATTTGTTCATAACTTGAAACTACTAAATCTTGAATGGGAACTAAATCACTTGAATCCTTTTGAGCGGCTATATTAAATATCAATTTTTGTGCATTATCTAAAACAATATCAGTTTCTTCATTTTCATATGACATAGAAACAATCTCAGAACCTGCATTTATTAATGCCCTTTTTATTTCTTTCTCTTGTATAATCTTGGCGTAAAATTCTATATTTGCCGTTGTAACAACATTTAAAGCTAAATCATTTATATATGCTCTTCCGCCTGCATCTTCTAATTTTTCTTCATTTCTTAAACTTTCTGAAACAGTAACAATATCTATCGGCTCATTCTTTTTAAACAATTCAAGCATTGTTTCATATATTAATCTATGAGCAGGTTTATAAAAACTTTCCGGTTTTATATATTCAACTATTCTACCTAAAGAAACAGGATTAACTAATATCGCACCTAATACTGCTTCTTCTGCCTCAACGCTCTGTGGCAATAACTTTAATACTGCACTATTTGGCTGACTTGTAACCTTATTAGCCAAAATTCCTCCATTATTTTTAACCATTCCACTTATTTTTATTCAGCATATACCTTTGCTGATTCGCGATTCGCCGTTTCTCTTCTTCTGCCTTTTTGTGAAGTTAAATAATCTTGACCATTTTTTACTATTCTATGGATTTCTTCTATATTTCTGTCTAAATTATTAAGAACCTCTTCAGCATATGATTGAGCACCTTCTCTTGTTTCCATAGCTTCCTTTAATGCAGTTCTTCTTATATTTTCAGCTTCTTCTGTCGCTTTATTTTTCATTTCTTCGCAGCTCTCTTTTACTTGTTCTTGTATTTTTGCTGCCTTTTCTCTTACAGCTCTTATTAATTCAGATTCACTCAATATATTTGCTGCAGTATTTTGGGCTTCACTTATTATCCTGTCAGCCCTGCTTTGAGCTTCCATATATATGTCATCTCTTCTTTTTAGAATCATCTCTGCAGTTTTTATTTCTTCCGGCAAAATTGCTCTTATTTTACTTAATATATCTTGTATATCATCTGTATTCATAAACAAACAATAACTTCCAACATGGAACTTATTATCAAGCATCTCATCTGCTTCATCTATTAAATGACTTACTCTTAGTTCTGTCATAATTTTAACCTTTCGTATATTTTTTTTCTAAGTATTTTGCCACTGGTTCCGGTACAAATTTTGATATATCACCTTTCATTTGTGCTATTTCTCTTACTGTACCTGATGATATGAAATTATATTTCGGTTTTGTTATTAAAAATACAGTATATATATCTGAACATAATGCACTATTTGCTTGTGACAACTGCATTTCATATTCGAAATCCGATACAGCCCTTAACCCTCTTATTAACACATTTGCTTTTTTCTGTTTGGCAAATTCTATTGTTAATCCGTCAAAACTTTCTACTTCGACATTTTTTAGGTTTTTACAAGACTCTTTGATAAGCATTAAACGATCTTCTAAAGGTAAAAAACTCTTTTTATTTACATTTACAGATACCACTATTATTACTTTATCAAAAATATCTGCTGCTCTTTCAAGAACGTCCAAATGCCCTTTAGTTATTGGATCAAAGCTACCGGGATATATTGCCGTCTTCAATATTTTTTACCTTTTTTATGTTTACACTTACAATTCAATTATATTGCAATCATGTTATTAAGATTATTTACATGCAATAAATGTTTATGATTATTTACAAATAAATTATTTTTATCTCTAATAACTATACCTATTTCATATTATTATATCTTGTATATTGTCCGTCAAAATATAAATGTATACAATTCTTTCCATTTTCTTTTGACATATATAAGGCTTTATCTGCAAAATCAATTAAATCTTTTATATTATCTGCAGCATTTGGATACTCTGCTATTCCAATACTTACCGTAGGTCTTATTATTGTATTTTCATCTACTTGTACTGCTATCTCACCTATTTTTTGTCTTAACCTTTCAGCTATTGTAACAGCATTAATTGCAGCTGTTTCCGGAAGTATTATTGTAAACTCTTCACCGCCATATCTTGCAGGTATATCAACGTGCCTAATTGTCTTTTGTATAGTTGTTGCTATTTCCTTTAAAACCATATCACCAACTAAATGACCATATGTATCGTTGACCTTCTTAAAATCATCTATATCAAGCATTATTAACGATAATACGTGATGATATCTTTGAACTCTCTTTATTTCTGACTCTAATAAAAAATAAAAATGTCTATGAATATATAATTTTGTCAAACCATCTTTTGTTGCAAGCTCATATAATTGTGCATTATCTACTGCAATTGCAGCTTGATTTGCCAATGCTTCTATAAACTCTAAATCTTTTTTATTAAATAACTTACCATTTTTTTTGTTAGTTATATTTATAATTCCTATGCATTCACCTTTAGCTATTAATGGAACACATATTAAGGAAGAAACATTATTATCACCATTAAATTGATTAAACCTCGGATCTTTCCCGCCAAGATTTGTTATGATTGAACGTTTCTCGGTATATACTTTTCCTGCAATTCCTACATCAGGTTGTATTTTTTGACACTCAACAAGCCCATTATTTATATCATCTTCATGCTTTTTGTCTTTTAAACCATATACTACTTTTACTTGCAAAGTATTATCTGATTGATCATAAAGCATTAATGAACCTTTTTCTGCATTTACTGTATCAATTGCTTTATCTAATATTACACTTATTAACCTTTTTAAATCATCTATAAAATTTACAGCCTGAGAAATATTATATAAAATGGATAAATTATGAAGTGTTTTATTTAAATCCATTATTTTTGCTTCTTGTTCTTTGTTTTTTATAAATTTTCTTAAAATAGGATCTATACAGTTAAAAATTTGATTAAGATATTTCATATCTTCTTCACTAAATTCTGCATTATCTTCTTTCTTTCCTATAAAAGCAACACAAAACGGATTATCATCATTATAAAATACTTTTATATATTCGCATTGAAGTTCCTGAAGTCTATATGCCGTCCAAAATGCTTTATATATATAACTTCCATCTTGATTTATAATCTTTATTATTTCTTCATTTTGACTTTGAAGAAAAGGAGCATTATCACCATTAAATTCAAAGTCTAAATCACTCCCTGATGCTATATTTTTAGTTTGAAATATTCCATTATTGTTAACAAAAAACCTTATATTAGTAAGATTTAATGATGATTTTATAAGAAATGATACTTTTGACAGCAAATCTTCAATAGAACGTGATTGATTCGCTACCATATTTAAATCAAATAAATTATGAAGTTCTAATACATTTCTCTGTAAATTATATATTTGTTCTGCTATATCTTGTGCCATATTGTAATTATATTATAAAAATATTTTTTATTTAATTTTTATTCTTATTTGTTTGTCTATTTTCAATTATTGAAAGTATAGCCGATGAGAAAACGAGTACTGGAAGAAAGAAACCTGTAAGATTATTCATTATAGATTTTTTCACCGGTATATTTCTGCCTGAACTATCTAATAATGACCATATTGCGGTTAGCCCTAAAAGCATTGGCGCAGACTCTGTTGAATGTTTTATAAAACTGTCAGAATATTTCTTTAATTTTGAATTATTTTTTTCTTTTTTAATATTTTGATTATTTGTTTTTTTAAAACTAATAGAAGATCTCATATTTGAAACAGGTTGAATCATAAACCTCCTTTTAAGAACCGCATAATTTTACTTTCTTATCATTTTGAGGTGAAATCACCTATTAACATTATATCGTTTTTTAACCTTTTCGTCGACGTTATATTTAAATTGTTACATTCTGATATCTTAAATCTTTCAAAACCTTCTATAAAGCTTACACCTTCTTTATCGCCAAGAATTTTTGGTGCTATAAATTGAATCAAATTATCAGCCAAATTTTCTTCCACAAAAGCTTTATTTAATATGGAACCTGACTCTACTAAAATACTCTTTATTCCTTCTTGATAAATTAGTTTAACTGCTATATTTAAATCTATATGTCCATTTTTTAACTTGCATTTAATAAATTTTATATTTTCAGAATATTTTTTTATTTTTTCATCAGAAATATTTTCTCCTGTTACAACAATAATTTTAGCATTATCTATATATACCTTGCTATCAACGGGTGTAGTTAAATTTGTATCTAGTATTATTCGAACAGGATTTCTTCCGTTTTTTATTCTGCACGTTAAAGAAGGATTATCTTTTATCACAGTTTTAGATGAAGTTAAAATTGCATCATATCTGTTTCTTAATTTTTGAACTTCTAATCTTGAAGCTTCATCAGTTATCCACTTGGAAGAGCCTGTTTTTGTCGCTATTTTACCATCTAATGTAGTTGCTGTCTTTATTGTTATATATGGTTTTTTCTCTAAAAAATCTTTTAAAAAGAATTTATTAAGCTCTCTACATTCTCTTTCAAGTATTCCAACAATTACTTCAATACCGGCTTCCTTTAGTTTTTTTACACCATTTCCACAAACTATAGGATTAGGATCAAGCATTCCAATTATTACTTTTTTTATTCCTTTTTCTATTATCAAATCAGCACAAGGAGGAGTTTTTCCATAATGTGAACAAGGTTCTAAATTTACTATTATTGATTTCCCTTTTAAATCAACATTTGTCTTTAATATAGCATTACGCTCCGCATGATTTTCCCCATACTTTTGGTGATAACCTTCTGAAATAATATTAAAATCATCATCAAAAATTACAGCACCTACTAAAGGATTAGGCGATACTCTTCCTTCTCCTTTTTTTGCAAGCTTTATACATCTTCGCATTAATCTTTTATACTGATTATACATTCTTTACTTTCTTATAGAATGCCTCTGTTATTATTTGAGAATACTTACCTTTCTCATTTACAGAGATTATTATAAGATTTTTACCGTTTTCTAATTCTGCGACACCAACAATACCATCCATATCCTTTACAGGAAGATTTGAAATCTCAACATTAATTTTGGCATATGGTATTTTTTGACCTATTCCCTCAAATTCACCCTGTTTTGTAACTTCTATTTTATCAAATTTTACTAACTGATACTTATATTTTTTAATTGCATCTTCTAATTTTTTTTGTAAGTCTTTATCTTTTATATCTTCCTTTGTTAAGATATCTTCTTTTCTTGGTTCTATTATTATCATTTTTTGACCTGTTGCATTATGTTCTGCAACTATCATTCTATTTTTCAAAATCTTTAAATTTTTATCTATACTATACTCATCATCAATTTGAGATAAATCAACAACATCCTTTGTTTTATCAACCATTTGTTCTTGAGATACTGTTGCTCTTTGTTCTATTTTTTCTTTTATATAGTCAATCACACCTAAATGAACTAAACCAAAAAAGACTAAAACTAAAACTATTATTTTAATAATTAAACTTAAACAACCTTTCATTAAAACTCCTTTATATACATGTTTTTTTCATTGAAATATAGCAAAATTTATATTACATTAAGTATAGCTATGATAAATGAAGAAATCAAGAATGCAAATAGTTGTGATGTAGATATAGAACTTGCCACTCCTATGTTTAAGCAATTTCTTGAAATAAAAAAACAATATCAAGGAATTGTACTTTTATATAGAATGGGAGATTTCTATGAGGGATTTTTTGAGGATGCAATTCTCTTTTCAAGAGAATTAGGCCTTACATTAACTCATAAAGATGGAGGAAAGTTAGGCAAAGTCCCAATGGCAGGAATTCCTGTTAAATCACTTCATACATATATTCCTAAACTCATTGAAAAAAACTTTAAAATAGCTGTTTGTGAGCAACTGGAAGACCCTAAAGACGCTAAAGGATTAGTTAAAAGAGATATTGTTAAAACAATTACAGCTGGAACCATTACCGAACTAAATTTACTTGAGCCTACAGGAAACAATTATCTTGCTGCTATTATTAATGTTAATAATGTTTTTGGTTTGGCATATTCCGATATTTCAACAGGCGAATTTAAGGTTACAAAAGGTTCTTTAGCAGATATTTTATCTGAACTTGCAAGAGTCAAACCTGCGGAAATACTTGGACCTGTTAAAAAACAAAAATTATTACCATTTCAAATAGTTCCGGATGAAAAAATTGACTTGCCGGAAGAAATAACTTCAATATATCCTTGCACAAAAGTTTCTTCTTCTTATTTTGATGAAGAAAGAACTATATCTAATTTAAAAACAGTATTTAATGTTGTATCGCTTGAAGCATTCGGTTTTAGTGAATATAAACCTGCATTCCTTTCCGCAGGTGCTATTATTAATTATCTTATCGAAACCCAAAAAGGTGTTCTTCCTAAATTTGATATAATCTCACCATATTCATTAACAGAATTTGTTTCTATTGATGCTAATACAAGAAGAAATTTAGAATTAATTCAAACATCAAGAGACAAGCAAAAATATGGAAGCCTATATTGGGCTATAGATAAAGTTAAAACTCCAATGGGTTCAAGGCTCTTAAAAAATTGGATTACTCAGCCGGTTAAAAATATTGATGAAATTAAAAAAAGACAAAATTCCGTTGAAGAATTAATTAATAATTCTACTGCAAGAATAAATTTATCTAATCTCTTATCAAAAATATGTGATGTTGAACGTCTTGCTGTTAAAATAAGTAACGGAGGAATTAATCCGAGAGATTTTATTGCACTTAAAGATTCTCTTTCATTAATACCAAATTTGAAAAGTATTTTTGCTAATTTTTCTAGTGATTATTTAAAGAATTTTACAGACAAAACTGACGAATTAATCGAATTTGCTTCAATAATTAACAGAACAATAACGGATGACCCACCAATTATTATTAAAGATGGTGGAGTTATAAGAGAAAATGTTAATTCTGATTTAGATTATTTTAAAAATCTTATTTCAGGCGGCCAAGAATGGCTTAAAAATTTTGAAGAACAAGAAAAACAAAAAACAGGAATTAAAAACTTAAGAGTAACTTTTAATAAAAATTTTGGATTCTTTATTGAAGTTACAAAGTCAAATCTTTCTCAAGTTCCAATGCATTATATCAGGAAACAAACTCTTACAAATGTTGAAAGATATATGACGGAAGAACTAAAAAAACATGAAAGTGATGTATTTTCTGCTCAATTTAAATCTATTGAGCTTGAACAAAAAATATTTAATGATTTAGTTGAATATTCAAAAAATTATGTTGATTTATTAAAAGAAACAGCACATTTTCTTGCAAAAACAGATGTTCTTTTATCCTTTGCAAATGTTGCAATTGAATCTAATTATGTTAAACCTGAAATTGATGATTCTAATGAAATTTATATTAAAGACGGAAGACATCCTGTTGTTGAAAAGATTCTACCAATGGGAGAATATGTTCCTAATGATTTAAAACTGATTGCAGATATCCATAACTATGAAGATACTCAATTTATGATATTAACAGGTCCGAATATGGCAGGTAAATCAACTTATATGAGGCAAAATGCCCTGATTGTTCTTCTAGCGCAAATTGGCTCTTTCGTACCTGCAAGTTATGCAAGAATTGGAATTGTTGATAAAATATTCACAAGAGTAGGGGCGGTTGATGATTTATCTTTAGGACAATCGACTTTTATGGTGGAAATGAATGAGACAGCTTATATTCTTAACAGTGCAACCGAAAAAAGTTTAATTTTACTTGATGAAATAGGCAGGGGCACATCTACTTATGACGGAGTTGCTATCGCTTGGTCTGTTGCTGAATATATTGCCACTAAAATTAAAGCCAGAACTATTTTTGCAACTCATTATCATGAGTTAAATGTTATGCCTAAATCTATTGAACAAATTAAAAATTATAGAATAACTTTAACTGAAGAAAATGGTGAAATAAGATTTTTAAGAAAAGTTGTTGAAGGCTCTGCCAGCAAAAGCTACGGCATTCAGGTTGCGAAAATGGCAGGCTTACCTGATTGCGTTATTTCTAAAGCTCAAACTCTTATGAATAAACTACAGAAAGATTTTTCTAAAGACTTATCTTCTAAAAAAGGTAAAAATAATAATCCGGATATTCCTCAACTCACTCTTACTTTTGATTAGAAAGTTTATTATGCAGAAAGTTTTTAAACATGATTTGTTTCTTATTTTCATAATATTTATTATTTTTGTAATTTGTCTTCCTTTCTTCTTTTTACATCAAGGACTTTTAGCTGTTGATACGGGAAGAGAATTTTATTTATCACAGCAAGTTGCAAATGGTGGCATTCTTTATCAAAATATTTTTAATATCTATGGTCCTTTTGCTTATCAACTTAATGGTCTTTTATTCAAAACATTTGGAGAAAAAATACTTACTCTATATTGGATGGGAATTATTAATTCTTTTATTATTGTTATTTCTCTATACCTTATTTCAAGAGAATTCCTTAAAAAAAGTTTCTCTTTTCTAATTAGTATTTTCACAGTTTTTTCTCTTGTATTCACAACTTTTTTATATAATTCAAATATTACCTATTCTTACGGATTAATTTATGCTCTATCTTCGTTCTTATTATCTTTATTATTTTTAGTAAAATATTTAAAAAATGATTCTAATAAATATCTTTATTTATCATTCTTATTCTCAGGCTTAAGTATAATAAATAAATATGAGTTTATACTTTACCCATTTTTATTAGTATATGTTCTATTTTTCTTAAAACCCATTGATATTAAAACGAAAATAAAATCAATTATATGTTTTTTAATTATGCCATTTTTATCTTTTGGCATTCTTTTTTATCAAGGATTAACCCTTGATAATCTTAAAGAGGCTTTTGAATTAATGAAAATAATGGCTAAATCTGATAATATGAGACTTTTTTATTCTAATTTTGGAAACTTTTTTGAACCTTCAAAATATCTGTTTCTGATTATTAGAAATCCATTTTCTGCAATTTTTGGTTTTCTTCCAATAATAAATATTATTCTATTTTTAATATTTATAAAAAAAATCAGAAATAATACTGCACTTTTTATATTTTGTATTGCATCCATTCTTGCAAGTATTAAATTTATATTATTTTTAAATATTGATCATATGGGAGCTTTTTTATTACCTTTATGCCTTCTAACTTTATTAGTATTATGTGAAAGTTTTAATAATATTACAAATTTAAAATATATTATTCTTAGTGCATTAATATTATTTTACGCTTACAACGATTTTAATTCTCTTCAATATAAAAACTATTTACTTAAAACACAAAAAGGTAATATTTATACATTCCGAAAAGACGGAGAACCAATAAAAATTGTTTCGGATTATATTATTCAGAATTCTAAAAAAGAAGATAAAGTTGTAATTCTTCCGGAAGGTGCTTTTATTAATTTCATCACAGATAGAAAATCTGACAATATTCTCCACAATTTAGTACCTTTATATTATACAGATACCTTTGGAGAGAACAAAGTATTAAATCATTATAACAAATATCCTGCGGATTATTTTGTTATTATGCCTTTAAGCACAATTGAATACGGAAGTAATTATTTTTGTGACTACGCTAATAATTTTTGTGAGATGATTAATAATAATTATTCTTTAGAACAAGAAATAAATAATATAAAAATATATAAAAGAAAGTAGAATATGCGTAAAATTGCTTTAATAAATCATGGATGTGCGAAAAATCTTGTCGACTCTGAATTAATGCTCGGTAAACTCATTGCAAACGGTTTTGAAATTACTCTTGATGAAACTAAAGCAGATATTGTTATTATAAATACTTGTTCTTTTATTAATGATGCCGAAAAAGAATCTGTTGCATCTATTTTTGATATGATTAACAGCGGTAAAAAAATTATTATTACAGGATGTTTGCCTCAGAAATATAAAAAAGAACTTCAAGAACTTATCCCTGAAGCATTTGCATTTTTAGGGACAAGTGATATTGATAAAATAGCTGACGTTGCAAAAAAGATTATTAAAAATAAAAATAAAATATTTGCAGTTAATGAAACTCCAAAATATATTTATCCTGAAGATGTTAAAAGACAACAAATAACAATGGGAGCAAGCTCTTATGTTAAAATAGCCGAAGGCTGCAATTTTGAATGCGGTTATTGTATTATCCCCAAACTTAGAGGACCTTATATTTCAAGGAAAATGGAAAATATAATTAAAGAAGTTAAAGAACTTACAAACAAAGGAGTTAGTGAAATCTGTCTAATTGCACAAGATACAACAAGCTATGGTAAAGATTTATATGGAAAACCATCTTTAAAAGAACTTTTAATTGAACTTAATAAAATTGAAAACTTAAATTGGATTAGAATTCTTTATACATACCCTTCCCTGCTTACAGATGATCTGCTTTCAACAATTAATAAACTTGATAAAGTCGTTAAATACATTGATATCCCGCTTCAACATGTAAGTAAAAAAATACTTGAAAGTATGAATAGACCTGTTATGGATTATAAGAAACTTATAAAAAAAATTCGCAAACTTATACCTACTGCTGCAATCAGATCAACTTTTATTGTTGGCTACCCAAATGAAACTCAAGAAGATTTTGATGAATTATATAATTTTATTGAAGAAATGAAACTTGATAGAGTTGGTATTTTTGAATTTTCAAGAGAAAAAAATACAAAAGCTTATACTTTAAAACCTCAAATTAATGCAAAAACAAAAAAAGAACGTAAAAAATTATTAATGAAACTCCAGCAAAAAATATCAAGCGAACTGAATAAAAATATGTTAAATAAAAATATTGAATGTATTATTGAATCTATAGATGAGAACGGAATAATAACAGCCAGAACATATAAAGATGCACCAGAAGTAGATGGTCTTATATATTTGGAAACAAAGACTCCTGTTATTCCTGGTGATATTATCACCGCTAAAATAACAGGAGCTTATGAATATGATTTAACAGGTATTATTTAAACTCTAAAGTTTTACTATTTTTCTTTAGCTGTATATTTCATAAGATATTTACGATATTTTTGTACCCTTCTATCTCTAATTGCATCAGGATTTACCTTCAATAACTTTTCTATAACTTCTTTAGCTTTAAGCTTTTCATTTTCGAAGTAATATACTTGAGCAAGCTTTAATGCAATTTCAATATGTTCAGGATACTTATTATTTAATACTTCCAGTTTGCCTCTACCCAATTCTATTCTATCTAATTTAAGGTCATTAAATGCTTCTAAAATATGAACATCTAAATCTTCACCGTACATTTTGGTCATCTGTAATAATTTTTCTGTTGTTCTATAATCTTTCATTTTATAATAATTAGCAGCCATATTATATAAAATAACAAATTGGAACTGACTATAATTTCTGGTTAACGGTAGAATACTTTTTAAAATTGTATTAGAACGTTTATATTGTTTTTTTATACCATAATTTATAGCTAAATCTACCCAAGCAGGAATATTTCTTGTATCATCTCTCAAAGAAGCTAACAATCTTTGCATCTCAAGTTCAAAATCTTCTCCGGGGAAAGTTGTAATTATATAGTGATAAAATAAATTATCATATTCCTTTGGATCTATTGGCGTATTAATTATATCAGGAACCATTTTATATAATAAATTTAATGTGTTAATATCTCTTTTTGAAAAACTTTTATTAGGATTAACTTCATTAATATAATCACCAGCATAATACATTATATCATTTGGATTTGAACTATGACCCCAAATTCCTAAAGCATGACCTATTTCATGTTGAGCAACCATTCTAAACCCACCAAGTTCATATGGTCTTCCGTTTGTATAATTAGTCTTTAAATCTACCTCAACTTTTTCTAAAACATTATTATTGATAATAGGAGTAACATTTCCGCTTTTGTTAATATCACTAACTCTATTAGAATTCATTACAATATTATTTAATAACGATACAATAATATCTGCATCTGAAGAAGTCATGGTTTCTCTGAAAATAAGTTCTCCATTACTTGCTGTTGACCATAAAGAAAAAGCACTTCTTATTGTATCCATGTATTCTCTTGTTACATTACTGTTATTGGAAATAAAATAATTTATAGGTTTATCTGTATTCCATCTAAAAACAATATCATCATATAAAACATTATCAACATAATTAGAACCAATTTTTTTATCTATTTGTTTTCTTATATTAGTTAAAACAGCATCAGCATATTTGCTTGCTTTATCAAAATCTTCAAGCTGCGATATTTCATATAAAGCTTTTTGATTTTCATAAGTAAGCGGCATTTTGGAAAGTGCTACAGCTTGATAATAAATAGGATCTTCATCATAAGGTTTAGCATCTCCTGCAAGTTTAAACATATTCATTGCTTTTTTATATTCATGAACTTCAAGGTATTTTTTCCCTTGATTTATCAATTGTTCAGGCATTACATCAGTAAGTGTAAAATAAACAAGCCACATTATAAAAAGTAATATGCCAAAAACTACAACAGTAATTACCATATTTCTTCTTTTTTTCTCTTTTTCTTCTCGTTTACGCCTTTTTTCTTCTTTAATTCTTGCTCTTATTTCAGCTCTTCTCGCTTTTTCTTTTGGATCCATTTTAATAACAGGAAATTCATCTGGCTGATTATTACTATTTTCCATGTTCTCTACTTCAAGACCACCAACAAAAGGAGGAACCGGAACTAATGTTGAAGAATCATTATCATCTTCTTTATACTTTTCAAAACCATCATCATCTTGATCTAATAATATATCATCAGATATTTGTGAAGATTCTATGTTAGATATATTTTTTTCATCATCTTCAGGATATTTTTCAAATTCAAAATCATCTTGATTATTAATTTGATTTTCATCTTTATCTTCCATATATTCTCCTTAAATTATTTATTTAATTCTAATAATTCTGACAATTTTTTTGTTTCCATTTTCGACAGAATTTCTGAATTGCCTTTTATTTTAAAATATTCGGCAAATTTCTCCGTTGTCTTTAGATTATATGATCTTCCATTTTTATCTTTTTTTCTGCTTATTAAACCCTTATCAACTAATTCTTGAACATGTTCATAGGCTGTTGATCCTCTTAGCTCTTTTAATTCTGATTGCCTTATAGGTTCTTTTAAAGCAATAACAGTCAATGTTTTCAATACAGCGTTTGATATATCAACAGGACATAGTTTCTCAACTATATCCATGTATTCATCTTTTACTTGAATTATGTAACCATTTTCATCATCTATTTCAAGAGCACCATCACGAGAAGAATAATCAACAATTAATGATAACATTGCATCTTCAACTTCCTGCTCATCAGCCTCTAATATTTTAGCAATCTCTTTTAAATCAACAGCTCTTCCGGTTACAAATAATACAGCTTCTATTCTTGATTTTAAGTCCATATTATACCTCTACGCCGTTTGTTCTTCTTGTTCTTTTGAAGGAACCTTACCTTTTACAACATATAAATCAGAATAAAATTCTTCTTGTTCTAAATCAAATTCACTTTCTGCTGATAAGAATAATAATGCTATATATGCAGATATCTTATCAAGACCTAACAATGTTAATGTATTTAACTCAACCCTTTCTTCTTTCTCGAAAATTTTAATTAGATTTTCATGAAGAATCTTAACACTACTTTCAATATATTCTTCATGCGCAAGGTTGATAATATCATCTGCAGACATATTAGCATAATTACGAACTCTTCTTTTAGCTCTTTCTAAAGAATTCTTTATTGCTTGCTTTTTATCTAATTGTTCATAAAACTCTAACTGCCTTATTAAATCTTTTAAAGTTACTATCCTGTTCCTGTTTAATTTTACACTTGTTCTTCTTTGTATAATATCTTCTATTGGTATAACATTGTCAGGATAATCCATATAGTATAAATCATCTGAAAATCTTGAATCGTTATCATCATCATATTCAGGATTGAATTCTTCTTGAACATCAAATTGAGAAGAATCCATTCCTACTAATATATTAGATTTTAATTTTAACAAAACAGCAAGAAAGAATAATGCCCTACCTGTAACTCTTAAATTATTAGATTTACTCTCAGCTATGTGAAGCATATATTTATCGGCAATATCAGCTATATCAATATTCCAAGGATCAATTTTTCCTTGCTTTGCCATTTGAACTAAAACTTCAATTCCATCAAGCTCATCTGATGGTGTATCTAATATTGAGTCAGGATTAAATCCTAAATCTTTTTCATAAGATTTAGTTGAACTCTGTATATAAAAATTATTTGTATCCTTTGGATTTAACATTCACTTAGTCCCTAAATTTTACACCGGTAACACGGGTTTTCCCATGTTCTTTTTGAGTCACACCTATTGTCCTATTAGCTGATTCTATCATAGGTTTTCTATGACTAACTACTATAAATTGCGTATTTTTTGCTTGTTGTTGAATAATTTCCGCCAAACGTTCTACATTAATTCCATCCAGATTAGCATCAACTTCATCTAATGCATAAAAAGGTGCAGGTAAATATTTTTGTATTGCGAATACTAAAGCAAGTGCGGTCAATGATTTTTCACCACCCGACATAGCTCCTAGCTTTTGTTTTTTCTTATCCCTCGGTTGAGCCTCAATTGTAAGTCCGCCTTCAAAAGGATTTTCAGGATTCTCAAGCATCAGAGTTCCTTCTCCTTCTGATAATTTAGCAAAAATGTCTTTAAAATTTTCATTTATATTATTATAAGTTTTCATAAATGTTTCTTTTTTTATTTGCTCATACCCATTCATTTTTTCAAGAATTTGTTTTCGCTCATTAGTTAATGTAGCAATTTGTTCCTTTTTTTCTTCCTGTCTTTGTTTTACATCATCATATGCTTCAATTGCCAACATATTAACAGGTTCCATTTCTTCCATTCTTTTTTGAAGTCTTTGGATTTTCCCTGTTATTTCTTCTGTTGAAATCTCGGTAGGTACAAGCATATTAATATCTACTTGATTTTCTTTTAACTCATTTCTTATCTCTTCTAACTGTGGTTCTAATTCTCTTCTTCTTGATTTAAATGCTTCAACTTGTTCTGATATTTTCTCTATTTCATTTGCTGTTTTATTTTTTTGAGTTTCTGCATTAAGAAGCTCTTCTTGTATTAAATCACGTTGTTTTTGCAACTGAATTAATTTTTCTCCTAAAGCTTTTATTTTTTCTTCAAGTTCTAAACACTTTAGTTCAATTTCTTTTATTTCTTCATTGTATTTGGTTTTATCTTGCTCCCCAATTTCATTATCTTTAATCAATCGTTGAATTTGTTCTTCTTTTGCTCTTATTAATTCATTATTAAAATCAATATCTCTATTTGATTCATTTATTTCTGTATTGCATTTTAAAATTTTGTTTTGATATTCTTTTATCTGATTTTCAATGGCAGAAGTCATCTCTTTTAATTTTTTTAATTCGCCCTCTGACATCTTACTTTCAATTTCAGCAATTTTATCTTGAAGAATAAGCATTTGTTCATTTAAAGCAACTAATTTTTCTTCATATTTTTCAAGTTTCTTTTCAATACTTTCTACTTTTGGTGTATTTTCCTTAATGATTTTATTGCATTCTTCAATTTTTTGTTCATTGTTTTTAGAGTTATTAACCAAGTTATTTAATTCAATTTTAGCTCCGTTAAGTGCTGTCATTGTATTAGAGTAATTTGATCTTATTTTTTCTTGCTTTTCTTCTAATTCATTTTTTGTCTTATCTAAAATAGCATATTGTTTTTGAAGTTCACTAAATCGAGATTTATATTTATTTAATTCATCATCTTGATTTTGACTAAATTTCAAACCTACATCTCTTCTGTCACCGCCAGTTATAGCACCTGATTTTTCAAATAAACTGCCATCAAGAGTAACAAGTCTGAATTTACCAATTAATCTTTTTGCACAAGCATAATCTTCTACAATTAAAGTATCACCTAAAGCATAATAAAACGCGTCAAGATACTTATCATCAAAATTAATAAGATTTATTGCAAAATCAATAACACCTTTTTCTTTTGGAATTTTCAAACTTGAAGGTGTTTTCTTCATTCTATTTAAAGGTAAAAATGTAGCAACACCGGCTCTAGCTGTTTTTAAATATTCAACACAAACACGAGCAACATCTTCATCATCAACAACAATATTTTTCATCCTGCCGCCCATTGCAACTTCAAGTGCTGTTGAATATTCTTTGTCTACACTGCCTAATTGTAATAACGGAGCATGAACTCCTCTAATTTTCGCTTTTAATATTGAATCAATAGCCCTTCCAAGATTTATTTCTTCATATGCATTCTTCTGTGCTTCTATTGTATAGATTTTCTTTTGTGCAACCTGCATATCATGCATTAAATCTGATATTTCATTCTTGTTCTTATCTAAGTTATAAATTACATTTTCTTGTGCAAGCTTATAATCAGAAAGTTCTTTTGTTAATTCTTCTATCTGTACTTGAAGTTTATCTTGATTATCTTTAAAATTCTTTTTAAATAAATCTAATTCGCTAAGAGTCTTTTTTGCATTTTCTATATCTTTTTTTGATGTAGCAAGTTCTGTTTCTAACGGAATCGTTTCAGACTTTATATTCCATTCTTCTTCTTTTAATTTTTCTAATTCTTTTTTTAAATTATTTCTTTCCTCTATCTGTTTATCAGCATTTTGATTTAATCCTGAAACTTCTTCCAAAATCTTTTTAAGTTCTTCTTCCTGAATTTTTATGTTTTCTTCAATTTGTATAATTTCAGCTTTTTTATCTTCTATTTTTAAATTAATTTTTTCAATTTTTTCTTTATGATTTTCAATACCATTTTTTGAATTCTCAATCGTCTTTAAATTGTCATGAATCATTTTTTCAACAGAACTTATGGCAAGATTTTTACGAGAAATTTGTCCTTTTAATTCTTCTAATTGCTTTTTAGTTTCAATCTGTTCTGCTTCACCATTGTTTTTTACCAGTTCAGAAATATCATTATATTTCTTTTTAATTTCTACTAGTTCTTCTTCAAGCTTTTTAAGATTATTTTCTTCTTCTTTTTTCTTTTTATTAAATTCAAGAATATTTTGATGAGCAAGTTCTAAGTTTCTTTTTATATCAAAATATTTAACAGTAGTAATTTGACTTTCAAGCTGGAATTTTTCTGTTTTTAATTTCTGATATTTTAAAGCTGTTTCTTTTTCTTGAGCTAATCTTTCAATATGCGATTCAATTTCAGTTAGAATTAAATTGGCATTTTCAACTCTCTCTTCAACGGTAAGAAGTTCTTCCTGTGCTTTTTCTATTCTTCTGTTAAAATCAGCAATACCTGCTATTTCATCTATAATTTTTCTTCTTTCAACAGTAGAACAATTTGTGATGCTCATAACATCACCTTGCATCATTACATTATAACTATTTGGTGTTATTCTATACTTTTCAAGTCTTGTATGTATTTCTGTTAATGTTGAAACTTGATCATTTAAATAATAAACACTATTAAAACCTTGAGAAGATTTTCTTATCTTTCTTGCAACTGTTATAGCTTCTTCTTCATTATTTTCAGGTTCAAAAACAACTTTTACATATGCTTCATTTTTTTTAGTATGGGTAGATATAAAATCTGATAACTGCTCAGTACGCAAATTTCTTGCACTCGTTAAGCCAAGTGCAAATAGAATACTATCAATAATATTACTCTTCCCTGATCCGTTTGGCCCTGATATCGTTGTAAATCCTTTTAAGAAAGGTATTGTAATATCACTGGCAAAAGATTTAAAGTTATCAACTTCAAGTTCTTTTATATACATTAATTTTAATGATACCCATGTCTAGACATATTTTATTACACAACAAATACACGTAATAGTCAAAAACATTACATTATATTAAATTTATTTTATTAACAATAAAAAAGTAATATACTATTAATATACAATGTTTTTGGAGTAATTAAATGAGTGAATATACAATAGATTCATTATTAAAAAAATCAGTAGAACTTGGTGCTTCTGACCTTCATTTTATAGTAGGTGAAGTCCCATCTTTTAGAATAGATGGAAAAATAATAAAATCAAAACTTTCTCCTGTGACAGAAGAAGACATGATGCAGGCAATTGATACAATGGCACCTATATCAATGAGAGATAAGATATTTAAGTCTTATGACTCGGATTTCCCATACGAAATTGAAGGACTTGCACGTTTTAGGGTAAATTTAGCAATGTCATTTGGATATCATTCCATGACAATTCGTTTAGTATCTTTTAATATACCATCTTTTCAAGAATTAAATTTACCTGAATCAATAGAAAAATTCTCACAATTCGAAAACGGTATAGTACTTGTAACAGGTGTTGCCGGCAGTGGAAAATCTACTACTATTGCTTCAATATTAGAACATATTAATAATAATTATAAAAAACATATTGTTACCATTGAAGATCCTATCGAATATGTTTACAAAAGCAAAAAATCAATTTTTACACAAAGACAAATAGGTATAGATACAGCAAATTATATAGATGGATTAAAATATGCTTTAAGACAAGATCCAAATGTAATATTAATAGGTGAAATAAGAGATATGGAAACAGTTAGAAGTGCACTCCATGCAGCAGAAACAGGCCACCTTATTTTTGCCACACTTCACACATTTAATGCAATACAAACAATTAACAGGGTTCTAAGTTTCTTTAATCCATCAGAAAGAGAAGCCGTAAGAAGTCAATTTGCAGAAGTATTTAGAGGTACAATTTCTCAAAAACTCCTACCTAAAGTTAATGGTAAAGGAAGAATTCCGGCTGTTGAAGTATTATTTTCCACTCCTACAATTAAAGATTTTCTTTTAAAAGATGAACTTGAAGAAATATATAAATTGGTTAGAAATGGCGGATATAATGATATGCTTACTTTCAACCAATGTTTATTTGATTTAATAAAAAAAGGATTAATAACAAAAGAAGTTGCTTTAAATCATTCTGATAATCCTAATGAACTTATGCATTATATAAGAGGAGTATATTCAGGCAGTGAGGCATCTGGTTAAATGAAAGAGCAATTCACTACAAATGTTATAAATTTAAAATCATACAGTATTAGTGAAGCTGATAAAATCATTGTAATGTATTCAAAAGAAAAAGGCATTATAAAAGGGATTGCAAAAGGTATAAAAAAACCAGCCAGTAAACTTGGCGGTAGAATGGATATGCTTGTTGCAAACAAACTTATGCTTAATAAAGGCAGAAATCTTGATACTATTTGTCAAGCTGAAGCATTAAATACTTTCTTCAATTTAAGAAGAGATATGAATAAATTGTTTTATGCAATGTATTGCAGTGAAATAGTTGCAAATTTTGGGATTGAAAATGATCCAAATAGTGAAGAAATATTCAATTTATTTTATACTTTCTTAGAAAAAATGTCAGAAGCAAAAACAAAAGAACAAATTATGCTTTGCGTATTAAGATTCCAACTGAAAATAATGAACATTACAGGCTATTCTCTTGAACTTGATAATTGTGTTAAATGCATGAAAAGTCCTGAGAGTGAGGAAATTTATTTTTCGACAGAACATGGCGGTATTCTTTGCAAATCTTGTGCTTGTGATATTTCAAAAAAAATAAAAATTCCATACAAAATAAAAGAATTTCTAATAACATTACAAAAAGAAGATTTTTCTCAACATACAAAATATGATGATTTAGTAACAGAAAAAATTTGTGATATTTGTATTAATTTACTGAAAAATTATATAGAATACTATTCACCTAAAAAATTTAAAACAATGCAAATACTTGAAAATATAGGATAAATAAAATGGAACTAAATAAATATATTGAACATACACTTTTAAAACAAGATGCAACAAAAACAGAATTAACAACTTTATTTGATGAAGCAAAAAAATACAATTTTAAAGGAGTTTGTATTAATCCTCAAAATGTAAAATTAGCTTCAGACTATTTAAAAAATAGCAATATAAAAGTTGTTACAGTTGTTGGATTTCCTTTGGGTGCTTCACTCCCTGAAGTTAAAGCATTTGAAGCTAAAAAAGCTATTGAACAAGGTGCTGATGAAATAGATATGGTATTATCCGTTCAAGCTATTAAAGATAAAGATTATCAATATATTATAAATGAAATAAAATTAGTAAAACAAACAATAAAAGAACATATACTAAAAGTAATAATAGAAACTGATTTATTAACCAAAGAAGAAATAATAAAAGCATGTGAATTAATAAAAGAAGCCGGTGCTGACTTTGCAAAAACTTCAACAGGATTCGTAAAAAATGGAGTCGGTGCTAAAATAGAAGATATCAAGTTAATGAAAGAAACATTAAAAGACTCAAATGTTCAAATTAAAGCATCCGGTGGAATAAAAGACAAAGAAAAAGCGATTGCATTAATTAATGCAGGTGCAACAAGGCTTGGAACCAGTTCAGGTATTAAACTTTTATAAATTCATCAAGATTATCAGGATTAATTTTAATTTTTGGCGGTTGAAATCCTGCTAATTCTTTTAATTTTTTTTCTTGATTCTTTATCTTATTGATTTTGAAATTTCTTTTCATTGCAAAATATAAAATACCAACGCCCAAAGCTATAGTAACACATTCAGAAACAGCTTTTTTTGTTTTGGCTACCGTTATCTCTTTTGAAGTATAATTTTTTTCAATCAGCTTTTCATTAGAATTTCCGCTAAATCTAACTTGATTATAATTATACAGAGGGCTATTTAAAGAAACTTTCATATTTTTACACCTATAAGTTTTGTTTTAAAACTTCCAAGCCTGATTTTTCAATATCAGGGGTATTAATTTCAAATAAATGGATTCTTCCAGGTCCTAAATCAACATTAATTTTACCTTCATCAGCTTGAAGTACAGATTTTTCACCAGTTGTTGGGAATAAATTATTTAATTTTTCAAATCCACTTAAACCAGGAATTTCAATAGTGCCACCTTGTCTTGCATTAACATCTCTGTTTGCTATTACAATTAAAGTTTTTCCGTTTAGGTGACGTGCATAAGCTATTATTTGATCATTTTTATTATTTTTAACCGGTAAAGGAATAAATGACCCTTTTTCAATAACATCTTTATATTTTTCTCTTACATCAAGAGTTGCTTTCATAAAATCACCAATTTCAGGATGTTTACCAATTAATGGTCTTGAGAAATTAAATATATCAGGTCTGCCTCTATGAACTGTACATTCATTAGAATCAGTATCTGTCTGCTCATCAGTAGTACCTTCAAAATCATAAATATAATCATCACCGGTTTGGTATCCATCAAAATAATAAGGATTTAACATTGGAAGTGTTGCTTGAATACCTGAAACAAGATTTGAATACGTAACTCCGCCATGATTCATAATTGAAATATCATCATGAGTACCAAATGAACCTATTAATGATTTACCAGGTTCCAGTTCTTTGGACATATTAATATTATCTCGAACATAACTAATTAAATCACTTGCCTTATGCCATTCATGGAAAATATGGTATTGACCATAATAACTGTCAAAACCAGCTCTTAAAGAGTCTTGAGGTCTATCATAATTCATGTTTAATTGTGGTGAAGCATCTTCATATGTATAACTTTCAGCAAGCCAAGCAAATTCGGGATCTCTTTGTCTTGAATATGTCGTTAAAATATCCCAAAATTCTGTTGGTTTCGTTCTGGCAACATCTGCTCTTATACCATCAACACCCAAATCAATACACATATCTACAAAATCTTTGTGCATTTGAAGTAAATCAGGATTTAATTCTCTTTTAGACTCATCTTTCCAAGGATTAAACATTCTGATATCATTCCAACCTTGAGGGGTTTTTGGTGTACCATCTTTTTCAAAAGCCATTAACTCAGGTCTTGCTAAGAATAAATCATAAGAAGCACAACTTGGAAGATCAAGCATTACACTGATACCACGTTTATGACATTCATTTATAAAATTTCTAAATTCTTCTTTGACATCTCTTGGATCATTAGGATCATCTATAGCCGGATCTATTTTTAGAAAATCCGCTGGTGCATATACAGAACCTGCTGTTCCCATAGCATTTTGTTTTCCTGGAGGATTTACAGGCAATACATGTAATGTATTTATACCAAGTTTTTTCATTTCATCCAGTCTGTTAACTGCATTATTAAAATTGCCTCTTATATCACCGTCTCTTAAAAGTTCATTTCCGGTTCTATCTTCAGCTCCAAAATTTCTTATAACAATACCCATTATTTTCGCATCATTATTTTTAAATTTTGTTCTTAAATTATTTTTATAAACAACATTTTGAACATTATTATCTATTGGTTTAACTTGACTCATTGCTGTTAAACCTTGATTTTGCAAATATCTTTCAAGAACATTTGTACCCATTGGCTGAATTTGTCTTGGCTGAGCAGAAGTAGGATTTATAACAGCTGTAGGTTCCGGAGTTTTTTGAACCGGTGTTGATGGAGCTATTTTTAAATATTTATCTATATAATTTGCCATTTATTTTACTTTGCTTTCTTCTTCTATTTGCTTTTCCATTTTACTTTTTCGACCAAAAGTAAGACCAAGTGCCAGAGTTATTACAGTTAATGCAGCAAATGTTGTACCAAATATTTTTAACCATTTTTGTGAATTATAAGTTTGCTTTGCAACGTCTTGAATTAGATTTTTTATTGGCTTACCTGCAATATTATTTCTTTCAACAGCATTAGCACTATTTGTTATACCAGTCACAGTACGTCTTGATAAATCTTTTGTCATGCCATTTTGCCAATTAGCAACTTTGTTCATAAATTCATCTTTATAATTTCTGAAACCTTGTAATATCTCTTGAGCTCTTTCTGTTCCGACTGATTTAGATAAACTTTGTTCTAATGTATTAGCAGTATCTATTTTATTATCAAATAATGCTTTCATAACTGCTTTATATTCAACTTCAGATAACTCAAAACCAGCACTCTTTAATTTTTCAACATAATCTGTAGTCGTTGCAGTTAATACCACTTTTTGACATGCTTTTGAAAGTTTTTCTAATGTTGCTATATCAAATTTTTGACCTTCTTCTTTTAAAATTCTAGATAACTGTTGATTTAACTTTCCATCTTTTGACTTTTTAATTATATCTATTGCCTGAATTAAACGATAGAATGAAGATTGAGCACCTGAAATTCTTTCTGCAGTATTAACATTTATAACTGTTTCTAGAGTACCTTTTTGAGAAGAAGATGTTATTTTATCTGCAACTTTAGAAAATCCTTTTGTCTGTAAATCGCCACTTGCGCGGCTACATATATCTTGAGCTTTTTGTTTGATCCTTGATACAACTGGTGTACCAGTTTTTGATTCATAATCTCCTATCAATCTCATTAAATCATTTATTGTTTTATCATATTCCATTTCATTAGCAGCCAACTGAGATAATTTATCCATTAATACATCCATATTACCTTGAGATAATGCTTTTAATTCGGCTGTATTTAATTTTAGTGATTTAATAAGTTTATCACCAACTCTGCCCCATTGATTTGCAATATATGTTCCTGATTTATCACCGACTCTTGCTGTAATAAATTTATCTAACATAGCTTTTTCTGAAGCAAATGAAGATAAAGATGAATACATTGATTGTACTTTATCGGATATAACTGAAAGTTTTGGAAGCTCTTGACTTGTCTTTGCCTTTTCTATTAAGCTTGCAATTGTTTTCTTTAATTGCATTTGTTCATGCTTTGTTCCTGGAACTGCACTTGCAATAATATCAGAAATTCCTCTTACAGAGCCTTCAGCGATTGACTTATTTAAAAGAGTTCTTTGTTTTTCTGATAATGTATTAAAGATATCTTGCGGTACTTTATCTCCAACTGCTGCTCTTATAAAACTTTCATCTAACTTTACATTGGTTTTTAATGATTTCAATTCTTCTTTTATTGCATCCTGAAGAGTTGCAGAATTTGCCTTACCTCCAAGTTTAACAGCCAGTTCTGATACTAATTTATCATCCATTACTCTATCAGCATTTTGTTGTAAAAACTTATTTAAAGAAATTTGTGCAAGATGTTGTTTTAATTTCGAAATAGGACCATTCGCTGCACCTTTTTCCATTCCAACTGAAGATGAAATTAAATCATATTTCTCAATTGCTTTTGCAATTGGCTTTTCAAGTCTATTACAAATTAATGCACTCATAAGAGGAGTTGCAAACCCCGCAGTTGCCATCCAAAGAGTATTTCCTTGGATTGCTGTTTTCTTAGCTCTTTGTTTTATAAAATCATCTCTATCAGGAAGATTTTCACTAACATTTAATTTTTTACCCATTTTATCAAGATCTTCTCTTGAATATAAATCAGTTAAATCATATTGAGGATCTTGATGCAACATCTTTTTACGACCTTGTGAATCAATATACTTTTGATGAATATCAACACCTGTTCTTACTTTTAATGGAGCTTGGATGGCTAATTTAGGCCATAAAGCCATTGAAGCAAAGAAAGAACCAAAGCCGACAAATTCCATTGCCTTACTTAACTTTAAAGGATTTTTTATAAATAAATATGTAGCTAAACATAACGAACCAAATTTCATTGCAAGGTCATTTATTCTGCCTAATTCATGATCATTTGCTTTTCCTTTAGCTGCTTTTCCTATATTTAATACATCTTGTTTCAAATCTTTTGCATATTCAACTGGAGAACCAAAAATTTTTGAAGGTAATAATTTACCTTTATCTTTAAGGGGTTTAATTCTGCCTTCACTGTCAAAAGTAAATGAAGGTGATTTATCTTGCACCGTTGGTCTTATTGGTTTATTTGCAATTATTGCATTTAATACATTAGTCATACTAACAAATTACCTTTTCTTTACTATCATCAATCAAGGATGTTGATGCTTGAGTTTTAGACCCCTTATCTTTATTAAAGTCATGAAGAGCAAAAATATTGCCTAATATTGTCATGCCAACAGCAGCTCCAAGTAGTGCTCGACCCGCGTATTTAGTAGCTTTATGGTTATTATTTATAAATTGTTTACAACTTTCAACAAATTTATTTCCAAAATCTTTATAAAAATAATTATATTTTGCTATATTGCGACCTTGTTCTTTTGCCTGTTTTGCAATTTGCTTGTAATTTTTAAAGTTTGCCAGTCTTGTTTTTGGATTAATTATAAGCGATTCCCAAGGTTTTTGCATTGCTACTCCAACACCTGTTGCAGCCCATAAATATGATGATAATGTTGTAAATAATCTGGTTTTTACAACTGTTTCTCTTATTTTTGGTTTTACTTTCTGATCTGAATGTTCTACATCTTCTTCTTTAAATCCAAATTTTTTCGCTGTCTTTTTGAAATAAGCATCTCTTTCTTCGCCAAAATACTTATTATTATAAAACAAGTCAAACCTTGGAAAATCTACACTTTCAAATACCTTATGGTATTCGTGAGAAACTAAATTATCTTTATTATTATTTTCAGGTAATTCATATACAACTTTATCATAAGGTAAGTTTACATCTACATTTCTCATTAGATTTACAGGAACTTCTATAAATTTTTTGGACAATGTTTTTAAAATACCATAAGCCAAGACTCCTAAGCCCATTTTCTTACCTAATTTGGCAGAATTTACAGCAGCCGGTGTATCAAAAAATTTAGATGCAAAATTGAAGACACCTATTAACATGCCACTTCCTATTAGATAAGGAACCATTCCCATTGTTAAATATTCATAAAAATTAGCATTTTTACTGCCCATAAATCCCTTTTTAGGATATTTTGTAAATGCATTTGCTAATTTGTTTGTTTGAATTTTTATAGATGTTGAAATGGGATGCTTTGTCTTTTCTTCTATTAATAAAGCATCATGATTCTCACATTTACTTCTTTTATCTTTCTCTTTTTTTCCAAAAGAAGCATGCTCATAAAGTTTCTTATTATACTGATTTTGAACCCCTACTGAATAGACCATTGATTCCTCACAGATGTATACCTGTAATCATAAATATCCTAAATTAATATTATTGCTACATGATAGTTTTTAAAAATATATTTTTTACATATCTTAATATTATCTTATTATTAGTTCTTATTATTATCTTGCTAAATTATTTATTAAATTATACAATATTTTTTGTAGATAACTATTTAGTAATTAAACATTTAATTCCTATCGCAAATTATTTACAGCAATTACCCAAACTAAGGAGAAACCAAAATGTACGAAGATGAGAAGCTTATTTGCGAAGATTGTGGAAGTGAGTTTGTGTTTACTGCAGGAGAACAAGAGTTTTATGCTGCAAGAGGTCTTGTTAATAAACCAAAACGCTGCCCTGAATGCAGAAAAAATAGAAGACAAAAAAACAGAAGAAAATTATACGAAGTAACTTGTTCTAAATGCGGTTGTCAAACAAAAGTTCCTTTTAAACCGATTGAAGGAAAAGAAGTATATTGTAAAGATTGCTTTAAGGCAATGAAAGAAACCGCTGAGTAAAGAAACTTTTAAAATAAAGAAAAAGATGCACAATAGTGCATCTTTTTTATTACTTATTTTCTAATTTTTTATCAATATTTATTATTTATGCTATAGCAGAAAATGAACCACAAGAAGATGAAGAAGATGATGATGAAGAACCGGAACATGCTACAGATCCTGCTGTTTCTCCGCCCATATATGCTATATTTCCTGCAATACCTGAGACAGAACGAGCTACTGAACCTGCTGTTTCTCCGCCACCTTTTCTTGATGATAACAATGAAACATAATTTCCATTAACTTGTGTTGATAATAATGAAACATATTTATTTGCCATTGTTATTTCTCCTAATATCTCGTGTCTTACATATATATAAAAACATTTAAAAATACTCAAATTCAATACTTCTTTATTTTGTAACATTTCTTTATATTACAATTTAAAATACTGATTTTATAGGTGTCTTTTACTTATTATTATGGTTTAATTATTCTATTAATTAACTACCGGAGAAACATTATGAAAAAATTAAAAGTTGGAATCATTGGTTTTGGAACAGTTGGAACTGGTGTTTATAAAGTATTACAAGATTATAATGAAATTACTATTAAAAAAATTGCAGTAAAAAATATTAATAAAAAACGCAATATTGAAAATTTTGATGAAAGAATACTAACAAATGATGCTTATGAAATAGTCAATGATCCTGAAATAGATGTTGTTATTGAAGTAGCAGGAGGAGTAAATCCTACTTTTGATATTTTAAAAACCGCCATTAGAAATGGAAAACATATTGTTACAGCAAATAAAGAGTTACTTGCAAAAAAAGGAAGCGAATTATTTCAACTTGCTAAAGAAAAAAATGTTGTTATTTTATATGAAGCTGCAGTTGCTGGCGGCATTCCTATTATAATGCCAGTAAAAACAATTTTATGTGCAAATAAAATATCAAAAATAGCAGCAATCTTAAATGGAACTACTAATTATATTTTGACAAAAATGCACGAACAAAATCTTTCTTATGAAACAGCACTGAAACAAGCGCAAGAACTTGGTTATGCTGAAACAGATCCAACAGGTGATGTTGAGGGGTTTGATGCTGCATATAAAATATCTATTTTATCTACAATTTCTTTTAACAAAAAAGTATCTATTGATAAAATTTACAGAGAAGGTATAACAAAAATTACCGCTCAAGATATAAAATCTGCAACTGAATTGGGCTACAGAATAAAACTTATAGCAATGGGGCAAGTTCTTGAAAATGGAAAAATAGATGTTAGAGTTCATCCAATGCTTGTTGCAAAAAAACATTTACTTGCAAAAGTTAATAATGCAACAAATTCTATTATGCTAACAGGTTATCCGGTTGGAGATTTAATATTAACAGGTCCTGGAGCTGGTAGTGAACCTACTGCAAGTTCTGTTGTTGGTGATCTTTTGGTTTTAGCTTCAGAACTTGAATATTCAAATGCTCCTTTACCTCAATCAATATGTCATCATGATGAAATTGCAGATCAAATAGAAATTGGTGAAACATATAATGAATATTACATTTCTATCAATGCAAGTAACAATCCTGGAGCTATAGGTATTATTGGTACAATTTGCGGTAAAAATAATATTAATATCTCAACTATTATGCAAAAAGGTGTAAAAGATGACAACACCGCAGAAATAGTTGTTATTACAGAAAAAAGCAAAGAATCTGATGTTCAAAATGCTTTGAGAGAATTATTACAATCTGACAGTATAAAAAGTATAGATAACTTATTAAGAGTTATGAATTAGGAGGCTTTTATGGAAAAGAATCATTATCAAGGTTTAATTAATAAATACAGACAATATCTTCCTGTAACAGATAAAACACCTGTTATAACTTTAAATGAAGGTAACACTCCTTTAATAAAAGCTGATAATCTTGCAAAAAAAATTGGATTGAACGCAAATGTATATCTAAAATATGAAGGAGCTAATCCTACAGGAAGTTTTAAAGATAGGGGCATGACAATGGCCGTTACAAAAGCTGTTGAAGAAGGTTCTAAAGCTATTATTTGTGCTTCTACAGGGAATACAAGTGCTGCAGCTGCTGCTTACGGTGCTAAAGCCGGAGTTAGAGTTTTTGTTTTAATTCCTGACGGTTACATTGCTCTAGGAAAGTTATCTCAAGCTATGATGTACGGCGCTGAAATTATTGCTATTGAAGGTAATTTTGACGAAGCTCTTGAAATGGTTATTGAAATATCTAAAAATTCTCCTATCACTCTTGTAAACTCGGTAAATCCATATAGAATAGAAGGTCAGAAAACAGGTGCTTTTGAAATTATTGAAGCATTAGGTGATGCCCCTGACTATCATTTTATTCCGGTTGGAAATGCCGGTAACATTACTGCATATTTTAAAGGTTATGAAGAATTTTTTGCTTTAAAGAAATCTTCTCATCTGCCTAAAATGATGGGTTATGAAGCTGAAGGAGCTGCTGCCATTGTTAAAGGTGAAAGAATAATGCATCCTGAAACAATTGCTACTGCTATTAGAATAGGAAATCCTGCAAGTTGGAAACAAGCTGAAAGAGCAAGAGATCTATCTAATGGCACTATAGACTGTGTATCTGATGATGAAATCATTGAAGCATACAAATTAATGGCTTCAACTGAAGGTATTTTAGCAGAACCAGGGTCTGCTGCTTCTGTTGCAGGTTTAATTAAAGCTCATAAAATGGGACTTGTTAAAGAAAATTCTAATGTTGTTTGTATTTTAACAGGTAACGGATTAAAAGATCCTGATAGTGCCATTAAATATTCTCACGCTAATGTTAAAAAGACAAAAACTGATTTAAAACAAATTTTAAATGTAATTAATTTATAATTTATAATAATCAATTATAAAAAATAAGCCGATATATATTCGGCTTATTTTTTTGAAACGCATGCACTTATTGCTTCCATTAATCTTGATACTTGAATTATTTGTATGTCTTTATAGTCCTGCAATTTCTTACTTTGTTTTGGAATAATAGCTTTTTTAAATCCTAACTTTTGAGCTTCATATATTCTTTTTTCTATATTAGATACGTTTCTTATTTCACCGGATAAACCTATTTCACCTATAATTACACAATCATTATCTACAACAACATCTCTAAAGCATGTTGCAATTGCAAGTGCTATACCCAAATCGGCTGCTGGTTCATCTATTTCTATACCGCCAATTACATTAACATATACATCATGTTTTGATAGATTTAATCCGATTCTTTTTTCAAGTACTGCTATGATTTGCAATAACCTATTAAACTCTATTCCTGTAGCGACTCTTCTTGGTGCAGGATATGAAGTGGTTCCCACCAAAGCTTGAACTTCAACTAATAAAGCTCTTGTCCCCTCACTTGTTGCTATTATTACACTTCCGGGTGCCGATATTTCTGTTCTTTCTTTCATAAATAATTCACTTGGATTTTTAACTTCTTCCAGACCTGAATCCACCATATTAAAAACACCAATTTCATTTGTTGAGCCAAATCTATTTTTTATTGAACGTAAAAGTCTTTGTGATTTATATTTATCTCCCTCAAAATATATTACAGTATCAACCATATGTTCTAAAACTTTCGGACCTGCTATATTTCCGTCTTTTGTTACATGCCCGATTACTATTACTGTAATATTTTTGTTCTTAGCTATATCCATTAATATATTTGTGCACTCTCTAATTTGTGATACACTGCCTGACGAGCTTGTGATATTTGATGTATATATTGATTGGATGGAATCTATAACCAAAATTTCAGGTTTAATGTTATCAATTTGATTAATAACTGCTTCAACATTTGTTTGTGAATATACGTATAGATTATCCGAATTAACATTTAGTCTTTGAGCTCTAAGCTTAACTTGAGAACCTGATTCTTCAGCGCAAACATATAAAAGTTTCTTGTTTTTTTTACATATATTTCCTGCTGTTTGAAGAATAAGAGTAGATTTACCAATACCAGGGTCGCCGGCAAGTAAAACTAATGAACCTTGAACAAAACCGCCGCCTAATACCCTATCTAATTCTTCAAATTCACTTTGAAGCCTTATACTCTCAGTTACTTCAATTTCATTTATTAAACAAACTTTGCTGTCATCATTGATTATATTTGATACATTTTCAGATTTACTTTCAACTTCTTCGACTAAAGTTCCCCAACTTCCGCAATCCGGGCATTTCCCTATATATTTAAGTGTTTCATAACCACAATTTTGACATACCCATCTAGTTTTCACTTTTGCCATTATTTATTTTCTCTTTTCTTTTCTCTTTTAAATTCTCTTTATCATCTATTATATGAACATTTTTAATTAAAGCATTAGAAATTAATAATAAAAAAGGATTAACCCCTGGACTTGTATTCATTGAAACTTGAGTTTTTGTATTTTCATTTTTTGATTTATTAAAAATTTCTTTTTTCTCAAGCTGAAAATTAATATTAATACTATATTTTTTACTTTCTTCCTTCATTAAAATAACAAAATCATTTTGCGGAAAAGTTTCAGACGTAATTAATTCAATCCTTATACCGTCTTGTTGTGTTTTATATATATTAGCTTGTAAATTGCCAAAATTTTCTGTAGCAATTAAAACTGTAACAAAATCATCACTTATATCATTATTATCAGAACCGGCATTTGCAATTTCCAATTTAAAAGCATTTGGATCAGTTAACGGAAGCCAAGGAAGATACATAAGCATTGTTGTTTTAAGGCTCTGAACATCTGATGTTGCAGAAGCTGCTACAAATAAAATCAATTTAGAAAGTTCCGAAAATTGTTCATCTTTTATACTAACTCCAATTTGATTATATTGTGCGAGCATTTGATATAAATTTGACATGGCATCTTTGGAATTATTCTGCAGTAATGAAGATAACTGACTTAAATTTAAAGTGGAAGCCAGCATTAATAATGCTGTTTGCTGATTTATATTTTGAGAGTTTACAGTTAATTGTGATAGAAAAGAATCAAAGTTTTTGGAAAAATTTAATAAGTCTTTAATCATATTAGTAAGTTGCTGCTGATTTAATGAAGCAAGCTGAGATGTTGTTTGCTGCAACTGTTGAATATAATTTGGCAATAAAACATCTAATGGGGTATTTTGCTGCATTTGCGGCATTTGATTTTGATTTAACGGTGTATTTTGTATATTGTTGGTATTAATTCCGTTAAAATTATTTGAAAAATTATTAAAAAACTGCCCGGGATTTATATTTGACATATCTATAACTTATCATATTACAGTAAAAAAGTAACTCTGCTTTTTTAATAATTTTTAATAATTTTTTTTGAGAAGCAAAAAATTTTATTTGCAAATATTTATACTTACGTGTTTGTAAAACAGGAGAATATAAAATGTCATTGTCATCTGTATCATTCGGAAGCACTTATAAGATTAATCAGCAATACAGCCAGAGAAACGGCGGGTCTATGGACATATTATTTGAGCATTGCGAGGATAAAAGAATACCTCACGATATTCTATACGATAATAAATCGGTATCGGCTACAATTGTATCTCCTGATAATGCAGATAAGGATATTGAAACAATGTGTGCGAGGTTAGGTATTAATTTTAAAAAATATTCAACGGAACAATTAATAAATCCCACAGCTGTTATGCACCGTATAATGCGTCCGCCTGAAGGAAAACGTATTGTAAAAATAGATGCGGATAAATTTGAAAAATTGGCTGCTTCTCAAGAAAATAATATTAAACATTGTGCAAATGATTATAAAAAATATTATTCACCAAGAACGAACTTTATGCTGAAAAGCGGCAGTGAGATTCCTGCCACATCGGTTTATATTAATCCGGTATCGGGTAAAGACAATATGATTGAGTATATTGAACATTTTGGCAAAGATAAAATAAATCCTTCTTCTATATTCATTGACTTTGAGCAAAGAACAAATGACCCTGATCATTGCATGTATTTTGCAATGAAAGATGCGGGCATGACAGAAATCCCCGTATATATGGATCAAAACAGCTATGAAGTTGCAAATGCATTAGGGATTGTAAAAAGTTAATAAATCCAAAATTAATCTCCGAAGATAAAGAAGGGGATGTTGCGCTCGATGGCATATTGGCGGAGGAAGGCGGTTCTGTCTTTAACGGAGATACCGTTGCTGCTATTTCCGAAGCCATTTTCGTGCCCCCGGATTTCATCTCTGTTTAAAAAAGCCAGCGGGTCATCTATTTTTTCGTTGTAATCAATACTATAAGCAAATACAGCCATAGGAGGTTTTGGGTTTGAGATATACATTTCATTGTACTCTCTGTTCCCGCGTCTTGTATTTGAGTTAATAGATGCAAATGCTTTAATAAGTTTTTCTCTTACCTCCGCAGGCTCTATTTCAATAAACGATTTATCAGAATTCTTTCTTACAAAATCTATATATTCCTCATCCGAAAGATTGAGTGCATTTTTCACAAGTTCCGATATATATAACCTGTCACTTTCTCTCTCTCCGCCAAATATATATTTTTGTTTAAAGGTATCAATATTTTTGCCGACACCGGAACCCGAATCGGTATTGCCGCCGCCATGGATATCTTTTGTATCAACATCCAATAAAACTCCCTGGGGTCTAAAGAATCTGTATTTAGACTCCGGTCTTTCGGCATAACTTACGGATAAAAGTGCATCTGAATCAACCAGAGAAAATGCATCAAACTTTGTAAGCTGGTTTGCATAGTCAAGTCCATGTGCTATAAACTTAATATTCCCCGTATCAACCTGTTCTCTGTTGTACATAGTTTGTGTAATACCTCTTGAAACTGAACCTTTGGGGAACCCTATTTTTTCCCAGTCCTCAACTTCGTTGAATTTAATTACAACAAGCCCGTCTTTATCAACGTATACTCCCTTAACGTTTGTAGAACCGTCAGGGTTTACGGTAAGATTCTGCTTTATGTCCTCAGCGGAAGGAATTTTGGTAACGGGAAGAATAGGCTGTGATTTCCGGAGTTCCGAAATATATTCTTTAAGTTTTTCCCCGTATAAATCGCAAGCCTCCCCGAAGCTTCTTACTTCACCGTTAAAGTCAATTCTTGAATCTCCCTCTTTTTTATCGTGGAAAGAGTCATCTTCTTTTACCGCTCTTAAATCCGCATGTGAGAACATTAATGACATATCAAGGATATTATCATGTCTTAAATCATACGCAGTTGATTGAAGTCTTTCTTCAAGTTCTGCCTGAGATTTAGCCTTATTAACATACGAAAGCCATTCATGATGTTTAATAAGGGTATATAGTTTAATTTGTTCTTCTCTTGATAAGTTAAATTTTTGAGAGATAAAGAACATATCAAAGGCACCTTCCGTATAGTGGGTCTTATCCGTATACCCTTCTTTTTTTGTAATATCGTGCATTAAGGAGGCAATAAGCATAAGTTTTTTGTCAGAATCATTTAAACTTTCAAACTTTTCATCCTGAGATACTTTTTGCATTACTTTTAAAGAATGTTTAAGAACATCATAGCTGTGTACACCCTTATCCTTAAGAGTATCATTACCCGCCTGAACTCTGTCAATCATTGTTCTCATTTCAGGCAGATATTTAACAATAGAGTTTAGTGCCTGTTCAATATTTTTATCGGAGCATATAACCGGGTTATTTTCGCTGAATCTTATGACATCACTTCTTACCGCCTCAACAACTTCTTTTGTTTCAGGGTCAGTGATTTGAGCGAGCTTTTTCCCGTTATTTAAGTTAACGGGATAGCCCGTGATGTAAAAGCCCGTATTTGTCCTTGTGTTTTTATGGAGTTCAAAACCGAAATAGTCGTATACTTTTTGTCTTTCCGAGGGAGACAAATCTTTTACTTTATCAAGAATATCTTTAATAAATGCGTCTTTAGGATATTCCTGAGTGATTGTAAGGTCTTTGAA
>CALVED010000007.1 GCA_944326485.1 Candidatus Gastranaerophilales bacterium | reverse complement strand
TTAAAATATTATATAAATATTCTTTTCCTTGTTTTATACTGCTCGTTCCAACATTTATTGCCATATTAACATTATGTTTTTCTGCAAATTCAGCAATTTTATCTAATATCTTTGTTGAATATCCATTTAAAGGAGCAAGATATAACCATTTAGAATTTTTTATCGCATCAAAATTAATATCATCTATTTCCAAATGTGCATTAGCACCTCTATGAGCAAGAACGGTCCTATCTCCTTGAAAACTTGTAAGTATAATAGAAAAACCTGTCTGATGCATTTTGGTTCTTACAATATTAGATAAATCTACTTTCGCTTTTTTAAGTGTTCTTATTATATTATCACCTTGCAGTTCATCACCTATTTTAACAATAGTAGAAGTATTAAAACCTAAATGAGCAAAATTAGTGGCTGTGTTGATAGCTCCGCCTCCAGTTTTAAAGTCAAATTTGTCTATTTCAATTTTCGCCCCATACGGATATGCCATAAAGTCTTTCTTTCTATTTGTTGAACATACAGAAACAATATTTGCCTCATCTGTTTCTATAAATGCATCTAAAGTTGCACTGCCGACAGTTATAACATCAAACATAATCATTCCTTTATACGTCTATAATTAACTTATATTATATACTAAATTGCTCTGGGATGTGCAATATTATATGATTGCCTTAATCTTTCTGTTGAAACATGCGTATATATTTGCGTATTACTAATACTGCTATGTCCTAAAAGTTCTTGAACAACTCTTAAATCTGCACCATTTTCTAATAACTTTGTTGCGAAACTGTGCCTGAAAACATGAGGAGTAACATGTTTAGGAAGTTCTATTTTTTCCATTACATCTTTTATTGCAAGCCTTACACTTTGTGTTTGCAATCTATATCCTGTCTTATTTATAAATACAGGATCTAAAGGTTTTGGATTTTCAGATTTAAAAATTAAATATCTAACTGTATTTATATATGTTTCCAAAAATTTTTTAGCTCTTGATGAAACAAGCACAATTCTCTCCTTTGAACCCTTCCCAAAAACTTTTATTTCATTTTCATCTAAATTCAAATTTTCAAAATTCAAATTACTTAATTCTGAAACTCTCATTCCTGTAGCATACAATAATTCTAAAATTGTTCTATTTCTATATCCAGCAGGAGTATCAATTTTTATATTATTTAATATTTGTTCTATTTCATTTTCAGTTAAAAATTCAGGTAAAACTTTCCCTTTTTTGGGAGAATGAACACCTACAGCCGGATTTGACTCTATGATTCTTTCTCTGTACAAATATCTGTAAAAAGTTCTTAATGATGCAATTTTTCTGGCAGTAGTAGTTTTTGAATAATTAAATTGTTGAATGTATAAAAGATATTCTTTTATTAAATTATAATTAACTTCTTCTATATTTCTATCATTCAACCAAACTAAAAAGCTTAATATGTCAGAATTATAAGCAAGAACAGTATGCTTTGAAAAATTTTTTTCAACTTCTATATATAACTTGAATTCCTGTAAATATTTTTTTGAATTTTCATTCATAATAAACACTTCATATTTGTGTATAAATTGTAAAAAATTTTTAATAAAAAATCAAGATTTATAATATAAAGAGACATATATTAAGAAACATTAAGATGCTTGAAATCATGTAATCATGCATGTTTACATGATTTTGGGGATTTAAAAAATACTCATTTTTTTGTGTAGTGAACAATTTGTTGTATTCTTTTAAATCTTTATATATAATAAATATTGTGTTTTGAAGAGAACAAAAGTAAGGGGAGATTTTTCTTAATTTAATGGATAGAGTTCAAGAAAATTATGAAAAAATCAAAACACAAATTGTACCTTATAAACCAAAAATAGTTGCAGTTACAAAGTATTTTGATGAATCACAAATAATCAAATATTACAAGCTGGGATTTAGAGATTTTGGAGAAAATAGAGTAAAAGATGCCATAAATAAGATGGAAAAGTTACCTGAGGAAATAATTAAAAACAGCAATTTTCATCTAATTGGGCACTTACAAACAAATAAAGTAAAGTTAGCAGTTGGCAAATTTTATTTAATTCACTCCGTCGACTCGGTAAAACTGGCTCAAATGATATCAGATGAAGCATTGAAACAAGGAATTGTACAAAAAGTTCTCATTCAAATAAACAATGCAAGAGAAGAACAGAAATCAGGATTTTTACCTGAAGAAATAAAAAAAGAATTCCCTGAACTAATAAAGTTAAAAGGCATAAAAATACTGGGTACAATGAATATGGCCCCGATAAATTGCAGTGAAGAAAAACTCCATTATTTGTTTGGAAATATCAAACAAATAAACGATGCCTTACAATCTGAATATGGAGTAGAATTAAAAGAAATATCGATGGGTATGAGTAACGATTATAAAATAGCACTTGAAGAAGGTGCAACAATAATACGACTTGGAAGAATACTTTTTGAATAAATAATACTAGGAGGAAGAAAATTGGCAGTTGCAGACAAATTTAGAACAATCATTGATTTTTTAACATCAGGATTTGAAAACAGAGAAGACAGTATTTATGGGGAAATGATGGAAGAAGCGGAAGATTATCCGGTTCAAGATAATTTAGCGTTAAATCCTTCTTTTTCGCAAAATGAACAAAAATCACAAAATTTAAAAGTAGTTTCACATCCAAATTACAGAGGATACGAAGTAATTGTATGTGAGCCTCGCTCTTATGAAGATTCTATTTCTATAGTAAAACACTTAAAAGACAGAAAAACAGTTGTGTTAAATCTTCATTTATTAGATAAAGAACAAGCATTAAGAATTGTAGACTTTTTATGTGGTGCAACTCATGCTCTATCCGGAAGTCAACAAAAAATTGGTGATTCAGTATTTATCTTCACTCCTGTTAATGTTGCATTGTCTGCAGAATCACAAAAAAGCAAGTTTTTAAGAGATGCCCTTTGGAATCAACCACAAGCTTAGATTTCATATAAAAAATAAAAAGGAACAATTAATTTTGTTCCTTTTTATTTTTTTATTTATTTATATATTACTGTATTAAATTTTTACATTGAATATCTGTATATTTTTCATTTTTATCTTTTATTTTAATCTTATTCAGAATAGAAGAACGTTTTTTTCTATATAACATATCAACAAAAGCTTCTAATCTGGTAACGAAGCCAGCCTCTCCAGTATGTTCATCTATTGATAAATGGAGTATTGGTTTATTGTTTTTTCTTGAAAACCTTGAAATTCTTTCAAGCATCAAAGAATCCGGACCACAACCAAAAGCATTTATAGTAATTATTCCATCTATATTTCTATCCTGTATATAATGAGCAGCAGCACCTGTTATTTCAAACTCATTTGCCCAATAAAGTCTTGATTTCATTGAATTCAAACCTTCGCTCATTTGTTCTTGAGTTAGTTGTTCAGCAGTATAAACGTTAACATCTAATTTCTCAAGTTTATCAAATATCTTCATGCTTACACGCTCATCATATAGATTATAGCCATGAGCAATTAATGCAATATTTATTGGATATGATTTGTTATTATCATTAATAATAACTTTATTATCCAAAGCTGATTTTAAAGCCTTTTTATATGGTACACCGCTTCTTGTCATAATTTGAAAATTATTATATACTTTCCAAGCATTTTTAGATGCTTTTTTTATCCTATCAAAATCAGTAATTCCATACTGAGAAGCGATTTCCGAAAGAAAATCATATAAACCTCGATTTTTTTCCGATTTATCTAAAGTTGCTTCAATTATAGTAAAATCTCTTTTTACTACATTTCTTATTAAATCAGGAAGACCTCTAATTTTAGAACAGTTATATATTTTTGGCATTATAGATTGTAAAGAAGGAACAAATATCTTATCAATGCCTTTATCTAATAAATTTAATATATGTCCCACGTAAACCTTAACAGGAAGACAAGTTTCAGGTACAACTAATGATGAACCTGAAGTCATTGTCTGTTTCGTTGTTGGATCAGATAAAACTATTTCAATTCCTAAATCTGAAAAAAAGCCATACCAGAATGGAAAAAAATTATAATATGATAAAGCTCTTGGTATTCCTATTTGCATTTATATCCCTTCTTATATCTTTCTACTGGATTATAACATGAACAAACTATTTTTTGCCTGTAAATATAACATAACTTGGAACAGGGAGTTTTTTTATAAATTTCACAAATTTTTTCTTATCATTTATCTGACAAATATAAATACCCAAAAATACTAATATACAAGCAGCAAATTGTTTCATATTGAATGTTTCACCTAAAAAGAACCAACCGAAAAAAACTGCTGCAACTGGCAACAAAAATAGAAATGGGGAGAACTTACTTGCAGACAATGTACATATAGCAAAATTATATAATGCATAAGCCACCACTGTTAATATCCCAAGATATATAACTAAAAATATACTCGAATTTAATACAATATTAAAAGTTCCATTTGAAAATATATTCATTGCGGTAAAGAATAAGGCACCACCAATAACTGCAATTCCCGCAAGGAAGAATGGCGGATATCTATCCATTAAATATTTAGTTGTAATTACACAAGTATCTGTAAGAATTATTGCAATAAGTTCTAAAAAATTACCCAATAGAGGGTTAGGAGCCAGTTCTGAAACATCAGAAGATAAACTTAATAATATAGAACCAACTATTGAAATAGCAAGTCCAAGATAAACAAGCCTAAAAAATTTCTCTTTTAATATTATTCTAGCTGCAATAACCAAAATCACAGGTTCCAGAGAACTTACGATTCCTGCTTGGCCAGATGTTGTATACTTAAGAGCATTTGTTTCAAAAATAAAATATAAACAAGGCTCACATGCCATCATCAACAAAATTAACTTTATATCTTTTCTTTCAATTTTAATGTTTTTATAAAGAGTAAATATGAAAGGAAGAAATAATACCGCCGAAATAAACATTCTAAAAGCCATTAATTGAGGCGTAGAATAATAATTTAAGCATATTTTAGTAGCAGTAAGTGTTGTACCGTACAATAAAACAGCTATTGTTATAGATAAATACGCAAATAATTCATTTTGGTTTTTATATTTCGACAAAAAATCTTTCATTTCATAAAGAATCCTCAACTCCAAAAATACAAAACAAAATATAAAGTAAACAATAAATATAAAGTAAACAATAGTAAAATAATTAAATAAACCAGATTAAAAATCAATAAAAAAACATATATTATAAATAAATGATTAACAAAAATTTATTAAATAATTTTATGAAATTTTAAGAAATATTTTGATTTTTTTATATTTTGTAATATAATGTAAACAAAGGTAATATTTTGTAATGTTGAGGGTTCTACGAAATGACAGAAAATAGTGAATTGCAAGCGGAACAAGATTCTCATCAAAAAATATTGGTTGCAGATGATGAAGCCAGCATAAGAAGAATTCTTGAAGCTCGTTTAAGTATGATTGGATACGATATTATTACAGCAACAGATGGAGAAGAGGCTATTGCTGCATTTAATAAATATAATCCCGATTTAATTGTTTTAGATGTTATGATGCCAAAAATAGATGGGTATGGTGTTACAAGAGAAATCAGAAGAACTTCTGATGTACCAATTATTATATTAACTGCCCTTGGTGATGTATCTGAAAGAATAACAGGATTAGAGCTTGGCGCAGATGATTATGTTATAAAGCCTTTCAGTCCTAAAGAGCTTGAAGCAAGAGTAAAAGCAGTACTTAGAAGGACAAATATAAAAGAGGTTGCTGCTCCAACAAGTAAAATAGCTAAAAATGTTATTACTACAGGCAATATAAGAATAGATACGGCAAGAAGACAAGTATTTAGAAAAAATGAACGTATAAGACTAACCGGTATGGAATTTAGCCTTCTTGAACTTCTTGTTAATAATTCAGGTCAAGCATATTCAAGAAATGAAATTCTTCAACATGTTTGGTCTTATCCACCAGATCATAGAATAGATACTCGTGTAGTTGATGTTCATATTTCAAGATTACGTTCTAAATTAGAAACAGATCCTGCAAATACTGAATTAATATTAACTGCTCGCGGTATAGGATATATGTTCCAAAAAATTTCTTAAGAACAAAATCATAAAAAAAAAAAGAAGTTTAAACAACTTCTTTTTTTTTTATTAAATTTCAAATAAGTGTTATAACTTTAAGTACTTATCAAAGTTTGCTTCTAATTCTTTCTGAAGTTTAAGCATTTCTGTCTCTACTTTATCAGTCCAAAGTAAAGTCTCTTCTTTTGATAGTTCCTTAGGTATATAAATAGGATCCCCATATAAAGCAACACTTTTACAAATGCCAAATGGAACTTTAAATTTATCCCAAGTATTAAACTCTAAAAAAGTTTTATCTTTAGAATACCAAGCACAAGGTACAATAGGAACACCTGAAATCTTTGCAATATTAATGATTCCATCCTTAACTTTAAATCTAGGTCCTCTAGGTCCATCGACCATGATTGCTGCACTATTCCCATCATTCAATTTTTCTATAAGTTCTAAAGAAGCTGCAACTCCTCTTCTTTTGGTAGAACCTCTAACTGATTTTATGTTAAGGCATTCAGCTGCTTTGGCAATAATTTCACCATCATTTGAAGCACTTATTAGTGCATAGAATTTACTTTTATCTTCTATTCCATAAACAAGACACTGATGACAATGCCACATTGAAAAAATTACTTGGTTTTGCGGATAATTTATATTTTTTATTTTTAATAAATGTTTTTCTATATTAAAAAAAACTTTTACCAGATTAATTAATAACCCCAGCTTAACTTTTTCTTTCAACCTTCTTTCAGCCACTAATAAAAAACCTCAAAATTAAAAAGTACGCTATATATTATAGCGTACTCAAAAAATTTAAACAAATAACTATTGTAGATTTTCTTTAACTTCTGCAGCAACATTCTTTGAATCTAATTTTATACTTGGACCCATTGTAGTTGTTAGATATACAGATTTTAAATATATACCTTTTGAAGAAGCAGGTTTTGCTCTCAAAACAGCATCAGCTAAAGTAATATAGTTTTTCATCAAATCTTCAGCGGTAAACTGAATTTTACCGATAGGTACGTGAATCATACCTTGTTTATCAGCTCTAAATTCAACCTTACCAGCTTTAGCATCTTTAACTGCTTTTGCAACATCTAAAGTAACAGTACCTGTTTTAGGGTTTGGCATTAAACCTTTAGGACCTAAAACACGACCAAGTTTACCAAGCATACCCATACAATCAGGGGTAGCTATTAAAGTATCAAATTCAAACCAACCGTTAGAAATTTTATCAATAACTTCTTCAGCTCCGGCTTCATCAGCACCTGCTTCTTTTGCTTCAGTTGCTTTAACACCTTTTGCAATTACGCAAACTCTAACTGTTTTACCCAAACCTGCAGGTAATACAGTAGTTGAACGTACTTGTTGGTCTGCGTGTTTAACTTCAATACCCAATGCCATATGACATTCAACTGTTTCATTAAATTTGCAAGTTTCTTTTGCTATTTCTTGTAATTTTGTTATAGCATCCATAGCATTACATGGTTGAGAAAAATTCTCCATCATTTCTGCTATTTTCTTTTGTTTTTTAGTTAATTTTGACATTTTTTTCTCCTTTTGTGGTCATAACGCAATTAAGCTTCCACCTTATAGTAACCAATCATCTAGTCAACAACAGTAACACCCATTGCTCTGCAAGAACCTTTAATCATTTCAACAGCAGCTTCCAGAGTTGTTGCATTTAAATCTTCCATTTTAACTTTTGCAATTTCTTCCAGTTGTGCATGTGTAATTTGACCTACTTTAGTTTTATTTGGAGCAGCACTACCTTTTGCTAAATTGATTGCTTTTTTTATTAATACTGCAGCTGGTGGTGATTTTGTTACGAAAGAGAATGATCTATCTTCGTATACATCAATTACAACAGGGATAATATACCCAGCTTGTGACTCAGTTCTAGCATTGAACTGTTTGCAAAAATCCATTATATTAACACCATGCTGACCTAACGCAGGACCTACTGGTGGTGATGGATTTGCTTTTCCTGCTTGAATTTGTAGTTTAATTTTTCCTACAACTTTCTTTGCCATTTTCCTTTTCTCCTTTCGTGGTAATGTCGGAATTTTTATTCCTTCCACTTTTATTACTTAATGTGTTTTTACTATATTTTTTGAATTTGTTTATATTCAAGTTCAACAGGAGTTTCACGTCCAAATATTGAAACCATTGCTCTCAATTTTGATTTATCAGGATATACTTCTGTAATATCACCTATAAATTCAGAGAATGGACCTGAAATAATTCTAACCTTATCCCCTGCTTTAACATCAAGCTCAACTTTTGTAACTTGATTTTGTGTTTTATGAATAATTTTCTTTATTTCACTATCTTTTGCAGGTATTGGTTTTTTACTTGAACCTACAAATTTTGTAACACCTGCCGTATGTCTTACTACATACCAAGAATCATCATCCATAATCATTTCTACTAAAACATATCCTGGAAATATTTTTTCTTCTCTATCTGTTTTCTTCCCATCTTTCATTTTAGTAACAGTTTTTTGAGGAACTTCTATTCTAAAGATTTTATCCCCCATATTCATATATTCAATACGTTTTTCAAGGTTAACTTTTACCTTATTTTCATGACCCGAATAAGTATGAACTATATACCATCTTTTCTGAGGCGCTTTTGGTTCTTTTGCAGCTTCTTTAAATTCTGAATCTTTTTCTGAAAGGATTTCTTCTTTTTTAGAAATACCTTCTTGTCCAAGTTCCATATCTGATAAATGTTCAACTATTTCTTGTTTATCTTTTGTCATTCGTAAATAATTCCTATCTTCTTATAACTCGTTATTTTATCAACCCACAAACTTTCAATATTCCTCTAAAAAGAACATCAAGTCCATAAGTATAAATAGTAAATGCAACAACAATAACTAATACAATTATTGTTTGTGCAACTACTTGTTTTCTTTCCGGCCAGGTTATTTTCCCCCATTCGGACTTAACACCTTTAAAATAAGTTATTATTTTTTCCATTGATTTTCCTTTTTATAATTCGCGCCCTGAAGGACTCGAACCCTCGACATCCGGTTTTGGAGACCGACGTTCTACCAACTGAACTAAGGACGCTCACTATAAATTATTTTGTTTCTTTATGTAATACGTGTTTTTGGCAGAACGGACAATATTTATTTAATTCCATTCTTTCTTTTGAATTCTTTTTATTTTTTACTGTTGTGTAGTTTCTTCTTTTGCATTCTTCGCAAGCTAGAACTACCATTCTGTCATTTTTTCCTTTGATTCCCATTGTTTCACCTTTTCTTATCAAATTATTTTATATACAATAGAAAACTATAGAATACAGCTTTTTCTTATATTCTACTTCCTTTGTTTAAATTTACTGATAACATCATATCTTAAACATATTATTTTTCAAACTAATTATTTACAATTCTCAAAATATCACATTCTTATATATTTCATCTCTAATTAAATTTTGCATCATTATTCAATTTAATATAGTACCGCTTTTGTTACCGAGTCACCCTCGCTAACAAAATACTCACTTTTTAAAAACGCCACTCAAAAAAATTCACTCACACTTTCAGCTTATAGTGAATTTTTTCTCTGACATTCTTTTCATACATACTCCATACATACCATTTATCATTTAACATTTATACTTATAATAATTGAATTAGTAATATTTAAGGAGAATTATATGACTATTAGCATAAGAGAGACATTAAAAAATGTAGCTTCTGATAAGTATAACAAAACAAATATTTTTTACTTTATAATTTTATCAATTATTACAACTATTTTAGGCTCTTTTCTACCAGAAGATCCAAATATTTTATTACAATTAAATAACGTATTACTAATAATTTTTTACTTATTATTTGCTTTCATTTTAAACGGAATTTACATGGTAAGTTTAAATAGTGCAATTAATAATAAAAAAGAAATAATAGCAAATATTATCAACGATATTGAACAAATAACTACTGCTGGATTAAAATCAGCAATAGGCGGAGGTATTGTATGCATATTAATGATTATATTAATTGCAATTCCTTTTGCTATATTAATTTACTTAAATGTATTTTTGGGGCTTTTAGTTATTCCATTGATTCTTGCTCTCGGTATTATATACATTGGATTATTTTTAAATTTTTCAGTTTCTTTAAAACTTTCCGAATGGTTTTCATTTAAAAAAGCTTTTTATATTATAAATTTATCAAAAAACAAATTTTCAAAATATGTATGGAAAATATCTCTGATTACCATACTTGGAATAATATGCGCATTTATCCCTGCGTTAATTTTGACCATCATCATAAAATTATTAAGTATTTTTTCAATAATAGACCCATCATTATGTAATCAAATAATAAATGTAATAACATCTATTGTCATTGGAATAGTTGTAGGGATATTTAGCATTTATAGTCTTGATTTAACAGCCGAATATATAAAAGATGCAAAACAAGTTAATGAATAAAATAAATTATTCAAAAATCAAAAAAGAAAGACAAAATTGTCTTTCTTTTTTAATTAAAATTTAAACTGCAAATATACGCGCAAGACCAACAATTTTGAAGATTAAATCCACCAGTATATCCGTCTATATTTAATATTTCTCCAATAAAATATAATTTTTTTACTATTTTAGACTCCATTGTTTTAGAATTTATTTCATTTAAATCAATACCACCAGCTGTCACAATTTCAGAATCAGGAATTCTTTTTATAACATTTAACTTCAGCTCAAACAAAGCTTTCAATAAAATTTCTTTTTCTTGTTTTTTTAATTGCGCTATTTGTTTAGAACCATCTATTTTATTAATATTTAGAATTTCAGAGATATAACTTTCGCTTATAAATTTAGAGAAAACATTTTTTATACTTTTTTTAGGGTTATTTTTGATAACAGTTTCTATTTCTTCTATAGAATATTCTGTAATTTTTATATTTATTTCTAATGGTTTCTGTATACTAAATTTTTCATAAGCAGTTAATGCAGATATTTTAAAGACTGCAGGCCCTGTTATAAATTTATGGGCAAATAATAATCCACCATCTACTTCAATCTTTTTGTTATTAATTTTTGTAGTTATTATTACATTAGAAAAACTCAAACCTGAAAGTTTATAAAAATTTTTCTCTTTTATATCTAATGCACATAAAGAAGGTTTTGTTTCTATTATTTTGTGTCCGAGTTTTTTTGCAAATTCACAACCATTACCCCTACCACCTGTAGCTAAAATAACATAATCAAATTTATATATTCCTTTTTCTGTTTTTATTTCAAATACATTTTGATTTTGTTTTAAATCAATTACTTTTTCTTTTTTTAAATTAAAATTTGAAACGTTTAAATGTTCCTGTAAAGTTTGAATTGTTTTAGCTGAACTATTTGATATTGGGAATACTCTTTTATCACCTTGAACATACGTTTTTATTCCTAAGTCTTTAAATAACTGACGGGTTTTTCTTTGGTCAAATTTAGAAAATACAGAAATTAAAAATTTCTCACCGCGTGGATAGTTCTTAACAAAATCACGAACATCATCTTCTGAGTATGTAATATTGCATCTGCCTCCACCGGTAGGCAATAGTGTTGAAAACGCATCTTTTACATCAAAGGCAGTAACATTATTGTATGGATTCTTTGCCAAAAGCAAAGAAACCAATCCGCCAGAAGCTCCACATCCTATTACAGCAATTTTTTTATATATCAATTCTTGTTCCATAAAGAAATACATCATCGCATGTTTCTAAATCTTCGTGCAATTGCAATAAAGATTTTTTATATTTTGGATGTTCATAATCAGGTATTAATTCAAGCAATGGAACTATTTCAAAAGCTCTTTCATGTAAATGTTCATGAGGTATTTTTAAATCAGGTTCATTGACAATTAAATCACCATAAAAAAGAATATCAATATCAATATTTCTGGCTTCGTATTCTTTTGTAGTCGTTTTTTGTCTGCCCATTTGAATTTCCGTATTTTTACATAAGTCTAATAATTCTCTTGGCGATAGTTTAGTTTTTACTTCTATAACCGCATTTACAAACCAATCAAGATTTTTATTTCCCCAGGGCTCTGTTTCATAAAAAGCAGAAGAACGAACAACTGTAACCATGCCGGTTGCAGTTAATAACTTTACTGCCTGTTGGAGATAACCTACTTTATCTCCTATATTTGAACCTAAACACAAGTACGCTATTGCCATTAGAACTCCTTAATAATATTTTATTATCTTTTTATATAGTATACAAGAATATTATCTATTTAATTAAAAATTGTAATAATAATTTAAACTATAATAAATACAAAAATCAAATTTATGCTAAACTTCATGTATGTTTACGGGATTAATAGAAGAACAAGGAACAATAAAAAACTGTAAAAAAGATTCAAAAGGAATGGAGCTTACAGTTGCCTGCGAAAAAATATTATCAGATATAAAAAAAGGTTCCAGTATTTGTATTAATGGTGCTTGCCAAAGTGTAACCGAATTTGGAAGTAATTATATAAAAGTTCAAACATCCAATGAAACATTAAGAGTAACAAATTTTTCCGAAATTAAAATAAATGACAAAGTAAATCTTGAACGTGCCCTTACTCTAAATTCAAGACTGGATGGACATATTGTTTCAGGGCATATAGACTGTTGTGCTGAATTTATAAATTCTAAAGAAGATGGATTTTCAAAAGAATTATTTTTCAAAATTCCTAAAGAATTTCAGAAATATATTATTTATAAAGGTTCAATTGCTATTAACGGTGTAAGCTTAACTATTGCATCTATAAAAGATAATGTTTTTTCTGTTGAACTAATACCTGATACTATCAAAAAAGTTAATCTTTCTACTTTAAAAAAAGGAGAAAAAGTTAACATTGAAACAGATTTATTTGCGAAATATATTGAAAATTTTTATAATTCAAATAATAATACTGGTAAAATAACATATAATTTTTTAGCAGAAAATGGATTTGTATAATATGGCTGAAATTAAATTTAATACAATTGAAGAAGCAATTGAAGATTTTAAAAAAGGGAAACCTGTTATAGTTGCAGATGATGAAGACAGAGAAAATGAAGGGGATGTAATAATACCAGCACAATTTGCTACACCTGATATTGTAAATTTTTTAATTTCAAAATGTAAAGGAGTATTATGTCTTGCATTAACAAGATCAAAAGCAGAAAGTCTTGGACTGTCAGAAATGGTAAGCCATAATACAGACCCTAAAGGCACTGCATTTACACAAAGTATTGATGCGGTGAAAAAATATGGCGTTACAACTGGTGTAAGTGCTTATGACAGAGCAAAAACAATAGAAGTTGCTGTTGCAAATGATTCTGTTGCATCTGATTTATCAAGACCAGGCCATGTTTTCCCACTTATAGCCAGAGAAGGTGGCGTACTAGAACGAGTTGGGCATACTGAAGCATCTGTTGATTTGGCCAGACTCTCTGGGTTAACACCTGCTGCTGTAATTTGCGAAATTGTTAATGAAGATGGCACAATGGCAAGAAGAGATAATCTTGTTGAATTCTCAAAAAAGTACAATTTAAAATTTATTACAGTTGCTCAATTAATAGAATACAGACTTCAAAAAGAAATGTTTGTAAGAAGAGAAGCAAGTGCAAATCTTCCATCTGATTTTGGTACATTTAAAATATATGGATATATAAATCAATTAACAGGTATAGACCAAGTTGCATTGGTTAAGGATGATGGCACAGATAAAATTCCACTTGTAAGAGTACATTCAGAATGTTTAACCGGTGATATATTTCACTCAAAAAGATGTGACTGCCAAAATCAATTAGAAGCAGCATTAAGATTAATAGAAGAATATGGAAAAGGTGCCCTGATATATATAAGAGGACATGAAGGAAGAGGAATAGGGTTGGTAAACAAGATAAAAGCCTACGCTTTGCAGGAAAACGGACAAGATACCGTTCAAGCAAATATTTCTCTTGGATTTCAACCTGATTTAAGAAATTATGGTATAGGAGCTCAAATTTTAAGAGATTTAGGATATACTAAATTCAAGTTAATAACAAATAATCCTACAAAAATAGTTGCCCTAAAAGGCTATGGGTTGGAAGTTGTTGACAGAATTGCGCTTAAAACACCATTAAACAAATTCAACGAAAAATATATGCACACAAAAGTAGATAAAATGTCACATTTAATTGATTTATAAGAGATAATAAGATGGCAAACATAACTATTTATAAAGTAGAACCATATAATAAAACATATTACAGAATTTTTTCTGGAATATATAATGACTTCAAACAAAATGCTGCTAATGATTATAATTTTGAACTCGAGCCTATTGATTATGATAGGTTTATAAAAAGTATTGAAGATGGTTTACTAAACTGTTTAATATTATTTGAAGATAATATACCTACCGGTTTTCTTGTTTATACAACAATTATATCTGAATCAATAGAACTAAATATAATTCATTGCATTGGAAATGAAAATTTAAATGCTAAAAGAAAATTATTATTAGAAAAATTCATTGAAATAAATAAACAACTAATGAAAGAAAAAATTGTAACATATCCAATGCTTGGAAAACAAAATACTTTTTCTTCCGATATCATTGAATATGGATTTAAAACTGTTAATACTTCCGTTATGGTTTTTAATTTAACAGATATAACTTCAATCAACAAATCAAAAGAAATATTTATACCAAAATTACCACACGATTATACAATAACTAACTGGAAAACAATTTATTTTAAGGATGCAGCAGAAGTAATATATCAATCCTTTAAAGATTCATCAGATGCATTATTTGACAGTAGATTTTCTTCTTTAAAAGGTTCAAAAGATATTTTAGAAAAAATAACTGAAAATATATATGGACAATTTTTACCAGGAATAACAAAAGTTCTGCTATACAAAAAACATCCTGTAGGACTGTGTTTTGCAAACCTTACAAATGACAAAATAGCAAACGTACCAATTGTTGCAATACTAAAAAAACATAGAAGATATGGATTTGGCAAGATATTATTAAATCAACTAATAAATAATTTATTAACATCTGCAATTTCAGGCGGATGGGAATTAAAAGAATTAAATGCAAGCTGTGATGCAGATAATATTGCAGCCGTAAGCATGTATACAGCTAACGGCTTTAATGTTCAATATTCTTATCCACAGGCATATCATCCTGTTTTATCTAATTGTTACTAAATACAACTTTCATTGTTGCCAAATTTTTTATTGAAAGCATTTTATGTTTATTCTTTTGCTCTTCATTTATTTCAAAAATTCTTATAATTCTTTGAATTTCATCAATTTGTTTTCTTGATGATAATCTATAAACATTTTTAATTGGTTCAGCTATCGTACCTAATACTACATTTAATTGTTCTTCGTTCATCCTTTTCTCCCGTAAGATAAAGCCCTAGTTTTTTCTCTATACATTTATAAAGTTTTTTTTTATTTAATAATTGCCTTTTTATTTAACAATTGTTAATTTTTATGTTACATTATAGAAAAAGGGGATTTTCATTATGATTATTGATGTTTTAGAGCAAGCTGATAAATACATTTCTTTACATAAAGACTTTAAACTTGTATTTGATTATTTAAAAACTCACGATATTAGTAAATTAGAATGTGGAAAACACAAATTAAGAGGAGATGAAGTATTTTTCAATTTACAAGAATATGAAACAAAACCAATACAAAAGCTTGAAGCACATAAAAAATATATTGATATTCAGGTTGTTGCTGTTGGTGAAGAATATATGGGATATACTAATATTAGTGAAACTACAATTAGTGAAGAATATAATGAAGAAAAAGATGTAATGTTTTTAAACGGCAAAGTAGATAAATTGCTGGCAAATAATAAAACTTTTTTAATATTTTATCCTCAAGATGCTCATATGCCGGCTTTATCAGTAGAACAACCTCAATATGTAAAAAAAGCAATATTCAAAATTTTACAGAAATAAATAAAAAATTTTAACAAATGTAAACTTAACACTAGTCAAAATAAAAAAAACGAGTTAAAATAACAAAGCAATAATTTAAAAGGTAAGCAAAAGGGGTAAAGGAAATTATGAATATGAATCTTATTTTTAATTTTGTAGCTGAAGTTATTAACCTTTTTGCTTCTTGGCTTTCTTATAACAACAAAGAATGGGCTTGGTGTACTGTTCGTGTTGACAATCGTTCTGATATGTTTTAGTTATTAGCAATTTTTATTTTTACGATTTGTCGACATTAAGGTAATGGTTTTTGATTTTACAAAAATCATGTTTTATTTTGCAATAGAAATAAAATATTATATTACCTTATAAAATTGTCCGAGAAAAAATTCACTCATAATTTCAACTTTTTGTGTAAATTTTTTTACAAAACGAACAAAAAACTTTGTTTTTGAGTGAGGTTGTATCCGTCGTTAAACGAAGGTGAGTGGCGTTTTCAAAAGGTGAGTACTTTGTTAGCGAGGATGAGAAGGTAACAAAGTGCAATACTAGATTAAATATAATGTTTAAAAAATCTACATTTTTCACTAGATTTAATTTTGATAATATAAAATTAGATTATAATAAATTGAAAGAGTAAAAGGATATAATAATGAATAAAACAAAATTTGGACAATATGGAGGACAATACATACCTGAAATATTAATGCCAGAAATAATAAATTTAGAAAAAGCTTATGAAAAATATAGTAAAGATGAAAAATTCAATAAAGAATTACAAGACCTACTAAAAAATTATGCAGGACGGCCATCTCTACTATATTATGCTAAAAATATGACAGAAGATTTAGGCGGAGCAAAAATATACTTAAAGAGAGAAGATTTAAATCATACAGGTTCGCATAAAATTAATAACGTACTAGGACAAGCGCTGCTAGCAAAATATATGGGAAAGAAAAGAGTAATAGCAGAAACTGGTGCAGGTCAACACGGTGTTGCAACGGCAACAGCAGCTGCACTTCTTGGATTAGAATGTGAAATTTATATGGGTTTAGAAGATACCATACGTCAATCTTTAAACGTATATAGAATGGAACTTTTAGGTGCAAAAGTTCACGCCGTAACATTTGGCACACAAACATTAAAAGATGCTGTTAACGAAGCAATGAAAGAATGGTCAAAACGATTTGATGACACAATGTATCTTTTAGGTTCAGTGATGGGACCACATCCATATCCAACAATAGTAAGAGATTTTCAAAGTGTAATTAGTAAAGAAGCAAGAGAACAAATTCTTGAGATTGAAGGAAGACTTCCAAATGTAGTAATGGCCTGTGTTGGCGGTGGAAGCAATGCAATGGGTATGTTTTATAACTTTATAAATGATAAAGAAGTAAAATTAATCGGATGCGAAGCAGCTGGTTTAGGTATAAATACAGATAAACATGCAGCAACAATGACAAAAGGAAATATTGGTATATTTCATGGTATGAAATCAATATTTTGCCAAGATAAACACGGTCAAATATCTCCAGTTTATTCAATATCGGCTGGACTAGACTATCCAGGAGTTGGTCCTGAACATGCTTACTTAAAAGAAATCGGAAGAGCAAATTACGTTGCCATTACAGATGAAGAAGCCGTCGATGCATTCGAATATTTATCAAAAGTAGAAGGAATAATTCCTGCAATTGAAAGTTCTCATGCTGTTGCTTATGCTAAAAAATTAGCACCAACAATGAAAAAAGATGAAATAATTATTGTATGTCTATCTGGCAGAGGAGATAAAGATGTAGCTGCCATTGCAAAATACAGAGGAAGGATTATAAATGAATAATATAAATAATGCATTTAAAAATAAATCTTTAATCGGATTTATAATGGCAGGTGATCCGAATTTAAACACAACAAAGGAAGTTATTATTTCAATGGCGCATGCAGGGGCTGATATGGTAGAACTTGGAGTCCCATTTTCTGATCCTATTGCAGAAAGCAGCATTGTACAAAGTGCAAATTTACGTGCACTAAAGGCAGAAACTTATCTTCCAGGCATTTTTGAAATGATAAAAGAAGTCAGAAAAACAACTCAAATTTCAATTATTCTTCATTCATACATCAATCCAATATTTAATTACGGATATGAAGATTTTTTTAAGAAATGTTCAGAAGTTAACGTTGATGGTATTGTAATACCAGATCTTCCTTTTGAAGAAAAATTAGAAATACAAAATTTTGCTGACAAAAATAATGTAAATATAATTTCTATTGTTGTCCCTATTGATATAAACAGAGTTGAAACTATAGCTAAAGAAGCTAAAGGTTTTATATATTTAGTTCCTTCTATAGGTTCAACAAGTTCAATGGAAGGACATTTAAAAGAGCTAAAAGAAATAATTGATACATTAAAAGAGACAACAAATATTCCAATAGCAATAGGTTTTGGAATAAATACAGCTCAACAAGCCTCTTTCTTTGCCGAAATAGCAGATGGTATTATTATTGGTAACGGAATTGTAAAAATAATTGAAAAATACAACAAAGAATCGCCGAAATATGTATTCAATTATATAAAAGAAATGAAAAACGCTATTAAATAAAAGGATAAAAAATGAACAACTTATACATAATCATATCAAACTTATTTTATTTTTCTATTGCAATAATTCCTTTTATTATAATTCATTGCATTATTTTCCAAGAAAAAATGAGCAAAAAAAAGCTTATAATCTCAATTTTTAGTTCAATTTTTATTATGCCATTAATTGCTATAACATCTGGTTATATAACTGCATTTAAACAATATGATATTATTAAGGATGCTTTTTTCATAGGCAATAGTGCTTTATATATATTAGGATATATTGGTCTTATTGCAATAAATTATTTTATTTTTTTGATTATTAAATTGAAAAAAGAAGAAAAATACAAAAAACAAAAAAGTAAATTTATAATTATATTTTTAATACTATGTATAATGATTTATCTATCAATTCCTACTTTTTTACTATGTTTTTCATTGTCATCTAAAAATATAAATACTCAGATAAGCACAACAAAACTAGCATTAAAATTATCAACATTTCCATATACAAAAGGTGTTTTAGCTTTTTATACAGGAATGGAAATATTCGCATTAGAAGACAATAAAGAAAATATAGAAGAATCAATTAAATACTCTGAATTATGCTATAAATTTTTAAAGACAGATTCCAGCAAAAAAGATTTATTAATACATTATTTACGTGGAAAAAAATACGAAGAAGCTTTAAAAATAGCATTAGAATTAAAAGATAAGAATATTAATGTAGAATCAGAACTAATTCAAATATATATAGAACTAAACAAAATAGATGAAGCACTAAAAGTAAGTAATAATCCTATAAAGAAAGCTTTTATATACAGAAAAATTAAGGATTACGATAAAGCAATTGAAAACATAAATAAACTGAATAAACATAATGTGGATTTATATTTGAATAGAGCAATAATATATGAGGAAATGGGAGAAAAAGAACTAGCTGAACAAGATATAAAGAAAATAAAAGAGTTAAGAAGAGGGAAAAAGTAAACTTGATAAAAGTGCATGTTTTAACTAATATTTTCATGTAATTTGTACAAATGAAAGAAGGTAAAATATGACAAGAAGACCCGTAATCGCTGGAAACTGGAAAATGCATAAACTTCAAGCAGAAGCAGCTCAATTAACAAATGATATAATGCTTGAATTAAAATCAGAAGACAAAGCAGCACTTCCTGAAGTTATTATTGCTCCAACATTTACTTCATTATATGCAGCTAATAAAGCATTAAAGGACTGTGGCTGTGGAAAAGTAAGATTAGCAGCACAAAACTGTTACTATGAAACACAAGGTGCATTCACTGGTGAATGCTCTGTTGAAATGCTAAAAGATGCAGGTTGTGAATATATAATAATCGGTCACTCAGAAAGAAGAGAATATTTTGGTGAAACTGATGAAATGGTTAATAAAAAAGCCAAAGCAATTTTAGCAAACGGTTTAATTCCAATTATATGTTGCGGAGAATCATTAGAACAAAGAGAAGCCGGAGTTACAGATTATCATATAGCATCACAAATAACAAAAGCATTAAAAGACTTAACAAAAGAAGAAGTTGCAAAATCTATTATTGCTTATGAACCAATTTGGGCTATTGGAACCGGAAAAACTTGCGATTCAGTTGAAGCCAATAGAGTTATTGCAATGATAAGAAATGTTGTTAAAGGTTTATATGATGCAAATACAGCTGAAGCAATAAGAATATTATATGGCGGAAGTGTAAAACCGGGAACTATAAAAGAACAAATGGCACAATCTGACATAGATGGTGCATTAGTTGGTGGGGCAAGTTTAACTGCTGATAGTTTCGCACAAATTGTAAAAGGTGCAATGTAATTTAGTAATAATATAACAACAAAAAGCTCTTGAATATAATTCAAGAGCTTTTTTACATAATAAATATTATAAATAGATTCTGTCTTCAAATAAGAATTAATAATAAAAAATGAAACCATATGCAAAATTTCGTAGTTTTTGTTACTGAGACTGGAACAAAGCCTCTTCTGTTTGAGGGTATACCCGAGTTAAGAGGCTTTTGGTCGAAGTTACAAAAACAGAAATGAAGCATCCGGTTGAATTTTTTATTATTTTTCTAATTAAAACAAAATATAAATAATGTTCTGATGCTTCGTATAGAAAACATTTAAGCTCAGCAATAGCTCGCAAACTCGCTAACGCTCAAACAGTGCTCGCTTTGCAGTTACTTCGCAAAAATGTTTTTACTATACTTCGCAATGAACTTTATTTATATTTTATTTTAATTTTTTGTTTTGAATTATATTTAATCTAGTATCCCACTTTGTTACCAATTCATCCTCGCTAACAAAGTAATCACCATTTAAAGACACCACTTGCCTACGTTTCACTACGGATACAAGCTTACTCAAAAACAAAGTTTTTGGTTCGTTTTGTAAAAAAAATTCACTCACACTTTCAGCTTATCGTGAATTTTTTATCGGACATTTAAGATTAATTTAAATAATATTTATTATGGAAACTATATTTTAAAAGATGTTGAAATTTTTAATCTCTGCTTAATTGTATTATTATTTGTATATTGATTTGTAGCATTTAATTCTATTTCTAAATTATTTTTACTCTTAATTGGCTTATATGTCAGAACAAGCTCATCTTGCATCATATTCTGAGAAACATTCCTGATAAATCTTGTTTTTAAATATAAAGAATCCGAAATACGAAACTCAGGAATAAAATATAAACTTGTATCATAATTAACAGAACTTGCGAATTTGCTTTGACCTATTTGAGCATTCAATTTTAATCTTTTAAAAGTATATTCAACGAATCCTCCTCCTGTAGTTTTATCATCATCTTGCGCTTCATTGGAGAAATATGCACCACCTAAAACAAGACTACCAGCATTTTTGGGTAAATTAATTGAATTAGTAGATAAAATAGCTCCACCTGAAGCAGCATGGTTATAAGAAGATGAAAAAGATCCTACAGAAAGATTTAAAGCATCTCCTTTATATGAAATTATTGAACCAGTATTGTATGTAGATTCATTTGCTCTTACAAATAATACTGACGGTCCATTTGTATCATACAGAAAAGTTTGTCCTAAAGAAGCAGACAAATATGGAGAAACATTTGCAGTTATAGATTGAGAATTAACAACTCCCGGAATTGGAGCCATATGTCTTGAATCGGTAAGGAACGCCTGCGAAAATGCTTTTGAACTATCCCATATCATATTTTCTGATTTAATATCTTGCTCAATTTTATACTGAGTTTCATTAACTTTTAACTTAAAAACTCTATCATTATTAACTATGTTCATAGCATTATCAGCATCATCATTTAAATTCAATTCAACAGCATTCTCTTCATACCTTTTTGCTACATCTAAACGAGCTTCTTCCTCAAAGATATAATCATCTATTGAATCTTTCTCTTCAGTTTTAACTTCAGGAGAATCATTTATTTCTAATGTCTCTACATATCGTCCTAAATCCATAAAACTTTTTGAATTGACATCTAATTTATCATCACTTTTCGCATAAGAAGGTAATAATAAATTTAATACTATAAATAGTAATAATAAGATTCTAATCACGCTCATAATATAATTTTGAAAGAAAAAACTTATAATTTCAATCGGCTAAATATTTGACAAATTTTCTGATAAAATAAATAAAAAAGTCTTTTTAAATAAAATTTATAGAAAAAATATATATTATATTAAGTTTTGTAAACAACAATTTTATATTACTTCTTCTATTGTAAATAAAGGGTTTAAGGCATAAATTTATAATCATAAATAAAAAAAATAGTATATATTTAAAAAAAGACTAGCAAAAAAAATTCACTATATGTTTTTAAACATATTGCGAAATGAACACGGAGATAAAAATGGCTGAAATTAATAATAATATACCAAATTATTTATTAAATATAGATAGAGAAATAAAAACAAAAAACAAATTACCTGAAAAAGCAAGAGAAAAAGATATTGATATAAAAGATAAGAATCCCAATACTGCAGAATACATACCTGATGCAGGTGTTTTGGGACGTTCACAAATAAAAAATATAAAAGGTACAGATGTATCGAGAAGTATAGACGAAACAATATACTTATCAGAAACACATCCTGAACTATTAAGAGCAAGTGGAGAAGTATTTGATAGATTATATCAGGGATATTTAAGACGTGGAGTAGAACCTTCTGAAGCTTATACAAAAGCATTAATGGGCGAAGAAGAATTTTTAGAAATGGGTAAGGCTCATTTACAAAAGAAATAAAAGTGTTGATAACTTATTTTAATAGTGATAACATGTGTGCATTATTCGTATTTTGAGAAAGATATATGGAAAGAATAAAACCACAGAAAGCAAAAGATAGAATAATTCTAGCTCTTGATGTTGATACTATTGAAGAAGTAATAAAATATGTAGACTTATTAAAAGATTATGTTGGTTTTTTTAAAGTTGGATTACAACTTTTTACATCTTGCGGTTTTGAGGCAGTAGATGTAATAAAAGAGCACGGAGGAAAGGTATATTTTGATGGGAAATTTCAAGATATACCAAATACTATAGCGCAAACTAGTATTAATTTAATGAAGAGGGGCATTGATTTTTTTAATATAAGCGCAACAGGCGGTTCCAAAATGATGGTAAACACATTAAATGCCTGTACAAATTATGCAAAAAAAAATGAGCTGGAATTACCAATCATTCTAGCAGTAACTCTTCTATCAAGTTTTGGTCAAAAAACACTTACAAATGAACTGGGTGTTGAGATGAATATATCCAATTATGTATTAAAGCTGGCAAAAATAGCGAAAGAAGCCGGCTTATCGGGTGTTGTTGCTCCAGATACTGATGCAGGTCAAATTAAAAAGGAATTAGGGAATGAATTTATAGTTGTATGTCCTGCAGTAAGACCAACTTGGGCAATAGTTAACGACCAAATAAGAATAGTATCTCCTTCTGATGCAATAAAAGCAGGTGCTGATTATATGGTTATTGGTAGACCAATTACAATGGCACATGATCCTATTGCTGCCGCAAAATTAATTATTGCAGAAATAGAAGAAGCACTTATTCAAAAAGAAAAAGAGGAATAATATGATTTTTGGAGTTCCAAAAGAATTAAAAGTTATGGAAGATAGGGTAGCTATAACTCCGGAAGGAGTCCACACTCTTATTAAACTCGGACATAAAATATTAATAGAAAAAAGTGCTGGCATTGGTAGTGGATTTTCTGATGAAGATTATAAAAAAGCCGGAGCTTCTATTACAAATTCACCAGAGGACATTTATAAAGACGCTGATATTATAGTTAAAGTAAAAGAGCCACAACCTTCAGAATATAAATACCTAAGAAAAAATCAAATTATTTTTGCTTATTTACATTTGGCTGTAGAAAAATCTTTAACAAAAGAATTATTAAATAAAAAAGTTATAAGTATTGCTTATGAAACAATACAAAAAGATGATGGGGACTTACCATTACTTATTCCAATGAGTGAAGTTGCAGGAAAGATGTCTATACAAATTGCTGCCAATTTACTTGAAAATAGAAATAAAGGTGCAGGAATACTACTTGGAGGTATTGCAGGAGTTCCTGCGGGGAAAGTATTAATAATTGGAGCAGGCCATGTGGGCATAAATGCTGCCAAAATAGCTGTTGGAATGGGTGCTAATGTTTCTATTGCAGATATTAATACAGAAAAACTAAGACACGCTGATAATTTATTTGGTTCTAAAATAAAAACTTATGTATCTACAGAAGCTAAGTTAAAAGAATTAATCAAAGATACAAATGTTCTAATAGGAGCAGTATTAATTCCAGGACATAAAGCACCTTGTATAATAACTGAAGATATGGTTAAAAGCATGAAGAAAGGTTCAGTTATTGTAGATGTGTCTATTGATCAAGGTGGTATAGTTGAAACTATTGATAGGATTACAACTCTTGACAATCCTTCTTATGAAAAGCATGGAGTAATACATTACAGTGTAGCAAATATTCCCGGTTGCGTTGCAAGAACATCAACAATGGCTTTAACAAATGAAACATTAAAATATCTTATAGAAACAGCTGATAAAGGAATTATTGATGCAATAAAAAACGATAATTCATTAGCTAGAGGTGTTAATACATTCAATGGAAAATTAACAAATAAAGGTGTTGCAAAAGCTTTAAAATTTGAGTATGCAGAACTTCCAAGTCTTATAGGTTTTTAAGAAAACAATTATACAAAAATAAGACGATAAAACTATATCGTCTTATTTTTGTATATATAAAATATGTTAACAATTTGTAATGATAAAAAAATAAAAGAGCAATTTAAGGGGAAAAAATTTTTTTATATATACGTAAGAGACCAGATTTATATAGACAGGGGATAATAATTTATGGCGGTTGGAGCAAAGGATAAAATTGACAGAGAACTCGTTAAAAAATATGCTAAATTAAAAATGGATAATCCAGAAACAACAAAACTTGTTGATTCTCAGAAAATGTTATCGGCAATGAATGATTATGCAATGATGCAAAGAAGCATGATTGATATGAATGCAAAACTTAAAAACATATGTTCAGATGTCACATCAAAATCTGTAGTTTATTTAAAGTTAAATTTTAATCCTCCGAAAATGAGAAGAAGCAAATAGAATTTGAATAAAAAATATTTAAAAAAAAATACCTTTTAATTACAATAATATAAAAGGTATTTTTTATATTAGGAATGCTATGAAAGAAATAATACTGGCTTCAACCTCTCCAAGAAGAAAATATTTATTAGAGAAGATTGGAATAACATTTAAAATAGTCAAACCAAATTATGATGAGAGTTTAATTGATAAAAGTTTTTCATATAAAAAAATTGAACAAATAGCTGAAAAAAAGTGTGATTCTGTTTTGGAAATAATTACAGATTCTGCAATTATAATAAGTGCAGATACTGTTGTAATTTTGAATGATAAAGTAATGGGAAAACCAAAAAATTATGATGAAGCATATAAAATGCTTTCTTCATTAAATAATAATATACACAAAGTTGTAACAGCAATATGTATAAAAGATAATGAAAAAAACAAAAAAATCATTAAATCGGAAACAAGTGAAGTAAGCTTCAATTTAGTAGAAGAAAAAGATATAAGAAAATACATAGAAGAATATAAGCCATATGACAAAGCAGGCTCATATGGAATACAAGAGTTACCACAATATTTTATAAAAGATATAAAAGGTGAATATGACAATATTGTTGGATTACCCACTAAATTATTAAAAAGCATGCTTTTAGAAATTACAGACGGTAAAATTTAGTGTAAAATAATAGTATTAATTAATAATCATGAGGAGAAAAAAATGAACGCAGAGCAGTTGGTAAAAGAAAGAATAAGAAGTATAAAAGATTTTCCAATTGAAGGAATAATCTTTAGAGACATAACAACTGCGATAAAAGACAAAGATGCATTAAGAGAAATGATTGATTTTTTAACTGCAAAATTTATAAATAGAGGTATAGATTATGTTGCAGTAGTGGAATCAAGAGGTTTTATCTTTGGATCTGCACTAGCATACAATATAAATGCTGGTTGTATTTTAATCAGAAAACCAGGTAAATTACCGGCGGAAACAATAAGCGAAGAATATACATTAGAATATGGAACAGACAAATTGGAAATACACAAAGATGCAGTTGAAGAAGGGAAAACTGTAGTTGTAATAGATGATCTTTTAGCTACAGGAGGAACTGTTGGAGCTGCTTGCAGATTATTAAAGAAAGCAGGTGCCAAAGTATTAGCAAGTGCATTTATTATAGAACTTGAAGATTTAAAAGGAAGAGAAAATTTACCAAAAGATATAGAAGTAGTTTCTATGATTAAATATTAAATAGAGAATATAATTAATGGGTGATGAGAATAAACAATTTGAAGCCAGTCAACAAAAACTTCAAAAAGCAAGAAAAGAAGGTCAAGTCGTAAAATCAAAAGATTTTTCAACCGCTTTAGCTTTACTTGTCATGTTTATAATCATTTTAAAACTTTCACCATTTATATGGGATCAAATATCACAATTATTTGTATATTTATACGATAAAATTCCGGACAAACATTTAGAAGATATTGGATATGCACATTTAGCAGTAGCCGTAAGTATTCCTACTCTTCTAATAATAGGGCCTATTTTAATAATGGCTGCTTTCATTGCTATTCTTGGAGATTTTATACAGGTTGGACCATTAATTACAACAAAACCATTAGAACCAAGACTTGATAAGTTGAATCCATCAAAATATTTTAAAAATTTAATGTCGCCAAAAACATTATTTGAACTGGTTAAAAATATAGTAAAAGTAGTTTTACTCGGAATTATAGGGTGGATGGTCTATAATACCCATTTACCTGTAATCTTGAGTTTAGCAAACGTTGACAATAGTTTTGCAATATTAAATGAATTTGGAAGTTTAATAATAGATTTCGTTATGAAAGCAGGTCTAGCATTCTTAATTATAGCAGCTGCAGATTATGGTATGGTAAGATGGAAATTTTTACAAGACCAAAAAATGTCATTTAAAGAGGTTAAAGATGAATATAAGAACTCCGAAGGAGATCCCCATGTCAAAGCTGCTTTAAGACAAAGACGTCAGCAAATGTTACAAAAAAAGATGATGGATTCTGTTCCTGATTGTGATTTTGTAGTAACAAATCCAACGCATATTGCTTGTGCTTTAAAATATGATGCAAAAGAAATGGAATCACCAAAATTACTTGCAAAAGGTACAGAGTTATTCGCAAAAAAAATCATAGAAATAGCAAGAGAACATTCAATTCCGGTTATAGAAAATCCACCAGTTGCAAGAGCTATTTTTAGAATGGTTGAAATAAATTCATCAATTCCCCCTGAGCTATATAAAGCAGTTGCTGAAATTTTGATTTTTGTATACAGTTTGCGTAATACACAAAAAGGTAGTAATATAATAGAAACAGACAACAGATTATAAAAATGCACACAAAAATAAAAGATTACATTGAAATAATCGAAAAAGTAGCAAGAGTAGAGCATAAACGTATTCCATCTCACATGGTGGATTATGATGAGCTTGTTAGTATTGGTATTATAGCAATTCAAGCTATGATAAAAGATAAAACCGAAGAACAACTGGCAAGGTATAATAATGCTTATATTGCTACAGCTGTGCGTTGGGCAATAAGAAATGAATTAAGAAACAGATATAAATGGTACTCGTTAAAACATACTAATGTTGAAAATAATGAAAATGATTCAGGTGAGGATGGCAGTGATAATGCAATCACCCCTGGTAAAGTAAGAGAAGCTATTTATGAAACAATATTATCAATAGATAGTTTAGCAGCTGCTGCTTCAGATAATGACTCACCTTTTGATTTTATAAAAGATCCTGCCGCTCTTCCCGATGAAAAGGCTGAGATATCAGAGTTAGGAAAGGTTATAAGAGAAGCAATAGCAAGACTTCCACAAAAAGAAAGAACTATTATTGAATACAGATTTTATAGAAACATGCAAGTAAAAGAAATAGCGGAACAAATAGGTTTATCTTCTTCAAGAATTACAAGAATAATTCAAGCATCATTAAATACAGTAAGAGAATATCTTAATAAAAAAGAACACTATGATTATTAATATTTAATTTGAATTATACTTATAAATTTAATCTAGTATCGCACTTTGTTACCGAGTCATCCTCGTTAACAAACTACTCACTTTCAAAAATGCCACTTACCTTCGTTTCACTACGGATACAAGCTCACTCAAAAACAAAGTTTTTGGTTCGTTTTGTAAAAAAAATTCACACAATAAGCTGAAATTGTGAGTGAATTTTTTCTCGGACATACTACTCTTGCCATTTAAAAATGTAATTCGACAACATACTCTCATTTTCAAATTATAAGAACACTCTTATATGGCACATTAAACTTCAAATAATCCATATAATTTATTAATAATTTCTTGAGAATCAATTTCTTCAGTTATTTTATTTAATTCTAAAGCTTTTTGATACATCTTAGCTGCCTCAATACTTTTTCCTGTTATTTCTAGAATTCTACCCAAATTAAAATGAGGCATAACATAATTTTCATTTAAACTAATAGCTTTTTCAAAAAGTCTTTTTGCTTCTTTTAGATTTCTTATTCCATCAAGATAAATGACACCAAGATTATTATATGCTACATAATAATCGGGATCTATACTAATAGCTTTATTGTATGCAATTATAGCTTCTTCTATATAGTCTTTTTGCCATAAAACCATAGCACATTTATTATACGCATAAGGATTTTTAGGATTTAATTTTATTGCTTCGCAATATGCTTTTATACTACTGTCTAAATCATCACTATCAAGGTAAATATCCCCTAGTTCAACATATATTTCATCATTATTTTCATCCAGCATAATACCAGTTTTTAGAAAAGCTAAAGCTGAATCAATATCATCAAATACTTTATAATACAAAGAAGCCAATGCCTGACAAACAATGGCAGTCCATTCAGGATTAGGGTTTTTATCAATAGCAAATTTATAATGTTCACAAGCATCTTCGTATTGCTCAGCTCTAATTAATGCATAAGCCAATGCATTATGGTAAAACGGATTTTCACTATCTTTTTCTAATGCTAAGTTAAAGGCATTTATAGAATTAATAAAATCTTCTTTTTTTAAATATAAATGTCCAAGTTCATAATATATGTTTGTATTATTTTCTTCTACTTCTAGTAACCTCGAATAACAATCAATTGCAGTATCAATATCATCTTCAAAATATAACTGTGTTATTGTTGCAACCTTTAATAATAAATCTTTGTTATAAGGACTCGATTGTAAAGCTTTTATATAAGATTCTCTTGCAACGGAAAGTTCATCATTTTTTATATTTATATCACCAATTTTATTATAATAAATTTCACTTCTTCCTGTATTATTAGCAGCTTTATCATAAGCCTTTAATGCAATAGAATAATTTTTTGTTCTTTCCAAAACATTTCCTATAAAATCATAAAATGCTAAAGAAACATTCTTTTTTATATTTTTATATATCATTTTTACAGAAGAAGAATCGAAAGCAATACTCAAACTTCCTGACAGCATGTAATACATTGATTGAGAAAAATCTCTAACATTTAGTTTTGTATCATTCATTTTATCTATATATAACGAAGCTAAAGACAAACGAGAGCGTGCGGATTTAAAAGGATTTAATTTTATTGCTTCTTTAAATTCCTTTTCTGCTTCATCATATTTTTTTGCCATTTCTAGGAAGAATCCTGCATAAATTCTTGCATTTGGATTATCCGGAGAAATATTTACAGCAGATAAACATTGTTCAATTGCAGATGAAAGATTTATTTCCCCTTTATCCCATAATAGAGTTGCAAGTCTATAATACGCTTCTGAAATCTTCGGATTATACTTTATTGCATCAATATAACTATCAACAGCACTATCCAAATCAACTCTATTACCTTTTAACAAGTAATTTTCATGATACTTACGAGCCTCTTCAAGACAGCTCTGAGCTAAATTGTCAGCACTTAATTTTTCATCGTTTAGTAAAGTATCATTTATAATTTTTTGAAACATATTGGATTTATTCCTCTACATTTATATCATCCGATAAATTTCATAAAAATGGAATATTTTAAGGCTAAAATACTGCATTTAATGTAGAGAATAAATATTAAGTTAACACTTATTTTAAATATTTCTTTAAGAAAGACAATTTTTATTTTAATTATGTTTTTATATATATGAGTGTTAAATAAAAGTAAGGAGACAAAAATGTCAATACTCGGTGTTAATTTTAACAATACATCATATAAATCAAAATTTGGTGCATACGGATTACACGAAAGAAATCAAGCTAAACCAAAAGACACTGATAAAGCTTCTGACACATTTACAACAACAAAAAGAAGGAATAAAAAGAATTCTATATTAACAACATTAGGGCTAATAGCAGCAACAGCTTTTGCCACATATAAAGGCAAGAATGTAATAAAAGGCGGTATTGATAAAATAACAAAGACAGCAAGTTCTACTGCTAAGAAAATTAACTTCTCAAGCAAATTTCCTAATTTATCACAAGCCGGTAAATCTTTAATTGAAGCATTAAAAACACCTGCAAAACCATTTACTAAATTAGGACAAAATATTAGTAAATTCTTTCATAAATAAATAAATAAATAAATAATAAAAACAATGACTCAAAGTAATAATATAAATAGTAATAATATATTTAGCTTGTTCCCTCCATATAGTTTGGAACAAGCTAATACTGCTATAAAAAAAGAAAAAACACCTATCAAAGTAAACTCTATAAAAAACGAAACGAAAAAAGATTCTATAGAGATAAAATCGAATGATATAAAAAAAAATAATAGCAAAAAGAAAAAAATAATATTTGGTTCTACACTTGCATCAACAATTCTTACAGCAGGTGTTGTAGGAATGATATTTGCAAAAGGTTTTCATGGAAGTTCATTAAAAAAACTTTCAAAATTTACAGAAAAATTAACAAAAGAGATACAAATACAAAATGCAACGAGCAAAGACCTTCCTACAAAAGCTTGTTATTACACAAGAAAAGGTGTAAAAAAATCCATAGATACACTACAAGCAACATCTAATTTTACAGCAATTAAAGACTGGCTTTCTGATAAAGCATTTAAAACAAATAAGTTAACTACAAAATTTGCTGAAAAATCAACTAAATTTTTTAAGGGAATAGTAGATAAAACTCTTGGTAAAAAATATGATAAAGTCGAGACCAAAGTTAAAGATTTAACATCTTTATTGAAACATTATAATATTGATTCACTTAATAAATTAAGTGCAAAAGATAAAATGCAAAAAATAACAATAAAAGGCAAAACTCTAACACTTGAAGAATGGATTAATATTCTTTCAAATCAAACAAAAAGATTAGAAACTAATTTCGATAATAGTTTTAGTCTTGGTGCAAGAAGATTAAGAGACGAAAAACGCAGTCATCTGATATCTGATTTACCTGAGAAAATAAAAGAAAGATTTTTTAAAGATAAAAAAAGTTTGTTTAATCCAACAAACTACAGAACTTATGCAACTGAAGATTTAACAAAAGAAGCTCAAGAAGAATTAAGACAAGAAATTTTAAGAGCAAGAAAACAAGTTACAAACAACATAACAACTATTCATGATGACATAAGAAGCGCATTAACTTCATTTTCACAAAATGTAAAACCCGAAGATGAAATATCCAGAAAATCAATACAAACACTAAGAAAACAATTTGAAGCATTTAAAAAATGTTCTGGTACTAATGAAGAAAAAGAACGAGAAAAAATATCAAAAGAAATTTCTTCTATTATAGATAACCTATTAAAAACTACCAAAAAGAACAAGAGTTATTCACCTGCAGAGCAAGAAGAAATGTTAAACTCTTTAACAGCAATAAAAAATACAGTTCTTTCAACAGGGGTTGGTTCAAAAGGTGCATTAGAAGAGATTATGACTATTTTGAAAGGATTAAATAGTTCCGGATTAAAATCGACAGGAAATAAAATCATTTCAGATAGCAATTTTAAAGAGTTTTCAAAATTATCAAAGAAAATAAGTAAAAGTCTGGAAAAAGCTACAGAGCTTGAAAGTGGCGAATATTTCCTAAAGCAAGCTGAACTAAAAGTAGGTTCAGCACCTACTGATGTACTTTCAGTTTTATTCCCAATAGGAGTTGGTGCATATTCAATAGCAAAAGAAGATAATAAAGATGAAAAAATTTCTGCTACTTTAACAACCTGTATTCCTCTTGTAGGCACATTTGCTACATTTGTTTATGGCACATCAAAGATGATGTCAGGTGCAAAAAACTTAATGTTCTCATTTGTTTCCGGAGTTTTATTAAGTAAACTTGGAAATTACTGTGATAAACTATATAAGAAATATAAAGATTCAGGTTCTGTTGTAAATGTAGTTAAAGATGAATATGATAATTTCTGGACCGGAATAACTCCACAATATGCTCAGCCACTAACTGATAATAAAAGAGTAAAATAATCACTCATTTAATTGAGTGAAAAATAAATCATTAATAATAAAATAGAATATATGAGAAAGATATTTATTTTATTATTAATAATTTGTTTCATAAATACATCTGCATTTGCAGTTAATTTTGACACATCAATAGATGCAAATATTAGAAAAGATTACAACGTAGAAACAGCAGAAGAAAATCTGCCCAAACTTCCAAGTGTTGTTCCCACGGCAACAGAAGAAATAAAAGAACCACCAATAAATATAAAAGCAACAGGTAAAGTTTATACATTAAAAGGCGGAACAAAAATAACTTTAGTTTCAAGAAGAAACTTATCAGATAGAATGCCCAAAGGCAGCACTGTAACTTTTTCATGCAAGAATGGATTTTTGACAAAAGAAGAAGCAATAATTCCAGAAGGAACAATTTTCAAAGGGAGAATAACAGATTCACATCCTCCTCAACTAACAGGCAACGGCGGACTTATAGAATTAATGATTGATGAAATATACTTTAATGGAGTAATGTCTAAAATAGATACTAAAATAAGTTTAGCTAATTCTAAAAGAGTCTTTTTTAGCGATATAAAGGGGAAACGCAAATATTGGAAAAATTTTGCGAATGCAACAAAACCAGGAAGAAGAGTATTCAGTGCGACACAATCAGCAGCAAATGCAATGTCTGCTATTCCAATAATAAATTTACTTTCTTTTGTTCCACTTTTAGGCGGTGCCGTTATTTATACGGTGAATGTAGTAAGTGCTCCTGTCATTGCAATATTTACAAAAGGAGGGAGCATTACACTTCCTGCGGGAACTGAATTTGAAATAAAAATAAAAGGCAACACAATAATAAAAGGATAACCATAAGAGTTGATTAGCTAATATTTTTATATTAATCTTAATATAGTTTGAAAGGGAATTATTATGTTAAGAGCCGGTATTGTAGGGCTGCCAAATGTAGGCAAATCAACACTTTTTAATGCACTAACTTCATCTTGTAATGCACAAAGTGAAAATTATCCGTTTTGTACAATAGAGCCAAACATTGGAGTTGTCAATGTTCCGGATGAAAGACTTGATATATTAAAAAAGCTTGTTAAAACTGATGTTGTAATACCAACAGCTATTGAATTTGTTGACATTGCAGGATTAGTTAAAGGTGCAAGCAAAGGTGAAGGGTTAGGTAATCAATTTCTACATAATATTAGGGAAGTTGATGCTATTATTCAAGTTGTAAGATGTTTTGATGATGATAATACTATTCATGTATCAGGCAAAATAAATCCTATTGATGATATTGAAACAATTAATACCGAATTAGCATTGGCTGATATGGCATCAATTGAAAGAAGACTGGAAAGATTAACAAAACAAGTAAAAAGTGGTGATAAACAAGCAATACTTGAATATAATGTTTTGTCAAAACTAAATGATTTACTATCTGATGCAACATTTATAAATCCTGAAGATCACTTTGAAGGAGATGAGCTGGAAGTTGCAAAAAATTCACAATTAATGAGCATAAAACCTGTAATATATGCGGCTAATGTTAGTGAAACTGATTTAGCTAATGGCAATGCATATGTTGATAAGGTTAGAGAATATGCACAAAAGCATGGAGCTGATGTTGTTGTTATTTCTGCAAAAATCGAAGCCGAATTAGTAGATTTATCAAAAGAAGAAGCAAAAGCATATTTAGCAGATCTAGGAGTTGAAAATTCAGGAATTGAAAGAATGATTCAATCTGTATATAAGCTCTTAAATTTAACAACCTTTATAACGGCTGGAGAGAAAGAAGTAAGAGCCTGGACCGTAAAAGCAGGTTCTAAAGCGCCAAAAGCAGCAGGTGTAATTCACACAGATTTCGAAAAAGGATTTATAAGAGCAGAAGTTACAGCATATAAAGACTTTGTTGAAGCTGGTTCATATGCAGCAGCAAGGGATAAAGGGCTAACCCGTCTTGAAGGTAAAGATTACATTATTCAAGATGGTGATATTGTACACTTTAGATTTAATGTTTAAGTGTTTACACTAAAAATTCACTATGATAACATTTTCTTATAATACGAGGAAATAAGGTGAAAATCCTTAGCCGGATCGCGGCCGTTACAGTCGGAATGCTCAATTTGTATATTTAACTGCGAAATCCGGTTAATCATATAAAAAAGAGCACCTTACATAAATAAAGTAAGGTTTTTTTATGTCTACATCATTAACAAACACAACTCAATCAACAAACAGAGCAGGTTTATGTCCGCACGGATTACCACCAGCTGCTTGTCCAATATGTAGTGGCGGCGCAATGGGTGGTGCTAATAAGTTAAAAGACACTGCCGTTTCAAAACCAACAAATTCTAATCAATGGTCTTGGATGAAATGTTATGCAGCAGGTTTGGCACTAAGAGCGCAGGAAAATAGATTAGAAAATGCAAAATCTGCTTTTGATAAACAAATTGAATTTGCGAAACAATTAAAAATTTCTATACAAAATCTTTCAGACAGAATCAAAACAGTTATTGAATCAATTCAAAAAAACTTGCCAACGTCTTTCTCTAATATAATACAATCAATTTCAAATACAATTATATTTCCATTGTTAAATCTTATTGCTAAATTACCGCAACTAATAGAAAAATTTGCACAATTTCAACAAAATATTGCAAATTTCTTACTTCAAGCCAGTGAAAAATTAACAGCATTATTAGGTGATTTAAAAAATTTTATAAATAAAAAAATAACAGATAAGCTAAAAGAAAAAGCAAAAAAATTTTTTCTGTTTTTTATGTCAAATATAGAGGATGAAAATTATCAAAATGACGATACATTGGCAGTATTTAAATCAAGAGAATTAAAAAAATTCATTGCCAAAATAATAAAAACGAGCAAGAAACGGAATAAAAATGCAAATTGAAGCATTAAAATCAGTAAAATATAAAAATTCACAACAAAAGAAAAACAGTGATGAAAATTTAAATAAAACCCTAAAGGGTGTTTTGATAAATAATCATGTTAATACATCCGTTGGTAAAAATATATCGTTTGATGAAATTCAAGATTCTCTTCTAATTGTTGATAAACCAAAATATTATTCTCTTCCCAAAGAAGAACAAAAAAATGAAGAAGAAAGTTCATTCAACGTCAATAAAGCAATAAAACCTCTGCTTATTGGCAGTGCTGTTATTTTACTTGGTTGCGCAGGGCTAAGTTCTATTTTAAAGCATTCATCAAACAATCTTTTAAAATCAAAAAGCTTTGAGCAACTTCCTGATCTTGCTGTAAATATGAATATAAAAGAAGAACCCCAATTTGCAATTTATAGAGCAATAAGAAATCCTAATTTTAAAAATATTATAGGGGCTGCTGCTATTTTTCTAATGTCTGGTATTACAATAGCTTGTAAAAATTTTGTTGATGGAATAAAGGAAATCTGGCTAAAAAAACAATCTGCTGATATTGAGAAAAATTTACAAGAAAATCTTATTGAAGTTGAAACGAATTCTTTTTCTGGAAAATTAAAAGTTGTTAATGATATTATGTCCCAAAATGTAAAATATTTTGATGACGTTCTGAATAATACAAAAGAAAAAGAAAACACTCCGAATATTTTTACAAAATTTTTATCTTTTAAAGGTGAGTCTAAAAATAATAAAGAATCAAATAATAAAGAACAATTAAATAAGAACTTAAAATATATTGCATTAATATCAACAACACTTATAGCCGGATTTGCATTAGGAAAAATCAGTCTTTCTAATTTAAGAAAAACAGCAGAAAATACAAATACTTTTGCAAATATTTTTACAGAAAGAACTATAAATGCGATACAAAAAACCAGCGAAAAAACAGATAAAAAAGATATTCCACAAATTATAGAACTTTTAAAGTCAATTTGCGCAAAACCAGAATTTATAAATGAAATAGGTAAAAAATATAATTTATCAGAAAAAGAAATACAAGCAATAATTGATTCCGTAAAAGAATCTAAAAAAACAATATTTGCAGATGCACCAACAGCTCTGGGCGGTATTCCTAAAAAAATACAATACTATTGTTATATTGATGAAAATAGAGGTCATTTATATAATTGGATTTTAAACCCGGAAAATAAATTTACAAAATATATATTTTTAGCATTTACCATGTCCGGTGCAATTGGCTATTTATTTAAACAAGGAATGGATGCTATAAAAGAAGCAACTGTTATGAAAGAAAATGCCAAAACAGAACTAAATTTAAGAAAAAGACTTGTTGATGTTGAAATTAGAAACTTTAAGTCAAAAAAAGAAAGCGCAATTCAACCTTTAATAGATAATTTTTATAAACAAGCTTCTAACGGAACAAAGTCAAAAGAAGAATTAAAACAGATTGCAGATAACATACTAACAGAAATAAAGAATGGACCTCCATACGTATATACATAAGGATAAAATATGCAAATACAAAATATATCTATTCAAAATAATATATCTAAATTAGGGCAAGGAGTATCCTTACCAAATTCAACCAGAAATTATTGTATTTTTGATGAAAAAAGAACACAAGAACTTGTAAATGCAAAAGAAGAAGCTATTCCATATATAGATACTTTTTTGAGAACAGCGAACACTGAAGAACAAGTATTAGATGCTCTTCAAATTCTGGATAAAATGCTGGATAAGAAAGTAAAAGGAATAGATAAAATCTATCCAACACTATCAAGATTTAATGATGTAACTTCTCCTAATGTACAAGTTATGTTATCTGGGATATATAGAAAAACACTTGTTCCTGATGCTTTTGGACCATTAAACAAAATGCTTTTAAGACAAACTTTTATGCCAAACTCTCCATATTTTGATCCAACAGAAGAAATTGGAGGCGCGATTATGGAGTATCTGAAAAATCAGGCTGTAATAAATAAACCAGTTATAACTTAATAACTACTGTTTATCTTCTCAATTATGTCTTTAGCATCTTCTTCGTTTTGCTTTTCTTCCGGAAGTTTTTTATCTTTAAATAGATATTTATATTTTGCATCTTCTAGTTCTTGAGAATTATCAGGGTGTTTTGCTGAACTATATTCATTTAATTTATTCTTAACTTTTTTTGATTTTGCATCTAAATGATAGCAAATTTGATAATATAACTCAGCGTTTTTTAAATCACCTAATTTTTCATAACATTTTGCGGTTGATAAGTTTGTATCAAAATCTCTAAGCAAACCTGATGCTAAAGCAAGTTTATAATATTCTATTGCAGTTGAATATTCTTGAAAATTATAGTAGAAATCTGCCATTTCTCTTTGTAATTTGGCATCATAAGGTTTCATATTATATGCTTTTAATAAATATAATTTAGCTTCAGTCCTATCTCCAATTAACTGATATGTTTTAGAAAGACCTAATAAAGCTTTTATATCTGATTGATTTTCATCATACTTTTCTTTATATAATTGCCTTGCTTCTTCTATATATTCATAACTTTCATCTTTTATTAAAGCTGTTTGAGATTTTCTTATTAACCTTTCAGCTTTTGAATAATTATCTGCATATACAGGATTATAAGCAAATATAAAAACAAGAAGAATTACTATAATTTTGAAATAAAAATTTTTCATAAATAAACTTAATATTAATCACTCTAACTATTATATTAATAATAATAGTATGCTATAAATATTTCAAGGTCAGAAAAAGGTAGAGGAAAATTGCAAGAGTTCGGTGCTATTTTTATATTGATGATGTTGTCTTTTATCTTTGCTTTTTGTATGCTTATTTTTTCCATCATTTGTGCACCAAAAACAAAAAATGAAATAAAAGAACAACCTTATGAATGCGGAAATATTGTTAATACAGATTCTAGAATAAAATATAATATACAGTTTCTTAACTATGCTATTTTATTTTTAATTTTTGATATTGAAACAATATTTCTTTTCCCATTTGCCATAAGTTATGAGATATTAGGAATCTTTTCCCTTATAGAGATAACAATATTTATAGGGTTACTTGTATTAGGATTAATTTATGCAATCCGCAAAAAACTTTTAAGGTTCAACTAATGCATATAATATTATCAACAATAGACAATATATATAATTGGGCAAAAAGCAATTCACTGTGGCCATTAACCTTTGCGACATCTTGTTGTGGAATAGAAATGATGAGTGCTACAGCAAGTAATTTTGATATAGCAAGATTCGGTTCCGAAGTTTTTAGAGCTTCTCCCAGACAAGCTGATTTATTAATTATTGCAGGCACCATAACTTATAAAATGGCACCTATACTTTTACAATTATACGAACAGATGGCAGAGCCAAAATATGTAATTGCAATGGGAGCCTGCAGCTGCTCAGGCGGTATGTTTAAAAATGATTCTTACAGCGTAGTATACGGCGCTGACAAAATTATTCCTGTTGATATTTATTTGCCAATGTGTCCTCCTAAACCCGAAGCATTGATTGACGCTATCAAAAAATTACAAAATAAAATCAAACAAGAATCACTGATAAAGAGAGAGGCTTTTATTAGTTCTCATAAAACAAACCTTCACCTGAAAGATGATTTAGACATTTTAACATTAAAAGAAGATGTTCAAATTTTTAAAATGGGGCTTTAACTATGTTTGAAGATTTAAAAAATAAATTTGAAATATTAAAAGAAAGTGAATATCAGCAAGATATTCATAGCTTTTATATAAAAAAAGAAGATATTTTAAATGTTCTTTCATATTTAAAAAATTCACCCTCATATTTATTTGAAAGACTTGATTGTATTTATACAGTTGACATAAATAATTCTTTTGAAGTCATTTATGTACTTCAATCAGATAAATATAATACAAAATGCACAATAAACTGCAATATTAGTTATGAAGAAGAAATGCCATCTGTTACCAGTATATATAGCAGTGCAAATTTTGATGAAAGAGAAATTTTTGACTTATTCGGGGTGAAATTTAATAATCATCCTAATTTAAAGAGAATTCTTCTTCCTGAAAGTTTTGAAGGACATCCTTTAAGAAAATCTTACAAAATGCAAGATGAAAGACTAAGGTGGAATAATGGAAGTAATTAATCAGGATAGAATTTTAGATATAAATATAGGTCCCCAGCATCCTTCAACACATGGCGTTTTAAGAATGGTTGTTTCTTTATGCGGAGAAACAATAATAAATATTAATCCAATTATTGGTTATTTACATAGGGGTTTGGAGAAAATGGCGGAAAATAGAACCTACCTTCAATATTTACCAATAGTTGACCGCATTGACTATTTATCAGGATTCTTTTGTTCTTATGCTTATTTAAATGGAATTGAAAAATTATTAGACATTGAACCTAGTGAAAAAGCAAAATATATTAGAACAATTACTATGGAAATGAACAGGATAATTTCTCACTTACTTTGGCTGGGCTGTTTTTTAATGGATTTAGGAGCTTCATCTCCCTTCTTTTATGCTTTTATTGAAAGAGAAAAAATTATTGATATTCTTGAAGATTTAACAGGTTCAAGAATGATGTATAACTACTATACTTTAGGAGGGGTTAAAAGAGATATAGATATTGACATATTAAACAGAATAAAAGAATTTTCTGACCACTTTGAAACAGCATTAAAAGAATATGAAGATTTAATAGAAGGTAATCCGATTTTTCTTTCCAGAACTAAAAATATAGGACTAATAAATAAAGAAACTGCAAATCAATATTCTATAACAGGAGCCAATCTCAGAGCTTCTGGCATAAAAAAAGACTTAAGAAAAGATTCTCCTTATTTAATATATAACAACATTGATTTTGAAGTGCCAGTACTTAATAATGAAGATTCTTTCTCCAGATTTGTTATAAGAATTAAAGAGATGAGAGAAAGCAAAAAAATTATATTACAATGCTATAATTGGCTGATAAATCACATCAAAGATGAAGAAATTAAGTCTAATATAAATTTTATGCATATTAAACCGGAAGGAAAAGTGATAAGCGAAGTTGAATCTCCAAGAGGTCTTTTGCAATGTATAATACACGCAGACGGAACAAAAAAACCATACAGAATAAAATGGAGGACTCCTTCTTTTTATAGCGTGCAATTAATAAATGAACTGGCTAAGAATTATAAACTTCCGGATTTAATGTCTATATTTGGAAGTCTTGATGTAATCATGCCGGAGGTAGATAGGTAATGAGCATATTCTATCTTATATACATTGAATTTATGATAAGACTAAATGCTCCGCATTGGCTTATTTTTGCTCTATGGCATTTAATATTATTTATTTTTATAGCTATACTTTTGGTTATTACAGTAATCATATTAGTCTTATTTGAAAGAAAATACCTTGCATTCTACACAAGAAGGAAAGGTCCTAACAGAGTAGGTATATATGGCTGTCTACAAACTGTTGCTGATGCTATAAAATTATTATTTAAAGAAAATATTGAACCAAAGAATATTGATAAAATGATTTATTATACAGCTCCATTATTGGTATTTTCTCCAATAATGACAGTTTGGTTTTTAATACCCTTTACATCAGGACTAATTCCATTCGATAGTAGCTGTTCTTTATTATTATTTATGGCGTTACTGTCAATTTCAATTTTGGCAATACTATTTGCAGGGTTTTCAAGCGGAAATAAATACTCTTTAATAGGAGGGTTAAGAGCCTGCGCGCAAGCAATAAGCTCTGAAATTCCAATATTTCTTTGCCTTATTTCTATTGCTATATTATCAGGATCTTTAAATTTAGATATAATAGTTAAAACACAAAAAGACTCCATATTCGATTGGTACATTTTCCCCAATATTTTAGGATTTATTATATTCTTTATAAGTGCATTAATTGTTATGAATAGAACTCCTTTTGATTTACCGGAAGCAGAAAGTGAATTAACTGCAGGTTATCATAGTGAATATTCAGGCATGAAATTTGCAATGTTCTTTTTAGGGGAGTATGCATTAACATTTATAATTTGTGCATTTACAGCAACTTTATTTTTAGGCGGTTATAATTCACCAATGGGATTTTATTTCTCTGATTTATTAAATTTACCTATTATTTTTCAAGAATTTTTAAAAAATATAGAACAATTTATATGGTTAATGATAAAAACAGGATTTTTAATATTGATAATAATGTGGATAAGAGCAACATATCCAAGATTAACAACAGAGAGAACCTTAAACTTATCTTGGTATATTCTAACTCCATTAGCTATTTTCAATATTTTTATAATGTCCTTATATAAACTCTTAAGGAGCATATTATGATTAATAGCTTTATTCTGCCAATAAAAGAATTAATAAAAGGATTATATACTGTTTTAAAAAATGGTTTTAAAAAGCGTGTAACTCTTGAATATCCGGAGAAGAAAAAACTGTTGAATAATAATTTTAGAGGTAAAATAAATTACATAAAAGAAAACTGTATAAAATGCGGGATTTGTCAAAATGTATGTCCATTAAAAGCTTGTATACAAATAGGTACTGTTTTTTCAATAGACTTATCACAATGTATTTTTTGCGGCAACTGCATAGAAAATTGTCCTAGAAATGCACTATATTTTACAAAAGAATATGAACTTTCAGTTGAAGATAAAAATGAACTTATTTTAAAAGAGGATAATTAATAAATGGAAAATATTAATCCTATATTATTTTATATAACAGCATTAATAATAATTTTATCAAGCATTATGACTGTAGTAACAAAAAGAATAATAAATGCAGTTTTCTATGCGTTTATATGCTTCTTTTTTACCGGACTTATATTTTTCTCATTAAATGCACCTTTTATCGGTAGTATTCAAATATCTATATATGGTATTGCTTTAAGCATATTATTTGTAGTAGCAATAGCTTTAACAAATTATAAAAATGAAATAATTTCGGAGAATAAAATAAAGCTTCGATATTTTCTAATTATATTTGCAGTTATATCAATAAGTACTTCTATTTTAATAGCAATAAAAGAATCAGCAAAATATGACAGTTCTTTTATGACATATTTAACCTCCTCACATTTACTAATATCTAACGATAATACAAAACAGCTTGCATCTGAGCTTCTAATGCATAACTTATATTCTTTTGAAATTTTAGGCATATATATACTTGTTGCATTAATTGGAATATCAACATTACTTATATTTAGAGGAGATAAATAATGTTTGAAATAACACTATATCACTATTTAATTCTTTCTTTAATAATATTTTCAATAGGATTTATTGGTCTTGTATGTGCCAAAAATATGATAAAAGTTTTATTGTGTATAGAAATTATAATGTCTGCAATAAACATAAACTTTATTGCATTTACAAGTTTTAAAAATTATATGTTTTTAAACGGAATGATTTTTTCTTTGTTTATAATAGCTATATCATCAATACAAACAGCTATTGCTATTGTTTTAATTTATCTTATATATAAAGACAAAGAAAACATTACATCTGAAGAAATTGAGGAGTTAAAAGGTTAATGGAATTTTTTGCTAATAATATACTTCTCATAATATTTTTTCCAATATGGATTAGTCTTATTATTATAACAAGTGTTATTCAACAAGTCAGTGCCAATAGGAAAATGACACTACTGTTTACATTCTTTTCAACATTTATAGGACTTATATTTGCCCTTGGCTTATTCAAATACGTAAGGTTTCCTAATACCCTTGTAATAGAGAAGAATATTCTATGGTTGCCTTTTGAAAGCATAAATTTGTATATAGGAACATTAATTGATTCAACATCAACTTCTTTCCTTTTAATATTAATGATTATAAGTTTTTTAATACAACTATATTCTTATGGATATATGAAAGACAAAAAAGGATTTAGTAAATATTATATATATTTAAACTTTTTTAATTTTTCCATGATAGGTTTAGTATTATCAACAAATCTGGTTCAAATGTATATATTTTGGGAACTAGTCGGAATTGCAAGTTATTTATTAATAGGATTTTATCATAATAGAGAAGATGTTTCATATGCTGCAAAAAGAGTGTTTATAGTAAATAGAATAGGAGATTGTTCCTTATTAGCAGGAATAATTATTTTAATATATCTTTCACAAACATACCTCAATCAAATAAATATAGACATTCTTGCATTTACAAATATGGATGATATAAAAACCAAAATGGCTTTAAGTGCATATCCTCAATTATTCAACATAGCAGGAATTTTAATAATAATAGGAGCAATGGTAAAATCAGCACAATTTCCTTTTCATATATGGCTGACAGATGCAATGAAAGCACCAACTCCAATAAGTGCATTAATTCATTCTGCAACAATGGTTTGTATGGGCATTTTCCTTATTGTAAGAATATATCCTATTATATCGCCGGAGATATTTAATATTATATTGTTATTCGGAGCCATAACAGCTTTTTTATGTGCTTTTATAGCTATAACCCAAACAGATATAAAAAAAATGTTGGCTTATTCCACTTCATCTCAGTTAGGTATAATGTTTACGGCATTAGGGCTATATTCTATTTCGGTTGCAATTATATATATGATTATTCATGCATTTACAAAAAGCTTATTATTCCTATCTGCAGGAGTTATTGAAAAAAAATATAATAAATTAAATATAAATGAATTAGGCAATATTAGAAAAAAAGATTTTTATCTTGCAATATATTGGTTAGTTGGAGCACTATCCTTATCCGGATTATTTTTTGGCGGTTTTACAGCAAAAGAACTATTATTAAAAATAACTCATAATACAAATAGTCTTTCTGTATTATTTATTATTTTGCTAACATCATATTTATCTGCTTTTTATATTTTTAAAGCATACTTTATGATTTTTGAGGATAAATCTAATTCAACGGAAATAGAAATAAATAATGATGAAAACTCTATGACAATACCTATTATTGCTTTATGCTTTTTTATAATTATCCCTGGATTTATATTTAAACTGTCCGATATAAATTATTTATGTTTTATTTCAATAGCAATTGGTATTTTAGCAATTATAAATGCATATTCTTGCTATAAATGCAATAAAATATTTATTCCAAAATTATTATATAAACTTTCATATAATGAATTATATATTCCCAATGTTTATAATTTCATTGAGTCTTGTTTTAATAAGCTATTTAAAATTATAAACCTCACGGAAAAAAATCTATTTGAAAGAATAAATTTTATAACAGTAAAATTCATAACAAAATTATCTGATTATATTTCTAAAATTCAAAATGGGAATATACAAAATTATGTTTCATATTCAATATTATCAACAAGTTTAATTCTTTTAAGTTTAATAATATTTTACTTTATTATTACGGAGGTTAACTAATGCAAAACTATATACTTCCGATTTTAATATTTTCACCAATAATATTTTCAATAATATTAATGAGTCCCATTTTATCGAGCGAAGAAAAAGTTATAAGAAGAAGTACAAAAATATTTTCCATAATACATTTTATATTTACAACTTTCTTATTAATAACTTTCGACTATACAAATATGGGTAATCATCTGGAATCCAACTTAAAAATTTTTAACTCTGATTGGGTAGAAACAATAGGCTTAAACGCAAGTTTTTCTGTTGATGCATTATCAATATTACTTGTTGGATTAACTTCCATAATATTTTTAATTACCGTTTTCTTAAGTAAAAAAATGATAAAACATTCTTATAAACTATATTATTCATTAATATTAATAATAGAAACAGCCGTACTTGGAATTTTATGTGCAAAAGACATGTTTTTGTTCTTCTTATTTTGGGAACTTGAATTAATTCCAATGTATATAATTTTATTAAAATGGGGAAGCGGAAATAAAATTAAAATAGCCGAAAAATTTATTATATATACATTTTTGGGAAGTATATTTATACTTTTAGGAATTTTGTTACTATATATTTTAAACTTCATAAATACAGGAACATTAAATGCAGATTTTTATAATATTGATATCTCAAATATAGATAATAAAATAAAATATATAATTTTTTTATTTTTCCTAATAGGCTTCGGAGTAAAACTTCCAATAATACCGTTACACAGTTGGCTTGCAGATGTTCACTCACAAGCAGAAACACCTGTAAGCATAATATTATCGTCTATATTATTAAAAGTTGGTGCATACGGTATATTAAGATTTAATATGCAAGTATTAAATGATACATTTATTATTTTCGCTCCATTAATAATAATATTGGGAGTGGTAAATATAATCTATGGAAGTATATGTGCAATTAACCAGAAAGATATAAAAAGGATAATAGCATATTCATCAATATCAGCAATGGGCATATTCCTTCTTGGTGCAGCTTCATTAACTGAGACAGGAATAACAGGTGCAATATTCCAATTAATTTCTCATGCTTTTATTAGTGCAGGATTATTCACAATTGCAGGAATAATTTATATAAAATGCGGAACAAAGAATATACTAAAAATAAAAGGTTTAGGAGAAAAAATGCCTGTACTTATGTTCTTATCCATACCTATTATACTCTCTGCAATGGGTGTTCCTCTTCTATCAGGTTTTATTGCAGAATTTTTATGCTTTATAGGAGCATTTACCTCTCAAATTGAAAGTATTATTGATGTTAAAATTTCAACACTTATTGCATTATTATCTCTAATTTTTTCTTGCATATACATATTAAAAATTTACCATAGTACATTTTTTGGAGAATTAAATAAAAAATACAATCAAGTAAAAGACATAAATATACATCAAAAAATAATATTAATTGTAATTATTATTTTTATCTTATATTTAGGAATATTCCCAACATATACAACTAATATATTATCAGAATATTCTATAATTAATTTCAATATTATAGGAGGATTTTAGTGATAATAATTAATGACATAAAAAATGCTTTTTTGCCTGAATTAATCATTGTTATATTTATTTTATTAAATATAATTTTATCTTTTTTTATAAATAAAAATACATATAAAAAAGCAAGAATAATTAATATAATAGGCATCTTATCAGCCATAATTTCAATGGCTTTTATGCAAATAAATCCAACCTATTTTTCATATAATAATAGTTTATTATCAAACACTTACACTATAATATTTAAAATAATGATACTAATATCAAACTTATTAGTTATATTAGTATCATCTTCTATGTTACGGGAAAAAAGAAAAAGAACATTTGAATATTTTGCAATAATACAAAGTGCAACACTTGCAAGTCTTTTATTAATATCAGCTAATGACTTTTTAACAGCATTTGTATCAATGGAACTTCTAACTATGTCTTGTTATTTTTTGACAGGATTTAGAAAAAATCACAAAAGTAAAGAAGCTTCTTTAAAATATTTAATAACATCAGCAAGTGCAACAATATTATTCTTATTCGGAATATCCTATTTATACGGTATTTTTGGTAATATAAATATTGAAGAAATAAATGAAATATTACTTACACAACCAATAAATATTTTATTTATTACTGCCTCATTACTAATAATAGTTGGTGCTATATTTAAACTTGGATGTATCCCATTTTCAAATTGGATAATAGATGTATATGAAGGATCTACATACACTACTTGTACATTTATATCGTTAATTCCTAAAATAGCTGCTACAGCTTTTATCTCAAGATTATTTGTATATATATTTCAATATAGCCCTATATTACAAATAATTACAGCATTTGTTGCCTTTATAAGTATAATATATGCTTCAATTGGAGCAATAAAACAAACAAATATAAAAAGATTTTACGCATATAGTTCTATAATACACTCTGGATTTATCCTTCTAACTATAAGTGTTTCTAATGTATATGCTCTATCAAGTGTATTATTTTATATATTTACATACATATTTATAAATATCGGAGTTTGGTCAGCCTCTATTATATATAATAAAGAATATAATACAGATAATATTGATGATTATAAAGGTTTATATTATAAACATCCTTATTATTCTATAGCATTAATTATCTGTCTTATTGCACTTGCAGGACTTCCACCTACAAGCGGATTTATTGCAAAATTATATATATTTACAGCAATTATAAGAACTAATACAATCTTTTTATTAATACTTCTTGCAACATTACTGGCATCTGTTATTTCTATATTCATTTACATTAAAATAATAAAAATATTATTCGATAAACAGCAAAATAATATAAATTTAAATCATAAATTTCATAAAGAAAAAGTTATATTATATATTTGTGCTCTAATTACAATATTAATTTGTATATATCCCGATATGTTAATAAAATTATCACAAATTACAGCTTATTACATTTAATCCGGTATCAAATTTATTTACTAATTTATACTGGTTGAAAAATATTTAATCTAGTATCGCACTTTGTTACAGAGTCATCCTCACTAACAAAGTACTCACCTTTTGGAAACTCTGCTCACCTTCGTTTAACTACGGATACAAGCTCACTCAAAAACAAAGTTTTTGGTTCGTTTTGTAAAAAAAATTCACTCACACTTTCAGCTTATCGTAACTTTTTTCTAGGACAACTAAACAAAAAAGAGAAGCAATAAAGCTTCTCTTTTTTAATATAGAAATATTCTTTTTAGTAATCTTTCCAACTCCATCCATTAAAGCTGCCGGAATGATTGTAGAAATCCAAATCACCATTTTGTCCGGGTACAATATAATGATATACTCTTCTTGCTATATCTTTAGGATTCTTACCCTCAACTTCAGGTTCTCTGTATGGATCTTGGTTAACTATCCCAAGAACCCTTGCCGCTTCAGCGGAATATCCTGTATTTACTAAAAATTGTTCACTTGATGTATATTGACTATCAACATAAGCATTCGCAGTCAAAGAAGTTGCTAAAAATATTGATAATATTAAAACTATCTTTTTCATATAAGAATCCCCTTTATATTAATATCATGATAGCCTATTTTTTTAGAGAATGCAATATTTATACATTCTCCATTTGTATGAGATTTATAAATTCGTCAACCAATTTCTCTTCGGGCAGACGTTTAATAATTTGCCCTTTTTTAAATATATAACCTTCTTTAATACCACCTGCAATACCATAATCAGCATGTTTAGCTTCTCCAGGACCATTTACTGCACAGCCCATAACTGCAATAGTTAAAGGTTTATCAAAATTTTCCAAACGATTTTCAACTTCTTTAGCCAGCGAAATTAAATCTATTTGAGTTCTACCGCAAGTTGGACAAGAAACAAAGTTAATGCCTTTCTTTCTTATACCAAGAGACTTTAAAATCATAAAGCCTGCCTTTACCTCTTCTATAGGAGAATCTGTTAAAGAAACTCTAATAGTATCACCTATACCTTCTGCAAGTAAAGTACCTAAACCGACAGCAGATTTAATAATCCCGCCATTATATGTTCCAGCTTCAGTAACTCCAAGATGAAGAGGATAAACTATTTTATTAGCAATTAACCTATATGCTTCAATTGTTGTTAGAACATCACTAGACTTTAATGAAACCTTTATTTGATCAAAATTATTATCTTCTAATATTTTAATGTGTCTTAATGCACTTTTTACCATTTTTTCATGCAACGGTATATCTAAAGCTTCTAAATCTTTTTCTAAAGAACCACCATTAATTCCTATCCTGATTGGAGTATTATTTGTCTTTGCCAAAGAAACAACTTTTTTTATATTTTCTTCTTTACCTATGTTACCTGGATTTAATCTTAATGCATCAATTCCATTTTCAATACATCTAATAGCTAATCTATAATCAAAATGAATATCTGCAATAAGAGGAACTGGTGATTTTTTCTTAATTTCTCTTACTGCATCAGCCGCTTCCTGATTTAATATTGCCAAACGAACAATTTCACAACCCGATTCAGCCAAATTGTAAATTTGTTTTAAGGTAGATTTCACATCTCTTGTATCGGTATTTGTCATTGACTGTACACTAATTAAAGCATCACCGCCAATTTTTACATTTCCAATTTGAATTTGTTTTGACTTTCTTCTTTCTATCATAAATTTTTAATTCCTGCTAAAATTATACTTGTATTAATTGTAATACAAATTATAAGATTCTGAAATTATTGTAAAAATAGGGATAAAAAAAATGAAAATAGCAATTATTTCTGATATTCATGGCAATATGGATGCTTTAGAAAGTGTTTTAAAAGATATTAAATTAGAAAATTGTGAAAAAATATTTTGTCTTGGGGATATAGCAATGGCAGGTCCAGAACCTTCCAAAACAATTTCTAAGATAAAAGAACTAACGACATCAAAAGATTTCTACATAATTCAAGGGAATACAGACAAAATGTTGTCTGTATTTTCTTTTAAAACACAAAACGATATTTTAAAAGTAAATGAAGTCATGGCAAGTGCATATTTAAATGACAGCGAAATTCTTTCATCCGAAGAGAAAGATTTCTTAAAAAATTTACCCGAGAAAAAAGAAATAACATTATTTGGAATAAAAATACTATTAGTACATGGTTCACCAAGAAAAAATAATGAAAATATATATCCAAATATGAAAATAGAAGAAATAGAAGAAATTATAAAAGGAACAGATGCTGATATAATTTTCTGCGGTCATACACACATGCCTTGCGGGTATCAAACAAATACTAATCAAACAGTTGTAAATGTAGGAAGCATTGGCAGACCATTTAGCGAATCACCAAAATCTTGCTATGCAATTATGGATATAAATGAAGAAAATTCAACATTCGAAATTAAACATAAATTTGTAGAATACGATGTTGAAAAAGCAGCTAAAAAAATAGAAGCAAGGAATTTTTTAGGGGCGGATAAACTTGCAAAAATGTTATTAAAAGCGACTTCAAGATATCCCGAATAAAAAATAAAACAAATTGTAACATTTATTTGTTTTAATGGCAAAAAAGTTTTTTTGAATGTTTAAAGCAAAAGGATATACAATGTCCAAAAAGATAAATAAGGAATTAAGATGAATACAATTACCCCGAAAATGATAAATATATCAAATAAGGGAAAGATTAAAAAAAATGCAAATCTTTCAACAAACTTCTCTTCCCGTAAAAAAGAAATAAGTTTTAAAGGAGCACCGGCCACTCTAATAACAGAAGCAGATAGACAAATTCTAAATGTATTTTCACAACATTATGGCAATATCGGAGAAAGATTAGGACAAAAGGTCGGCAAATTAGTAACCTCCTCAGAAATATTAAAAAAGAGCTCCAGGTTCACATTGGAAAAAGGAGCTCTTTCTATTCACGAAAAAGGAGTAGGACAAGCTTTAGTTGAAAACATTATATTTCCGTTTGTCAATTTACCTTTATATGCAGTTAGCTGGGTATTAAAAAGAGCCCAAAATATACCGGCATTAAAAGAAGGTGCTACTAATTTATATAAAAAACCTTTACTTAGAATTCCAAGAAAGTTAAACGAACTTGACGAAAAAACAGATATGATAAAAGGTATCTTTGATAAAACAAAAGATACTGTTGCAAAGTTTGCAAAAGAAAAAGGTGTAACAACTGAGTATTTATTCCAACAATTAAATAAAACAGATGACAATCCTCAAGCACAACAACTGGTCAAAGAAGCTAATGAGTACATAAAAGAAAGTTTATATAAAGTAAGTAATAAATTTTTTGATAAACATACCGGTAATTTTAATACGGCATATGAAAGACCTTTAAACAGGATTATTACAGGGTTAATACCTGTAGCCTTTCTTGCTAATGATGCATATAACTTATCAGTTTTATGCGGAGATAAAAAAGAAGACTCTAAGAAAGAAGCAATGGAAAGAAGAAAGCAAGAAATTTCAAGAGTATTTACAACAGCATATATTCAATTACTTACATTTGGTGCATTTACAAAACAAGTAAATACTATTCCTTGGTTTACTCCATTAACCTCAGCAGCTACAGTACTGTTCTCAGAAATAACTTCAAGAAAACGTTTAGGTAAACCAATTTTCTTCTTAACGAAAGAAAAAGCTAAAGAATACAATAAAAAAGAAAAAGAAGAACCAGAAAAGAAAAAATTATTTAGTTTCAAAAAAAGTGCAACTAAAGCAACTGAAAATCAATCATCTAATAATGTAAAACAAAATAACAGTTCAAATAAACAAATTCCATTTATTATGGAAAGTGAAAATGCCCCAAAAGTATTTACTAGTTTTAAAGCTTCAAATGAGGCAAAAACAATAAATAATAATGCAGAACAAAAATCTCAAAACAGCTCTAACGATAAAAATCAAAAAGACTCACAAAAAACAGAAAGAAAAGCTTTAATTAACTTTAACACATTTAAAAAAGGTGTTGGTATTCTTGTTGCAGGCGGATTTATATTAAGCTTTATAAAAAATAGTTCTTATACCAAAAACAGTTCTTTAGTAAAAGGTATTAAAGGAATTGGTGATTATTGTAAAAAGAAAATATACAATCCATTAGCATTCAAAGATTTTGAACTTCCGCAAAGTGAATTTGAAAAAATTTGCAAAAGCCTAAAAGATGCAGGATGTAAAGAAATTGCAGAAGGCCATGATTTTATAAGACAAAAATATGGAAGACAAACAGCTGAAGGTATCTTAAGAATGTATAAAGGTTCTTTTGATATATCTAAATCAAAAGATGTAGCAAACGAAGCTATAAATATATTAAAAGAAAAAGGAAGAACTTTTACCGATAAAGAATTAAAACAAATAACAGAGACAGTAACTACGGCAATTGAACTTGAGGGTACATCTATAGCTGAAATGAAGTACTCAAATGTTTCTAAGAAATTTGCCGAGATTCTAACGAATAAAAAAATTAATATAAATAAAGAAGAAATGGAATTATTAAGGAGTACAATAACAGAATCAATAAAACAAAAAACAAAAGAAACTCCTATTCAAATAGAAACAAAATTAAAACCATTTGTTGACATTGTAACCCAACCATTTAATTTTATAATGTCAGCAATGAAATTACCTTATAAAATAACAAGTACTTTATTAAGAATAATAGTTTCACCTGTTGAAAAGAAAGCTGCACAAGCAGCGTTAGGTAAAGCAGAATTAACTCAATTCGAGCAATCAATACACAAGGCTGTTACTGATATTTTTGGAGAAAAAGTCGCAAAAGCAGGTAAAACCAGCCAAGTTATTTTCGCTAATGCAATGGAAAAATTACAGAAACAAACTCTTCCTTATAGAAAAGCTCTTGAAGCATTAGAAAAAGCAAATACAACAGGTTCTGCAATTGAAATTGAAAAAGCAAAAAATGCATTAGATAAGGCCAAAAATGATTTATCCAGATATGTAAATACCGTTGTTGAAAAATCATTCAACGGAGTTACTCAATCTAGTAATAAAAATACTGATTTGGCAATGATGTCAAAACTTGCATCATCAGCTGTAACTTCAGCCTTTTTAGTTGCAGACAACTATAATATGGTAATGTTAAAATCAGATGGTGAAGATAAAGATGGTGCAAAAGAAAAAGCTAATGAACGTATTATACAAAGATTAAGTGCCTTATTCTATCAAACATTATTTATCAATTGGTTTAATGCTACATTCAGATCAACATATAACAGTTCATTAAAAGGTATGGCTGCCGTTGCTATTCCAAACACATTAACAACTGAAATTCTCACAAGAAAATCCATAGGTATGCCTGTTGGAAGAAAGTCATTAGAAGAACTTCAAAAAAATGAAGAAAAAAATGAAAACAGAAAAGGTTTTATAGGTAAATATTTTAAATTTATGAGATTATTAACCGGTAAAAAACCTTTAAAAGATCGTATGCCAAAAGACAAAGCTGGACAAAATAATAATACAAAAGCCATAAATACATCAGCACAAATATATAACAATACTTCTACTAATTTGTTAGAACGCTTTTCAAAAAAATAATTGATAAAAAGAATTATATAAAATATAATTAGTACAATGCTGATGTAGCTCAGTCGGTAGAGCAATTGATTCGTAATCAATAGGTCAAGGGTTCGATTCCCTTCATCAGCTTTTGTACAAGAAAATAAATTATTTTAAAAAAACTATTTACAATGAAAATTTTTTTGTTAATATAAAAATATAGATAATCCTCAGTAGCTCAATGGCAGAGCATTCGGCTGTTAACCGAAGGGTTGTAGGTTCGAGTCCCACCTGAGGAGTTTTTTATTTTATAATGGGTAATAAAAATTTTTATACAAATAAGCGGGATTAATAATCAATCCCGCTTATTTTTTTATTTTGATTCTCTTATATGTTCGCCTATTTGACCGGTAAGGGTTGCCAAACTTCTCGTATATCCAAATTCATTATCATAATATACTTTTATTGATAATAAATCACCATTTGTTAATTTTATAGCTTCAGGAATATAAAGACCGCTTTCTATCCTATTTACAACATCTCTAGACGTTGAACCTAAAGGTGCTCTTGCTATCAAATTTTTATATTCAGGATTCATTTCAGCTTTTGCCAATGTAGAATATATTCTTTCTAATGTTGTTTTTTGTTTTAATTTTAGAGTAATTATAGCCATTGATCCATCTTCTGTCGGCACCCTTGTTGCCATGCCATCTAAAGGAATTTTACCGCCTTCTTTGGAATCTATAACTAGCCCTATTGCTTTAGCCGCACCTGTTGATGTAGGAATCATTGCATCAATAGTACCTCTATTTTTTGATTCAGCACCGGCATTTGCCTTATCTGCAATATTTTGTGATCCGGTAGCAGCATGTGTAGTATCAATAAAACCACTTTCTATGCCAAATTCATTTTCAAATAATTTTATATATGGTGCAACACAAGTTGTAGTACAACTGGCAGCAGATACAACATTTCCATTTTCATCAATATCTTTTAATCTTTCATTATTTACTCCCGGAACAATTGTAAGCATATCTGAATTTTTTGAAGGAGCAGATAAAACAGCATATTTTACAGTTCCACCCAAATGTTTTTGTAATTTTTCTTTTGTTGTATTGGCACCCGTAGTATCTACAACTATTTGAGCATTATATTGAGACCAAGTTATTGGATCTCTTGTTGCTTCAAGTTTTATTTTTTCTCGTCCTCTTTCTGACTCAGCAATAAGAAAAACTTCCCTTGTATCTTTAATATCGTCTTTTTCTCCTTCTCTTGCGATACTAAGTTTTATAGAATCAGGAAGATCTCCAAGTACATTTCCGTGCTTAATTTGTTCAAGAATAACTTTATCATCTAAGTCTGCTATTTTTTTATCACCTTTTAATCCCATAGATCCCATATTTAAAATAACTAAATTTTGTTTTGAATAAATACGTGAAAGTTCATCCCATTTGCTCCAAACGCCTTTTGCTGCAAATTTTGCAAGTAAATATTGTCTAAGCATATTCTTGCCTATACCGCTACCTGCCCCATTAATTGCAAAGTTTGAGTAATTTTTATTGTCCTTTTTTTCAATGCCACGAAAAGCATACGAAGGACCCTGAATTGCAGAAATCTTCATTTTTCTCTCCTAAATATATTTATAGACCAATTTATATTATATCCTTAATAAAGTTTTTTGTTAACCATGATTAAGCAATATTAAATAAACTGTTTATTTAACAATTCAATTTAATAAGTTTACCCTACTTCTTATTTAATCTAGTATCGCACTTTGTTACTGAGTTCATCCTCGCTAACAAAGTACTCACCTTTTGAAAACGCCACTCACCTGCGTTTCACTACGGATACAAGCTCACTCAAAAACAAAGTTTTTGGTTCGTTTTGTAAAAAAAATTCACTCACATTTTCAGCTTATCATGAATTTTTTCTCGGACAAACTACTCTAAATTCTTGTGTAATAATATTTTTTTTTGTAATATTTTTATATAAATAGGAGGGCAATAAAATGGTTAATTCCGTAAATTTAAATAATTTTATAATCGGAGGAAATAAATTAACTATTTTAGCAGGTCCTTGCTCAATTGAATCAAAAGATATCCTATTTAAAACAGCTGATTTTTTGAAAGAACTGACAAATAAATTAGATATTAATTATGTTTTTAAAGCTTCTTATGATAAAGCAAACAGAAGTTCTATAAATTCTTATAGAGGACTAGGAATAGAAAAAGGACTTTCTTTACTTGCTGATGTTAAAAAAGAGTTTAATGTTCCTATAGTAACAGATATTCACAATCCTTGTGAAGCATCTATTGCAGCAGAAGTTGCAGATATAATACAAATCCCTGCTTTCTTATGCAGACAAACAGATTTACTTGTTGCTGCCGCAAAAACAAATAAGATTATTAATATAAAGAAAGGGCAATTTTTAGCACCTTCACAAATGAGATCTATTGCAAATAAAGTAATAGAATCAGGTAATAATCAAATAACAATTACAGATAGAGGCGTAACTTTCGGATATAACAATCTTGTCTCTGATATGAGAGCAATTCCTATAATACAGGAAATGGGATATCCTGTTATATTTGATGCGACTCACAGCGTACAATTACCAGGAGGCTGTGGAGAAAGTTCTGGTGGAGAAAGAAAATTTGTACCAATTTTAGCCAAATCGGCTGTTGCTGCAGGTGCAAACGGTTTATTTTTTGAAGTTCATCCTGATCCGGATTCAGCATTATGTGATGGACCTAATATGATTAATTTTGAACAAGCAAAAGATATTTTTAGAATTTGCAATGATATTTTTAAGTTAGTAAATAATAATTAATTATTTTCTTATTTAATCTAGTATCGCACTTTGTTACAGAGTTCATCCTCGCTAACAAAGTACTCACCTTTTGAAAACGCCACTCACCTGCGTTTCACTACGGATACAAGCTCACTCAAAAACAAAGTTTTTGGTTCGTTTTGTAAAAAAAATTCACTCACACTTTCAGCTTATCGTGAATTTTTTCTCGGACAATTTATTGAACAACATATCTAGCTTGTGCCCAAGGATATCCTTTTATTATTTGCCAATTATCATTAATAATTAATGCTGCACAATAATTTCCATTTTTTGTTTTATTACAATTATTATCATTAGATGTAGACATTAATTGTTCTCTTGTATATTCATGCCCGTATGGCAAAAGTTTTCCTTCATACTCTGGATGATCATTATTTCTTATCCAATACTCAAACATAAAAATATCTCTTGCAACAACATTTAAACGTTTTTTTCCATTTGTATCTATATAGAAATATATAACTTTATAATTTTCATCAGCAGAAGATTGCATAGCTATAAATGCGCCATCATTTAAAAAGAATCTTGTCCATTTAGAATTCAAAGCTTTTTCTGTTCCATTTAGCTCTTTAAATGTATAATTACATTGATCTACTGTTGAAGTTTTACAATCTCTGGATAAAACCAAAAAAGGTTTAATATATTGTTCAAATAGTAAATATGAACCCTTCTCGCTTAAACCTTCTTCCATATACCAATCATCTGGAGCTCCATTTTTTGCAATTGAAGCAGTAATAGCATTTGAAAATGTTGAATACATTTTCTTTAAGCGAACAACAGTCTGATTTTTATTATAATCAGCGACTATTGTCCCCATACTAATTGTAAAAATAACACCAACTATAACAAGGGCAATAAGTGTTTCAGATAAAGTATTACCCTTTCTTTTTTTTTGTAATTTATTGTTAGTGATATCCAACTATCAGAACTCCAACATTATTTTACTGCACCTGTACATTTGTCTAATACTGAAAATAATTCTTTTTTTTCTTCCTCATCTAAGACTACTAAAGGTTTTCTGACATATTCCTTAATAATTCCTATATGATTAAGCGCCGCTTTTACCGGTACAGGATTTGGTGCCATAAATAATTTTCTAAATAGAGGATATAATTTTAAATGTAATTTTAGAGCTTCTTCATTCTTACCAGATTTAAAAGCTTTTACCATCTTTTTTAAATCATTACCTACTATATGAGATGCAACACTTATTACTCCATGAGCACCTAATGACATCATAGGTATTGTTAAACTATCATCACCGGAATATATAATAAAATCCTCAGGAGATAATAATTTTATATCACTTATTAAATCTAAATCAGAATTACTTTGTTTTACAGCAACAATATTCTGAAACTCTTTTGCAAGTTTTGCAATTGTTGCAGGTTGCATATTAACACCTGTTCGTCCAGGAATATTATATAAAATTATAGGTAAATCCACAGATTTGGCAATACTTGAAAAATGTTCATACATTCCTTTTTGAGATGGTTTATTATAATAAGGTACTACAGTTAATATAGCATCAGCACCCAGTTCTTTTGCTTTTTTTGAAGATTCAACAGCAGTCTGAGTAGAATTAGAGCCTGCTCCCATTATAACTTTTACCCTGCCATTTACTATTTTTTTAACATAATAAAACATCTCTGCTTCTTCTTCGTGTGATAAAGTAGGAGTTTCACCCGTTGTACCTGCTACTAAGATAGCATCACTTCCGGTATCTATTAAATGATTAATTAGTTTTTCTAAAGCAGGATAATCAATACTTAAGTCATCGTTAAATGGTGTAACCATTGCCGTAATAACTTCCCCGGCATTATATCTTATACTCATATTCACCTCTTAAAAAACTTGCATTTCTATAACTTTTTCAGCAATTCTTACTGTATTTAATGCTGCACCTATTCTTAAATTATCAGCCACGCACCAAAAAGATATTGCATTATCAAATGCTATATCTTTTCTTATTCTTCCTACATATACAGGGTTCTTTCCTGCAGCCATTACAGCTGTCGGAAATTCATAATTTGCTGTATCATCTATAACTTCTACGCCCCAAGCATTTTCTAAAATTTCTCTTGCTTTTTCAGGTGTTATATTTTTTTCAAATTCAACTGTTACTGCTTCTGAATGTCCTACAAAAACCGGAACTCTAACTGCTGTACAAGAAATAGGAGTATTTGGGTCTAAATGTAAAATCTTTCTTGTTTCATTTGTAACCTTCATCTCCTCTTTTGTATAACCATTATCGCAAAATACATCAATTTGAGGAATGCAATTATATGCTATTGGTTTCTTAAATACTTTATTTTCAAAAGGTTTATTGTCATTTACTGCAATAGTATTTTCCTTTAATTCATTTATTGCAGCGAGCCCTGCTCCAGATACAGATTGATATGTACTTACAATCATTCTTTTTATCACAGCATAATCATGTAAAGGTTTTAATACTAACATTAATTGAGAAGTAGAACAATTCGGATTAGCTATTATGCCTTTATGTTTTTTGATATCTTCATCATTTACCCCTGCAATTACTAATGGAACATCTTTTTCCATTCTAAATGCACTTGAATTATCAATATATACAGCACCTCTTTTTACTGCTTCTGGTGCCAATGCTAAACTTGTTGAACCACCGGCAGATGCTAAAACTATATTTATTCCTTCAAATGCATCTGGAGTTGCTTCTATTACTGTATATTTTTTTCCTTTAAATTCAATTTCTTTTCCGGCACTTTTTTTACTAGCAAGAAATTTTATATCTTCAAATACAACATTATCTTCTTCTAATATTTTTAAAATGTTTCTACCAACTACTCCCGTAGCTCCCAATACTCCAATTACCGGTTTTCTCATATTGCCACCTCGCTTAACTACAATGAAATTATCCGATAAATTGATTATTATTACAAGTATTTAAACATATCTTAAAAATTTATTGTAAATATTTATTAACTTTTTAATAATATACTTTTAAATATAGAACCGTATACTTTACGAAATTAATAAAACGTTGTATAATATATTTGTTATTAATGTTTCGGCTAGTGTAAATATTGCAAGTTCTTAAATCTTATTTTAAACTTGCATTTTTTTTGCTTGTTTAATTTACTATATTTGTCAAAATTTTATTATTAATAAACTGATATAAGTTTTCCAATGTTGTGGTTAAGATTCTATTTACAGCTTCTTTTGTATCATAAGCAATATGTGGAGTAGCTATTACATTATCTAAATTCAAAAGTTTATTATTTATTAAAGAAACTCTTAAGTTTCTTAAATTTATGTTATCTCCCGGCCGTTTATTTGATATTATCTCCTCAAATTCTAATACATCTAATGCTGCACCTTTTATTTTTTTATCTAAAAGTGCTTCATACAATGCTTCGGTATCTATCAATTCTCCTCTTGCTGTATTTACTATAATTACATCTTCTTTCATTAATGAGATTTTTTCTTTATTTATAATATGATATGAAGCTGTATTTAAAGGAGCATGCAAGGTTATTATATCTGACAATTTACATAAAGTTTCTATATCAGAATATTTAACGTTAAATTCTTTTTCCAACTCTGAATTTTTATTTACATCATAGCAAATAACATTCATTGAAAATCCTTTGGCTATTTTTATTGCTTTTGAGCCTATAGACCCTGTACCTATAATTCCAATAGTTTTATCATATAGTTCCATTCCGAATGTTTCCGGATACATATCGCCAGACCGAAGTTCACTTTGCCCATAGCATATCCTTCTTATTAAATTAAGTAATATTCCAAATGAAAATTCTGCTACAGTATAATCTCCGTAATGAGGGGTATTCGCAACTAATATATTTTTTTCATTACAGTACTCTACATCTATATGACTAAATCCTACAGAACGAGTTAGTATCAACTTCAAATTTTTAAATTTTTCAAGAACTTCTTTAGTAAGTCTTGATGATGTAAAAACCGATATAATTTCTGCATTTTCTTCTATATAATTTAACTCCGTTTCAGAAGTAAGTTCTCTCTCTTCATATTCGACATTAAACTTATCGTATAGTTCTTGCTCAAAAAATTCTCTTTCATATTGTTTGATATCATAAAATATTATAGTTTTCATATCATTCTCCATTTTATTTAGCATCTTACTTTCTACTGTGTCATTTTTTCTAACAAAATGTTCATATTTTAAAAATGCCGATTAAGAATTAACTCACTCTTTCTTATTATCGTGAATTCTTTCTATGACTATTTTCTTTAATTTATCAACAAATAATATGTTTATAATTAGCCAATTAGATATGAAATAGATTATTTATTTTTATTATTTATAAAACTTTAAAATACTTTTGATGTAATATTTCCTAAATATAGTCCTAATGCAATCATTAAAACACAAATTAACACATTTAATATTACATATACTATAGAATATAAAATTTCACCGTTTTTAATTAAGTTATATGTTTCTAAAGAAAATGTTGAAAATGTTGTTAAACCGCCACAAAATCCAACACTAATTGCAAGTTTTATATTGTTTGGAATTCCCAATTTATTCATAAAAAAAGAGAATGCAAATCCCAAAATTAAACTTCCTATTATGTTTACTGTTAAAGTCCCGAGTAAAACACTTTGCAATTTTATAAAATATATTTTTGAAAAGAATAAATTAGTTAAATATCTAAAAACAGAACCAATTCCACCACCGATAAAAATTAAAAATAAATCATTTATGGAAATCATTTTAAATATTTATACTCCTAATAAATTTTTAGCAAAAGAAGTAGATTCTTCATTTATATCACCAGCCGCAAGAAGAGCAATAGCTTTAACTCTATTCTCTCCTTCTAACTTGTATACATTTACTTTCGTTTTTTCTGCCTGTTCTTTCTTAACATAGAAATGAGAATCCGCTTTTGAAGCAATTATTGGTTGATGGGTTATCAATATAACCTGATGAGTTTTTGATAAATCTACCAACTCATCTGCTATTGCTTGTGAAGCTTTCCCAGATACTCCCGTATCTATTTCATCAAATATAACAGTATTTGTTGAATCTGCTTGTGCAAATATTGTTTTTATGGCAAGCATTATTCTGGATATTTCACCGCCAGAAGCTGTTTTAGCTAATGGTTTTACCGGTTCTGACACATTTGTTGATATCATAAACTCAACAATGTCTTTTCCTCTTTCATTCATTGTTGAATCTTTTACTTCTATTTCAAATTTTGATTTTGGAAGTTCTAATTTTTCTAATTCTTCTGTTACTGCTTTTGATAAAACCTTTGCTAATTCTTTTCTCGCTCCGCTTATCACATTAGCCAAGCATTCTATTTCAGTTTCAAGTTCTTTTATTTCTTTTTCTATTACTGTTATCTCATCTTGAGAAACTTCTATTGCACTTAATTCTTCAGATAACTTATCATAAGTATCTAAAACTTCTTCTAAATTTGAACCGTATTTTCTCTTAATCTTTTCTAATAAGCTTAGTCTTTCTTGTATTAAATCAATTTTTTCATTATCATTTTCTTTTGACTCAGAATAATCTCTCATTTTATGTGCTACGTCTTTCAATGTTTCATAAGCATTTATAAAGTCTTCTTCTATACTCAAAACGCTTTCATCCAATTGAGATAATTTTGAAATATTAGATTTTATATTACCAAGCACACTTATTATATTTGAATCATCTCCATATAAAGCCCAATATGAAGAATATGAAAGTTCTTTTAACTTTTCTATATTACATAATATATCAAGCTCTTTTTCTAATTTTTCGCATTCTTCAATATCTTCAATTTTTGCATCTTCTATTTCTTTAATCTGAAATTTTAGAAAATCTGACTGTTGTATTGTCTTATTCACATTATCTTGCAAATTTAAAAGTTTTCTTTTTAAATTTTGGAGTCTTTCATACCTTTCTTTAAATAATATAATATTATCCTTATGCGGTTTTAGAGCAAAATTATCTAAAAGAATTATATGGTTCTTAGGCTGTACATAATTATAACTTTGATGCTGGGTATGAATATCTAATAACCTCTCTCTTATTTCTTTGATAAATTCCTGAGTTACAAGAACACCATTTATCCTAGAACGAGAAGTTGCTGGCAATATTTCTCTTGATAAAATTATTTCATTATTTTGTATTTCTATGCCATTTTCTATAAAAATAGATTTATCAAATTCATCATCTAATAAAATTATAAGTTCTATTAATGCTTTATCTGCTCCGGTTTTTATAACATCTTTAGCAAGTTTAGCACCAAAGGCTGCATCAATAGCACCAATTATAATACTTTTACCAGCCCCTGTTTCACCTGTAAAAACATTAAATCCCTTATCAAATTCAAGAGTTAATTCATCTATTAGTATATAATTCCTGACAAAAACAGATTTTATCATTTTATCCCTTCCAAGAAAGTCCCCAATGCAATTTTTCTTTTAACACCGAGTAAAAAGAATTTTTCTCTAAATTTAATAATATTAATTTAGTAACATAATCACATTTTTTTACTTCTATAGCCTCATTAATTCCTATAGAATATGTTTCTTGCCCATCTGCTGATATTTTTAATAATGGTTTATTTTGGCTTGATGTAACTTTTATAACCTCATTTGACGGAATAACTATTGGTCTTGCATTCATTGTGTGAGGACAAATAGGTACAATAACTATTGCTTCTATTATTGGGGCTAAAATAGGGCCGCCTGCCGATAATGTATAGGCAGTAGATCCTGTTGGTGTAGATATTATAATCCCATCTGCAAGATAATCACAAACTATATTATCATTTATATGAACATATAATCTTGATGTCCTAGAAAATCCATCACCTTTTATTACTATATCATTTAATGCATTTAATTTTCCATGCATTGCACTTAACATCATTCTATTTTCAATTTTAAATGCACCACGTAAAATATAATCTATTGCTTCATCTACTTGTGAAGATTTTGCCTGAGACAAAAAACCTAATCTTCCCAAATTAATACCTAATATTGGAACATCATAAGGAGCATAATACCTTGCAGTTCTTAATATTGTACCATCTCCACCAAGTACTATGGCAAAAGAATAATCACAAGAATATTCATCTGTTGTAAGTATGTTACAGTCAATCCAATTATCTTTAAGAACTTTCTGTACTGATTCTCCCACATATTTTGCTTTTGAATTTTCTTTATTATAAAAAATACCGACTCTGGAAAGATCTATTTCATCACCATTTACAGATTTTATTATTCCAGCCATATTAACTCCTATTTTTTATATGCCATTAACAAACCATCCGGCAAATCTAATATTTGAACTTGATAATCATCACGATTAGAAATAGTATTAACAAAAGGTTTAACTTTTTCCGCATGAGAAGTTATATTATCAGCCAATATAACACCACCGCTCTTTAATAGAGGATCTATTACCTCAAAATATTTTATATACTCTTGCTTATTTGCATCTATAAAAACTAAATCAAACTGTTCTTTTATTTCGTTTTTTATAACATCATATGCTGAACCTATTTTACAAGTTATAATATCTGAAAAACCGCATTTCTGAAAATATTCCCTTGCAATACATTGCCTTTTTTCCCAAAACTCTATTGTTGTTAAATGACCATTTGTTTCTTTTAGTGCATCTGCTATCCACAATCCTGAATATCCGTTTGAAGTGCCAAGTTCTAAAACATTCTTGCATTTCAACATTTTTATCAACATATTGATAAAATTTCCTGTATCTCTTGATATATTCCAAAACTTATCTGCAGTTATTTCCAGTTGTGATAATGATTCAATTGTTTCAGCGTTCATTTTTTCTTTCCAATATTGTTATCATATTTATATATTCACTAATAGGATATGTTTGTAATTCTTTTTCTTTTTCCATATCAAAAACTACATACTTTAAGTCTGCCATATTTGTAATAACTGCCAGTTTTGAATTTGGAACAGGCGTAAATGATTTTGAAAAGCCCTCTACAGAAAGTTTTTGTTCTCTTACAGCTCCTTTATCTGTATCATAAATATATACACTATTATTTCCTGCACATAATATATATATTTTTCCATCTCTTAAATACATATCTACAGGTTTTGCACCAACATTTATATCTTTTATACTGGTAGAATATGTTTTAGCATTCTCTACAAGTTCTTCAACCGGAGCCTCAATTGCAAAATCTTCGTCATATACTATATCATTTGTAACATCATCTGCTTCTTTTTGCTCCGATTTTTTCTGTTCTTCTTCCTGTTTCTTTTGTTTCCTTGATTTTGTTAACTTATTATCTTGAAATAAATCAAAGTATATTATTCTTAATTGTGGTTTTGTTCTGGCTATTGCATATATTATATTATCCTTTAATAATATTTTTGTTGCATTCGGAAAACTTGTTATAAGTTTATTTTCATAATTATTTTGTAAATCTAAAACATATACACTTGATGTTTTCATATCAACATATGCAAGCCTTGTTCCATCAGAAGATAAAGATAAACACTTAGGTGCACCTACTAATTGTATCTTTTCTTTCATTGTCATTGATTCTAAATCTATAACAGATAATGATTCATCTTTCGTGCTTGCAACATATGCTTTTTTATTTACGTCATCAACTGCTATTTCAGTAGGGAAAGAAGTCAAATCAATATGTTTTGCAACATATTCGTTTGCTATATCCACTACATCTAAATTCTTTTGATTCCTTGTTGCTACAAGTAAAAATTTTCCATCTAAAACAGGTTTTACATCTTTCATAACACCTGAAGTCTTCAGTGAATATAATGGTTCTGATACAGTTGAAGAAAATACTTGTAAATATTCTGTTTGAAAATTATTAACAAAAAATAATTTATTTTTTAATTCCGAAGGAACATTATATCTCTTTGTATCAACAACTCTTTTCCCTGATGGAAGAGGGGCTGTTTTTCTTGATGAAACAAATGTTGATGATTTAGCACTACCCACTAATGGTACTTGTACATCACCTAAAATTCCTGCCAGATTTTCGGGAAATACCAATCCTCTTGGTACCATTATATCTTGAGGTAAAATTCCGGTTTTTACTTCTACCGGTAAATCTGGAATTGTTCTTACTGTTAAAGTATTTTGACCAACTCTTATAATCTTTAACAATGCAAAATTATTATTAAATAATACCATATCAGGAAGCTGATCCATTTGTTGATTTTTGGGATATGTTTGTTTTATACTTACTTTTTCTACTTCTTCCGGATATGCAGGAAATACAGGGATATACATTACATCATCACTATATACAACAATTCCGTCAAACCTTATTTGAGGAACCTTTTTCTGTGAAACCAAATAATCCTTTACTTCTGTTGGAAGCTGTGTTGCTTCGGCAGACAGTATATTTACCAGAAATATTATTAAAATTAATATTAATGATTTAAATTTCATACTACCTCTATTAATTATGAAGTACATTCTTCATTTTATCAATGAAATTTGATGAGGGCTTTTTGTTACAATTAATTTCAAAAAGTTTATTATATAATTGTTTTTCTTCCGCACTAAGATTTTGCGGTGTCTTTATTTTAACAATAAAGTTATGATTACCTCTTTTTGACGCATTTCCAATTATAGGTACACCTGCACCTTTTATTTGAAGGACTCTATCCTGCTGAACTCCTGCAGGAATAACCAATTGTTGAATACCATCAAGGGTATTAACATTTATTGTATCGCCAAGAGCCGCTTGAGGGAATGTTATATCTACCTTCGAGTATATATCTACACCTTCTCTTTTAAATTCTTTATGCTCTTTTACATATAAAACAACTATTAAATCTCCGGTTCTTCCACCATTTTTTCCGCAATTTCCTTCGGATGATAATCCTATTCTGGAACCATTATCAACACCTGCAGGAATATTTATTCGAAGAGTTCTTTCTACTTCTATTCTTCCATCTCCTTTACATTTTGGACAAGGATTAGGATTTATTTTCCCTGTACCTCCACATTTTGGGCACGTAGTTATTTGTCTGAAACTTCCTAACGGAGTATTCGTAACTTGTTGAACTCTACCTGTACCACCACAAGTAGGACAAGTCTCCGGTTTTGAACCAGCTTTAGCTCCAGTTCCATTACATTCATCACATACTTCCAAATGTGATATTTTTACTTCTTTTTCTACTCCAAATACTGCTTCTTCAAATTCTATTTGCATATTTAATCTTAAATCTGCACCATTTTGCGGACTATTTGGATTTGTAGCTCTCTCTGAAAATCCAAATCCACCAAAGAAACTTTCAAATATATCATTTAGATCACCAAATCCGGCATCAAAAGGTCCAGATGTGCTAAAACCTGCATCTTTTAAACCATCTTCACCATAACGGTCGTAAGTAGCACGTTTGTTATCATCCATTAATGTTTCATATGCTCTGCCCAATTCTTTGAATTTTTCTTCTGCATCAGGGGCTTTATTTACATCGGGGTGATACAGCCTCGCTTTCTTTCTAAACGCTGCTTTTATTTCTTCCTTTGTTGCTTCTCTTACTACCCCTAATATTTCATAATAATCACTCATTATCTTCTAATCTTTCAACTAACGCTATTTTACTGCTACATCTACTAATGCCGGTCTTATTACTTTATCTCCCAACTTGTATCCCTTTTGAAGTTCTTTTATAATTGTTTCTTCAGGATATTCGTCTGTTTGTGTCTGCATTATTGCTTCATGCATATTTGGATCAAACTTTTCTCCGACACTTTTTATTTGTTCCAATCCCAATTTTGATAAAGAATCCATTAACTGTTTATTTAATACAAAAAATGTCTCTTTCATTTTATCCACATTATCTATATTTTCAACAGATTGCATTGCTCTATCAAAATTATCAACTACTTCTATTATTTTTTTCATGCATTCTTGTGCACCATACTTTAATAGAGATTCTCTTTCTTGTGCTTGTCTTTTTCTATAATTATCAAAATCTGCAGCTAATCTTAAATACTGACTATTCAAATTATCCAAATCTTGTTTCATTTTTTCAGTTTCCGAATCACTATCTGAAACTTCTTCATTTATTTCTTTGTTTTCATTTTCTTCAAGAATTTCTTCTTCTTTCTCTCTATTTTCATTTTCTTCATTATCTATTTGTTTGCTATCTTTTGTTTCTTCAGTCATATCTTTTATTTCATCTCCTTGAATATTTGTATTATCTACAAATGGATTTTCCTTATTCATTTTATTTTGAAAAAAACTTTTCATATATTCCCCTACTCGTTTCCTTCTTATATAATTATAATTTATCAATTTTTTTACTCAATAGTTATTAATTTTTTCTTAACTTTTTATACTTTACAATACTTGTACATACTAAAAAAAAAGGGTATTATTTGTATAGAGGAACATATATTTATGGCTAAAATTAAAAAAATTAGTTTTTCTGATGTTATAAATATAAAAAAATTAATCTCCGTTGTTTGTTCTGATAATATTATGAATTACAGACGATTATTCTTTGTTTCTGTTCCTGCTACATATTTGCAGAATCTATTTTATAATGTTCATTTAAGAAGATTACCTGAAACATATGTTGCTTTCGACAATAACAATAATTTAAAAGGATTAATAAGTGTAAAAGCTCAAAGCGGAAATCCATATAAATGGCAAATAAAAAGACTTTTTTTAGATAAAAATTCTCACGAAGCAGGTAAACAACTGATAGAATATATAATTGCCAAATTCGGAGCACGAGGAGTTGATACATTCTACGTTGCTGTTAACGACAACCAAACAGAATTAATTGATTTGTTCATTAAAGGTTGTGGTTTCAGGTTCTGTTCGACTGAGGTTCTTTGGTCTGTTTCTAATGTAAATTTCTTAATATCAGATACAGATGAAAAAAATTTTAAGCCCTTTAAAAATTCTGACTCTGCAAAAGCAGCTGATTTATTTAATGAAAACCTTATTACTCTTTATAAGTATTCCCTTTCTAAAGAAAAAGAAGAATTTAATGACAAATTATCTTTTGGTTTTAATTCAGAACTTGACTTTAAGTACATTCTGGAAGATGAAACCAATAAAAAAATTAAATCTTTTATTGAAATAAAAACTTTTGACAACTTAAATTATTTTCTGGATATAATTATTCCTCCACATTATTTTGATTTATATCCACAAATCTTATCTTTTGCTGTAAAAAAAATAATAAAAAGAAATAAAAATTTTAAACTATACATTAAAAACAGAAAATATCTTCAAGCAGGAGAAATGCTTGACGACTATTTTAAAAAGAACAGATTTGAAATGTTGCAAAATAATGCAATTTTAGTACGTGATTTTTTCAAAAGTATTAGAGAAGAATCTAAAAGTTATAACAACGCTGTTGTATTTAGCGGTTTTGAAGTTTAATCTTTTATTAAATACCTTGCTCTATCACAAATTTCTAATCTATAAAAGCCCATTATTTGAGATTTTTCTTTAACATATCTAATTAAATCTAAAACTTTTTCATCCGGTTTATCTTCTCTATATTTATTTAACCAGCTATTTTCTATATCTATTACTATAATTCCGATATTATTCTTTTTATTAAAGTTTAACCAACCGTCTATTTCAGTTTTATTATCATTTATATTAGGAATTATTATATATTTACTTATTACATTATATGAATTTTTTTGTGCCTTTGCATACCTTATAAGATTTTTACTAACTACGTTATATGCATTAATTTGTTTAATTTTCTGATATGTTTCGGAACTCGAACTATCTATTGATACAACTACTGTAACTTGTCCTGTTTTAATTCCCTTTTCTATGACCCTTGAATATTTTATACCTGATGACGGTACTCTTATATTTCTAAATCCTTTTTTTATAAGAAAATTTAATAATTTTTCGAATTCAGGAAGAATAGTTGGTTCTCCTCCGCCAAAACCTATAGACCCGCCTACTTTTAATATGTTCCGTTTATACATATCTTCAATTATTGGGAATATATTATATGTTTTTAAGGAGTTATATCTTTTTTTATCTTCCTCTGTATAACAATATGTACAATTACAATTACATTTTGTGAAATGGTCAAATATAATAGAGTCAATATAGTCTGATTGAATCCAGTCATTTTCTTCAAGAAAAACGCAACCTCTGCAACCTTCTACAGTATCCCCTCTTTTTTGAACTTCTCTATACTGATTTTTTATTTTAAAAAATTCTTCCCAATTAATTTTTTCCCCTTTGTACCCTTCAAAAATCATTGAATTGCCACCACCAGGGGCACTCATATAACAACATAATTTTACATTAGAACCATAAACTCCATTATCAAAACATACACCCGATTCTAACCATTTACAGCTTATATATTTTTCTCGCTTTACTTCTTCCATATAAAACCCTATTTAAAATTACAATTTAACAATCTGCAGTTTCTGGTACATTTTAATATTTTATCTCTTATCTCATTTGCTTTTTGACTATACCACAAATCCTGAGGCAAACTCTCTTTTAAATTACCTATAGGTTCCATACAAAAACAAATTCTGCAATTTCCGTAAGGATCTATTGCAAAATTATTTTCTCCAACCATACATTGAATATTCTGTATTTCTTCTGGTTTATTTATTAATAATTTAAATGCACTTAACTGACTATATCCGTTACATATTGGATAACCTTGCTTTTTTAATTCTATCATTTCTTCAATTGCTTCAATAGCCAGAGTTTTTATATCTTTATTGTATATTTGTTCATCACTTTTTACAGCTGTTGAAAAAGCATCTCCATTATCCATTAATTGATAACTTACACCTATTCCTTCTATCTTACAAAATTCTGCTATAGGTCTTATTTCAGACAAATTAGACGGCATTACTACTGTAGACAAATATATATTTTTCCATTTATGATTTGCACAGTGCTTATTCATATAGTTTAGATTTTGAAGTGAATCCATTGTTCTCTGGAAGGCATCTTCTCTACCTCTTGATATGTTATGTATTTTAGGATTTGCTACAGCATTTAAAGAGAAAGTTATATTATTAAATGCCGAATATAAAACTTTATCTAATTTATCAACAAGAGCAAGTCCATTTGTAACTACATTTACTGTATCCCCCAAATTACTTGCATATTCGGCTATTTCAAATACATCATCTCTTATAAAAGGCTCGCCGCCAGATATTATAAACTGATAATTCCCCATCCAGTTATGCATATTATACAGAACTTTTTTCCACTCTTCTGTTTTCATTTCATCTTTTGCAACTTCTGCAGGAGTTTTCCATCCATTACAAGTAATACAACGCGATTGACACCTTTCTGTATTGTTATACGAAAAAGATATCGGTTTTTTATCACCACTAATACTCATTTTAATAATCCAAATTTACCTGTGAAAATAAAACAACTTTGTTTTTACCGCGTTTTTTTGCATTATACAAAGCATGTTCTGCATATCTTATTAAAGTATTTGCATTTTCATCAACAGAATCTAGGTAAGGAAATGCTGCGATTCCTCCTGATATTCTTACCGGATGTTTTTCATCTTCTCCAGCAGGGATAAATGTCATTTTCTCTACATCTCTTCTAAAACGTTCTGCAAAAATAAATGCATTTTCTTCTGTTGTATCAGGAAGAATTACCATAAATTCTTCATCCCCGTATCTTGTAACAACATCTTCTTTTCTCGCAAGATTTAAAAGCATTTCTGCAATCTTTTTAAGTAAAACATCACCCCACTCATATCCATACATATCATTTACAACTTTAAAGAAATCCAAGTCAAATAATATACAAGATACTGTTGAATGATACCTCTTTGCTCTGGACATTTCAGATTCTAAGCGTTCTATTAAAAACTTACGATTATGTAAACCGGTAAGTTCATCTGTTGTTGTTATATTTGCAATTTTTTCTTTTAGTTCTTTTATTTTTAACATATTTTTGATTTTTAAAGATAATTCATAGTCACTAACAGGATTAATTATAAAATCAAATGCCTCACCTCTTAATGTTACATCCGAAGGCAATTCTTCTGTTATTGCTATTACAGGAACAGGGAACTTCATTATCATTGATATTTCCTTCAATTTTTCATGAGAAATATCCAATATAACTACAGAAGGATTATGAATTTCTACATCCTTGACATCTGCAACATTCAAGACTTTTACATCAGCATCTATGATATTTTTACATTGTTCTTCCAAATTTGATTTATTGCCTTCTGTATAAATAATTATATTACTCATTGAATACCCTTTCGTTATTGTTTTCATTTTAACAAATTTATTAAAAAAGTTCAAAGCTTTTATCTATACAGGTAAAATTTCACGAATTATTTAATCTAATATCATACGTTATTACTGAATCATCCTCAAAAACAATGTACTCACCTTTAAAAAACATTAATAAAAAAGCTCACTCACTCTTTCTGCTTATAGTAAAATTTTTCTCTAACAATTTAATATTTTTAACAAGTTGCCGTTTTTCAGACTAGGTAATATAATGTGAATATTCAGGAGGGAGATTGTGCCGAAACCAAAATATAACTTTTCGGATGATAATTCTTACAACAATTTATATGAACAATTTTATTTTAATGATAAAAAAAGTCAGAAAGTAAGACCCATAAAAAAAATTGTAAAAAAGCAAAAAAGTGGAATTAACTATAGAAAGTTTATTTCATTAGCTTTTTTTACATTCTTATTAATTTTTATATTACCTTCTTCTTTTAAAAATTTTATCGCAGATGTTTTCCCTAATAATTCAAAAAAAATGTTAAAGATGGATTATTATAAGTTATTATTTCCCACACATAACTATTTATACAAAGATTTATTTTTAGGCAAATATATCCTTAAAGATACAGAATATAAAAATAAAATAATGGTTGATATTAAAGAAACTTATGAAAGAGTCGGTTTAAAAAACAGTTTAATTGCATTAGCCCAAAACTATAAAAGAATAAAACCATCAATATATGTTTGGGAATATGATAATGGCTCTTATGTTAATATTAATGCCAACACTCCATATCCTGCTGCAAGCATTATTAAAATTCCTGTATTAATAGAAATGTTTAGAGAAATTGAAAATGGTAAGTTTTCTTTAAATGATACAATGATACTAGAAGACTATTATAGAGCTTCAGGTTCGGGGAAATTACAATATTCGCAAGGCGGAATCGCTCATACAATGGACTATCTTGCCAAAATAATGATTCAAAATTCAGATAATTCATCAACTAATATGATTATTGCAAAAATAGGAGGAATGCCTGAAGTTAATAGAGCTATGAAAAGATGGGGTTTAAAAACAACTCATATTAACAATTGGCTGCCAGATCTTGATGGAACAAATATTACTACAGCAAAAGAACTTGCAAAAATGTTTTATAATATTGATTCTACAAATATTGTAAATTCAGAGTCAAAAAAACACATAGCAAATTATCTTGGTCACGTTAAAAACAATAGATTACTTCAAGCCGGATTACCGAAAGATGCAATATTACTCCATAAAACCGGCGATATTGGTTTTATGCTTGGTGATGCAGGTATTGTTAAAACAGCAAATGGTAAAAAATATATTGTTGTTATCTTAGCCAAAAGACCTTATAACAACCTGCAAGGTAAAGATTTTATAGTAAAAGCTTCTAAAATTATTTATAATAATATTTCTCTTTAGTTAAAGATTTGTATCAATTTTTAATATCATATTAAGATTTTGTCAAAAAAGGAAATCTTAACAATTTTTTGTTATAATTGACGAAGGTATAACTAAAATGAAAACATCGAAATTAACACTATTCATATTTATAGGATTAATGCTTGGAATTTTTGTAGGGTGGAAATTCCCTGAAATAGGAAGACAAATGCACCCATTGGCACATATGTTCCTTAATATGATAAAAATGATTATTGCCCCATTACTGTTTTCAGTTGTTGTAACAGGAATTGCTTCGCATGGTAATATTAAGGCTTTAGGAAAATTAGGAGCAAAAACATTAATATATTTTGCAACTGCAACATCTTTTGCTTTAGTAATAGGACTTTCTGTTGGTATTATTTTTAAACCTGGCAAGGGTTTCGGTGATTCTGTAATATCCCAAAACATGATTCAAACAGCAACAAATATGGCTGCTCAAAATGTACATGAATCAATTTCTGATATGTTTGTAAATATCGTTCCAACTAGTATTATTGAGTCAATGGCTCACGGCAATCTTCTTCAAATTGTTGTTTTCTCTATTTTCTTTGCTCTTGCAATTTGTGCAGCTGGGGAAAAAGGCAAACCCGTTTTAGATTGTTTATCATCTTTATCAGAAATAATGTTTAAGTTTACACAAATTGTTATGAATTTTGCCCCTATTGGAGTTTTTGGTGCTATTGCTTATACAATTGCAGAAAGTGGTTTAGGCATTATGCTAAATTATGCAAAAATCATTTTTTCTCTTTATTTTGCTTTAATCTTATTCTTATTTATTATTTTAAATATTGCCTGCAGAATTGTTGGGATTTCTGTCATTTCTCTACTTAGAGCTATAAGAGAACCCGCCCTGCTTGCTTTTACAACTTCAACATCTGAAGCGGCTCTTCCACAAGCAATGAAAATAATGGAAAGCTTTGGTGTTTCTAAAAATATAGTAGGCTTTGTTATGCCTACAGGATATACATTCAATTTAGATGGTTCAACTCTTTATTTAGCACTTGCAATGTTATTCTCTTTACAAATAGCAGATATACATGTTGCACCTATGAAGCTCTTATTTATAATGGGTACTTTAATGCTTACAAGTAAAGGTATAGCAGGAGTTCCAAGAGTTGCTCTTGTAATTCTTGCCGGAACGTTATCAAGTTTTGGATATCCGGTTCTAGGTGTTGCTATTCTTCTTGGTGTTGATCAAATACTAGATATGGGACGAACTACGGTTAATCTAATTGGCAATTGTATTGCAACTGTAGTTGTTGCAAGATGGGAAAATGAATTTAACTATACAAAAATGGAAGAATTTAATAATTTATATACATATGAGAAGAACATTGAAAAATTAAAATCTTATAATAATGAAATTATTTCACAAGTCAGTATTGAAGAACATTCCGAACACGGTTGCATTGAAAATAACGAAAATTAGTTATAAATCTTGAATAATATCACTAAATTCAGGTAATTTTCTATTCTGTATTTCTTCTTCATTAGGGACTATCCACATAAAAGAATTTATTGCACTTACAGAATTTATATTTCCATATATATTTACTTTAAAAGTTTTAGTTCTATCATTACTTCTTGTATACAAATCAGGAATATTCGATATTATACCTTGAGGAACCTTCATAACTGAAACATTTTTCTTAGTTGCTTGTCCATTTAAAAATTCTGAAATTGAAACATCACCAAAAGAACCCAATTTCGAACTTATTTCGTCCGAAATTCTACCATATATATCAATATTAGCCTGATTTGTTAATAGATTATGTCTTCCTTTCATATATAAACTCATATTAGGACCTATTGTTTTAATTTCTTTGGTTATCAAATATCCATTACTAAATAACAACTGCCCTTTTGACTCTTTAAATTTTGCTGTATTATCAGGTGCTATTGTATCTGCTATTCTATTTAAGGTTGCATTTAATAAACCGTGATAAAGTAAATTCTGCGCATACAAATAATATTCAAATTTGCCTAAAGTTCCCATCCTTCCGTTAACAGCATCATATGTTACCATTCCATCAATAGATTTTAATACTTGGTTATAATCACCTGTTAATAATGTTAATGAGCTTGTAAAATCAACTTTTCCTGCAAGATTATCTTTTATTTTACATAAATCATATAATGATTCTTTTATATCTAATCCTTTTCCATTTAAATTAATAGATAACTGTGCATGATTTATATCATAGCTCATATTACCTGTAACTTTTCCATTATATGAACTTGCCAATATATTATTCATCTTTAATATATTATTATTTATTGTAAAATCACTACTTATATCATTTGCCTTTATATCTAACACTTTAAAATTATTAATTGTTGCACTTCCTTTTTTAACATTTAATAAATTCTTTCCAAAAGGATTTCTTTCGTTTTGTATCATTGGAAACAATGTATTTAAATCTAAATTCAAGGAATTAAATTGAACATTTGAAATATTTATTACATCTGAAATTTTTGGTTCTATATCAATTACCATATTTAATTTAGAATTATTTACTTGAACATCCGGAGCAACTATTCTTATATTATTCTTAGAAAATGCCACATCTGCATTTCTTACAGCTGTATATAATTTCTTAATGTTATATTTATATAATTTTATATTTCCTTTTAACTCTGGTTCTTTCAAAGTATTATTAATAGTAATATCACCATTTAAAGATATTTCTTCTCCACCAAAGAAATTCATATTTGTACTTACTACATAAGGAATTTGTATTCTTATATCTTTTAAAATCGGCTCTTTCTCATTTATAAGAATTCCTGTTACTTTTACTTTTGGTTCTATTTTTGATTTACTATTTTCTTCTGTCAAAGATGCATCTTTTATTATTATTTCTTTATCTTTAATTTCTGCATCAATATTTAAAATAGTTGGTTTATTTAATATTTCCTTAATTACTAAATATGAAATGTAATTATCCTTATTTGCTTTTAAACTTGTATTTATCTTTATGCTATCCTTAACAAAAGAAATAATTCCCTTTGTATTTATATAACCAACAGCTTTATATGGTTCATTTATATATTCACCTATTAAAGTTCCTAAATTATTTGAAGATATATTTCCTTCAAATTTAATCTGACCTATAGGACTTTTCATATAATCACGAATATTCCCGGATATATGAACAGGAGAAGATACTAACATTATCTCATTTTGTGGAATTACTATATTGTTATTATCAAATTTTACTTTTAACTCTTTTGATAATATTGGTTTTTTATTAACTATTGTTTTTAAATTAGAACATAAAATCTCGCCGGAATATTTATCTTTATTATTATTTATATTTATTTGGATATTATTTGCATAAACAGGTAATTTAGTATTTTTATCTATTGCACTAAAGTCATTCAGATTTATTTGAGAATTAATATTAAACGATTTATTTAAAATACCTTTTATATCTGATACAAAAGATAATTTACCTTTAACATAACTAAAAGGAACTAATTTCTTATCCATAAATAAATCAATTATTGTTTTTAAATCAAGATTATCAGAATAAGCCTTTATATCTACTGAAACATCTTCATTAACTACCCCTTCTACGTTAATAGGAGTTGAATTCACGTAAGCTTGTGCTTTTTCAATTATGATTTTATTATTATCAAAATTTATTGAAGAATTTATATTATCTATTCTATAAGGAAGAGAATTATGATATATCTCTGCATCAATAATTTGAGCAATTCCCTTTGATTTCAATTTTTTAAAATCAGAATTTATTGAAAAATCTGCATTTAATTTTCCTTTTATTTTAATATCTTTATATTCATTTGGAATATTAATGCTTTCTGTAATTACACTTATTACTTTAAATAATTTCTCAAGATTAATATTTTTGGCATTTGCACTCAAATCAATATATTTTTTCTTACCATAATTGAATTTACCTTTAACTTTAGCTTCATCTTTTTTAGATGTATGAAGTATAGATTCAAATTCAACATCTTCGCCTTTAAATATAAAATTAGCCGAATTATTGCTTAAAATATTATTTTCTACATTTAATGAGAAATCTTCTAATTTTAAATTGCCTTTTAAAATACTATTTTTATCTATATCTAGATGACCAAATATATTTCCTTTTACATCATAATTATATATTTCTTTAAATGGAGAAAAGTTAAATTGTTTTATTTCTTGTTTAAGAGAAGAATTAATATCCAAATCATAATTAAGATATTTTTTCTCTCCTTCAAACAAAGAACCCTTTAAAATAAAATGAACTTTTTCATTTAATTTTACATCTTTTAATAATAATTCATCACCTTCCAAATAAAACAGTTTATTTATACTTTCGTCATTAATTTTTAATTTATACCTTTTACATATAGTGTCAGAAATAATATTATCCATTTTAAAACCATTAGTACTAATTGTTTTATCAGGATTAAAATATTTTTCTAATGAAGTAGAAAAATCTTTATACAAAGTAATATTAATTATAGGTCTTGTTAAAACAGCATCTTTAATTATTATCTTTTTAAATAAAAGCGGAACTATTTTTACTTTTAAATCAGCTTCTCTTAATTTCAAAAAAACTTCATTATCTGGATATAAAACAAGTGTATGGTACAAATGTATTTTAAAATATGGAGTATAACTTTTTTTAAAAGATATATCCTCACAAGAAACTTTAAACCCTGTTTGTTTTTCTATTTCAGAGCTAACAGTATCTTTATATTTATTCAAATCTACAATGTACGGAACGGAAATCAAAGCACTATAGTATAAAGCAGTAAAAACAACTGCCGAAACAGAAATAAAAATACCTATTCGTTTTAGTTTGCTCATATTTGTTATTTATTTATAGCTGCACTTCCGCCGACAATTTCTGTCAATTCCTGAGTTATCATAGCTTGTCTTACTTTATTATAATCAATAGTCAATTTTTGTATCATTTCTTCTGCATTATTACAAGCTGCGGACATTGCTGTCATTCTTGATGCTAACTCACTTGCTATAGATTCTAACATAGCTTGAAAAATTATGCTTGATATAAATAGAGGAACTAATTCAGATAATACAATAGAGGTATTTGGTTCTATTTCCATATCTGAAAATTCTTCTTTTGTATAATCAAAATCAATTTCATCTAACGGCAATATATCCCATTTTTCAACAGAGTATGACATCATATTCCTAAAACGAGTTGTTATTATCTCCATTGAATCAATATTTCCATTAACAAAAGACCTTGCCATATCAGATGCTACTAACCTTGCCTGAGATGATGTCGGTGTTTCACTAAATGTTAAATAAGATTGATTTATTTTAAAGTCATAATCTTCAACTGTTCTTTTCAAAGCATTATAGCCTTTTTGCCCTATAACAAAAAGTTCACAACCTATTCCTTTTTCTTTATATTCCTGTATCGTTTTTAATGTATACCTTACAACATTAGCATTAAAAGCCCCCGAAAGTCCTTTATTTGAAGTTATTACTAATAACCCAACATTTTTAATTGGTCTTTCTTCTAATAAAACAGGAAAATTATTTAAAGGTTCTTTATAATCAGTTTCTCTTGACTCAATTTCACAAACAGAATGTAATAACCTATAAAACATTTTTTCAAGTTCATATGTAAATGGTCGTGATGCTTTTACCCTATTCTCAAATTTTTTAACTTTGGCAGAAGCAACCATCTTCATAGCACGAGTTATTTTTTGCGTGCTTTTTATTGAATTTATTCTATTTTTTATCTTTTTCAAATTTGCCATATTTTACCTGATTATTTAAAGAAATTTAGTTTATAGTTTTTTAATTTATCTCTCAATGCATCCATATCTTCATCAGATAATTTAGCACCATCATTCAATTTATCCGATAAATCTTTCATATTCGCAGCAAAATAATCGAACCACCCTTGTTTGAATTCTTTTATTTTTATATTTTCTATATCATCTAATATTCCTTCATTTGCTGCAAACAATATACTTATTTGTTCTGCAACACTTAATGGAGAATATTGAGGCTGTTTTAATACTTCTGTTAATTTTTGTCCTCTTATTAATTGATCTTTAGTTGCTTTATCCAAATCACTTGCGAACTGTGCAAATGCTTCAAGCTCTCTAAATTGGGCAAGATTTAATCTTAACTGTCCTGCAACTTGTTTAATACCTTTAGTCTGAGCAGCGCCTCCTACACGAGATACTGAAATCCCGGCGTTAATTGCCGGCCTTATGCCTGAATTAAATAAATTAGATTCTAAGAATATCTGTCCATCAGTTATTGATATTACATTAGTAGGAATATATGCAGATACATCACCTGCTTGTGTTTCTATTATAGGAAGTGCAGTTATACTACCGCCTCCCAATTCATCATTTAATTTACAAGCTCTTTCAAGCAATCTTGAATGTAAATAAAATACATCACCCGGATATGCTTCTCTTCCTGATGGTCTTTTTAAAAGAAGACTCATTGCTCTATATGCTTGTGCATGCTTTGATAAATCATCGTATATAATTAAAACAGATTTTCCTTCTTCCATAAATTCTTCAGCAATAGCGCAGCCTGCAAATGGAGCGATATACTGCATTGGGGCAGATTCATTAGCAGGAGCAGAAACAATTATTGAATATTCCATTGCCCCATAGTTTTCTAATGTTTTTGCCAATTGTGCAACTGTCGAAGTTTTTTGACCAATAGCAACATATATACAAATTACATCTTTTCCTTTTTGATTAATTATTGTATCAACAGCAATGGCTGTTTTTCCGGTTTGTCTGTCTCCAATTATTAATTCTCTTTGTCCTCTTCCTATTGGAGTTAAAGCATCAATTGCAGTTAAACCTGTCTGCAAAGGCTCACATACTGATTTTCTTGTTACAATACCAGGTGCAACTCTTTCTATTGCTCTTATTTTATCGCAGTGTATTTCTCCATTACCATCAATTGGTACTCCTGTTGGATCTATTATTCTTCCAAGTAATCCTTCTCCTACAGGAACAGAAGCTATTCTTCCTGTAGTTTTTACAGTCATACCTTCTTTTATGTGAGTATAATCACCTAAAATTACTACACCGACATTGTCTTCTTCTAAATTCAGAACTATTCCTAAAGTACCTTTACCATCTTCAAACTCTACCAACTCCGAAGACATCGCATCTGATAATCCATATATTCTTGATATACCATCAGCTACTTCAAGAACAGTACCCACATTATTTACTTCTAATTTATTCTCATAATTTTCTAATTTTTCTTTTATTATGGATTTAATTTCATCAGGATTAATTACTGCCATATCTACTTCCTTTTGTTAATTGTTTTTTCATATTTTCAAACTTTGTTTTTAAACTGCAATCTATTGTTTTATCATCTATTTCCAATATTAATCCACCTATTATTTCTTTATTTACAATATATTGCGGTTTAACTTTTTTATATAATTTTCTTTCTAAATTATCTATTATTTTTTGTTTTTGATTTTCATCAAGCTCAACTGCCGATATTATATTCGGAGTAACCACATTATTTTTTTTGTTATATAAACTTGAAAATTGATTTAATATTTCATCCAGTACATCAATTCTCGTATTATCTAACAACAAATATATAAAATCCAAAGTAATTTTCTCTATATGTATTGAAAATAATTTTGAAATAACATCTTTCTTGTCTTCAATTTTTATTAAAGGACTATTTAAAAATTCTTTAAGTTCTTTATTAGTTTTTATTGTTTCATCGACAAAAATCATGTCATTATATATCTTATCAAGCACATTATGCTCTAGCGCACACTCTAAAAGTGCATTAGAATATTTTTTTGCTAATTTTATATTTTTTACATCAACTGTATTCATAAATTAATCCTGTTAATTTCTTCTATTGCATCTTCTATATATTTATTGTGCAGTTCTCTGTTATTTTCAAGTTGCTTAAGAGCATTATCTTTAGCTAGAACTACAGATGCTTCTGATAATCTTGACGATAATGTTGACTTGAATTTTTTAGTTTCAAAGTTTAATAATCTTTTAGCGTTATTTTCAATGTCTGTCATTTGCTCTTTTACTTCTTCTTCGATTTTTCTTTCTAAACTTGAAACACTATTTTTAGCACTTTCTTTTATTTTAGAAATTTCATCAGGCAATTTAACTACTTCTTTCTTTATATTTTCAAGCTCTTTTTCAGCAAGATTTTTTTCATTTGAAGATTCTTCAACATAACCTTTTATTTGAGTTCTTATATGCTCAATTTTTTCCTTCACATTTAATTTTGAAATAATTAAAATTAAAATAGCTAAAACTATTATGAAATTAAAAGTGTTTGTTTGTAATATTAACTGCCAAATATTTGTCATATTAACCTTGCTCTTTTATTTGAGATTTATCTATAGTTTCTGTGGTTATTGAACTGCCTAATATTTTTTGAGAAATTTCTTTAGCAAGATCTACAACATTATCTTTCAATATTTCTTTTGCAGATATTGCAGAATTCCTCAAAGTATCTTTTTGTTCTGTAATACTGTTATATAAGTTTTCTTTATACTCAGATATTTTTTTTGATTTTTGTATTTTTAAATTTTGTGAATTTTCAGCAATCATATTTCTTGCTTCATTACGAGACTTTTCTAATTCTGAGCTTATATATTCCGATTTATTTTTTATCTCATTTTTTGTTGTTTTAGCGCTATCATAATTTTGTTCAACAAAACTTTGCCTTTCCTGCATTATTTTTAATACAGGAGCATAAAATATTTTGTTCATTATGAAAATGAATACAATAAAACTCAATAAAGCTATAAGAAATGTTGCATCGAATTCCATTTATTGCCTCTATTTAAAACATACCTAATAATTTAAAAGAAACAACTAATGCATATAAAGCACAAGCTTCAGCTAAAGCAGCTCCTACAAGAAAATTTGTAAATGCTTTACCTGCTATTTCAGGCTGACGAGATATTGCTTCTAATAAGCCTTTTAAACCAACACCAATACCAAGTCCTACGCCTAAAGCAGCAAGACCGATACCTAAACCTGCACCTAATTGTGCTAAATCTGAAATTGTTTTTACTTCTTCCATTATTATCTCCTTTTTAATGCTCTTTTGACACCGCAGTTGATATATATGCTATTGAAAGCATCATAAATACAAATGCTTGAATAAATGCTACAAAAATTTCAAAAAACATTGCAGGAATGGGCAGACCAAATGCCAATATTCCAAGCAACGCTGAAATTAATATTTCTCCGGCAAATATATTTGCAAAAAGTCTTAATGATAAACTTAACGGTCTTGTGACCATTTCAAGCAAATCTACAAATAATGTTATTAATCCGGCAAATGAAAATCCATGCCAGATAGCGTGAATGCCTTTCTCTTTAAAACCTTGATATAAATAATATACTAAAACTATTATAGCCATTGCAGCAGTCATATTTATATCATTTGTTGGTGAAGCAAACTCTCCTTGCTTTAAATGTATCAATCTTAATGGTAATTGCCCCATTAAATTTGCAAATAGTATGAATAAGAATAAAGAACCAACAAGAGGAATATGGATATTGCCATTTTTCACATCAGATAAACTTCCAATAAAAAATTTCAATATACTTTCTGCTACAGTTTGCAATTTTCCGGGAATAATTTCTAATTTTCTAGTCAAAACAAAAGCCAACACTATAACAACTGTCATTGCAAACCACATAGTTATCAATGTATCCCAGTGCACATGTAAATTACCTATATACCCTGCCCAGTGTTCGCCCATTTATTTTTCCTTTAAATGTTCATTTTTATATTAGCACATAAAAAAATAAAATCATCTATGTTTTAATTTATTGATATCATTCTTTCAATAGGCTTTATAGCCGATTTTATTAGATTTTCTTCTATTTTAATTTCGTATATTTCTTCATCTAAACTTTTATATATATCTTCAAGAGATATTTTTTTCATATTATCACATATTGCATTTTGAGATATATGAATAAATTTTTTATCAGGATAATCTCTTTGTAATCTTTCGACAACCCCTATTTCGGTAACAATAATAAATTCATTATCTTTTGACTCTCCAACATATTTCATTATCCCACTTGTGGAACCTACATAATCTGCAAGTTTTAATACGTCTTTCTGACATTCAGGATGGATGAGTACCTTCGCTGAAGGATAAAATGCTTTTTTATTTTTTATATCATCAACCGTTAAATCATGATGAATAGGACAATAACCATCATAGCAAATAATATTTACATCTTCTATTTTAGATGAAACATAATTACCAAGATTTTTATCAGGAACAAAAAGAACATTTTTTGAATTCAAAGATTTAACAATATTAACAGCATTAGCACTTGTACAGCAAATATCACATTGTGCTTTTACCTCTGCTGTAGAATTAACATAACATACAACAGGAATATTTGGATTTTTCTTTTTAAATTCTTTTATTTTTTCAAGATTAATCATATCAGCCATAAGGCATCCTGCAGTTTTATCAGGAATTAATACTTTTTTAAATGGTGAAAGTATTTTTGCAGTTTCCGCCATAAAATAAACACCTGCAAAAACGATTATATCTGCATCTGTCTTAGCTGCTTCTCTACTTAAATACAATGAATCACCAACAAAATCAGCAACTTCATCTACCTCTATGCCCTGATAACAATGAGCTAAAATTATTGCATTTTTTTTCTTTTTTAATTCTTTTATGTTCTGAACTAATAACTTTTTATCATCCATTTATACTATCCTGTGTAACAATATTTATTTTGTTATACACTAAAAATAAAATTTATGCTATAATAAACATCCCAAACTTTTTAATTTCCCGATTTAGACTATTGATTAACCGAGAATTTAAGAAACAAATAAGAAATTATTTGTATGATTAAATACCCATAAATTTAGGAGAAGGCTAATGTTTTTGACTGTAGATACAAAAGACTTACACGAATATTCAAATTATAGAAATACATCATTAAGAAATTCAAAACATACAAAACCAAATTTTAAAGAGAATTCCCATAAAATAATAAAAGGACTAGCAGGGCTTGCAATTGCTGGTGTTGCTGTAGCAGGATATGCGACATACAAAAAAAATATAAATGCAAAAAGGATTCACGACATAAATTATATTGGTCAATCTATTGCAAACCACGTTGTACAAAACTCAAATTCAAGAGGTGAAAACGCTGTTAATTTATATAAAAAACATATTGCAGACAAAAAGGCTTCTGTCTTAAAATATAAATTAGATAATGGTATGTTTATAGGTAAATCAAGAAAGGCCATAAAGCATATTAAAAAAAATCTTAAACAATTAGAAATTGATGCTTTATAATTAATTGAAAATGAAAAATATTTTAGAAAAAGCAGAGATAAATCATAATCTAAATAAAGATGAAATTATTAAACTTCTTTCAAGTAATGATATATCTCTTTTTTCTTTTGCAGATGAAATAAGAAAAAAATACAAAGGTGATTCAATACATATAAGAGGACTTGTTGAGTTTAGTAATATTTGTAAAAGAAATTGTTATTATTGCGGTTTAAGATGTGAAAATAAAAAAATAAAAAGATACCGTTTAACTTCAAAGGAAATTAAAGAATGCGGACAATATGCTGTTAAATTAGGATATAAAACAATTGTTCTGCAAAGCGGAGAAGATGATTATTTTGATGCAGATAAAATTTGTAAAATAATAGAAGGATTAAAAAAATATAATTTAGCAGTTACTCTAAGTATTGGAGAAAGAACTTTTGAAGAATATAAAGCTTTTAAAGACTCAGGCGCTGACAGATACTTACTTAGAATTGAAACAACTGATGAAAATCTATATAAAACTCTTCACCCAAATATGAACTTTAAGAACAGAATAAAATGCCTAAAAGATTTAAAACAACTAGGATATGAAACCGGAACAGGATGTCTTGTAGGACTGCCAAATCAAACAATTGAATCTTTAGCAAATGATATTTTATTTTTTAAAGAACTAAATGCAGATATGGTTGGGATTGGACCATTTATTCCTCATCCGAACACACCACTTGCTAATAATAAAACTAATAATTTTAACTTATCAATAAAAGTAATGGCAATAACAAGATTACTTCTGCCAGACATTAATATCCCGGCAACAACGGCAATGGAAACCTTAAATAAAAATGGACACATTATTGCTCTTCAAAGTGGAGCTAATGTTTTAATGCTTAATATTACCCCACAAACTTATAAAAAAAATTATGAAATATATCCAGATAAAGCAGGCATAAATAATAATGAAGATGAAAATAAAAAGCTTATTTATGACAAAATTAAATCTATTAATAGAAGCATTTCAAATTCATATGGTTTTAGACAAGATTAAAACGTTTCTTGTATTTTATCTGGTATTGCACTTAGCAATTTATTTAATTCTTTACATATAGTTTCTGCAGTAAAATTAGAATCTTCTATAATAACATTGTATAATTTTGTATTTGGTGCCCATTTTGCAACATTAGCTTTTTTATAAAATAAACATACTGTAGGTGTTTTCACTGCACAAGACAAGTGCATTGTACCTGTGTCAACACTTATTATACCTTTACATGTTGCAATTATATTAGCCAAATCATATATTGATGTAACATTAGTTAAATCAACAAAAGTTGTACAACCAAGCTTTTTTAAATTATCTGCATATTTTCTTGCTATATCACCATTTCCAAATAAAAATACTGTTTTATACTCTTTATTTAGTCTATTAATAATTTCTATTGCCGTTTCAATAGGCATATCCTTTTCTTTTTCTTTTGATACACAACAAAGACCAATTATATTCTTTCCTGTGTATGTTTCTAATAATTTTTTAGCAAGAAAATTTTTATCTGGAGCAACATTATATTCAATAGGTAATATTTCTGAATTTTTTCCCGTTAATGCTTTTAAAAAATTACCGTTTATATCCTGCATTTTCGTTAAACCTGAAGTTTCAAACCAAATATCAGTTAGAAGATGTTTTACAAATTTTGTAGGTCCTGATATTCTTTTTTGAGAGTTTAAAAGATATGAAACTAATATACCTCTTGAATTTCCATATATAATAAATGTAGCATATATTTTATTTCTATATTTACAAGTAAAAGCAAATCTTAATAAACCAAATAATCCACGATGCTCTTTTCTTTTATTCATGCATATAACATCATCAACATTTTTCTGATACTTTGCAGCTTCATAAAATGGTGTATTTACCAGAAATATAATTCTACTATCGGGGTACTCTCTCTTTATGTTTTGACATAATGTATTTGAAAGAAGTACATCTCCAAAAAATGATAAATTTATTATTAAAAATATCTTTTTATTATCTTCCATTTTAATAAATAACTTTAATGTGTTGTAATTTTATCATTCAAAAAATTTACCCATAGTGCTATTTAAAAATTTAAAATTAGCACTATAGTATAAGTAACTTAGCATTTTAGGTAAATTTTGTCAATATTTATTAGCATTTTAGAAAATTAAAAATGGGAGGATAAAATTATAAAATAGTAATTGAGGTATTTATATGAGTTCATTAAAAAAAAAGCTTGGTGTAAGAATACAAGAAATAAGAAAAAGTAAGAATATGACACAAGAAAAACTTGCAGAAGTTATTGGACTTAATGTACCTAATTTAAGTAATATTGAAAGAGGGAAAAAGTTTGTTTCTGCTGAAACACTAGAAAAAATAATAAAAGCACTCAATATCAATGAAAGTGAATTATTTGACTTTGATCATATAAAATCAAGGGATGAACTGTTAAATCTTATAATTAATATTCTAAAAAATTCAACAGATAAAGATATTAAATATTTCTATAGAATGATAAGATTATATAAAGAGATATAACATTTCTGCATAATAAATAGATAGTCTGTAATTTTCAATTCAAGCAAACTATTTATAATTTATATCATTTAATCAGTTATAGTAATTTGTTAAAGAGAATGATATGTTAACAAAGTACTTGCCCTGTGAAAATATCAACTAAAAAACTTTCTTCATGCAATAATGTTTAATATGAACGACAAAATAATAATAAGAAAAGCAAATCAACATAATTTAAAAAATGTAAGTCTAGAACTGCCAAAAAATGAACTTATTGTTTTTACAGGCATATCAGGTTCAGGTAAAAGTTCATTAGCCTTTGATACTATTTTTGCAGAAGGACAGAGAAGATATGTTGAAAGTTTATCTAATTATGCAAGACAATTTTTAGGACAATTGGATAAACCTGATGTAGAAAGCATAGAAGGTTTATCACCTGCTATATCTATAGATCAAAAATCTACAAGTAATAATCCCCGTTCTACAGTAGGTACAGTAACAGAAATATATGACTATTTAAGATTGTTATTTGCGAGAATAGGAACACCTCATTGCCCTGAATGCGGATGTGAAATAGCGCCTCAATCAATAGATGAAATTGTAGATAAAATTTATACACTTGCAGAAGGAACAAAAATTCAATTAATAGCGCCCATTGTAAGAGGGAAAAAGGGCGAATTCATAAATCTAATAGAAGAATTAAAGCAAGAAGGTTTTATAAGAGTCCGAATTGACGGGAAAATTTATAATTTAGATGAAGATGAAATAGAATTAAATAAAACACAAAAACATACAATCGAAGTTGTAGTAGATAGGCTTGTTATAAAAGAAAGTGCAAAATCCAGACTAACAGATAGTGCACAAATTGCACTACAAAAAGCAGAGGGACTTTTAATTGTTGATGTTATAGGTCAAAAAGAAATGATATTTTCAGAAAAATTAGCCTGTCCTAACTGTAATATAAGCTTTGAAGAACTTGCACCAAGAATTTTCAGTTTTAATAGTCCATATGGAGCTTGTCCAACTTGCTCAGGACTTGGTGCACATTATGAAATGGATCCGAATCTTCTTATACCAGATAGAACAAAATCATTAAAAAATGGTGCTATTTATCCTTGGGCAAAAACAGGGAATCCTTATTATCTAGATATTCTTACTTCTGTTGCCAATCATTTTGGAATAGATATGAATATTCCTTTTGAAAAATTACCTATTGAACATCAAAATATAATTTTATACGGAAGCGGAAAAGAATGTGTAAAACTAAGATTTAAAGAATTCGGTGGCACAAGATATGTAACTCAAACAAGACCATTTTCAGGTGTTGTACCTTATTTTATGAATAAATACAACGAAACAAACTCTGAAGAAATTAGAGAATATATTCAGGAATATATGTCTCAAATTCCATGCAATGACTGCAAAGGAGCCAGGTTAAAACCTTTTTCTTTAGCGGTTACAATAATGGGTAAAAATATTTATGAAGTTACTCTTCTTTCAATAAAAGATGCATATAAATTTTTCTCTGATTTATATTTGGAGCTTGATGACTATAAACTCACAATAGCAAAACAAATACTTGAAGAAATTAGAGCAAGATTAAAATTCATGTTAGACGTAGGTTTGAGTTATCTTAATCTAGCCAGAATGTCTGGGACACTCTCAGGCGGTGAAGCTCAAAGAATAAGGCTTGCCACACAAATAGGAAGCGGCCTTTCAGGAGTATTATATGTTCTGGATGAACCTTCAATAGGTCTGCATCAATACAATAATGATATGCTTATAAAAACTCTAATAAGATTAAGGAATCTAGGCAATACCTTAATTGTTGTAGAACATGATGAAGATACAATAAGAAACGCAGACTACATAGTAGATATTGGGCCTTATGCTGGAGTAAACGGAGGTAAAATAATAGCTCAAGGCACTTTAGAAGATATTATTAACTGTAAAAAATCACTAACAGGACAATATCTGAGCGGAGAAAAATTCATACCTATTCCTAAAAAAAGAAGAGAAGGAAACGGTAAATTTCTAGAAGTAAAAAATGCACACAAAAATAATTTAAAAAATATTGATGTAAAAATACCATTGGGTAAAGTTGTAGCGCTTACAGGCGTATCTGGCAGCGGAAAATCAACATTAATGAATGATTTAATTTATCAATATTCACTTCATAAATTAAATACAAATAAACCGAAACCACAAGGAGTTGATTCAATAGAAGGATTTGAAAATATAGATAAAGTTATATGTATAGATCAATCTCCAATAGGAAGAACACCTCGTTCTAACCCTGCAACATATACTGATGTCTTTACACATATAAGAGAATTATTTGCAAAAACACCAGAAGCAAAAGTAAGAGGCTATAAACCCGGAAGATTTTCTTTCAATGTAAAAGGAGGTAGATGTGAAGCCTGCAAAGGTGATGGTGTAACAAAAATTGAAATGAACTTTCTTTCTGATGTTTATATAAAATGTAATGTTTGTAAAGGACAAAGATATAACAGAGAAACTCTTGAAGTAAAATATAACGGTAAAAATATATCCGAAGTCTTAGAAATGAGTATATCTGAAGCTTTGGAATTTTTTGAAAATATTCCAAAAATTAAAACAAGACTTAAAACTTTAAATGATGTCGGTCTTGGTTATATGAAACTTGGACAGAGTTCAACAACTTTATCAGGAGGAGAAGCTCAAAGAATTAAACTCGCAAGTGAATTAAATAAACGCTCAACAGGAAGAACACTTTATTTACTTGATGAACCAACGGTTGGCCTTCATTGGTATGATTTAGATAAACTCATAAAAATAATAAATAAACTTGCAGATGCAGGCAATACTATACTTATTATAGAACATAACCTTGATTTAATAAAAACGGCAGATCATATAATAGACCTTGGACCACAAGGCGGAGATGAAGGCGGTATGATTATAGCTGAAGGAACACCGGAAGAAGTAGCAAAAAATAAAAATTCATTTACCGGCTTATATTTAAAAAATATAATCAAATAAAAAACCGGTTATACTCCGGCTTTTTATTTCTATATTAATCTTTGATATTAAGTTCTTTTTTCATTTCCTTAATAGATATTGGTTCTATATCTTTTTCTAAAATTACTGTTTGAATAGCTTTTTCTAATAGTTCTTTACTTTGTTTTTTTTCATTATGTTTATCAATAGCTTTACCAATAAGTCCGCCTATAATTCTACCTCCAATAGCAAAGCCTGCAGCAATCGCCCCTATAGAACCGGCTTTAACAGCAATTCCAACTTTAGAATTTAACCCTTTTTCAACAGCTTCTCTACCAGCTTTTGCAAATACATCTTTGCCTTCTTTTATTGCAACATTTGCGACATAACCGGTAAAACCTGCTGCTGTACCTATATTTTTACAAGTTTTTGTTGCTTTATTTTCATTTACTGGAGCTATTTTCATACATATTCCCCTTTTTTGCTTTTATTAAAACATATAAATAAATTTATTTGATATAAATTAAATCAATATTAAGTATTATTAACAGAAATACTCCTTTATAAAAAGGAGTATTTCTATATTCAAATTATAATTGAAAACTATTTTTGAATATCCTTAACACTTAATGCAATTCTATGTTCTTGAGGAGTAAACTTCTTAATTAATACTTCAATTTCGTCACCTACATTATATAAGTTAAATGGATTAGCATTAGCAGGTTCCATTTCTGAAGAAGGCAATAAAGCTTCAACGCCGGGGAATATATTAATAAAAGCACCAAAAGAAGTAACTTTATTAACAGTACCTTTTATAACCTGACCTTCTTGAAATTCATTTTCAATAGATTCCCAAGGATTATCACCCATTCTCTTTAAACTTAAACTTATACGTTTCATATCAGTATCTATTTTTAAGATTTTAACTTCTAATTCTTGACCTAAAGATATAACATCAGAAGGATGTTTAATTCTTTGCCAAGAAATTTCAGATATAGGTAATAAACCATCAACACCGTTAATATCAATGAAACCACCGAAATCTGCAATTCTTACAACTTTACCTTTAACAACTGAACCAACTTCTAAATTTGAAATAATTTCATCAACAACTTGCTCTCTTTGTTCAGCAACAGCTTGTCTTTGGGATAATATCAATTTATTTCTCTTTGCATCAGCCTCTAATACTTTAACTTCGATTTCTTGACCAATCAATCCATCAAATGGAGCACCTGTTCTTAATTGGCTGGCAGGTACAAAACCTCTTAAATCAGAAACTTCAACAATTACACCGCCTCTTACAATTAATACTACTTTTGCAGTTATTGTTTCATTATTATATTTTGCATTTTGAAGTTCTTGCCAAGCTTTTGCACAAGATAATTTCTTCAATGATAAAATTATTCTGCCATTTTCATCATCATCTTCTTCTTTCAAGATATAAAATTCTTTAACATCGTTTATTGCAATGTAATCAGAATAATCTTTATCATTTACTTGATTATTTGTAATTTCTCTATTTGGTAAAAAAGCTTCAGTTTTAGCACCGATATCAACTAAAAAACCATCATTATCTTGTTTAATTACAATACCTTTTACTACATCAGCTACAGAAAACTTGTAATTATAGCTTTCTTCTAATAATCTGATAAATTCATCTTGTTCGTTCATTGTGTTTGTCATTTTTTATCCTTTCTTAGTATTTTTCTATTTCTATCATTACATTTTTTATAATATCTTCAGGAGTCGATGCACCTGCTGTTATTCCAATATTTTTAGCTTGTTCAATTAAATGTTTATAATTTTTTAAATCTGTTTCTGTCTCAATATGAATAGTAGTCGTTATTCCTTCTAATATTTCCGCTAAGTGAGTTGTATTAGCACTCTTTTTACTTCCTACTACAATCATTAAATCAGAACTTTTAGCAAGTTCTCTTGCTTCTTGCTGTCTCATTGAAGTAGACTTACATATAGTATTAAATATCTTCAATTCACTTGATAATGGTATTAAATAATTAACAACAGCTTCTAAAAACTCTAATTTTTGTGTTGTTTGAATAACGACTCCTACTCTTTTATGAGCTTTAATTTTATCTTTTAATTCTTTTAATGTTTCAACATCAGGTATAACATATACATCATTAGAATACATTTGAGCATTTGCATTAATAGCAACAACTTCTGGATGTTCCGGTTTGCCTAATATTAAAACTAAAAAACCTTCTTGTGCAAGCTGAACTGCTTTTTGTTGAACTTTTTTTACATCAAGACAAGTTAAGTCAACAACTTCAAACCCTTTTTCTTCTATTTCTTTTATACACTGAGGAGCCATTCCATGACTTCTTACTATACATATCCCATTTTCGCCGTCTGGTAACTCATCAACAGTCATTATTCCTAATTCTTCAAGTTCTTTTATTACATGAGAATTATGAATAAGTTCACCTAATACCCAAACTTTTTTAGATACATTTTCCAGTTTAATTTTTTTTGTTGTTTCGACCGCCCTTTTAACTCCGTAACAAAAACCTGCACTTTGGGCTAATTTTACATTTTTTTTCAGTGTTTTAAACTTCCATTCATTGAACTAGCAAGATTACAAACCTCGCAGTATTTTTCTTATATCATGAACATTTTTCTATTGCAATAAACATTGTTTTTATAGCAGAAAATTTATATCTACTATTTATACATTTTGTATATACAATTTTTACATATTTTAAAAAACAGAAAAAATAGATAACTTTAAAAAAAACTTGTACTATACAACAAACACAAGAAAACTTAACCATAATATTAAGTTATGTAAATAAAAAAATCAAAGTAATCTGTTTAAAATTATAAATTAACAAAACAATAGCCTATAATTAAATCTTGTAAGGTAGTTAAGTTCAGTATACACAGAAAGGTTATTCTTATGATTTCAAAAATTATGTCTTCACCTGTTAGTTTTGCCGGAAAAGTTAAAATAGGTAAAGATAAACAAGCAAAGAGAGAAATGGCAGAAAGAATTAGTAGATTTCCTGCCGACAAACAAGACAGTATTATTAACGGACTAAATTCGCTTAAATCAAATCTAGAAGCAAACACTAATGATGCTTGTAATCTTATGATTGGTTTCTATACTGCAAGCCAAGATAATCCTGACGATTATATGTGTGCATATGTATACGGAACAGGTTTCAATGAACATACAAAATATGCTCACGCTGCACACAGAACAGATGGAACTACTACAATTATGGATGCATCAGCTTCTGAAATAGAAGATTTATTTACACAAGCAGGCGATACTGCATTACAAAAAGTAGGTATGGATGATAAAAACAAAAATATTAAAAATATTTTAAACAGATTAGCGTAAAAAGCAACAAAAAAAAATAACCCGAATAATATTCGGGTTATTTTTTTATAACTAATCTAGTATCGCAGTTTCAGCTTTTCTTGGATTTTTTCTCGGACAAAATTGTTATAAAAAATAATTTTGAAGTATACTAAAAAAAAAGGCGATAAAAATGTATAATCCAAAATCAACAAAAGCTGAAGAATTTATTTCTCATCAAGAAGTCTTATCAACAATAGAATTTGCAGAAAAGAATAAAGGTAATAAAGTTCTCCTTCAAGAAATATTAGAAAAAGCAAAATTAAAAAAAGGGCTAACACATAAAGAAGCTTCTACTTTATTAGTTTGTGAAGATAAAGGTATTAATAAAGAAATTTTCACACTTGCGAAAAAAATCAAGGAAGATTTTTACGGAAACAGAATTGTTCTTTTTGCTCCATTATATTTGTCTAACTACTGTATAAATGGATGTACATATTGCCCTTATCACGCAAAAAACAAGCATATTCCCCGTAAGAAAATGACTCAAGAAGAAATTAGAAATGAAGTTATTGCTCTTCAAGATATGGGACATAAACGTTTAGCTATAGAATCAGGAGAAGATCCAATTAATAATCCTATTGAATATATTTTAGAATCAATAGATACAATATATTCAATAAAACACAAAAATGGTGCCATCAGAAGAGTAAACGTAAATATTGCTGCAACAACAGTCGAAAATTATAAAAAATTACATGAAGCTAAAATTGGAACATACATATTATTCCAAGAAACATATAATAAAGAAAGTTACGAAAGGCTTCACCCTACAGGACCTAAACATAACTATGCATATCATACAGAAGCTATGGATAGAGCGATGCAAGGAGGAATTGATGATGTAGGAATTGGAGTATTATTTGGTCTTGAAGACTATAGATATGAATTTGCTGCAATATTGATGCACGCAGAACATTTAGAAGCAGTTTTTGGTGTTGGTCCTCATACAATAAGTGTGCCAAGAATTAGAAAAGCCGATGATATTGACCCTAATACATTTTCTAATGCAATAGATGATGAAACATTCAAAAAAATTGTTGCTGTAATAAGAATAGCGGTACCATATACCGGAATGATTATATCAACTCGTGAAAACAAAGATTGCAGAAAAGATTTATTAGAGCTTGGCATTTCCCAGATTTCAGGCGGTTCAAAAACCAGTGTGGGCGGCTATTATAAACCGGAAAAAGAAGATGAAGATTCAAGCCAATTTGAAATAAATGACGACAGAACTCTAGATGAAGTTGTTAATTGGCTAATGGAGTTAAATTATCTCCCAAGTTTTTGCACAGCTTGTTATGGCAGCGGAAGAACCGGCGAACGATTTATGTCTATTTGCAAAGACCAACAAATACATAATTTTTGCCATCCTAATGCAATAATGACATTAAATGAGTATTTACTGGATTATGCATCAGAAAAAACTAAAGAAACCGGACATAAATTATTATTAAAAGAAATTGATTCGATCAAAGATGAGAAAATAAGATTTTCAGTTATACAAAATTTAGATAAAATTTTAAAAGGCGAACGTAATATTAAATTTTAATCTTTCGTCAATTACATATCATATAAATAAATTGCTTTTATTATAATTTATTAATACAATAAAAATATAATTTACATTTGGAGCATATATGAGTGAAGATAAAATAATTGTAACAATATCAGGAAAAGATGGAGTAGGAATTGTTGCTGAAATTGCAACGGTTCTTGCAAAATATCAAGTAAATATTGAAGATATAAGACAAACTATTATGCAGGGTTGTTTTATGATGTTTCTTTTAGCTGATATTAGTAAATCTAAATATTCTTTTAAAGAAATAAAAGAAGCTTTAATTGAATCAGGAAAAAGACTTGGTATGGAAATTTGGATACAAAAAAAAGAAATATTCGATAAAATGCACACTATCTAAGGATATATAAATGACATTTTTTAATGAAAATTCAATAATAGAAACAATAAATATGATAAAAGTCCATAATTTGGACATAAGAACAGTTACTTTATCATTAAGCCTTCGTGATTGTTGCGGAGAAAATGTAAAAGAAGTTGGTGAAAAAATTTATAATAAAATTATAAAATATGCAAAAAATCTTTATCAATATGCATCAGAAATAGAAGAAGAATATTCTATTCCTATAATAAATAAAAGAATTGCTATTACCCCTATCTCATTAGTGGGTGAGTCCTGTAAAGAATATGATTACGTATATCTGGCAAAAATATTAGATGCTGCAGCAAAAGAAGTTAATGTCAATTTTATTGGAGGATTTTCTGCATTAGTAGAAAAAGGTTGTACAAAAGGCGATACAGCATTAATAGAAAGTATTCCTGAAGCATTAAAAGAGACTCAAAGAGTATGTTCATCAATTAATCTTGCTTCAACAAAAGCAGGAATAAATATGAATGCTGTAAAGAAAATGGGGAAAATAATAAAAGAGGCAGCGCTTTTAACTAAAGAGCAAGATGGAATAGGAGCTGCCAAATTAGTATGTTTTTGTAATGTTCCAGGTGATAACCCATTTATGGCCGGTGCATTCCATGGATATGGAGAACCTGAATGTGCTTTAAATGTTGGAGTATCAGGTCCTGGAGTTGTTCGAGCTGCAGTCGAGAACTTACCTAAAAATGCAGATTTTGGCGAACTGGCTAATAAAATAAAACAAATTGCCTTTAAAATAACATCAACCGGTGAACTAGTAGGAAGAAGAATGGCGGAAAAGATGAAGATTCCATTTGGAATTATAGATTTATCTTTAGCGCCCACTCCCGCAATAGGCGACAGTGTCGCAGGAATATTTCAGGCAATGGGATTAGAACACGCAGGTGCCCACGGCACCACTGCTGCTCTTGCAATGCTTAATGATGCTGTAAAAAAAGGCGGTATTATGGCAAGCTCATATGTCGGCGGCCTTTCCGGGGCTTTTATCCCTGTATCTGAAGATGCAGGAATGATTGAAGCAGCAAAAAAAGGGGTTTTAACATTTGATAAATTAGAAGCTATGACATGTGTATGTTCTGTTGGACTTGATATGATTGCAATTCCAGGTGATACGCCTGAAAGCACAATTTCTGGTATGATTGCTGATGAAATGGCTATAGGTATGATAAATAAAAAGACTACAGCTGTAAGAATAATTCCTGTACCAGACAAAACTGTAGGAGATTATGCTGTATATGGCGGACTTCTTGGTGAAGCGCCTATTATGAGCGTTAATAAACTATCTTCCGAAACATTTATAAATAGAGGTGGACGAATTCCTGCACCAATTCATAGTCTAAATAATTAAGGATTAAAAATTGTTTTATTTAGGTAAATTAAAAAATTATTTAATATTTTGCAATTTATATTCAAAAGGAATAATGAGAGAAAATCTGGCAGAATATAAAGAAGCACTTCATTACTTGTTCTTGGCCCTTTCTATGAATGAAAATTCGCTAAATACATATAAAGCAATTGCAAGAATTAACAGAAAAAACAAACAATTTGCATATGCTATAGATTTTTATACTAAAGCTATAGAACATTTTCCATTCAATTCTCAACTATTTGCACTTCGAGCTGATATCTTTAGGAAACTAAAAGACTATAATAATGCAATTGAAGATTATAATAATGCAATAAAACTTGACTATTCAAATACTGAATATTATATAAATAGAGCTTATATTAAATTTTATACAGACGATATTCAAGGGGCAATAAATGATTTAACAAGTGCTATTTCTTGGAATAAAAAAAATTATAAATTATTTGAACAAAGAGCCTTTTATAAAATGCAAAGACATAATTTAGAAAGTGCATTAAAAGATTACGATGAAGCAATAAAATTAAATAAAAAATCAGCACATTCTTATTATATGCGTTCAATTATAAAAAAATTATGTAACAATATAAAAAGTGCGAAAGATGACTTAAATATAGCTATTAAGTTAAATCCTAATATTGAAAAAATATAATTGTTATTTTTTTGTTAAAAAAATCGACTTTTTTCAAAATAGATTAATAATATAAGTGTAGTAAGTAAGATATTTGAAAGGAGTTAAGATTATGAGATTTTTAGTTAAAAAAACACCTGACAATTTTATAAGAACTGTAAATGATGAAATCAGCTCTTTGTTAAACAGACATTTTGACAGCTATTTTCCTGAAGCTGCCTATTGGGAAGAAGTAGAAAAGTATTCTATGCCTGTAGAAATTGAAGATAAAGGTAAGAACTATATTGTAAAAGCTGAATTACCTGGTATTAAGAAAGAAGATCTTGATATTGATTTGGATAAAAACCATATTACAATCAATGCTAAAAAAGAAGAAAAACAAGAAGAAGAAAATAAATCTTATAAAAAATCTGAATTTAAATATGGTGAATTTTCAAGAACTGTTTATTTCCAAGAAGAAGTTGATACAGAAAATACAGAAGCAAAAATGGAAAACGGTATATTGGAAATTACTATCCCAAAATTAATAAAAGAAAAAGATTCAAAGAAAAAACTTATTGTTAAGTAATAAAAAAAGAGAGGTATTGAACCTCTCTTTTTTTTTCAGAAAAAATTATTAACGTTCCGGTTTATATAGTTTTTCTCCGTTATTAACATAATTATATAGTTCTTTTTCTCCAATACTTGGTTTTATATTTCCGTATACTATAATGCCTCTTTTTTTAAATTCTTTAAACCAATTAGGTTTAAAACCTTCATCAAAACCTGTAATTTTTTCTACAGTCTTCGAAGGTACACCATAGTATACATTTTTAATGCCTGACCACATAATTCCACCAAGACACATCATACAAGGTTCAGCTGTAACATACAAACTTAAATTATATTTAGATAAATCATAAGTTCCCAGTTTTTTCTCGGCTTCTTTTATAACATTCATTTCAGCATGATTATTTGAACAATTGTCATTTACAACAGAATTTGAGGTTTTTGCAATTAAATTACCATTATTATCATATATAGCTGCAACAAAAGGTCCTGAACCTTGTTGTGTATATATACTCATTTCTTTTTGAAGTTCTAAGATAATTTTCTCTGCAACATCTACTTTTTTAGAATCAATTTTTTCATTTGAAATAACTTTTGCAAATGAACTATTACAAGCTATAGTATAAAATACCAATAATAAAATAAATAATTTTTTCATAAAAAATTCCAATACTAATATGTAACAATAAGAAATAATAACAAAGTATAATATATAAATGTAAAAGAACACATGGTTTGATTTCTTGTTACAGATGGTTTGATTATTTTGGGCAACATAAATTTGAAATATTAAATAAATGAGCAAATTTGCAATTTTAAGAATATAAAG
>CALVED010000006.1 GCA_944326485.1 Candidatus Gastranaerophilales bacterium | reverse complement strand
CAGTAATTGGAACCCGCAAAAGTCGCTTGAATACTAAAATAGAGCCCCATAACGAAGGCTCTAAAAAGTTAAATGTCCGAGATGGGACTTGAACCCACAAGGCTTTCACCATACGAACCTGAATCGCATGCGTCTACCAATTCCGCCACTCAGACATTCTATTATTATTCTATCACTATAATCTGAAAAGTTATTAGCTTATTTTCAAATTTTATATAAAAAAGGTTCTGAAAAAATTCAGAACCTTTCATAATTATTAAACCTATATTTAGTTATAAGCTTTTAATGACTCTGTAAATATAGCTTTTACAACTTCTTTAGTTCCTTCAACAGGTGCTATTGAAATTAATCCGCTTAATGACGGAGTTTCAAAAGTTAAATTTACAAGTTTTTCAACGTCTGCTTCTGAAAATCCTTCATCTGTTAATTTTTTTGTTATACCAACAGAGAATAACCATTCTTCAATTTTCTTAGCTGCATATTCAGCTTCATCAGGAGTACCTTTTAAATCAGGTATTATTGTAGAGAATAATGAAGCTAATGTTTTAGCTTTTGCAGGATAAATATATTTAACAACAGCAGGTAAAATCATAGCTAAGCCTAAACCGTGAGAAAGTTTTGGTTTAACTCCGCTTAACGGATGTTCTAAAGCGTGAGTGAAATGTAATAACCCATTGTCGAAACTTACACCGCCTAATATAGAAGCATATAATAAGAAATATCTTGCTTCTTTATTTTGTGGGTCTTTATTTATAATAGGTAAATATTTTGCAACAAGCTCAATACATTCCTTTGCTGTAGAAATAGAATAAGGAGATGCAACTTTTGTTGTTGCAGCTTCAATTGAATGGTTTACCGCATCAATAGATACATATATAGTTTGTTCAGGTGACAAATTCATCATTAATGCAGGATCGTCAATTGAATATGAAGGATATATGCAATCATATGCAATAGCCGGTTTATATTCAGTTTCAGGGATTGTAACAACAGCAAATCTGTTTGTTTCTGTTCCTGTTCCGTGTGTTAGGTTTATAGCTACTATAGGAACTGCTTTTTCTGGTATAAATTTGAATTCGTAAATATCTCTTGCTGTTACACCATCATTAGCAAGCATAATAGCAACTGATTTTGCAGCATCAATAGGAGAGCCGCCGCCAATACCCATAACTGCTTTTGCACCAAATTCTTTACCTTGTTTTGCTGCAGCATCAACAGCATCAGCTGTAGGGTTTGGAGTTACTTCTGCATAGTTAGTATATGCAATTCCATTGTTTTTTAATGCTTTTTCTATAACATCCCAAGCCCCTGAAGATTTATAAGCATTTCGACCTGAAACTACCAAAATTTTATCAATTCCTTTTGATTTCATGTCTTTTGCAACATCTTCAATTTTATTAATAGCTCCAAAACCAAAATATACATTTGGTTTTAACCTAAGTTCAACAACTTGATTAATATCTACATCTTTTTTCCACATAAAAATTCTCCTTTCTTTAGACACTCGATTATACAATATTTTTTAAAAATTTAATAGCACAAAGAATATGAAAAAACTTTATGGTATAATTTTTTAGGAAAGAGTCAAAGAGAATAGGGAAATGGATAATATAGGAACTTTAGCACTAAAACAAGATGTTTTAATAAGATTAGTTGAAGCATTTTTTTCTGATAATTTTGAAGAAAAAACACGTTTAATACCTTATGATATGAGGCCAAAAGGTTCAGACGTTCCTTTTAGATGCTGCATTTATAAGGAAAGAGCTATATTAAGAGACAGAGTCATAGCTGATTTAGGTTTTTCAATAGAAGATGATAATGAAGAAACATCATTATCTGAATATGCAAAAGAAGCATTAAAACGAGAAGAAATAGATAGAAAAGTTTTAACAGTAATTGGAGCAGCTTGTAAAGGTTGTGTACCAAACAGAATTTATGTAACAAACTTATGTCAAGGCTGCGTTGCACGTTCTTGTGTAAGTGCTTGTAAATTTGGAGCAGTAAGTATTGTAAATGGTAAATCATACATAGACAGTTCAAAATGTAAAAATTGCAAGATGTGTATGGCTGCTTGTCCATACAACGCTATAGTAAAAATTGCTGTACCTTGTGAAGATGCTTGTCCTGTTGGAGCAATAGAAAAAGACGAACTTGGATTAGCTAAAATTGATCACGAGAAATGCATATCTTGCGGAAGATGTGTAAAAAGATGTCCATTTGGAGCAATAAATGAAAGAAGCCAATTAATAGATATACTAAAGAACATAAAAGCCGGTAAAAAAATAATAGCAATGATAGCACCTTCAATAGTAGGTCAAATAAAAGGGAATATATATCAAATAAAGACAGCAATGATAAAAGCAGGATTTACAGATGTATATGAAGTAGCACAAGGTGCCGATATAACAACATTAAACGAGGCAAAAGAGTTTGAAGAAAGAATGGAGAAAAAAGAACCATTCATGACAACTTCTTGCTGTGCCGGATATAATGAGCTAAGAAAAATACATTTAACAGAAATAAATAAATTTGCATCAGATACAAAAACCCCAATGTATTATATTGCTGAAATAGTAAAAAAAGAAAATCCTGATGCAAAAATTGTATTTATAAGTCCTTGTGTTGCAAAAAGAAAAGAAGTGTTTGAAAATGAGAATGTAGATTATCTAATGAACTATAGAGAACTACAGGCTCTATTAGAGGGAAGAAAAATAAAAGCAGAAGAATGTGAAGAAACACCCTTTAAGACAGAAAGTTCAAAACAAGGTAGAAATTATGGAGTTACAGGAGGTGTAGCCGGAGCAGTTCAAAAAGCTGTTAATAATAATATTGAAATTAAACCTTGTATAATTAATTGCTTGAATAAAGATACAATAAAACAACTTAAAAAATATGCAAAAGATGAAGCTTGTCCAGATGGCAATTTAATTGAGGTTATGTGTTGTGAAGGCGGTTGTATTGGAGGAAATGCAACTCTTGAACAACAGCGTATTGCCAGAAAATCATTGCAGGAATTGCTTGAAAAAAGTAAAGATATCAAATAAATATTAAAATTAATAAAAGAAAATAATTCATCTTATATCATAGTTTATATTAATTACTATTAATAGAAACTATGATATAATTTTTGAAAATAAAGGAGATGCAAATGTTTTGGAATAAAGGCACTAACATAAAAAACATTCTATTTGTATTATTAATTATATTCTTAGTATGGTTTATTGCACAAATCAAAAGTACTGCTTTATTAGCCTTTGCATCATTTGTACTTGCGTGTTCTTTAAATCCTGCTGTTGATAAATTATCAAAATATATGAAAAGAGGTTTTGCCTCAACAATTGTTATAACTGGAACTATACTAATAGTAATATTATTTCTAATACCAATCATAAGTATATCAATACAAGAAATTCAACAAGTAATAAGTAATGTACCTGTATTTATAAAAGAAATCTTAGATTTTTTAAGTAAAAAAACTATAATGGGAAAAACACTAATCGAATATATAAATCTTGATACAATAACACAGACATCATCACAAATGGCATCGGGACTTGTAAACAAATCAATAAACTTCACGGTTGCCATAATGGAAACAATAACAGTAATAATTACAATGGGCGTTATTGTATTTTATATGACATTTGAGAAAAATCTTATACGAGATGCAATAATAGCAATGTTTCCACCAAAAATGAAACAAAGAGCAAAAGAAGTATATGAAAATATAGAACATAAAGTAGGCGGATATGTAATAGCTCAAGTTCTGTCTATGTCTACAGTAGCTATTTTTACAGCAATAGGGCTTTTAATATTAAAAGTACAATATGCTGTTTTACTTGGTTTAATAGCAGGACTATTAGACATAATTCCAATAGTAGGTCCAACAGTAGCTTTTATATTAGGCATATTATGTGCTTCTCAACAAGGCTGGTTAATAGTAATTTTAGCAGCTTTAGTATATTTGGCTGCACAATGGATTTCAAATAATTTTATAAGACCACTTGTATTTGGTAAGTTTCTAGATTTACATCCATTAATAATAATATTTGCATTCTTAATAGCAGCACAATTTTTAGGAGTATGGGGTGTAATTTTATCTCCTGCTATAGCTGCATTATTACTGACTTTGTTTGATGAACTATATCTAAAAACAATTAATAATAAGATGAAAGATAAAGAAGAAGAAGAAGAAAATAAATAATGCAAGAAAAAGTACTATATACAACACACAAGATATTTCCATCTAATTATAATGTGTGGTGTGCTTTTCCTGCTGTATATAACTTTGGAATGTCAGCATTAGGATATTTAACTGTTTTTAAATATATAGACCAAATTGAAGATATATATACTGAAAGAATATTTACAGACACAACTAAAACAACAAAGAGAATTGAGGAAATAGATCTTATTGCATTTTCATTTTCTTTTGAATTAGATTATCTTGGAATACTAAATATTTTAAAAAAATATAATGTACCATTTTTATCAAAAGAAAGAAATGAAAAACACCCACTAATCTATGCGGGAGGACCTGTGGTTAGTGCAAATCCGGAGCCATTTGCTGAATTTTTTGATTTCATAATGGTTTCAGACGCAGAACCAACAATAAAAGAAGTTATAGAAATACTAAAAGAAAACAAAAATATAACAAAAAAAGAAAAGCTTGAATTATTGTCTACAATTGAAGGAATATATATTCCAAGCAGAAAAACAAAAGACTATGAAGTAAAAAAGGCTCACTATAATTTAAACGAATGTACAACAACACCAATATTAACCCAAGATAGTTTTTTTCCCAATACATATATCATTGAAGTAGAAAGAGGGTGTCCTCAAAGCTGTGGATTTTGTCTTACATCATTCATAAATAGCCCAGTAAGATTTTGTCCTTACAAAGAGATAATAAAAAATATTGATTATGCAATAAAACATACAAATAAAATAGCACTTTTAGGTGCATTAATATGTGCACATCCGCAAATAGATGATATTTGTCAATATATTATAGATAAAGTAGATTCAGGAATACAATTAGAAGTATCTGTATCTTCTCTCAGAGCCGACTATGTATCCGATAAAACATTAGAAATGCTTCATAAATGCGGACAAAAAACAGCAACAATTGCAATTGAAGCAGGTAGCGAAAGATTAAGAAGAGTAATAAATAAACATCTTACAAAAGAAGATATAATGACCATTGTTGATAAAATGGTAAAACATGGTTTCACAGGTTTGAAGATATACGGGATAATAGGGCTTCCAACAGAAACATATAAAGATTTGGATGCATTTATAGAATTATGCAAAGAAATAAAACATAAGTATAAAAGCTTTATTTTAACGCCAAGTTTTTCAACATTTGTTCCAAAAGCTCAAACTCCTTTTCAATATGCAAGAAGAGAAGATACGAAATCACTGGAAAAGAAAAATGAATATATAAAAAAAGAATTTGCAAAAATAGGAATAAAAGTACGAACTTCAAGCGTAAAATGGGACTACATACAAGCACTATTATCAAGAGGATCAAGAGAATTAACTCCTTATCTAATAGAGGTATATAATCGAGGCGGAAATATAGGAGCCTTTAAAAGCACATATAAAGAATTTGAAAAAAATGGCATGCTTAAAAACTCTGATTATTATGCATTAAGAGAAATAGATATAAAAGAAGAACTTCCTTGGAATTTTATAAAATATAATAAAGACAAAAATACTTTAAAGTCTGAATATACAAGGTTAATGAATATATAATAAAGTCAAATTTACATATCTTAATATTGTATTTTTTTGACACTTGACATAATTGTTATATGTGTCATAATAATAATATAAGATTTAAGTGTAAATAAAACACTAAATGAAACATTACAACCCCGAACACATATAAACTCCTAAATAATAAACACAAAAGAGACCATTAGGATGCAGAAATAGACCACTCACGAAGTGGCTTTTTTTTGCGTAAAAAAAGAAAAAAATTAAATGATAAAGAATAAAAAATAAAAAAATATCTTAAAAGTGTCAATTTTACAATTTTTAATTTAATTTAGTATCGCACTTTGTTACCGAGGATGACTTGATAACGAAGTACTCACCATTTAAAAACTCTGCTCACCTTCAAAGCTCACTCAACAACAAAGTTTTTGGTTCGTTTTGTAAAAAAACTCACTCACTCTTTCAACTTATCGTGATTTTTTCTCGGACATTTTATATAAATGTTAATGTAAGTCGCTTATAAGTTTTTTATATAACTACTTTGTTCTATAATACAAAAGTAGAACCATGTTTTAAGAAAGGTTATTTATATGAAAAATACTGTTATAGTTGGTGCACAATGGGGTGATGAAGGAAAAGCTAAAATAACAGATCTTTTAGCCGAATATGCCGATGTTATTATAAGATATCAAGGCGGCTGTAATGCAGGTCATACAGTAGTTGTAAATAATGAAACATACAAATTTCACCTTGTACCATCTGGTGTTTTATATAAAAACAAATTCTGTTTTATAGGAGCAGGAACAGTAATTCATCCGGAAACATTTCTAAAAGAAACTGAGGAATTAAGAGCAAGAGGGGTTGATTTATCCGGACTAAAAATAAGCCCTTTAGCAACAATTACTCTACCTTATCATATAGATATCGATGGAATAAGTGAGAATACCTCAGGAAAAAATAAAATAGGTACTACAAAAAAAGGTATAGGTCCTACTTATTCTGATAAAATTGGCAGATACGGAATAAAAGTACAAGATTTATATGATGAAGAAGCTTTAAATTCTCGTTTAGATGCCATATTACCCTTAAAAAACAAAATTTTAGAAAAAGTATATGACAGCAAAACATATACAAAAGAAGAAATGATTAAATATTGCAAAGAATATGCAAAAATATTTGAACCATATGTATGCAACGAATGGGTAGATAAATTAACAAAAGCATTAAAAGAAGATAAAAAAATATTATTTGAAGGTGCACAAGGAATAATGCTTGATATTGATTATGGAACATATCCTTATGTTACAAGTTCAAATCCAATAGGAGGTGGAGCCGCAACAGGAAGCGGAATAGGTCCTACACATATAGAAAATGTTATAGGTGTAACAAAAGCATATATAACAAGAGTAGGAGAAGGTCCTTTTGTAACGGAGCTAAAAGATGAAACCGGAGAAAGAATAAGAACAATAGGCGGTGAATTTGGAACTACTACAGGAAGACCAAGACGTTGCGGATGGTTTGATGCTGTATTGTCAAGATATTGTGTTTTAGTTGGCGGTTTAACTCAAATGGCCATTACAAAAATAGATGTATTAAATGATTTTGATGAATTAAAAGTATGCATAGCTTATAAAGATAAGCGTAACGGTAAAATTTATAAAGATTATCCTACAAATATAAACTTACACAACTATTTAGAACCTGTTTATGAAACATTCAAAGGATGGAATTCAGATATTTCAAACGCAAAAACAATAGAAGATTTACCGGAAAATGCAAAAATATACTTAAACAAACTTGAAGAGTTAGTCGGAATTCCTATAAAAATTATTAGTGTTGGTCCAAATAGAGATCAAACAATAATATTAGATAATCCTTTTAAATAAATAATATAAATAAAAAACAGAAGCAGGAAATAATAAATTTTCTGCTTTTTATTATAAATAATCAATATTTGCAGTACTTATAACTTTAGCAGCACAAGTCATTCCCTTATTTGATCTTGAACAATCTTGAGATTCATTCCCACTACCAGCGGCTACAAGTCCTTTTTGATCAATAACCGCAAAAAAGAAAATGTCATAACCAAATCTATTAGGATTTCCGAAGCCATTAATATCAACTATGAAACTGCCAACACAATTTGCTTCATCTTCGGCAGAGAGACCGATTTCACTGCAAGTACCTTTATTCCAACCATATGACATACCATCTTTTGTAATTAAAGAATATGAGCTTGGATAACTAGTACTCGAACCGTTTAACTGAGTTAAAGATGAAAAAATACATCCGGTTTCTCCATCTCTACATATTTTTATCGGATCAACAACTTGTGAAAAAAGATCAAAAAATATTCCATTTTCATCTTCTTGTATATAACTATAATCACCATTAGGAAGACCTTCTTGCATGGCAATACGAGTAAGAGCTTGCCCCAAAACAGAATGAGCTTTTTTTAATCTTGAAACATATTCATGTCTTCCTGTTGACTGCATAATAACAGGAACAGTCATAACAGCGACAACCCCTATTATAACTAAAGTTACCAATACTTCAGATAATGTGAACGCTTTTTTATAAGAAAAATACTTTGATACCTTTTTATTCACTATATTTTCCATTCTTTTTAAAATTAAAAGATTTACTCAACTATTATACAATATTTATACCCAAATTCAAACAATCAGAAACTATGTAGATTAAGATTAGAAAATTTAGTTGTATAATAAATAATATGGGAATAAATTCTTATAATAAATCTTTCGCTATGAGAGTATTTAACCCTTTTCAGGAGGACAAATGAGAGTTTTAGTAGGAATGTCCGGAGGTGTCGATTCAGCTGTTGCGGCATTACTTTTAAAAGAACAAGGTTATAATGTTATTGGGGCTATTATGTCGTTATGGGGAAATAGCGAAACTTTCAGAAGAATAGAAGAAAAATACAACTTCAATAATAAAAAAGAATCAACTCACTGTGCTTGTTTAAGTCCTGATAAAAATAAAGAAATAGAACAAGCAAAAGAAATAGCAAATAAACTTAAAATAGAATTCCACGTTATAGATTGTTCTAAAGAATATGAAAAAATTGTTATAAACTACTTTAGAGAAGAATATTTAAAAGGCGGAACACCAAATCCCTGTGTATGCTGTAATAGATATATAAAATTCGGAATATTTCCTGAACTTGCAAAAAAAGAAGGTATTAATTTTGATAAATTTGCAACCGGTCACTACGCCAAAATAGAAGAAGAGGGAAACAGGTATATATTAAAAAGAGGGAAAAATCCTAAAAAAGATCAATCATACTTTCTTTATGGGTTAACTCAAGAACAATTAAAAAATATATTAATGCCATTAGGTGATTATACAAAAGAAGAAATAAGAGAAATTGCCCAAAAATATAATTTACCGGTTGCTAATAAACCTGATAGCCAAGATTTTTATAACGGAGATTATAATGACATTCTTAATGCAAAACCACAAAGAGGTAATATAGTTGATAAAGATGGAAATATATTAGGGACTCATGATGGTTTTTGGAACTATACTATTGGTCAAAGAAAAGGATTAAAAGTAGCAGCAAAAGAACCTTTATATGTTATAGAATTAAGAGAAAAAACAAATGAAGTAGTTGTAGCATATAAAAAAGATTCTCTAAATAAAGGACTAATAGCAGATAATATAGTATTAAGCTCTATAGAAAAACTAATAGAGCCTAAATTGTGCACTGTGAAAATACGTTCAGCTCAAGAACCAAAAGAAGCAACAATTTTTCCAATGAAAAATAATAAAATAAAAGTAATCTTTTCAGAGTTACAAAATCCTATAGCGAAAGGACAATCTGCAGTATTTTATGATAATGATACAGTAATAGGCGGAGGAATTATAAAAGAAGTATTATGAAAAAAGAAGAACTTATAAAATTATATGATTACCCTTTAGAAGAACTTTTGAATTTATCATCAAAGTACGTATCAAATAAAGTCGAATTCTGTTCATTAGTTAATGCCAGAAACGGTAAATGTTCGCAAGATTGTAAATATTGTGCCCAAAGTTCTCATTACAGAACAGACATAGAAGATTATCCAATAGTAAATAAAAATGAAGTTATAAAAGCGGCACTTGAAGCTAAAGAAAATGGAGTAACACGTTTTGCTATAGTAACATCAGGTAAATCACCGGACGAAGAAAATTTTAATAAAATTCTTGAACTTATAGATGAATTAAATAAAATAGAAGGAATAAAAAGTTGTGCATCTATTGGCATTTTAAATGAAGAACAAGCTAAATTATTAGCTCAACATGGTTTAAAAAGATTTCACCATAACATAAATACATCAGAATCTTATTATAAAAATATATGCACAACCCACAATTGGCAAGACAGATTAAATACTTGTAAATTAGTAAAAAAATATAATATGGAATTATGCTGCGGTGTAATTTTAGGGATGGGAGAAAGCAAAGAACAAAGAATTGAGATGGCAATAGAATTAAGTGAAATAGAACCTGATTCTATTCCAATTAATATATTAATGCCTATAGAAAAGACTCCGTTTGAAAATTATTATAACAAGATTGATGAAGAAAATATTTTAAGGACACTTGCAATATTCAAAATAGCAAACCCAAAATCAATATTAAGATTTTGCGGAGGCAGAATGAGACTTTCTGAAGAAAATCAAAAAAAAGCATTAAAATGTTGTGTTGAAGGAATATTAACAGGAAACTATTTAACAACAACAGGTAAAAGTCCACAACAAGATATAAAAATGATACAAGACATAGGGAAAGAATTGGTAAAAAACTAAAAAAAGAAGGTTAAACAAATGAAAATATATAATAATATATCAGAATTAATCGGGAATACTCCTCTTGTGAGAATAAACAAACTTAATAAAGGATATGCAGATATTTTAGTAAAAATAGAATATTTTAATCCTGCAGGTTCAATAAAGGATAGAACAGCTCTAAGTATGATTGAAGATGCTGAAAGAAAAGGGCTAATAAAAAGCGGTGAAAGTACAATTATTGAGCCTACAAGCGGAAATACAGGTATAGGTTTAGCACTTGTATCATTAATAAAAGGATACAAATTAATATTAACCATGCCAGAAACAATGAGTAAAGAAAGACGGGACATTTTAAGAGCGTATGGCGCTCAACTAATTTTAACAGACGGTAAAAAGGGAATGCAAGGAGCTGTAGAGGAAGCAGAAAGATTAAAAAAAGAAATAAAAGGTTCTTTCATTCCCCAGCAATTCAATAATCCTTCAAATACTAAAGTTCATTATGAAACAACCGGAATGGAAATATGGAACGATACAGAAGGAAAAGTTGATATAGTAATAGCAGGCATAGGAACAGGCGGTACAATTTCAGGAATAGCAAAAAAGCTTAAAGAAAAGAACCCAAATATAAAAGCAATAGGTGTTGAACCGGCAGCATCTCCTGTAATAACGAAAGGAAAAGCAGGTGCTCACAAAATACAAGGAATAGGTGCGAACTTTATTCCAAAGAATTATGATGCAAGCATTATAGATAAAGTTATAACAGTTACTGATGAAGATGCAATAAATACTGCTCTTAAATTAACAAAAGAAGAAGGAATATTTGCAGGCATTTCATCCGGCGCAGCTCTTTACGCTGCATTAGAGCTATCAAAACAAGAAGAAAATAAAGATAAATTAATAGTTGTTATTCTTCCTGACACAGGAATGAGATATTTATCAAGTGATATGTTTTCAGAATAAAAATTCTTAACTTTCAGCTTATCGTAAACTTTTTACGAACTTCTTAATCTTCATCTTTTATTTGACCAAATAAAGCAAATATATTTCCAGGAACAAATGAAGTAGCCAGATCGGGACTTCCCATAATTTCAACAAACTGTTCAACCCTTTCATATTCAACAGGTGAAAATGCTGATTTCATAGCATTAAGTTCAGATTCCATCGTTTTGACAATTTGAGCCAAATTTTCATCATTTGGATTATTAATTAATTGAGTATATTTCTGATAATATTCTAATCCTTTTGTTTTATACTCAATTATTAATTTAGATTTTTCAATCATTGAATTAATAAAAGATTCTTCTTCAGGAGATAGATTACCTGATTGTTTTAGCTGTTCCATCCTTGCAGATAAATTTTTTATTAAGAAAGTTTTTCCATTCTTTTGAGCAAGAACTTCCTCCGGACTAAATTGATATTGGTTAAATGCATTATTATTCGCAAACAAACCATTAATTCCCGAAATTCTACCATTTCCTTCTATTGTTGTAATATTATCCACTAATGATTGTTCTGCCTTTTTCAATAACTCAGGAGATAATTTAGGCAAATCATCAGGATTAATTCTTCCAACAGATACATTTGCAAAAGAATTATATCTTACATTATGTGATAAAGAATATTTCAACATTTCATTTAAAGCATCATCATAACTATCAAACTGAGAAGTAAATTCCGGATGTTTATCTAATATTGCTTTAATTTTGCCAATAAAAGGAGCTATTTCTTTTTGAGCAGCATCAAATTTTACAGAACTTGCATATTTACTTCCGCTTTTTATTGCTTCATATTCATCAATATAAGAAGACAAACCTTTAACTAAATTATTATCTTTTTTATATATATTTTCACAAGCAAATCTTACAAAATCTTTTTTTAAAGAGGTATTCATTTTGGGAGGGTCCATTGTTTTAGTACCCAAAAAACTTCCTCTTAAAATTATTTTTTCACTTTCGCCGTTAAAAACTCTATTAATTAACTCATTTTTAACAATTTCATTAACCTTATCCTGAGGTATTCCTGCCCTTAACAATGCTTCTTTACAATGAGTCGCTTCATGCATAATTACATCATCTATTTCAAAAGTACCAGCTCTATATGACTCGGGATTATAATCAATTGTGTGATTTGATGCATTATAACTTCCACCACTTTTTTCTGATGCTTTATCTATTTTAAGTTTTGGTCTAAGCTTCTTTGGAATACCTAAATCATCAAAAGCCTTATCAAAAGATTTATGAACTTCGGCTTCAATCTGTTCATCACTTAATGCAGCTCTTCTAATACCTTCAGGTGATTTTCTAAATTTTTCAGCTTGATCAACTGATTTTTCATATTCAATTTTTTTCTTTACAGGAACTTTTTTTCCTTTAACAAATTTCACAAGGTCGATAACTCTGGATTTCAAAGTACTTGGTTTGAATTGATATAAAACAGCTTGCCTTCCTTCTTTTGTAAAAATAAGTGAAAGATTTTCTTTTAACGCACTAATCATAGAAGAAGATGTAACATCTTTCGATATTTGTGCTTTTTGTTCTGCATCTAAAACATTTACTTTTAAATTACTCATAACTTTAGCTTCTTTAGCGACTTTTGCTGCTTGTTTAAGTCCCAAAACACTCAATGCACTACTTATAGCACCTTGACCTATTTGTTCAAAAGCCTTTTCTGAATTGTCGTAATTACCATTTTTATATTCTTTGGCAGCATTATATATACCTTTTCCCAACTGAACAAAACTTAATGCTCCAAAGCCCACAGCTAAAATAGGAGTTAGTACAGGTACTACAGAACAAACCGCAGCTGTTGAAGCAATAGCACCAATTGTCATAAATGGATGTTTCATTATTGTTGTTACTGGGCTTATTATACCTTTTCCAAAATTTTTTATAGCTTCTTTAAAGGTAAATTTCCCATCATTTGAAGCATCTTGAGAATTTTTTGTAAATTCATCATTTTTAATACCTTTAGTTTTAACTTTAATATTTTTGTTTAAACTATTAATTTTAGATAAATAACTATAATTATTTATATTTTGAATATTCATCTTTACATACCTTAAACTTTTAAAACTTATAAATAATAAGTAATTAAATTACTTATTATTAACAATATTGATGACAATATTAATTTTTATTAAGAAGAAGACAAAAAATAAAGCCCCTTATGGGGCTTAAAATGGTGCGTCTGGCGCGATTCGAACGCGCGACCTATCCCTTAAAAGGGGAGTGCTCTACCTACTGAGCTACAGACGCATTTGTCTAACTTCTTTATTAAGATACCAAGAACATTTTTTAGAGTCAACAAATTTTTTAAAAGAAAAGGTGATTTAATTTTTTAAATCACCGAGAGTTCTGTCATGGAATAAATAAGTAGTATTTGGAATCTATATTACGGGAATAAACATTTTTTAAAATATCCTTGTGTAATATAGAACGAAATATAAAATCAAAAGTTCATTTTCATATTTAACCTTTTCAGAAAAAAACTTTTTCGACTATAATTAAATTAATACACAAAGAAAGGTAAATAAAATGATTATTCCAAGTATCGACTTAATGGGCGGCAAAGCAGTTCAACTAAGACAAGGAAAAGAAAAAGTTTTAGAAAAAGAAAATGTATTAGAACTTGCAAAATATTATTCTAGATTTGGAGAAATTAGTGTTATAGACTTAGATGCAGCAATGAATAAAGGAGACAACGAAGCACTAATAAAAGAGATTTGTAAAATTGCCCATTGCAGAGTTGGCGGAGGAATAAGAGATATAGAAAAAGCTAAAAGAATTCTTGCTAACGGAGCAAAGCAAATAATAATAGGAACAGCAGCAAATGAAGAACTACTATCAAAACTTCCTAAAGATAAAGTTATTGTTGCTATTGATGCAAAACAAGGGAAAATAACAATTGAAGGCTGGACAACACAAATAAACGCATCACCAGAAGAATATGTTAGAAGATTTGATAATTTTTGCGCAGGATATCTATATACCATAGTAGATAAAGAAGGCATGATGCAAGGAACAGATATAAATGCAATAAGTAAAATCCGCTCAATGACAAAGAAAACACTTATTGCAGCAGGTGGTATTTCTACAATTGATGAAATAAAAACTCTTGTTAAAATGAATGTTTCAACTCAATTAGGCATGAGCATATATACAGGAGCGATTAAACTTGAAGATGCTTATGTTGCTGTTATGGATTTTAATAAACAAAACGGATTAATACCAACTATAGTTCAAGATATAGATACAAAACAAGTTTTAATGCTTGCCTATTCAAATGAAGAGTCGCTCAGAAAATCATTATCTGAAGGCAAAGCAACATACTGGAGCAGATCAAGACAAGAATTATGGACAAAAGGTGCAACTTCCGGAAATACTCAAGAATTAATAAGTTCAAAATTTGACTGTGACCAAGATACATTACTCTTCAAAGTAAAACAAAAAGGAAACGCTTGTCATACGGGAAGATATTCTTGTTTTGAGGATAAAGATTTTTGTATAAATGAATTATATCAATTACTTTTAGACAGAAAAGAGAAGATGCCGGAAAATTCATATACAACTAAGTTATTTAAAGATGAATTTAAACTTGAGAGAAAAATAATGGAGGAAGCATTTGAATCTGTCAATTTCGAAAAAGGTGACGGATTAGAATGGGAAGCAAGTGATTTAACATATCACATGCTAACATATATGGCATTACATAATGTTACACCACAAGACATATTAAATAACCTCGCATCAAGAACAAAATAGGAAAACTTATGAAAATAATAAATTATAAAGACATAGATAAAGACTTTTTTTCAAAGATTGAATTTGAAAATATTGAGTCTGTAAATGAAATCATATCAAAAGTCAAAACTTTTGGAGATAATGCAGTAAGAGAATACACAGAAAAATTCGGCGATGGTTACATAGAAAATTTTAAAGTTAGTGAAAAAGAAATAGAAGAATCAATTAATTCAATTGATAATCAAACAAAAGAAACCTTAAAATATGCAATTAATAATGTTAATGAATTTGCAAAAGCACAACTGGGAAGTATAAAAGAACTAAATATAGAGATAAGCGGAAATACTCTAGGACATAAGATAATAGCCATTGATTCAGTAGGTTGTTATATTCCGGGAGGGAATTATCCCCTGCCATCCAGTGCAATAATGACGATTGTTCCGGCGAAAGCGGCAGGAGTCAAAAGAGTAATAGCGATGTCCCCCAAAATAAAGCCTGTTACCATAGCAGCAGCATATATGGCAGGTGCTGATGAGATATACAGAATTGGTGGAGTACAAGCAATTGCGGCAATGGCTTACGGTACAGAAACAATAAAAAAAGTTAATAAAATAGTAGGACCAGGGAATAAATATGTAACAGCTGCAAAAAAACATGTATATGGAGAATGCGGAATTGATTTTCTGGCTGGTCCTTCTGAAGTTATGATTATAGCTGATGAAAATTCTAATATTAATTTTATAGCCGCTGATATGCTGGCTCAGTGCGAACATGATAAAGATGCCAGGGCATTTTTAATATGTTCATCAAGAGAATTAGCTAAAAAAGTTGATGAAAAAGCGAGAGAATATTTAAAAGAACTTTCAACAAAAAATATAGCAGAAATTTCTTACGATAAATCTTACGCTGTAATAGTAGATTCAATAGAAGAAGCTATAAAACTTTCCAATGAAAAAGCACCGGAACATTTGGAATTGTGTTTCGGAAATACGGATAAATATATAGATGAATTTACTAATTACGGTTCATTATTTATCGGAAATTATTCGGCAGAAGTTTTTGGTGACTACGTATCAGGAACAAATCACACTCTTCCAACAAATCAGGTATCAAAGTATACAGGTGGTTTAAGCGTTTTTGATTATATAAAAATTCAAACATATCAAATAATAAATCCTAACTCAATAAATAAAACAGCAAAAAATGCATCTATTTTTGCCGAAAAAGAAGGATTATTTGCACACAAACTTGCGGCAGATGTAAGAATAAAATAACCAAAGATATAGTCTATATCAGGCTTTGTTACCAAGTCATGCTTGTTAACAAAGTAATTATTTCATTAATAAGTTGTTACAAAAAAATAAAAAAAGGCAATTTCTTCTTTTTATTTATTTATATAAAGTAAAAGGAAGAAAGAATGATAAATAGAATAAATTTTTGTGGAAACATATACCAAATTAATAACACACAAAGACAAAATCCTATAAAACAAACAATAGGAGAAGATACTTTTACAAGAAGTAAAAGTGCTCAAGAATCAGCTATAGAATATGCAAAAAACAAAATAATAGAAACTTTAAAACAAAATCAAACAGAATATGCCGTTGCTATTGATCAAAACGGAACAATTCTTGATGAAAGCGAAGGAGATAACAAACACTGCAGCGTAAACACAAGAAAACTAACTCCTAATTGTAAGCTAATACACGGACATCCTGTTAGTTATCCATTATCCAGCGGTGATATTAGTGTTCTTCTTTCGACAGATGCAGAATCACAAGAAGCAATAACTATTGACGGTAAATATTCACGATTAACAAAAAAACATCCTTTAAAGATAGATGATGGCTATAGTAAATTATACAGTGAACTTGAAAAACAACTATGTATTAAAGTTCTTAAGAAACTTGGTATTCCTTGTGAAACAACCCGTGAAGATTTAATTGATATGTATAAAGATTTCATGGTAAATACAATGGGAAGAAATAAAGAAGAAATAGAAGATGAAGAGGCAATAAATTCTGCAAAATCTTTAGATATAGATTTAGAAAATGCTGATATTAAATCGTTATCAAAACAATTAAAAAATCTAATGAGCTTTTATATACTAATGAATCCAATGAAATATGATAAAGAACATAATGCAATTATTCAGAATTTAGACAAAATTAATCAATATTTTGAAACACCTGAAGGTCTTGAAACAAGACATGAATTTGTGCAAGATATTGCAGATCAATATGATTTAATATATGAAACAGATTTATTTGATTAAAAAAGGAAATCGAAAATTTCGATTTCCTTTTTAACTTTTATAATAAATTAGTTAAGCACTTATTTTTTCTTGAAGAATTTCTTCAATACTAACTTTTGAATCTATTTTTTCTTGGATTTGAGATAATTGTTTTTCAATATTGAATTTAATTGCTTTCTTATTTTTATGAGAAGCAATACCCTTCATTATTTCATCATAGACAATATATGAATTTAATTGCATGTAAGACTTTATATCTTTTGCTTTTCTATTAGATTTCAATAGATTTTCACTCTTTCCGAGCGTATATTTTAATATAGAATCAACAATAAATTTATTCTGACGTAAAGATTGTTTTTCACTATCATTAATAAGTGTATTTAATAGAACTCTGCAATGATCTTGAATTGTATTAGAAAGGCTTTTTCTTTGAATCCAAGGTATTGATTTAGAAAGTCTATGATTACTTTGTTCTAATTTTGATTTTGCATACTTAATAAGTAAAAACTTTTTGATGTTCTCTTTTAATTCATTCATTGCTAGTGTCCTTCTCTCATCTATAAGAGATTTATACCATAAAACAATATGTTTAAGCACTACTCCATTTGTATGGTATTAAAAAGGCGGAATATAATCCGCCTTAAAACTTTTATAAAAAATTTCTCTCACATTCAATTTATAATAATTACTTTATCATTCTATCAAAAACCTTTGTAAGATAACTTAGAGGTGAGTTTTGTTCATTTTTAACTCCATCCTTTATAAAAGGAATATCCATACTTTTCTTTGTAACAGCATTACCAATTTTAGTATTACTTGAATAATTATAAATCAATACAGAAGGATTCATTTTACTTGGAGTCAAATCTCCAATTGCTATTTCAATGGTATCAGAATCTGTACCCACTTTAGATCCAAGTTTTTCAAAATATTCTCTGTCTTCTTTACTCAACATAGTTTCAGACGCACTAATTTTTGTCTGTGCTTTAAATGATGCACCTGTATTCATAGATATTTTTGATACGTTCATTTTTTTCCTTTCTTAATTCGCTCACACTTTAATCTATCGTGAATTTTTTCTCAGACTTCTATTTTTTTAAAAATTATAAAAAAATTTTTTGTTAAAATAATTATAATATTTTAAAATAATGAAATATATTAATTATGAATACAAATTTCCAATTTTTAAAGAAAATAAATAATAATCTATTTGAAATTATAGTTGAAGCAGAAAAACTATATAAAGATGAGTATTTTGAACAAAGCATGGTTCAAACAAGAAGATTTGCAGAACAAATTTGTAAAGAAATACTCAAAGAAAATAAACAAGAAGTAAAATCATTTGATGAAATGCTTACAATACTGAAAGAAAATTCAACAGGAAGTATACAAGAAAAAGAATTTATTGATGATTTATATTTTTTAAAAAAGAATGGAAACCAATCAGCTCACTCTGGTTCTATAAAAAAAGACGGAATAAACGCACTTGAATGTCTAAAGAGAGCCTTCGAAATTTCTATTAATTACTGCGTTTACAACAAGGGAGCATCAGAAAAGATATTAAAGTTAAATTATGATATTGACACATTAATGTTAAATAAAAAGCCTCAAAAATCTCTTGCTAATAAATATAAAGAAGAAAAAGAAAAAGAAAAAATAAAAATTGAAAACAATAAAAAAGAAAAATCAAAAGAAAATATAAAACAAATAAAACTTTCTTTTTTCTGGAAATTTATAATCTTCTTATCTTCAATTTCTCTTATACTAATACTATTTCTAATAATTATAGTTAATATAAAAAACTGACTTTTGTAAAAAAACACAAAAGTCAGCTTATAAGTTTTTCTTAATAACTCATTATTTATTATCTTTATCTGCTTCATCATAATCTTCAGAATCAGTTTTAACAATATCAAAATCAAATTTTTTCCATTCCTTAAACCCACCTCTTAAAACAACAGCAGGAAAATGTTTTTCTATCAATTTTAATGCTGTATTATAAGCCCTTGGGCAAGAATCAGAATAAGAATAAACAATTGTTACCTTACTTTTGTCAATAGCATCAAAATTTTCATCTTTATATGGTATATGAATAGCATAAGGAACATGTCCATCAATATAATTATTATAATCTCTTACATCAATTAAATTAATTGAATTAATTCTATTATGGATAATATCATCAAGAGAAAAAGGTCCTACTGTAAAAGAAACAATATCTTCAAAAAATTTTTTCGCTCTAGATAAATCTTTTGTTATGTCATTATGTGAAAACATATAAAATCCTTTCGTATAAAATATTACAAAAGTAATTTATTACAAATATAAATCAGCCAAATTACCTACAAGGATAGAGTATAAGGATTATTAATTTTTTTATTGTAAATATGTTATTTATTTTAATTGACTTTAATTTTGATTGGTTTCATAATACATAGAAATAAGGTAAGAGTCATGAAATATCATTTATTTAAAATTAAATACATAATATAAAAAGAAAAACTTTCCGTTTTTCTTTTTTTTTGAGAATTTAACAAAAAAGAGATAGAAATGATAAAAAAAGAAGAGAAAAAAATATATAAAGCAAAAATAGTAAAGAATGAACAGGTAAGTAAAAGTTCTTTTTTTGTAGAAATAGAATGTGATAAACCAGTTGAAGTAAAAGCAGGTCAATTTATATCAATATATTGTGAAGGATTAACCTTAAGAAGACCATTTAGTGTATTTTCAAATAATAATGGGAAAATTGGAATTCTGGTTAAGGAAAGAGGGAAAGGCACCAAATTTATAAAGTCTTTAAAAAAGGATGAAACAATTGATATAATAGGGCCATTAGGAAATCATTTTAATATAGAAAATAAAAAATCATTATTAGTAGGGGCAGGTATCGGAGTTGCTCCTATTTCATATTTAAAGACAAAGTTAGATGAAAAAAATATAGAAAATTTATTTTTAACAGGATTTTTAAATAAAGAAGAAATACCTCAAAATACAAAAAGTGATTTTATATGTACAGATGATGGTTCTTTTGGAGAAAAGGGAAGTGTTTTAAATTATATAGGCGTAATAATTAATGAATATAAACCTAAAATTATATATGCTTGTGGTCCTTATATTGTTTTAAAGCTAATAGCAGAACTTGGAGAAAGATATGGAATTGAGACGCAAGTAGCAATGGAAAAAGTAATGGCATGCGGGATTGGAGTATGCAGAGGATGTGTGATAGACATTAAAAAAGACGGAAAAGTTATAAATGCAACTGTATGTAAAGATGGACCTGTTTTCAAAGGAAGTGAGGTTGTATGGCAATAACTGAGAACTATCTAAAAACAACATTAAATAATTTGGTATTAAAAAATCCAATACTTACGGCCTCAGGTACATTCGGATATGCAAATGAATTTGATGAATTTATTAATTTATCAAAACTTGGTGCTATTATCACAAAAGCAATTTCACTATATCCAAGAGCTGGTAACAAGAACATAAGAATTACAGAAACAAAAGCAGGAATGATAAATTCAATAGGACTTGAAAATATAGGAATAAAAAGATTTATTGATGAAAAAGTTCCAATTTTAAAAGCAAAAAATATTGACTACATTATGAATATTGCAGGTTCAACAATAGATGAATATATTGAACTTGGTAAAATCTGTCAGGAAAATTCAATAAAAGCAATAGAAGTAAATGTATCATGCCCGAATGTAAAACAGGGCTGCTTAGAATTTGGAGTAGATGAAAATTCTTTATATGAACTAATCAAAGCAATAAGAGAAGAATATAAAGGGTACTTAATAGTAAAATTAACTCCAAACGTAACAAGAATAGAAAATTTAGGACTTGCCGTTCAAAAAGCAGGAGCCGATGCTATTAGTGCAATAAATACTCTAAAAGGAATGTCTATAAAAATAAATAATCAACAAGGCAAAGTAACAAAAACAATTATTCAAGGGGGATATTCCGGTATAGGAATAAAACCTGTTGCAATAAGTTGCGTATATAGACTATCACAAGTAATAGATATACCTATAATAGGAATTGGCGGTATAGAAACAATAGATGATGTTTTAGAATTTTTCGCTGCAGGAGCAGAAGCAGTTGAAATAGGTACAGCTAATTTTACTCACCCTGAAATATCAGAAAAATTAGTAAATGAACTTGAAGAGTACATAATTAAAAACGGATATAAAGATTTAGATGAATTAAAAGAAGAATTGAGGAAATAAAATGGCAAATGAAGTTTTAGAATTACTGGAAAAAGCACAAGGAGTATTGCACGGTCACTTTTGTTTAACATCAGGACTTCATTCTGATATATATTTTCAATGTGCTAAATTATATCAATACCCGGATATAACAGAGAAAATTGGTAAAATGTTAGCAGAGAAATTATCCGAAATAGAATTTGATACAATAGTAGCACCTGCAATAGGCGCTGTAATTATAGGATATGAAACAGCAAAAAACGCAAAGAAACGTAATCTTTTCGTAGAAAGAAAAGATGGGACTATGCAATTAAGAAGAGGTTATACTCTTAAAAAGGGCGAAAAAGTTGTAATAATAGAAGATGTAATTACAACAGCAAGAACAATAAAAGAAACAATGGAAGCTATAAAAGAATTTGAGCCTGAAGTAGTTGCTGTAGGATGTATAGTAGACAGAACAAAAGGCAAAACAGAATATAACATCAAATCATTAATTCAAATAGACCCTGTTGTATATGACCCAAATGATTGTCCTTTATGTAAAGAAGGTATTCCATTAGTAAAACCGGGAAGCAGAGAAGAAAAGGCGAAAGCATAATGAATCATTTAATTGATATAAAAAGCTTATCAAAAGAAGAAATAATAAACATAATAAATGTTGCCAAAGAATTTAAAAACGGCAAAAAAGAATCTGACGTTAACTCAAAAACATTAGCATTAATGTTTTATGAAAATTCAACACGAACAAGATGCAGTTTTGAAATTACAGGACAAAAGTTAGGAATGAATATAATAAACTTTGATGCTAATCATTCTTCACTATCAAAGGGAGAAAGCCTAAAAGATACAATAGAGAACTTATATTTTTTAGGAGTAAATGCAGTTGTAATAAGACATAGTTTGTCAGGCATAATAAATAATGTAATGAGCCAAGTAAAATATCCTATAAAATTCATAAACGGAGGTGATGGAACCCATGCACATCCAACCCAGGCGTTATTAGATTTTTACACAATGCTCGAAAAAATAGGGAGTGTGGAAAATAAAAAAATCACAATTATAGGAGATGTATCTCATAGCAGAGTAGCAAAATCGAATATAAATCTTCTGACAAAATTCGGAGCACAAATACACTTATGCGCTCCAACATACTTACAGTTTGAAAATTTTGAAGCATTTAATGTTACGTATCATAATGATGTTAAATCTGCAATAACAGATGCAAACGTAGTTATGGTTTTAAGAGTGCAAAATGAAAGACACGATAAAGAAGGCTACCCGGATTCATCAGAATATAAAAGATTATACGAAATTGACTCTAAACTTTTAAAAGAATATGCAGCAGAAGATGTAATATTAATGCACCCGGGACCAGCTAACAGAAATATAGAAGTTTCATCAGAACTATTAGACAATAACGTAGGGAAAACAATACTTGAACAAGCCCAAAACGGAGTTTATGTAAGAATGGCTGTTTTAAACACATTACTAAAAGGAGATACAAATGCTTCTTAAAAACGGTAAAATTATAAATCCTCAAAATAATTTTGAAGATATATCAGATATAAGAATAGAAAATAAAAATATTATTGAAATAGGAAAAAATTTATTACCAAAAGAAAATGAAGAATTAATAGATTTAACAGGTAAGATAATAGTTCCTGGATTAATAGATATACATTGCCACTTAAGAGAACCGGGGTTTAATTCAAAAGAAACAATAAAAACAGGAATAGAATCAGCAATAAATGGTGGCTATACAGCAATATGCCCTATGGCAAATACAAATCCGCAAACAGATAACACGACAACTTTAAGTTATATAAAACAAAAAGCAAAAGAAGCAAGTGAAATAGGATTTTATCCGATATGCGCAGTCACAAAAGGACTTTATGGTGAAAAAATAGTTAATGTATCAGAACTTATAGCAAATGGGGCCATTGCATTTTCAGATGATGGAAAGCCCATTGAAAATATGCATTTACTAAGAGAAGCTTTAAAATACATAAATTCTCATAATTCAATTATAATATCGCATTCAGAAGACTCATCTCTGGCAAATGGCGGTGCAATAAATGAAGGAAAAGTATCCACTCGGCTGGGACTAAAGGGAATTCCTGCCATAACAGAATCTCTGGCAATAGCAAGAGAACTTGAAGTAGTAAGAAGTATAAATGGGAAATATCATTTTGCCCATGTATCAACAAAGCGCTCGGTAGAATTAATAAGACAAGCCAAAAAAGAAGGTCTAAAAGTAACAGCAGAAACAGCACCTCACTATTTTAGTCTTTGTGAAGATGATATAACAAACTATGAAGCAAAATATAAGGTAAATCCACCTTTAAGAACAAAAGAAGATATAAAAGCAATAATAGATGGACTTAAAGATGGAACAATAGATGTTATAGCAACAGATCACGCTCCTCATACAGTACATGAAAAACAGCTTCCTATACAAAATGCACCGATGGGAATAGCCGGTTTTGAAACAGCATTAGGAATAACTCTAACCTATCTTGTACATAATAATAATCTCTCATTAATAGAAGCTATAAAGAAACTAACATACAATCCTGCATCTATTTTGAATATAAAAAATCAAGGAAATATAGCGATAGGGGAAGAAGCCAATTTAACAGTTATTGATTTAAATGAAGAATGGATAGTTAATGCATCTAAATTTAAATCCAAATGCAGAATATCACCTTTTGACGGTTACAAATTGAAAGGCAAAGCAAAATTAACAATAATAAAAGGTAAAATATATAATATAGGATAAAGAAAATGCAAATAAGACCTGAAATTAAAGAAAAAATAGTTCTAGCACTTGATGTAGATGATATAGAACAAGCTAAGAAAATAATAACTCAATTAAAAGATTATGTAGGAACATTTAAAGTCGGACTGCAGTTATTCACAGGTAACGGACTTGAAATATTCAAATTTATGCAGGAACAAAATATAAAATTTTTCTTTGATGTAAAACTGCACGATATACCAAATACAGTAGCAAAAGCGTCAGAAAATATAATAAGAAACGGAGCATCATTTTTTAATGTCCATGCCGGTGGCGGCGAAGAAATGATGAGAAAATCACAAGAAGCAGCAAGAAAAACCGCAAAAGAGCTCGGAAGAGAAAACCCTACAATTTTAGGTGTTACTCTTCTAACAAGTATTAGCGAAGAATGTTTAAAAAACGAGTTAAAAATATCATACAAACCAGATGAATACGCAATAAATTTAGCCATTTTGGCAAAAAAAGCGGGTTTAGACGGAGTTGTAGCAAGTGTATGGGAAGCAAAAAAAATAAAACAAGCCTGCGGTAAAGATTTTAAAGTGCTTTGTCCCGGAATTAGACCTGAATGGTCAAATAAAGATGATCAAAAAAGATTAGCAACTCCAAGCATTGCAATAAAAGAAGGTGCTGATTATCTGGTAATAGGAAGAGCAGTAACAAATGCTCCGGACAAAATAAAAGCCATTCAAATGATATACGAAGAGATAGAAAATGCTCTATTAACACAAAATAAATCTTATGCCATTTCAAAAGGGAAATTAATACTTGAAAACGGAATGATTTTTGAAGGTGAATCAATAGGTGCAGAAGGAACATCTTACGGAGAAATTGTATTTAATACTTCAATGGTAGGATATCAAGAAATTTTAACAGATCCTTCTTATGCTGGACAAACTATTGTTATGACATATCCTGAAATCGGAAATTATGGAATAAACAAAGATGATTTTGAAAGCGGAAAGATTCATGCTAAAGGATTTATAGTAAAAAATATGTGCGAACATGAATCACACTATAAAAGTTATATATCTCTTCCTGAATATCTTAAGCAAAATAACATCATTGGATTAAAAGGAATAGATACAAGATATTTAACCCAAATAATAAGAAATTATGGAGCAATGAACTGTGCAATAACAACAGGTGATATTACACCAGAGATAAAAGCCCGAGTAAAAGAATATAGAATAAGTAAAGATATAACACTTGATGTAACAACATATAGAACAGAAAGAATACCAGGAAATGGCGTAAAACTTGCCATAATAGATTTGGGTATAAAGAAAAGTATATTGGATAATTTTAAAAATCTGAATTGTGATATAACAGTATATCCCGCAGATGTAAATGCAGAAGAAATATTAAAAGAAGATATTGATGCAGTACTGCTATCAAATGGTCCGGGTAATCCAGAAGATGCAATTCATACAATAGAAACTACAAGAAAATTACTTGGTAAAACAAGATTGTTTGGAATATGTCTAGGACATCAAATATTGTCAATAGCACTTGGAGCAAAAACATTTAAACTAAAATATGGTCATAGAGGAGGTAATCACCCAATAATAGATACAAATAGCGGAGAAATTTTTATTACTTCTCAAAATCACAGTTATGCTGTTGATAGTAGTATACTCCCATCTAATGTAAAAATAACATATATAAATTTAAATGATAATACAATAGAAGGAATAGAATGTGAGGAATATAAAATAAAAACTGTACAATTCCACCCCGAATTAACAGCAGGACCTTATGATTCAAATAAAATAATAACAAAATGGATAAAAGAAATTGAAGAAGTAAAAAAAGTTACTGTATAAAAAGAAAGAGATAAAATATGCCAATTAATAAAGATATAAAAAAAGTTTTAGTAATAGGTTCAGGACCTATAGTAATTGGGCAAGCTGCAGAATTTGACTACGCAGGAGTACAAGCTTGCAGAGCATTAAAAGAAGAAAATATTGAAGTAATTCTTGTAAACTCGAATCCTGCAACAATTATGACAGACGAAAATATTGCAGATAAAGTTTATATAGAACCATTAACTCTAGATTCTCTAACCTATATAATAGATAAGGAAAGACCAAATGGAGTTATAGCAACTTTAGGTGGCCAAACAGGATTAAATTTAGCTGTAAAATTATACGAAAACGGCATATTAGAAAAATATAATGTAGAACTTTTAGGTACAAAAATAGAATCAATAAAGAAAGCAGAAGATAGAGAACTATTTAAAAATTTAATGCTTGAAATAGGAGAACCAATTCCTGAAAGCGATATAGTATCAAGTTTTGAAGATGCTAAAAAATTTGCACAAAAAATAGGATTTCCAATAATAGTAAGACCTGCATATACCTTAGGCGGAACAGGCGGAGGTATTGCAAACAATTACAGTGAATACGAAGAAATAGTATATACAGGTTTATCATTAAGTCCTATTTCACAAGTACTTGTAGAAAAAAGTATAGCCGGATATAAAGAAATAGAATATGAAGTAATAAGAGATGCAAACAATACAGCTATTTCAATATGTAATATGGAAAACATTGATCCGATAGGAATACATACAGGAGATAGTTTTGTAGTAGCACCAACTCAAACACTGACAAATAAAGAATGCCAAATGCTAAGGAGTGCAGCACTAAAAATAATAAGAGCATTAAAAATTGAAGGCGGATGTAATGTTCAATTTGCGCTAGATACAGTGAGCAATCAATATTATGTAATAGAGGTAAACCCAAGAGTAAGCCGCTCATCTGCCCTTGCATCAAAAGCTACAGGATACCCGATTGCCAAAATAACAACTAAAATAGCAATAGGTTATAACTTACATGAAATACCAAACTCTATAACAAAAAAGACAGTAGCAGCCTTTGAGCCTGCCATTGACTATGTTGTAACAAAAATACCAAAATGGCCTTTTGATAAATTTAAACACGGCGATAGAATTCTTGGTACAAAAATGAAAGCAACTGGAGAAGTAATGGCAATAGGAAGAACTTTTGAAAGTTCATTTAAAAAAGCTATTACATCAATAGAATCAAAATATACTGGTCTTTTAAGAGGTCGCCATATTGAATGCAGTGAAGATGAACTTAAAGCTCTTCTTCATGTTCAAGATGACAGAAGAATTTTCAGAGTTGCAGAAGCAATAAATAGAGGAATAAGCATCGATGAAATTAATAAAATTACAAAAATTGATAAATGGTTCATCTATAAAATAAAAGGACTTGTTGATTTTGAAAATAAACTTAAATGTGAAAATTTAACTATTGATTTGTATCTTGAAGCAAAAGAAAAAGGATTCTTAGATGAAGAAATAGCAAGATACACTAAATTACCAATAGAGGAAATAACTAAAATCAGAACAGAAAATTCAATAAGTGCATCATTCAAAATTGTAGATACATGTGCAGCAGAGTTCAAAGCATATACACCTTATTATTACTCTACTTATAACGAGATAGATGAAAGTGACTCCAACAATGAAGATAAGAAAATATTAATATTAGGTTCAGGTCCAATAAGAATAGGTCAAGGTATTGAATTCGATTATTGTTCTGTACATGCAGCTTGGGCAGTAAGAAATAATAATTATAAATCATTAATAGTAAATTCAAACCCTGAAACTTTATCAACAGATTTCGATGTTGCTGATAAACTTTTCTTTGAACCAATGCATATTGAAAATGTAATGAATATAATAGAAAAAGAAAAACCAGAAGGTGTTCTTGTACAATTTGGAGGACAAACTGCAATCAATTTAGCTCCTAAATTATATGAAAAAGGAGTTAAAATTCTTGGCACATCACTCGAATCTATAAATATAGCAGAAGATAGAAAACTCTTTGAACAACTTTTAAGAGAATTAAATATACCTCAGCCAAAAGGAAACGCAATAAAAAGTCAAAAAGAAGCACTAGAAGTTGCAAAAACTCTTGGTTATCCTCTTTTAGTAAGACCATCATATGTAATAGGCGGAAGAGGAATGCAAGTTGTGTATAATAAAGATGAACTTCTTTCCTATATCGAAGGTGCCATGAAATTTTCAGATGAACATCCTATCTTAATAGACCAATACATAGAAGGAACAGAACTTGAACTTGATGCAATATCAGATGGAGAAAATGTATTAATTCCGGCAATAACAGAACATATCGAAAGAGCAGGTATTCACTCTGGTGACTCTATTGCAATATATCCAACAAGAACCATTCCACAAGAAATTATAAATAACTTAATTTCTTACACGGAAAAAATTGCAAAAGCCCTAAAAATAAAAGGATTAATGAATATACAATTTGTACTAAAAGATAATGTAGCATATATTATTGAAGTTAATCCAAGAGCATCAAGAACAGTACCTATATTAAGTAAAGTAACAAACACCCCTATGGTTAAGATAGCGATTGATGCCATTTTAGGAAAATCTATTATAGAACAAGGTTATAAACCTGGACTCATTGAAACAACAAATTTAGTTTGTGCAAAAATTCCAATATTTTCATTCCAAAAATTAAACAGAATAGATCCTGCCTTAGCACCTGAGATGAAATCAACAGGGGAAGTTCTTGGTATTGATACATCTTATGAAAAAGCATTAGTAAAAGGCTTCTTAGCTGCAGGCTATAAGCTTTCTACTCAAAGAGGAAATGTATTAATTTCAATCAACGACCATTATAAAAAAGATTCTGTAGAAGTAGCAAAAACATTGGTTGAATTGGGATACAATCTTATTGCAACAACAGGTACTCATAAATTCTTAAAATTACATAATATTGAATCAAAAGAAATAGAAAAATTTGATATTAAAAAAATGCAAAAAAATATGAAAAATAAAGAATTATGTTTTATCATAAACACACCAACAACAAACAATAATTCAGCAAGATACGGTAGTGAAGATAGAGGCTTTTTAATAAGAACCATTGCCGAAATGTATTCTACTCCTTGCTTTACTGTATTAGATACAGCAAAAGCATATTTAACAGCACTCAAATCATATATGAATGATAAATCATTAACTTATGATAGTATAGATAAATACAGAACTCCAAAAGTTCTTTGTAAAAAAGGATAAGGTAATTTTGTGGAAGAAAAAAAGAAAAAACTGCAAAAAAAGAAAAAATTTAAAATAGATATAAAAAATATGGGTATAAATATTGATAAAAATGAATATATGGAAATAGTTTTATCAAACTCAAATCATCCTGAAATATTCAAATAAATTTGCAAATATCAACTATTTATTGTCTAATAAAGTTATGGATATAACAGTAAATAAAACAAAATCATTAAAAGGTATAATAGAAATACCTGCCGATAAATCAATAACACATAGAGCATTTATGTTTTCGGCACTAACAAAAGGAAAAGTTAAAATAACAAACTTTTCAAAAGGTGCTGATTGTATGTCTACTTTAAACATAATAAAACAACTAGGATGCGAATTTGAGTTTATAAACGAAAAAGAAATAATTATAGATGCAAAAGATGCATTAAAAGCTCCAATAGAAGCATTAAATTGTGGAAATTCCGGCACCACAACAAGGCTAATGATGGGAATTTTAGCAGGACAAAATTTTAACAGTAAACTATATGGCGATATAAGTTTATCTAAAAGACCAATGAAAAGAGTAATATGCCCATTAGAACTAATGGGAGCAAAAATCAAACACAATGATTACAAACTTCCTGTTGAAATAGAAGGAACTAACCTTCAAGGAATAAACTACAATTCTCCATTAGCATCTGCTCAAGTTAAGTCTTGTATATTATTAGCGGGACTAAATGCTGAAGGCGTAACAAAATTTACTGAACCATATAAATCAAGAAATCATACAGAATTAATGTTTGAATATATGGGTGCAAATATTGAAATTAATAAAAATGACATTTGTGTAAAAAAATCGAAACTACATCCTGTTGATATTGAAGTATGCGGGGATATTTCATCTGCTGCATTTTTTATGGTGGCAGGTCTTATTGTACCAAATTCAGAAATTACAATTAAAAATGTAGGTATAAATGAAACACGTTCAGGCATTATTGATGTATTAAGAGCAATGAATGGTAATATTGAACTTGAGAATGAAAGAATAATATCAAATGAAAAAGTTGCAAATATTAAAATTAAGTATTCCAAACTAAAAGCAATTACTATAGAAGGAGAAATTATTCCTCGATTGATAGATGAACTTCCAATAATAGCAGTTGCGGCAACTCAAGCAGAAGGAATAACTATAATAAAAAATGCACAAGACCTAAGAAATAAAGAAGCAGATAGAATTACAGCTGTTACAACAGAATTAAGAAAACTTGGTGCAAATATAGAAGAAACAAATGATGGCTTTATAATTAACGGAAAAACCGACCTAAAAGGAGATTGCGAAGTAGAATGTTATCACGACCATAGAATTGCAATGAGCGCTTATGTTGCAGGTTTAATATGTGAAAAACCCATTAAAATTAATGAATTTCAATGGGTTAATATATCTTTTCCTGAATTTTTAGGATTAATGAATAATTTAATTTAGAATTCCACTTTGTTACCAAATCATATTCGTTAACAAAGTACTCACATTTTAAAAACTCCACTCACCTTCGTTTCACTAAGGATACAAGCTCACTCAAAAACAAAGTTTTTGGTTCGTTTTGTAAAAAAATTCACTCACTCTTTCAGTTTATCGTGAATTTTTTCCCGGACATACTTATTTCATTGGATAATAAATTTTACTTGTCCTATACTTATCTACTTTAAACGCAATAATAATACGCTCACCTTTATAATCATCAGGCGGTATATCAAAACTAGTAAGGTTTGATAAAACATATAAAACAGAGTCATCTAAAGATTCATTACGAGATCTTACAACAATTTTCTTAGTATTCAAACCACCTTCTTTATTGATAGTAAACTCTACCTTGCATTCACCTGCTCCATCTACAAGATTAGGATCCCATAATCTATTAAATTCTGCTCCAACAGAAATTAAATATTCTCTTAATACAGGAGAAATATTTGAAAAATGTTTATTTAATATAGGAATGTTTGCTGTTGGATCAGCTTTTCTAAATGGAGAAGCTACAGTATCATCCCAATAAGTATTTACATCCGGAAGTTTAACATTCTCAACTACCTTCTCTGGCTTTACTTGCTTTGTTTTTTTTGGCACATATGGAGGTGAAACAAGTATTAAGAAAGAAATAAAAACAGAGACTCCAAGTGTAATTAAAGCTTTCTTCTTATCAAGTTTTTCTTCTTCAATCTCTTCTAATTCTTCTTGAGAGATTTGACGTTTTCTTGATCTAGGTGTTTGATAAGATTCCTGTATTTCTTCATCATAACTCTGTTCAATAATTTCCTCAAATTGATCATTTCCACAATCACAATAATCAGGACATTCAGTATATTCAGTATGACATTCCGTACATCTATACATTGGTTTCTTCCTTTAATTAATAATCTTTATCAACTTTTTGTAATAATTCTTCTTTTGTAATAATTTCAAACTTTGTATTACCAAGCATATTGGTTTCCATAATAAGAATTGCGGTTGGAACCAAAGCAGCAATAAAACTTAAAATCATACCTTGCATATCTTGCCCCATAACGCCAATAAAGTAAGAAACGTTCATTGTCATTTCAATAACAACAACAGCAACTGCAATTAAGAAAAATTTTCTTGCTTCTTTCTTTAAGTTTTTACTACTTTCAACACCGTGGATATTAACACCATGAACATTATAATCACTAAAACCATCTTCTCTAATAACATTAGAAGCTAAAACTCGTTTTGAAGTTGCAAAAGATGTAGCAAAACAATGAAAAGCAAATATAATCATCAAAGTCGCAAGAACTAAGAAAATGGGAGAAAATTTAAAACCAGCCGCTAATCTAATCCAAGCTGCGGCTTCAGGAAAACATTCAGCTAAAGTTTGAGAAACACCATATGCTAAGAATGGAGCAGTTGCCATACCAATTATATATTCAACTACTGATTTTATTTTAAGATCAAATATTGAATTACTAATATCTTTCAGTTTTTTTCTCGATATATTATTAACATATAAAGTAATCCATTGTTGATAGTCCTTAACTACCGCTTGAAAATCTTCTCTGTTTTGGTAACTATCAAGTTCTTCTCCTGTTTCGGTATTAATATTTTTTATAAATCCTGCAAATGCGCCTAAAAAGATACATAAACAAGAACATAATATTAACATTTGAGGTAATAATACAGACAAATTATAATAATGAGAAAAAAGTTCCGCAGCCGATGCAATAATTATAACTGCAAAAATACCACAAGAGGTAATCATACTCATTCTTTGTATTTGAATAGAAGATGCTTGAACTCTTGTTTTTCCTTTATTTTGAAGTGTTAAGAATTGTCCTTGTTTTAACAATAATGTTATTATTACAAATCCAACCGCTATCAAAAATAAAACTTTTGTTTGAACATCCCCATTAACAGATTCTAATCTAACAATATCTTTCAAAATAAAAGCCATAGAAAAAGGGATAATACCTATAAAAGCATTTAAAACAGCAAGTATAATTTCATTTTGAGATAATTTATTTCTCAAATAATTTGCCTTATATGCAATTTCTTTTGTGATTAAAGCTCTTCTTCTTTCAATATCAGCTTTTTTTCTTTCTATTTTAATCTTAGTTTGAGCGCCTATACCTTTTCCATACAATGTTTCTATATCTTGTTCATTTAACTCTTCATCTTCAATCATTGTAATAGTTTTTTTATGTTCAGTTTTTTTAATTTGTTCCGCATTTCGTTTATTTGCAAGTTCTAATGAGCCTGGAACTATTTTAGGATTTGTACCAGCCACAGTTAATTTTATGCTAACGAATTCATCGGTTCCTGCAATCATTAATTTACATAAAGAACCAATTTCCAATGAAGCTCCAATGGGCTGTCCTCTAAATAAGATTTTATTACTTTTAAAATTATTAATTACTTGCCACTTACCATTATCCTGTTTTTGAAGAGAAAAAATCAAATCAAAATCAAGATTTAATTTATAATTACAATTTGGTGCAGTTCCTATATTAATTACATTTAAATCATTAAAAACTTTCTCATTATCCTTTGATGCAATAACAACTCTCATTTTTATCCTCTATCTTCCTACTGCTTGTGAAAATTTTCTCATTGCCTGTTCAACATTTTCTTCAGAAGCAATTATAAGTTTATTTTCATCCATAACTTTAATTAATGTTTGTCTTACTTCATCCAATTTTTGCGGATGAGCATATAAAAATGTTAAAGATAAGTCAGGAACATATTTTAAAGTATTTTTAATATTTTTTGGCAAAGTATTCCAATTAATTTGTTTATTAATTGCACCTTCATTTTCAAGGTCACCAAGTACAACTATAGCAGGTACATAACCATCAGCTTTATATCTCAATGCATCTCCGACAGCTTTCTTCAACGCAGTACCATAAGCAGTGCCATAGGCAGAATTATCAAAAGCAGAACGTCTGTTCATTGCCTCTCTCATTGCAGATAATTTGTGCGGATTTCCGTCATAAACCTCATAAGCATCCTGAGTAACTACATATATTCTTGCGTGATCTTCTGAATCTAATCTTTTAGACATTCTTAATATACACTGCTGTTCTTCATAAAGTAAATTTCTGTTTGATGCCGATACATCAAGTAAAAAAATAGCAACAACAGGCTTAAATTCACCCACTTTTATATTGCTAATTCCAATAACAATCAACTTAAGAAAAAATACAGCCAACGGCAATATTATACCTAAAATTAATGCTTTTCTAAACATACTACTCTCGAAACTACCATAATACCCTAAAATTGTATCATATTTATTTAATTTTATGCAAGTTATTTATTTCCCTAAGGTTCCAAAAATCAGGATGTAATAAAGCTAAGAAAGGTATTAGTTCAAGTCGACCTATAATCATATTAAATATACATATTAATTTAGAAGAAATATGCAAAGAGCTATAATTCCCCATTGGTCCGACAACAGTGCCAAAACCAGGTCCAATATTACCGAGAGTAGCTATTGCGGATGAAACACCAGTTATAGCATCTTGTTCTATAAAAATTATCAATGCTGCAGTTATAACAAAAATACCATAATAAAAAATAACAAACGCCATCATTTGTCTTACTATATCTTCACTTATTATTACTTTGTTAATTTTTATAGGATAGACTCCATTGGGATGATGAATTTTTGCCACTTGTCTTTTTAAGTACTTAAAAATCATAACCAATCTTAATAGTTTTACACCACCAGAAGCAGATCCGATAGAAGCCCCTGTAAACATCAATATAAATAAAAACAACTTGGCTCTTAAATTCCATTGAGCATAATCAACCGATGCAAAGCCTGAGGTTGATATTATTGTCATCACTTGAAAGAATGCTTCTCTTAATGATTTTGAAAAATCATATATGTTATGGGTTGTTAATGTCACAGCTATAAATAAAGTAAATATGACAACTATAAAAAAGTATAATTTAAATTCATCATCTTTAAACAACGAAATAATCTTTCTTTTAACAAAAGCCTTATATTGAAGAGCAAAGTTAAAACCTGCAAAAAACATAAATATAGCAACTGTCCAAACAAATTTAGTTTGCCCGTAAGCTATAAGACTTTCTGCTTTAGGAGAAAAACCACCACCAGATATTGTTGAAAAAGATGTACAAATAGCATCAAAAACAGGCATTTTTAAGCATATTAAAATAATAATTTCTAATAAAGTTAGTGTAAAATATATACTCCATAACATTGCTGCTGTCTGCCTTATTCTTGGAGCCAATTTATTATCTTTTGAACCTGAAAATTCTGCAAAAAACATTTGTCTTCCTGCTATTGAAAATTGAGGCAAGACAACTGTAAACAAAACCAATATACCCATACCACCTATCCATTGGCTAAAAGAACGCCAAAAGAACATTGCCTTAGGATATAATGAAAAATCAGATAAAATTGTAGCACCTGTTGTTGTTATTCCGGAAACACTCTCAAATAAAGCATCAATAGGATTTAATCCAAAATAAAGAAAAGGTATTGTTCCAAATAAACACATTAAAACCCATGAAAGTATAACTATACAAAATGCTTCAGATTTATTAATATTATTCAAGTCTTCACTGCTACTATTTTTATTCCTTATTAGAAAGCTAAGACATAATAATATAATTGAAGTTCCTATAAAAGGTATCATTGATAAATAATCTTGATAAATTAAAGCACAAAGACAAGGAATTAATATAATAATTGACATAAATCTTAGTATAATACTTAAAATACTTAATATATATAACAAATTCATATTATATCGTCACCTTTTAAAATACTTCTTTATGATGTCAGAATTATCTTTAGTAGTAAATATTATTAGATTATCAAAAGGCATAATTTGTGTAGTTCCCCTTGGTATAATTACTCTATTTCTTCTTTGAATTATTGCAATTATTGCCTTACAAGGAAGATTTAAATTCATAATCATATCAGCTTTAAAATTATAAGGAACACAAATTTCTATAACTTCACCTTGTCCTCTTTCAACCGTTGCAAGTATTTCAATATCAGTATTAATAAGGTGATTTTCTAAATTTTCAATTGCTGCTCCATTTTGAGAAATTGCAACATCTATTCCAACTTTCTCAAATAAATTAGCATTAGCGTTCTTAGAAACTCTTGTAATTACCTTTGGAACACCCAACTGTTTAACCAATAAAGAACATAACAAATTTTTCTCATCATTATCAGTAACACAAACAACAACATCAGAATCAGCAACTCTTTCTGATTCTAATAATTCAAAATTAGCACCATCCCCATTTAATACTAATGCATTTTTTAAATTTTCTGTTAATTCTTCACAACGTTTATAATTATATTCTATTATCTTTATTTTAATATTGGCTTTTTCTAAATTTTGAGCAAGCATTAAACCAACACTTCCACCGCCAATTATAGTTACTTGTTTTACATCATTATTTTCTTGAAAAAATTTATTAGCTAATATGTCTAAAGAGTATGACGAGCCCATAAAGATAATTTTATCGTTCAATAATAATTCAGTGTCACCATTAGGAATAAATAATTGATTTTCTCTTGTTATACCAACAATAAGAGTTTCTTCCGGAAAGCTACAATCTTTTATTTTTTTATTTATAAATTTTGTTGTATTATCAATCCTATACTCAAGTAATCTTGCCTTACCGTTTGCAAAATTTTCAACATCTATAGCATTTGGAACTGTTATTATTCTAAAAATTTCTTGTGTCATAAGTTCTTCTGGCCACAATACGTAATCAATCATAAGTTCTCTCTGATATTTAGAACCTCTTACCATTGACAAAGAATCTACATTTTCTTTCTTACTTACAAAACAAACCGTTTTAAGTTTTGTCATATTTGTAACTGTTAAACAAGCAACAATATTAGCTTCGTCATTATCACTGCAAGCTATAAAAATATCTGCATCTTTTATACCTATAGATTCTAAAACACTTATATTAGAGCCCGAACCAACAACATATTCTAAATCAAGCTTATCAAAATTTTCACTATTTGATGCATCTTCATCTATAATTATAATGTCGTGGTCTTCAAATAACTTAACTGCTATTAAGCAAGCAAGCTCATTTGCACCATATATAACTATTTTCATATTTTTACCTTTTTATATTAATTATTTATAAAACAAAAAGGTAAGTTTGTCTATTTATAAACTGTTTTTTATAAACTTTATAAAGCTGTTATTCTTGCAACAACCTCTTGTTTCAACTCATTATTATTACATTCTTGAAGAGCAATATATGCTTTAGATAACAATTTCTTTGCTTTAGCTTTATTGCCAAAACCCAACATTATATCAGCAGCACTTTTATAATTCTTTGCTAAATTTTCATAATCTTGAACAGTATTAAACTCACCTGAAGCTTTACCATATAATTCTAATGCGCGAGCTTTTTCATTCAATTTTTCACAACATTTAGCACTCTTTGTATAAGTTATACCTATTAGTTTTCTACTTCCTGTTTCATCTGCGATTGTATTCGCCATATCCATAAACATAAAAGCATTGTTTTTATCATATCTGTCAGTATGTACTTGTGTAAGATCAGCAAGCGCTTTAGTCTGAAGCTTTAAATTATCAGCTTCACCAGCAAATGATACTGCAGCACAATAATGTTCAACGGCAGGTTGAAATTTTACAAAATCATCATATATTTTACCCATTGATAAATGAGCTCTTGCCTTAATGTTATTATCAGATGTTTGTTTTATAGCCCTGTCATAATTATATAACGCATCATCTATACTATTAAATCCATCATACAATCTGCCTTGTTCATAATGAACAATTGCAGCCGTTTGACTATCACCTATCTCTTCTGCATAATCAAGAACTTTTTCAAAAGAATACAAAGCCTGTTCATTTCTATCAATTGCAGCATATTTTTTTGCTTGAATAAACATACTTCTTAATCTTGAATCAGTTGGCACGTAGAAATTATTGTCTTTTTGCGGTTCTTCTTGTGTAATAATTTCCTGCGAATTAACAGCTGATGGTACAACCTCAACTTGTTCTACTTCTCCAAATTTCTGAATTTCCGGTTCTTTTTGAGCTATTACATGTGATTTATAATCTATTTGTTGTAGAAATAATGCATCAACCCAATTTTCAACAACTTTTGACGGTTTTTTTAATGTATTTGTTATATATTCATCTAATATTTGTGAAGCATTTTTTAAATTAGATTGTATTATCTGCGGATTGGGATTTTCTTTTTGTGATTGATTTTCTATTAACCCTAAATAAGAAAATACCTCAGATTTAATATCATCAGGTGCTCCTATAGCATTGGCGGTATTTTTAAAATCTGTAAGGACTTGATTAATATTAATCTTTCTTTTTGTATAATCTATTGCGGTTTGTTCACCATTAGGAAATACTCCTCTTTTAGATGGAATACTTCTTTGCATATTTTTATTACTATCTTGTACATTTTCCTCAGCACTTTGAGATGATTGAGAATTTTTCTCTTCATCTTTTTTTCTTGATATTTGCCTATTATTTATCCCTATATATGATTGAACATAATTAGGATATATGGAATTGTACAATTCTACCGCCTTAAATTACACTTTAATCCACATCTAATTCTACATATCTTAGTATGTACTTTTTCTCAAATATTTTAAATACACTATTTAATGTATTAATATTTTTTTATTAATTATCAAGTTTTTCACTTATTTTTCAGCACAAAAAAAAAGGAACTTTTTAGGGTTCCTCTGAAATTTTTTTCAATTTCCTCGTGTGTTAGTAAAGGTAGTAAGTAAGGTAAGTATGAATATAAAATTTTTAATTATTTATTTTTGATTATTTAATTTATCATCTACATATATATAAAGTATATACTTCTTCAATAATTGCTTAATTTATTTGTTTTTTTTTATTATTTTTATTATTTCAATACAGGAGTGCATTTGAGTGATTTACATTTCTTAACAGAGTCAAATTTAATCCAGTATCGCACTTTGTTAGCGAATCATTCTCGGTAACAAAGTACTCACTTTTGAAAATTCTGCTCACCTTCGTTTCACTATGGATACAAGCTCACTCAAAAACAAAGTTTTTGGTTCGTTTTGTAAAAAAAATTCACTCACACTTAGCTTGTCGTGAGTTTTTTCTCGGATATATTAATTGAACTAAATTTAATTTTTGATATGATTAAAGTAAAGGAGAATTGATTATGAAAATTGCAGTTACTTATGAAAATGGTCAAGTATTTCAACATTTTGGACATACAGAAGAATTCAAAGTATACGATGTTGAAAATAATAAAATTATAAATACACAAATTGTTTCATCAAATGAATTAGGACATAGCGCCCTAGCATACCTTCTTGAAGAAAATAAAATAAATGTATTGATATGTGGCGGTATAGGCGGATGTGCTATCGGTGCATTAAAAGATTATGGAATAGAATTATATGCAGGAATAAAAGGAGATGCGGATAAAGCTGTTGAAAATTATCTAAAAGGAAATCTTATACAAATGAGTGAAGCAAATTGTGATCATCACGAACATCATGGAGAAGATCATAATCACAATGGACACTCTTGCGGTCATTGTCATTAATTACAATAAAACAATTTAATAATAGAGGCGGTAATCTTTTTATTCTCGCCTCTATATATTTTAATTTATATTATTTAAAACTTTAAAAATTTAACCCAGTATCGCACTTTGTTACCGAATCATCCTCGCGAACGAAGTACTCACCTTTTAAAAACGCCACTCTAAAAAATTCACTTGCACTTTCAGCTTATGTGAGTTTTTTCTCGGATAATTTAAGAAACTTTTTCAGATAACTGTTGTTTTCTTTTATAAAATTTTCTACGTTTCATTAAATCAACAAAAGCTTCAAGTCTAGTAATATAGCCGGCACGCCCTGTTTGTTCATCCATAATTAAAGTAAGAATAGGAATTTCACAATCTTCTCTCATTGTAGGAAAAATATTTTGTGACATTATCTCAGGCATACAAGTAAATGGACTTATATGAATAATACCATCGACGCCTCTCTCATTTGCATAAGCTACATCACTTACAGATTCCAAAGCATCGCCTCCAATATCTCTCATTAGGTATGGCTTAGCCATTCTAAATGCCCTTTCCAAATGAGTTTCTCCTTTTTTAAACCATTTAGGGATAATTGCATCTTTTAAAAAACTTGAAACAGTTAAACTTCTTCTTGTCTGAACTCCCATTTTCCCAAGTTCCTTTTCAATATTTTGATTTGAGAAAGGATCTTGAACAAGAAATATTTCTCCCGTTATATCAACAGTTACAACATCTTTTTTACTATCTATTTCTGTTTTTTTTATTTCTTCTGTTGCAATTTTTTCCGCTTTTTTTAATTCTTTAGTAGTACTTGCATCAAAAATTAACGATAATGCCTTATTGTAGTGTTTTTCTGCGCTGCCAATATTTATTTCTCTTGCTCTATAGTATGAATATAAATTTTCAATTCTATCAAGAACAAACATCTTTCTGACAGCTATATTAATAGATTTGATAATGATAATAGGATTATGAACACCAGTTAACTCTGTAAGAAATTTATACATTCCTTTAAACCCATCATACAATTGAAGTTCAACATATTTAGATTCATAGCCCAAATCTTTTAATATATTTCTTATACTTTGTCCATACTCACCTAAACGGCAAATTCCCGGAGAAGATATCATAGCAACGTAATCAACATCTTTTTCTATCGCCTGCATAAAATTTCCAAGAATTAACTTGTATGGCAAACATATTGAATCAGGGCTGTACTTTGTACCAAGTTCAAGTGTTCTTTTACTTGAATATGGAGGAACAAAAGGCTCTACACCTAATTTTTTAAGTGCAGAAGCCCAAGCAATATATACATTACCCATATGAGGAAACGCAACTTTTATTGTTTTCTTCTCTTTTGACATCTGTTAACTATACCTTTAATAAATAACCACCATTGTCTGCATTTTGAAGAATATCCTCATTCAATTTACTTCTCAAATTTTTAATATATTTATAAACATAATCTCTTGGTAGTTCGAGGATTTTAGCTAAATCTTTTGCATAAACAATAGTATTTCTATTTGCCATAAAATGATCAAATACAAGTTGTTCACGTGCGGTAAGTGATTTTTTAAAAGAATAATTTATATTTTCTTTTTCTTGTTTAACAGAAGTTTTTGCTTTAACTGATTCTTTCTTCTTAACTTCAATCGGTTCTTTTTTCTTTGGAGTTTCTTCCTTTTTTACCACCGGTTTTATATTTCTTTTTTCGGTTATTTCCTTTTCTTTTTGGAATGATTTCAAAGCTATAGTTTGAATTTTTTCTGTTTTAGGAGCATAAGTTTCAACAGACATAGAACTTAATGATCTAAACATAACACTATCAACCAAACTATCATCATGTTTTTCTTCTTGAATAACTTTACCTAACCTTGCCGCATATTCCTCAAGAGTAATGCGTTCTAATGAGCTTCTCCATTTACGAATTTCTTCTTTGCTCAAGTATTCGCTCATACCTATAAATCTCCTTGACTCTATATCGTATACTGTTGGGATTAACCGAACCTTTGGAAATATATAAAATTAATCTAACCGCCAAAGTATCTTTTTTAATCTCTTTTCTCTATCAAATTTATCACAAATTTTATTTAAAATCTTAAAAATAATTTCAATCTAAATAAAGATTTACAAAATCATTTTATACACTCATTTTATGAGAAGAAATGTCCTCTTTTAGAGTTTAGAGTTATATTATCAAAAGAATACAACCTTGCTGGTCTTTTTGAACCAATTTTTGTATATTCATTTAATTCTTTCAAAACAGACCCTGTCAAAACTTTCTTCCTAAAGTTTCTTTTATCAAGCTTCATATCCAGTATTAATTCATATGATTTTTGAAGTTCAGTTAAAGTAAACTTCTCCGGTAATAATTGAAAAGCTATAGGACAGAATTCTAAACGTTCTCTCATTCTTTTTATTGAATATTCAATAATTTCTTTATGGTCAAAAGCCAACGTAGGCAGATTATAAACTTCATGCCATTGTACTTCAGTAATTCCTTGTGAAGTATCAAAAGATAATTTAATATCATCACTTCTTATCAATGCAAAATAAGCACAGGTGATAACCCTGGAACTTGGATATCTAAGAGGATCACCAAAAGTATAAAGCTGTTCAAGATAAATATTATCAACATTTGTTTTTTCTTTTAAAATTCTCAAAGCTGCACTATCTAGATTTTCAGATAATCTTATAAATCCGCCGGGAATTGCCCATCTTCCTTTGAATGGTTCATTAGCACGCTTTACAAGCAAAACTTGAAGTTTATTATCCTTAATTGTAAAAATAACTACGTCAGTTGTAATTTCATGTGTTTTAATTTCTTTAAACATTACTTCATCTACCTTCTAAATCCCCTGACTTGATAAAAATGACTTTAAAACAGCTTCATGTTCTAATCTAAAATCAACTTCGTCATCTATTTTATAATCTGAAATCCCTTTTATTCCTGATTTATATTGAGAAATTACAGGATCAGGATTAACTTTAAAATTATTATAACTACTCATTATTGAGGCAACAAATTTTCTTGTTTCATTAAAAGGAGGAACTCCTTTATATTTTTTTACATTACCGGGTCCTGCATTATATGCAGCTAAGGCTAATTCCGGTGTTCCAAACATTTTATACATTAACTTATAATATTGAATCCCGCCTTTTATATTATCATTAACATGGTATGGATTATAACCCATTCTTTTTGCCGTTGAAGGCATTAATTGAAACACTCCAATGGCACCATATTTACTTCTTTTTTCATGACAAAACCCTGATTCTGCTTTTGCTATACTCAAAGCCATTGCAGGATCTAACCCCATCTCTAATGAATGCTTAACTATTAATTCTTTTATAGTTACCTTTGAAACAGCTTCTGCATTTGATTTTATGGGATTAAAAAATATTGTTATAAATAAAATAAAAAAACATATTATTACTTTTCGAGCCATGTAAATCCTCTAGTGTTTATTTAGTAAGCTTTTAAAGTCATTTATCATGATTTTATTACAAAAATATTTAAATTCAAGTCTAGCGGTGTATATATAATTATATGTTTAAAATTTGAATATAAACTTAATACGTCAGAGAAAAAATTAACAATAAGCGAAAAGTTTGAGTAGATTTTATGAGCAGCACTTTCAAAAGGCGAGTACTTTGTCAGCAATGATAGCGTTGTAACAAAGTAAATACTGAATTATAATTTAATCTAATATCTTATTCAATATTTCTGCATCTGCCTTTGCTTTTTTTACATCAAATAAAATATTTCTTCTCATATATGTACGAAGAGCCTCACGAATTAATTCGCTTCTTGTTCTTTGTTCTTGTGTCGCAATTTCATCTATTTGATCTAAAAACTTATCAGGGAGCGATAATAACACTTTTGCCATAATTTTTCCTTACTTTTAATACACAATTTCTTATACTGATTCTAATCTATTTTCTACATAAATATTGTATACTATTTATTAAATATAGTCTATAATTTAACAAAATAGGAGTAATATTATGGATGAAATAAGAAAAGAAAATAAATTAATAGACCTATTCTGCACTTTAGCAGAAATTCCGTCACCATCTTTAAAAGAAGAAAATGTAACAAAGAAAATATTAGAAATATTTAAAGAAAATAATATTCCTGCAAAAACCGATGAATATGGAAATGTAACAGCAACAATAGAAGCAACAGATAAAAGCAAAAAGTCTCTTCTTTTAAGCTCGCATATGGATGTTGTTGGAGATGATTCACCTGTTAATATAAAGTTTAATGGGAATATTATAGAAACAGATAAAACGAGAACTCTTGGTGCTGATGATAAAGCTGGAGTTGCTGCAGCGATTATGCTTGCTTGTGAAATATCAAAAGATAAAAATCTTAAACATGGCGGTTTAGAAATTATTTTTACAAGAGATGAAGAACAAAATATGTCAGGTATTAGAAATGTAAAGATGAATGAAATTAATTCTGAATATGTTCTTGTTATGGATGCTGATAAACTTGGACAAGTACAAATTGCAGGAGCCAGCTATACAAAGCTTGTTGTAAATGTTAAAGCGTTAAAAGGCGGTCATTCAGGTATTGACATAGGTGATGCAACAAGATTAAATGCAGCAAAATTAATTGCCGAATTGGTTAATAATATACCACAAGGAGTATATAAGGAAGATAAATATGGTGTAATTACTTCTATAAATCTTGGTGTAATTATAGGCGGCGGAATTGAAACTGCTATTGATAATATAAAAGAGTCAAACAAATCAAGCAATAAATATATTGATTGCATTTTAGATAAAGCAATTACTAATGTAATCAATATAAAGGCAGGAGCAGCTTATTCTATAAGGAGCTCAAGCAGAGAATTTGAAAATAATCTTATTGATGAAATAAAATCTATAGTTGAAGAATTCAATAAAAAATATAACGGACTGGCAATCGCAGATGTTGAAAGTTCTACTCATCTGCCTCCATTTGAAAAAAGCAGCGATGAAACTTTAGTTGAAGTTGCAAAAAAAGCAGGAAAAAATCTTAATCTTAATTTAGATATTTCTTCATTCCATGCAGGAGCAGAAACTCATATTTATGCAAATAATAAAAATAAACACGGTGTAACATTAAAACCAACGTTAGTAGGACTTGCTGATGTTTACAATATGCATTCTGCCAATGAACAAATTGATTATAAATCGTATTTAAAAGGTTATGAATTTTTAAAAGAATTTTTCAAAGTATTTAATAATTAAACTTTATAAAAAATTTATAACAAACTATAAGTTTAAGAAAAATTAAATATCCTAAAAATACTCATTGCATTTTATTCTTGAAATGATATTATCATCTTACTGAATAATAAAAAGACTTACCCACCGAAAAAAGTCACAAATTAAAAAGGAATTCAATATGGCAATCAATTTAAAAAACAAAACAGAAATCATAGAAAAATATGGAAAAAATGCAAAAGACACCGGTAGTGTTGAAACCCAAGTTGCATTATTAACAGAAAAAATTCAAGAATTAACAGAACATTTAAAGACTAATCCAAAAGATTTTCAAGGAAGACGTGGTCTTTTAATGATGGTAGGAAGAAGAAAAAGACTTTTATCATACTTAAAAGACAGAAATCTTGATGATTATAGACAACTAATTAAAAAATTAAATATTAGAGAATCAAAATAAAAAATTAATTATAAAAAAAAGAAACCTAAAGATTGGTTTCTTTTTTTTTAGTAAATTTGACGATACCAACTTTTAGGGGTAAAATTAACAAAAGAAGAGAAAACGGCATAAAACGAGGAGAGAAAGCCAAAATGAGTTCAAAAAAATATTTATTTACCTCTGAATCTGTAACAGAAGGACATCCAGATAAAGTATGTGATCAGATTTCGGATGCAATTTTAGATGAATTTTTAACAAAAGACAACAAATCAAGAGTAGCTGCTGAAACATCAGTAACAACAGGGATGGTGCTTGTATCAGGAGAAATAACGTCATCTTGTTATGTAGATATTCCCCATGTTGTAAGATCAACAATCGAAAATATCGGATACACCGGAGAATCATCAGGCGGTTTTGACAGTAAAACATGTGCTGTAATAACAAGTATAGATGAACAATCAACTGATATTTCAGGCGGAGTAAATAAAGCTTTTGAAACAAGAGATAATAACGCAGATGTTTCAACAAATGAAACAAATAATATAGGAGCAGGTGATCAGGGTATTATGTTTGGTTTCGCTTGTAACGAAACTCCTGAACTTATGCCACTTCCAATAAGTTTGGCACATAAACTTTCATATAGACTTGCACAAATAAGAAAACAAGGCCTTATAAAATACTTAAGACCTGATGGTAAATCTCAAGTAACAGTTGAATATGAAAATGATAAACCTGTACGAATTGATACCGTTGTAATTTCAACACAACATGATGATGAGATTGATGGAATAACAGATAATACAAAAATACAAGAAATTATTAAAAAAGATATTATAGAACATGTAATTAATTATGTATTTTCAAAAGAAGCGTTAAAACCGGATAGTTCAACAAAATATTTAATAAATCCTTCAGGTAGATTTGTAATAGGCGGTCCTCAGGGTGATGCCGGATTAACAGGAAGAAAAATAATTGTTGATACATATGGCGGATATTCAAGACATGGCGGCGGTGCTTTTTCAGGCAAAGACCCAACAAAAGTTGACCGTTCTGCCGCTTATGCAGCAAGATATGTTGCAAAAAATATTGTTGCTGCAGGATTAGCTGACAAATGTGAAATTGAACTTGGTTATGCAATCGGTGTTGCTCAACCTGTTTCTATTTATGTTGAAACTTTTGGTACGGGTAAGATATCTGATGATGACATTATGAAACTTATTGAGCAAAATTTTGATTTAAGACCTATTGCAATAATAAATCACTTTGATTTAAGAAATCTTCCGGCAAAAAATGGCGGTAAATTTTATCAAAAACTTGCTGCTTATGGTCATCTTGGAAGAACTGACTTTGATGTACCTTGGGAACATTTAGATAAAGTCCAGACTTTAAAAGAACAAGCTGAAAAATTAGCAGCAAAAGCTTAATATAATAATATTTATGTTATAAAAAATAGAGCAGAAATTCTGCTCTATTTTTTTAAGAATTTTTGGATAAACTTTTTTTCTTCTTCTTTTGTTTTTAATTTTCCCCTTAGCTTTTCTTTCAAAATTTTATCAAATAATTCGTTAAAATATGCAGAAGGTATAAATCCTAATTCTATTAAATCTTTACCTGTTATAAGAACTTTTATCTGTTTTAATACATTTAAAAACTTAATTACACTTTTCTCTCCAGAGATTATATAGTAAAGTGCAATAGATAAATCTATTTTATTATTAAATAATTTATATATTTTTTCATTATCATTAATACTAATTTCATGAACAGAAAGTAATTCCTTTGTTTCAAATAATACTTTTCGTTCAAAAGCGGTCATGTTTAATCTTGAATAAGCAAAATCCGAATTAATTATAAGGCAGCAAATTAAAATAAACCAAAATTCTGACTTATCATACAAATCATAACTTAAAATTTCATTTATTCTATCTATGTTTATTTCTCTAATTGGATTATCTGATATTAACTTATAAGCATTTGATTTAATTATCTCATTATAAGTATTATAGTTATCAATTGAAAAAAGTTGTCTTAATTCAGATTTAATACGTTCTAAAGGCATTTTTTTATCAACATTATTTAAATATTGCTGCATTTGAACATAAGTATTTTCTTCAATATCAAAATTAAATCTTATTTTAAATTTTATTGCTCTTATTATTCTTGAAGGATCATCCACAAAACTCTTTTCATGCAATATTCTTATTTTTTTATTAACAATATCTTGGTAACCATTAAAATAATCAATTAATAAAAATTTATCACTTCCTGTAAGTTTTAATGCAAGAGTATTTATTGTAAAATCTCGTCTTCTAACGTCATCTATCAAATCACAACCAAAATCACATGCTTGAGGTAGAATACCAGAAGACAAATAAATTTCTTTTCTTGTAGAAGCAAAATCAATTTCAACTCCTGATTCAAATTTAACTTTAGCTGTTCTTAATTTATCTTGAATATTAATTATTTCACAATTTGTCTGTTCTACCAATTCTTTAGCAAATAAAACCACATCCCCCTGCACAGCAACATCTATATCTTTGATTTTATTATTCATAATAAAATCACGGACAATTCCGCCAATTAAATATATATTTATTCCTAATTTCTCAGCAATAAGAATAGATTGTTCTAAGGCGAATTTACTGTCATCAGAAAGCAGATTATAATATTCTTTATCCAAAAATACAGACATACAGCCTCAAATAAAAGTATAATAATTTAATATTATATCAAATTAATTAAAATCTTTGAATACTGAACTCAATTCACCTTTAACTTGTTTAAAATAATCAATTCCATAGGCAGGATTATTATTTATATTTGTTTTACCTGAATTTCTCTTAGCTTCCATCTTCTTTGTAATAAAAATATTAAGTTTTGATATACCAACACCAAGAACTAATCCTGAATATAAATAACCTGCAATTTGAGAACCTGCAATCTTCAATATTTTAGTTTTTGTAGCATTATCAGCCTTTTTAAACATCTCTGAGAATTTAAGCATTTTACCATCTTTTGCAATTTCTTTAGCTTTTGGAAGAAGAACTTCATCAAATGATTTAACAGAAGCCTTTGTAAGCCATTTAAAAGCATAGCCTAAGCCTTTTTTCCCTTCTTCTTTTGCTACAGGATTATTAATTAATTCCTTCCCTCCCAATGCTCTTGCTGTTAATTTAGATACCATACCACCTAAAATCAACCAATTAGTAAATCCAAGAGTATCTTTTATAACACTTTCTCTTAATTCATCTTTATTTCTAGCAGAAAGGAAACGACTTCCTATTGTTAACCCATATAATAATTTAAATTGATTTATTGTAGGAATTTTACTATTAAATTGAACATTAGAGGTAAAATCACTTAACTTACCAATTGTGCTTACTGCAAAAACAGGGAATCCAATACCAAAAGCTGTTTTTAATGTTTTAAATTCCTTAGATTGATCTGAGTTTTTATCTTTTACTCCAACAAAACCATCATTTCCTGTTCTTATTTTCGTCAAATATCTATTTAATGGCTGAACTGATACACATAAAGCAGCACATATACCAAGTCCTAACATAGTAGCAGCTGTTTTATTTTGAGTTAAAGCCCTTACAAAACCGGGTAATTTATCTTCTGCCTTTGTTTTAAATGAATTTGAAAGAACTACAGCATTATCAACCAATTCACCAAGAGAAGACGAAACTCCTTTTATTCCCTCTTTTGCTTTTATTTTATAAGAAGCAGAAGCACCAGTATCTTGAACTATTTGAGATACAACTAATTGTTTTAAATCTTTTACTTCTTTCAATAAATTTATTTTATCACTGCCGGTTTTACCAGCTAATTCTTTTGATTTATCAGCTAAATTAACAAGATTTTCAACAATTTTTCCGCTTGCTTCATTTGAAACAGTTTTCCATTCTTCACCATTTAAACCTTTTATGCTTGAAAGAAAACCTTCAAAAAATTTATGAGAGCTATTTGATGAATTTTCCCATATAGCTGACATATTTTTAATGGTATCACCACTTGCAAAAATATTTTGAGCTTTTATACCATACTCTTTATTAAATTTACCTGAAATTGCAGTTGCAGCACCCAAACCTATTAAACCAACACAAGCATGAATTATGCAGCTTGAAACTTCTCTAAAAAATGCTTCAATACCGGACTGAGGACCTCTATTTTTAAATTCAATAGCGGTTCTTGGTATAACCATTGAACATAAATCAACGGCACAAGCACCAACAGCAGGGCTATTATTTAGTCCTCTTAGCCCTGTTAAAACAGCTGTCTGTGCACCATTAAATGATATTTGTGAATTATCTGCAAAACCACTTGAAGAAAAACTTTTAGCGGTTTTTCCTCCCGGAAATTTTTTTATATAATTATTTTCTTTTGTTACTACGTTCGGCTGGTTTAATTTATCTATCATATTTCTTTCTTTATTCCTTTTGCCTTAAAATTCATAGAAAAAAAAATTTGCTAATTTTTAACTAAATTTTACAATTTATCCCTACAGCCATTTAATCTAATAACATTACTTGTTAATGGTTTATCCTGTCTACGTGGTTTATATTTTATCAGAAGCAAACATTTTTGTAACAAAATTATTTATTATCTTTACAAATTGAATATAAACATTAAAGTTTAACTATAAAAATCCGAATATTATCTTATATAGAAAATAAAGAGGAACAATGGAAGACAAACAAATAATTTCAAAAAATCCTTTCGGATTAAATATTACACTTCCGAAAAAAACAATACAAGAAGTGCAAAAGGTCGCACAACAAGAAATGGCAAACATTTCTCTAAATCCTTTTATTGAATACTTTGAAGAGAATGACAAAGTATTTTCAGGGCAAGTGGCAAATGAAATTAAAAAATATCAATCACAAATATATACACTTGGCCAAGTAATGAGAGAAGGGAAAGCCCATTCATCATTTAATATAAACATGTGAATGATTTAACCCAGTATTACACTTTATCACAAAATCATCTCCTTAAAATTAATATTAACCCGCATATAATGCGGGTTATTTTGTGCAGTTATTTTTCTTATATATTATATTGTCCGAGAAAAATTCAAGATAAGCTGAAAGTGTGAGTGAATTTTTTTTTACAAAACGAACCAAAAACTTTGTTTTTGACTATGTTTGTATCCGTTGTAAAACGAAAGTGAGCAAAGTTTTTAAAAGGAGAGCATTTTATTAGCAAGGATGAGAAGGTAACAAAGTACGATACTAGATTAAATTATAAAAAAAAGGTCGCTATGCGACCACAGTCTTGTTATGGAGAAAAGGAGTGAAGGAAAATAAGTAATAAAGAAATTGACTATATCTATTAAATTCCCAAATTACATTATATATAACATATATAAATTTTATATATTAATATTTATTAATCTTAACAAAAAAAGGAGCCGATGACTCCTTTTTTATTTATTTTGACTATTTATTACTATTATTTTGCTGTTTTAGCAGTTTCAACAATAATAGAAAATGCATCAGGCTCATTAACAGCTAAATCTGCAAGCATTTTTCTGTTAACTGTAACTTCAGATTTTTTAAGAGCATTCATAAATTTAGAATAGCTTAAACCATGTTGTCTAACAGCTGCATTGATTCTAACAATCCATAAACGACGCATATTTCTTTTAAGATGACGTCTATCTCTGTATTGATATTTTAATTTTTTCATTACAGCAGTATTAGCTACTTTAAATATTCTGCTTCTTGCACCTTTAAAGCCTTTAGCAAGTTTTAATATTTTTTTATGTCTTTTTCTTAAGACATTACCACGTTTAATTCTCATTTTCTAATTTCCTTTCTTCATTAATCTCATTAACCTGAACACTTCGCGTAAGGAAGTTCTTTCAATACAAGTTTCTTATGTGTAGCAGAAACTTCAATCATTGAAGAAAGTTTTCTTTTTCTTGAAGCACTTTTGTGTTGAAGTAAGTGGCCTTTACCCGCTTTTCTTCTTAAAATTTTACCGCCGGCAGTAATTTTATACCTTTTTGCACCGGAACGGTGTGTTTTCATCTTTGGCATAGTTTTCTCCTTTTTATACTTTACTTGACTCTTTTTGGTCAATAATGCGACATGCCCCCGCATAATCGAACCACATTAATTATATTGTATGACAAACAAAAATACACGCAAGCTTGCGTGTATTTTAATATTAATAAAATTAAATAATTATGGAGCTAATATAGTAACAACATTTCTTCCGTCCATAGAAGGTTTTTTCTCAATCGTCAATTTTTCACCTTCAAGATCAGTAAGAAATCTGTTTGCAAGTTCATAAGCTAAATGATTATGCTGCATTTCTCTTCCTCTGAGCATTACAACAATCTTTACTTTATTACCTTTTGCTATAAATTTTTTAATACTGTTTATTTTGACATTATAGTCATTTACATCAATTTTGTATCTTACTTTAATCTCTTTTATTTCAATTGTATGTTGTTTTTTCTTAGATTCTTTTGCACGTTTTTCAATTTCGTATTTATATTTTCCATAATCTAAAATTTTTGCAACCGGAGGTTCTTGATTTGGGGAAACAACAATTAAATCCAACCCCCTTTCTTCTGCCATTAAAAGAGCTTTTGATGTAAGAACTACCCCATGATTATTTCCTTCTTCATCTATCAATCTGACTTCTTTAGCTCTTATATTTTTGTTTAACAATGCATTGGGTTGGTTATAATCTTTACTAATGATATTATCCTCCTATTTTCTAACGAGATAATTGTATCAAAATAGATTTTACTTTGCAAATGATATGTTTAACAACATAATTTAATCTAGTATCGCACTTTGTTACCTTCTCATCGTTGCTAACAAAGTACTCACCTTTTAAAAACACCATTCACTTTCGTTTCACTACTGATACATACAAGCTCACTCAAAAACAAAGTTTTTGGTTCGTTTTCGTTTTGGAAAAAAATTCACTCATACATTCAGCTTATCATGAATTTCTTCTCGCACATTATTAATAAAATTTACATTACAAATAAAATTATAATTTTTATCTTGATTTTAGAATATGTTTATAATAAATTAAAATCATAACCGTAGAAAGCAGGGGGCATAGTTAGATAAGCTACAACCTAAAAAGTAGAAATCTAAAGCCTTAAAACAAAACCCCGCCGAGGATTATCAAAGTAGTATAAGTCAATTTTATGGATTGGTTTTAAATATGTAATTGATAAATTTACGGTTAGACGTAAATTTTTTTATGTCAAAAATAGGTCGATATAATACAGAAGAAGGAGTATAAAATGTCAACAAAAGCCTTTAAACAAGATAAAATTGAAGCAATGAAAGAAAACTTTGCTAAGGCTAAAGTTGCTGTTGTTACTGAATATAGAGGTTTAACTGTTGAAGAAATTACTAAATTACGTCGTAATCTTCAAAAAGAAAACAGTGATTATATGGTAACAAAAAATACTTTAGCCAAGATTGCATCAAAAGGAACTCAATTTGAAGTTCTTGCTGATTCATTTAAAGGACCTGTTGCTATTGCTTTTGGTTTTAAAGATGAAGTTGCACCTGCTAAAATTTTAACTAAATTTATAAAAGAAGCTAAAAAAGGTGAAATAGTAGCTGCTGCTTTAGACGGAAAACTTTTAAATGCAAAAGAAACTCAGGTTCTTGCAGATCTTCCTTCAAAAGAAGAACTTTATGCCAAAATGCTTGGCAGCATAAATTCACCTGCTACAGGTATTGTTGGTGCTGTTAACGCTGTTATGAGCGGTTTAGTTAGAGCTATGGATCAAGTTGCAAAACAAAAAACTGCTTAATTATTAGTAAATTAGTAAAATTATTTAAATTAAAAGGAGAAATAAAATGAGTGTAGAATCTATTTTAGAATCAATTGAAAAATTAACATTAATCGAAGCTGCTGAATTAGTTAAAGCTATGGAAGAAAAATTTGGAGTTTCTGCTGCTGCTCCTGTTGCAGTTGCTGCAGTTGCTGCTGCTCCTGCTGAAGCTGCTCAAGAAGAAGCTTCTGAAGTTAACGTTATCTTAGCTTCTGCTGGTGCTAACAAAATAGCTGTTCTTAAAGAAGTTAGAGCTATCACTGGTCTTGGCTTAAAAGAAGCTAAAGATTTAGTTGACGGTGCTCCTAAAGCTATTAAAGAAGGTGTTAAAAAAGAAGATGCTGAAGCTATTAAGAAACAACTTGAAGCAGCTGGTGCTACTGTTGAAATTAAATAGTTATTTATTTAATAAAGCTATAGAAAAGAGAAGCAAAATTGCTTCTCTTTTTTAATTTGATCTAATATCGCACTTTGTTACCTTCTCATCCTCGCCAACAAAGTACTCACCTTTTGAAAACTTTGCACACCTTCGTTTCACTACGGATACAAGCTCAGTAAAAAACAAAATTTTTGGTTCGTTTTGTAAAAAAAATTTACTCACTCTTTCAGCATATAGTGAATTTTTTCTCGGACATACTCCTATTGTACTAATCCTTTATAATTCTTTTTCTAATCTATTATGTAATATGAAATTACATATTTATGCTTAATACTTATTGCGGTACTAAGTTATAACGGAGAAGAAAAATGAAAAAACTATACTTACTATTATTATCCTTTATCTGTTTGTGTTCACTTACAGCTTTTGCTCAAGATGATTGTTGCAAAAAACAAATGACACCCGCCGCACCTTGTGAAAAACAAGTTCAAAAACCTTGTGAAACTCCTTGTCCACAAACATCTGTAACGCCTTGTCCTGATGAATGTTTTTTATGTACTAATTGCAAGATGAATACTTTATTCAGATGTATGAATTTAAGCAGTTCACAAATTTGCAATGCACATAAAATTCAAGAAAAATATAACCAAGAAGTTTTAAGTTTAAATGAAAGACTTCAATGTGAAAAACAGAAGCTTTGTCAATTAGAAAAATCTTGTGCCAAATCAAGTGAAATAAGAAAACAAAAGAGATTAATTAAAAAACTTGAAAAAACGAAAAAAGAAATATGTAAATGTTACGAACAGCAATTTAAAGCAACATTATCCAGCCAACAAATAAAAGCTTATAATAAAAATAAGAAAAGTTAAAAGAGTTCAATTGAACTCTTTTTTAATGGCATTATACTATGTTACCGTTTCATTCACACAAACAAAATACTCAATTTTTGTAAATGTCACTCAAAAAATAATATAAATAAACGGTTTACTTTCTTCAAAATGTCATTAAGATATTAGTACGGATAATTATATTTAATTAAGGAGCACAAATATGAGTTTATTAAATGGACAATCATTATTATCAAGTGCGATGGCAGGTTTAGCATCAACATATTCAACACTTATGACAAATAGCACATCAGGTAAAGGCATTTCACTTAACGATTTATCTAATCTTTCAAGTACAACATTGTTAAGTCTTGGTTCAAATTATTCTTTTGTTCAATATATGACAAATAACTTTGCTTCTCTTGACAAAGATGGTGATGGTGAAATATCAGGCACAGATTTAAACAACTTAATGAATACTATGCAAGCACAAGGTTTAACCTATAGTGAACTTCAATCTTTATGTGCTTCAGGAAGTGCGGATTCTACTCTTTTATCTACTGTTCTTCAATATTTCAATAAAATTGATTCTAATGGCGACGGAAGAGTTACAAGTGATGAAATAACTAAATTCAGTTATGATTGCCAAAGATATGAAGTAGAGGCTAAATATAAATCTTACAAAGCTTCTGATACAAGTCTTTATTATAATGACGGGGTTGAAGATGACACCTCAAGCGTTTTAGATTCGCTTCAACCTAACATCAGTTCAAGTTCAAATTCATAAAAAAGGGAATAATAATTCCCTTTTTTATTTTTAACTATACCGAAGCTTATCGTGAAATTTTTCTCAGACAAATTAAATAAATAGTGATATTAACTCGTTCTTATTCTTTTATTTTTTGTTAAATATTTGATATTCACACATTTAAGTTTATTATTATTAATATGAGACAAAAGCTTCTAATACTGCTATTTATATATTTTTTTATGATTATTGTTCCTTTTCAAAGCAATAATAGCAGCTTTTTTTCTTTTTTCAATACATCAGTTTATGCAGCTGAAAATTTAAAGATAAACAGCATTAATTTTGATAATTCAGATTCCATAATATTTTTAGGCACATCAGGCAGTGATGAACAAACAGACTTAAAAATAACAAAAAAAGCATTAACGAATCCTGACAGAGTATTTTTTGATATAGAAAATGCAGTAATTACATTTCCTAATTCAACATTTTCATTAAAGAACAGTCGATTAACACAATTAAAAATAGCGCAAAATTCAACAGAACCAAATATTGTTCGTATTGTAATATGGAATTCACCAAATTATGATGCATCTCAAATCAAGGTACTAAAAATCAAAAACAATATAATTATAAAACTAAGCAGTGAAACACCATTGCAGCAGTATCTTACGCAAATATATAAGGAAACAAAAAGTTCTGCTGCAGAATATTATGATAAAGCAGTTGTTATACCTGAAGAACAAACTCAGACAAAAGAAGCCGACGAAATTTTTAACAAGGTCCAACAAGCATTTAAAGAAGATGACCAACAACTTGTAAGACCAAATATTGAACAAAAACAAGCAAGATTAAAGTCAAGATTTTTTCTTGAGAAAGTTGTAATAAAAAATGGGAATATATTAATTTCAGGTATTGGTGTAATAAACATTGAGAAACCTTTTACATTAACAGAGCCGTCAAGAGTTGTTTTTGATTTACCCAATACAATTGTTCTTCAAGAATTAAGAGATAAAGAAATAAAAATATCAGAAACAGAATCTGTTAAAATAGGTCAATTTGAGCCATCAAAAGCAAGAATTGTAATAAACACGCCAACACCTCAAATATATAGACCCATTTACTCATCAAATCTTCAAACTTTATTAATAGCTAATCCAAACAATTTAGCAGGTGTTAATCTTACAGGTTCTTTATCCGAATTAGCTTATTTTAAAGAACAAAATGTAAATGAAAACACCAACGTAATCAATATAATATTTTCAAATCCTATAATTTATTCAATACAAAGAGAAAGTGGTTATATTAGTGTTATATTGTACAATTTAGCAAACTTTAATGTAAGTTCATTTAATGCTATTGCACAAACAAATAAAACAGGATTTATTGCCAAACAGATTAGTGCGAACATGTATAAATTGTTATTTCCTATAAAAAATTCAACATTAGTAGACTGTTATGAAACCTTAAATGCATCTCAGTTAAGATTTGTTTTCACGACACCCAAGATAGTTTCAAAAATAGAAGAACCTAATATCAAAGATGAGATAAAAGCAGCAAAAGAAACAAAAGAGATAGTAAGGCCGCAAACTTATAAAAGCAACGTAAAAAAAGAAAGCCCATTTGCGAATTTACTGGAAAGACAGAATACCAAAAAGCCAATTAATAAAGGTCCTATAGCAACAAACAAAATAAAAAATAAAGTTATTGTAATAGACCCGGGTCACGGTGGTAATGATACAGGTGCTTTAAGAGGCAGTGTTCTTGAAAAAGATTTAACTTTAGATATTGCATTAAAACTCAGAAAAGTACTAAAGGAAAAAGGATTTAATAAAGTAATTATGACAAGAACAAGTGATACTACATTATCGCTTGCGGACAGAGTAAGAATAGCAAATGATTATAATGCTGATCTTTTTGTAAGTATACATATCAATTCAAGTGTTAAATCAGAAATAAATGGTATTGAAACACACTATTATTCTGATAGAGGTTATGATGTTGCTAAAGTAATACACAAAGAATTAATTTCAAATATTTCAGCGACAGACAGAGGCTTGTTCAAGTCAAAATTTTATGTTATAAATCACACAGAAGCGCCCGCTGTTTTATTAGAATTAGGTTTTATTTCGAACGAACAGGAAAAGAATTTGTTAACATCTGAAAGAAGGCAAACGGATTCAGCTCAAGCCATAGCGGACGGAATAGTTAATTACTTAACGGAGTATTAAAAAGAAAAAATGAATAATGACAGTCCCATTGGTATTTTTGATTCAGGTGTTGGAGGGTTAAGTGTTTTTGCCGAACTGGTAAAGCTGTTACCCAATGAAAATTATATTTATTTTGGAGATACCATTAATCTTCCTTATGGAAATAAGACAAAAGAGCAATTAATTAATATTTCCGGCAAGATTTTTGATTTTTTCAAATCAAAGAATGTTAAAGCTGTTATTATGGCTTGCAATACCACTTCTGCTGTTACTTATGATACCTTAAGAACAAAGTATAATTTTAAGATTTACCCTGTTGTTCAAAGTGTTGCAAAATGTATTGCAAATGAAAATCATACTAATATTGGTGTTTTTGCTACAAATGCAACTATAAATTCTCATGCTTATAAAAACGAAATAAGTAAATATAATCCAAACTGTAATATTGTTGAAATTGCCTGTCCCGAGTGGGTTAATATTGTTGAGAATGAACTTCAAAATGATGAAAAAAGCATTCAAAATATAAAAATGCATTTAGATGAAATGTTAACTTACAATGTAGACAGTATTATTTTAGGCTGCACACATTATCCTTATCTTTTAGATGTTTTGCAAAAGCTTGAACCAAATGAAGTATATATCAATCCGGCAAAATATTTTGCGAATTATATTGTAAACGATTTAAAACAGAATGAAATACTAAACGGTAAAAAATCGCACGAACCAAAGTTTTACGTCAGCAGTAAGCCAGAGCAATTTATTTCTGCTTCTAAATTATTTTATAAAGTAGATAATGCTCAAGAAATTTCATTAAACGAATTGCTTATAAAATAAGCTTATCGCGAATTTTTTCTTAGACAAATAATAATTCAAAATATAATATAAATTTTTTTGCACAAAATATAATAAAAGTTATTATACACACAGTCAGATTTGATTATTATAAAAATATTCTTAAATAGATAATATGAAGAAGATATTATTTATTTTTATCATTTTATTTTTTGCGTGCATTTTACCTGTTACAGCGCAGGTAATAGAAGGTTCTGTTGCCATGTCCGATAAAGTACCATCGGGATTTTTCGGCGACTGGAAGGTTGTATCGGTATGTACAAAATCAACAGACAAAGAATTATACAATACAAAAAGCGTTGATATTTGGACTCTAACAAGACAAGGCGACATAATAACATTAAGAAATCCTCTTTCCGGTGCAAGAGCAGATATAACAGTTGATGATGTAAAAGGAACAACTGTTAAATTTGAAAAAAGGACGAATTTCCCTGATGAAGAATCTATAGAAACACCAATATTAACTTTACAAGGTGACAATTTCACAGGAGTTGATAAAATAGTTATAAGAACATTTAAAGATGGGAACCTAATAAAAGAAGATTACGTCGAATATGAAGTAAGAGGCACTAAAATATCAGGCTCCCCTATTTCAGGGATATTTGGGATGTAAAAAAGAGTGAGGACAGATGACAGAGAAGAAAGAATTATTTTTTGATTTAATAATATTAGGTTCAGGCCCAGCAGGTTTTTCTGCTGCGATATATGCGGCGAGAGGCAATTTAAAAACAGCCATTCTTGATATAAATATGTTTGGCGGTCAGCCTTCTAATTATTTAGAGCTTGAAAATTACCCCGGGTTTTCTTTAATAGGCGGATTTGAGTTAATGGAGAAATTTGAAGAGCATGCTGATAAATTCGGTGTTGAGAAGTTTCCGATGGTAGAAATTGAAAAAATTGATTTAGTAAATGAACTTAAAACCGTTGAAACAAATGATACTATTTTCAAATCCAAATCAATTATTATAGCGACAGGAGCAAAAGCAAAAGAACTTGGCATTAAAGGCGAGAAAGAATTCAAAGGCAGAGGCGTAAGTTATTGTGCTGTTTGTGACGGTGCATTTTATAAGGATAAGACTGTTGCGGTTATAGGCGGCGGAAACTCTGCCGTTGAAGAAGCTATTTATCTTACTAAATTTGCAAAAAAGGTTTATATTATTCACCGCAGGGACCAATTAAGAGCAGATAAAATTGTTCAAGAGCGAGCTTTTAAAAACGATAAAATTGAATTTATTTTATGCACTATTCCGCTTGAAATTCAAGGAACAAATACTGTTGAAAATATTATTTTAAAGAATGTAGAAACAAATAAGCAATTCAATTTAGAGGTTGACGGAGTATTTCCTTATATTGGATTCGGTCCGAATGTTGATAAATTTAACGGTCAAATAAAGCAAAATTCGCAAGGATTTATTGAAACAGACAACAACATGCAAACATCATTAAATGGGGTATATGCGGCGGGTGATGTAAGAAATACGCCGTTAAGGCAGGTTATAACGGCAGCAGCCGATGGCGCAGTTGCAGCTTGCAGTGCTGTTAAATATTTAGAACAAATAGAATTACCTTTAAGTTCTAATGTTTAAAAATATCAATTTAATCTAGTATCGCACTTTCAGCTTATTGTGAATTTTTCTCGGACACACTCTATCATAATTTGTTGTAAAATACTTATATGAACAGTGACGATATTAAAAAAATTCTTATTATAAGAACAGGTGCTATTGGTGATGTAGTTCATACTACTGCACTTTATAGAGCTATAAAGAAACTACATCCAAATATAAAAATCCACTATTTAACAAGCGAGCTTATAAAACCTTTATTAATTGAAGATACTGATATTGAAAAAGTTATTACCATTAATCCTAAGTTTAAAATGTTTTCTGAATATACTAAAACTTTGGCAGAAGAATTAAAACAAAATAATTATGATTTAGTAATTAATTTACAGCCTTCTTTCAAAATAAAGTTTTTAATCTTTCTGGCTAAAATAAAGAAGCAAGTTATATACAGAAAAAGTTTTAAAGAACACGCTGTTATTAATTTTTGGCACACAGGCAAAAAGATATTTTCTGATTTAGGAGAAGAAAAAGAGATAAAATTATACCTTCCCAAAGAAGCTGTTTTATTTGCGAAAGAGAAACTAAAAGAATATAAAAGACCTTATATAGTTATTAATGCAGGCGGAGTATTTTCAAAAAGACAAGGTAGAACTTATCCTGTTAATAAATGGGTAGAGCTTGGCAATAGACTTCAAGAAAAATACAACGGAACAATAATTTTAAACGGAGCGAAAGAAGATAAAGAAATTTTATCACCGCTTAATAATATAAAAGACAGTGTAAATTTTATAGGCGAATTACCGCTAATAAATTCCATAGCAATTATTTCTCAAGCGGATGTTATGATATCTGGCGACTCGGGGCCATTACACATTGCGACGGCATTAGGCGTAAAATCAATAGGTTTATTTGGTTCCATGCCTGCAGACAGAACAGGCTGTTTTTGCAGCGGAGTTAATATAATATCCAAGAAGCCTTGTGTTCCGTGTAACAGAAGGAAATGCAAATATTTAAGAAAATCAAAAAATCTTTATGCTCCTTGCATGGAAGAAATTGAAGTTGATGAGATTATAGATGCAGTAAATAATTATTTGAAATTAGAATAACTTACATTATTATGTACATTATACTCATATTTACATTATAATGTAATAAATATTTACAAAATGCTGCCACTTAGTATTCATCATGGTTTTGCCTTCTTTTAATTTTTAAAAACCTGCTAATTTTAATGAGGCAGACTTGAAAAGCTACAAGAAAAGTTTATACTAAAAATGTAATGGTTAGATAATAAGTCTTTCAGTTTATAAGGAATTTTTTCTCAGATATACTTTTGCATTAGATAATGCAAACAAATTGAATTAGGAAAGGGAATTTTATGGGGTTTAATCCGTTAAAAAAATTTAAAGAAGAAAACAGTAAAACAAATAATGAAGATAAACTGCAAAAAAGGGCAGATATTCTTTACAACAATACCGAGAAGAAGAATAATAATACAAAAAAATCAGGCAAAATGCTTGGAGAATCTATTACTGATGAGGAAGAAACAGAAAATGAAAATATTAAAGCAGAAGAAATAAAATCTAATGAAGATAAAAACTCTAAAGATAATATGGAAGAGGGTAAAGAAAATTCAGAAAATAAAAATGACAGAGAAACAAGCAAAGACAAAACAAAAAAAACAGACCCAAAACAAAAAAATTATGATGAAGTTGCAGAGTTATTTTATCCTGAAATGAAAAACAAAACTGCCGATGATAAAGAAATAAGTGAAAATGAGCCTGTTGAAAATACAAACGAAAATGAAAACAATTTAGATAATACTCAACAGGAAATTAAAGCCCAAGTTCCTAATACAAATGATAAAATGCAATATAAAAAATCTTTAAGAAACTACGGGCTTAACGATAACGATTTTATTGTTGAAGGTAACACAATTACTCCTAAACCAGCTCCAAAACCTTTCAGAATAGAAACTATAAACAATTTAAAATTCCCATCCACTCCGGGCAACGAAACGGTTGAACGAATAAGAGCAGAAGCTATAAAAGAACGAAGCAAAAAAATCAGTAAAGAAAACGAAAGATACCTTAGATTTCATGCCATACCTAAACAAATTGCCATAGACCATATTAATAATCCTATAGTAAAAGAAATTAGCAAATTTATTACAAAAACAGATGATGAGGCTGTAGAAAATTTACACATGGCTAAAACAAAATACTACATGAATACACCTTACGCTAAAAAACATAAAATTTATAATAGTTATAACGAAGTGCCTGATAATTTTAAAGAATATTTTAAAAATAAAATAACCCAGCAAATAGGTAAAGAAAATTTAGAAAAAACAAAAGGTATTTTTATAGATGTAAATTCAAAATCATCTGAAAGTTTAAAAAATGCCCTAATAAAAGATTCTAACTTTATTAATAAATTAAAAAAATATAATAAAGCAATGAACAAAAACTATTTTATTAATGAAAGCATTAATTTTGAAGATTACAACTGGCAAAATGCTATTGGTCATGCAGATATTAAAAACATGCATATAAATAAAGATGGAGATGTTGAACTATATATTACAGATGTATATGATTTTAACGAAGGAGAAAAAAATGATGTTGTAAGAGCAGCAAGAAACAGGCAAGAAAAAGGGAAAATAACCCCTTATTTTTCAATATATCGTGTTATAATACCAAAAGAAGAAAAAAATGCTATTTTAAATCAAAAATAGAGGTGAAACAATGGAAGATAAAAGACTTGTTGCTACTAAAAAAGATATTATTATTTTCTTTGTTTTTGCTTTTTCTTTTACTATTTTTTCTTATATGTATATGTATATAGAAGATTTTTTTCATAGGTTCTTAATATGTTTATTTTATTTTATCCAGCCGGTTCTTGCCATTTTAATTAATTCTTTTATTAAATTTATGAATATTAAAAATGAAATATTTTTAAAAATTACAAAAATATTATTTAACATTTTCTCTTTTCTTTATATTGCATTAATGGGATTAATTGCTTCTGGTGTTAATTCTTTTAATAAAGATTCTTATGAAAGAATGAAGTTTTATAAAGAAAGTTCAGAGCTTACTTTAAACATAATTCAAAACTTCATTTGTTAAAGGAGAAACAATGGAAGATAAAAGACTTGTTGCTACAAAAAAAGATATTATTATTTTCTTTGTTATCGCAATTTCTTATACTATTATTGACTTTTGGGGGTTTGGCAAAATAGAAAATCTTCATTTCTTTTTTACTCAAATATTATTTGTTTCAATTTATTTTTTTCCTCCAATTTTTGCAATTTTAATTAATAATATTATTAAATTTAAAGATATAAGAAATAAAAAAACTTTAAAAATTATAAAATTATTATTTAACATTTTTACTTTAATTTATTTTATTTTTATGTCATTATTTTTATCATTTTGTTATTCAATGAGTAATTTTTTTGATTAAAATACAAACTCTTATATAAGGAAAAATCAATGGAAGATAAAAGACTTGTTGCTACGAAAAAAGATATTATTATTTTCTTTATTTTTGCTTTTTCTTTTACTATTTTTTCTTGTATGTATATTGATATAGAAGATTTTTTTCATAAATTCTCAATATGTTTATTTTATTTTATCCAGCCTGTTCTTGCCATTTTAATTAATTCTTTTATTAAATTTATGAATATTAAAAATGAAAAATTTCTAAAAATTACAAAAATATTATTTAATATTTTCTCTTTTATCTTTATTATATTTATGGGAGTATTTACTTCTTTTATTTATACTTTTAATAAATATTTTTACAAAGATATGAATTTATATAAAGAAAGTTCAGAGCTTACTTTAAACATAATTCAAAACTTTATTTGTTAAAGGAGAAACAATGGAAGATAAAAGACTTATTGCTACAAAAAAAGATATTATTATTTTCTTTATTTTTGCTTTTTCTTTTACTATTTTTTCTTGTATGTATATTGATATAGAAGATTTTTTTCATAAATTCTCAATATGTTTATTTTATTTTATCCAGCCTGTTCTTGCCATTTTAATTAATTCTTTTATTAAATTTATGAATATTAAAAATGAAAAATTTCTAAAAATTACAAAAATATTATTTAATATTTTCTCTTTTATCTTTATTATATTTATGGGAGTATTTACTTCTTTTATTTATACTTTTAATAAATATTTTTACAAAGATATGAATTTATATAAAGAAAGTTCAGAGCTTACTTTAAACATAATTCAAAACTTTATTTGTTAAAGGAGAAACAATGGAAGATAAAAGACTTGTTGCTACTAAAAAAGATATTATTATTTTCTTTGTTTTTGCTTTTTCCTCCACTATTATTGATCTTTTCTATATTGGTCATATTAAAGATTTTGAACATTTTATAAGAATTATAATATTTTTTTCTTTTTATTTTCCTATTCCTATTCTTGCAATTTTAATTAATAATATTATTAAATTTAAAAATATTAAAAATGAAAAAATTTTGAAAATTACAAAAATATTATTTAATATATTCGCTTTTATTTATTTTTTCTTTATGGCTTATATTCTTTTTGTTAGTATCGCAGTTTCCTCATTATTTTCTTAAGTTGTAGAATATATTGTTAAAAGGAAAAATCAATGGAAGATAAAAGACTTGTTGCTACTTAACACCTATATAACATCTAACGCACATAAATCTTTATATGGACATTGCTCGCATATATTTTTATCAATATTTGATTTTGGACTAAAATTTAACTCTCTTATATTTTTATATATATCTGAAATAAGATTTTCAATATAATCCATATCTTCAGAAGTTAAAACAATTTCTGCAGTTTTATTATCTTCTACATATATAATCCCTGCTTTAGATACTTTTCTATCCGGATATTTTTTCTCGTATGCATATTTATAACAACATAACTGATTATAATAATCTTCTTTCTTACCGCCAACTATCATTTGATTTGCACTCGTATATCTGCTTGTTTTGTAATCATAAAGCGCATAAGTGCCGTCAGAAAATTTCTCAATCCTGTCTATTTTACCGTTTATAACCTCGCCGTTTACGTCTATATTGCTAAATTCTTCTTCAACATTATCTATTATATTAATTGGTAATTCGCAAAATTTAACATAATATCCATTTAATAATTTAATCCCGCGGTTATAATATAACTCTTTATCTGCTTTCGTCTTGAAAATACTATAATCCATTTTCTTATTAAATATATCTATTGCTTCCTCTTTTGGAATATAACAACCTGTATTCATCGCATTTTTTATTGATCTGTATAAAATATCATGAATAATACTTCCATAATTTAATGCATCATAATCAGTCTCAGACATTTCTAACTTTAAAACCGATTTATAAAAGAAACTCTTTGCACATCTTATATAACTGTTAATGCTTGTAGGACTTAAAATAATATTTTTAACTCGTTCCCTTATTTCATTCTCAAACATCTTTCTATGATTTATTGCTTCCTGAGAAAGAGATTTATATAACTCCTCTGCAAAATCATCTTCTTTATATTCAAAAGTTTGTTTTTCAAAATCAAAATCGTTTAAAACATTAAGATACTTTGTAACAGCTTTGGGCTTTCGCTCAACATTATCTGAATGCGAAAGAACCAGTCCATACTTAGATCGCGTTATTCCTACAAATAACTTTTTCAACAGCTCAGAATCTTTTCGCTTCTCGGCTTGCGCTTCCTCGTAATATTTTTCCGTAATAAGTTTATATTCACCAGGCATTCTGAATTTTTCCCAATTTCCTTCAAGTAAATCCGGTAAATATACCCATTCAAACTCTCTGCCCTTTGATGCATGATATGTTAAAAGCTGAACACTGTTTTGTATAACACTGCTTTTTTCTGTGCTTATTTCAATATCATTAAGATGTGCATATTCAAGCCTTTTTACAAAATCATTTAATGATACACTCTTATTTAACTGCATATAATCAACAGCTTCATCTATTACCTTCTTTAATCCTGATATATTTTCAAACCTATTAGTTTCAGAAGAATAGAAAAAATCTAAAATTCTTGTTCTGTTAATTATTTCTATAACTGTATTTCTTAAATTATTTGATGCCGCATATTGCTTTAGATACTCAAATGTTTTTACAAAATCATTTATTTTTTGCGGATTAACCCAATCAGATAATCTTTTCATATTAGATATAAAATCATTATTATCAACACATTGGCGCTTAAACTCTTTATACAATTTATTATAATCATTTAAGTCAATACAAAACGGTTCCGTTAACAATAAACCAAATAATTTATCAGAATCACTTATCTGGTTATTTAATGCCTTCATATAAAAATAAAGACTAATTACAGATTTTATTTTAAAAATATCCTGTCCTTCGTTAATTTGACAAGGTATATTTCTAGCTTTTAATCGCTGCTCAAATTCCCTTAACTCACTTTTCTTTGTCGATATTATTGCTATTTCAGAAAGCTTCTTTTCTTTTGTATCCTCATCTATAGGACATCTTTCTGAATTAATAAGATTAACTATATCTTCAGTAATATAATTATATTCTTGAATAAGTTCACCAAACTGCCAGCGTTTAATTTTTTGTTCTTTAGCAATAACTTTGGGATTAACCGCTCTTAATTTTTTTTCTATATTAAAAGCCTGAAAAAGCGGATTCCCCTCAAGCCTTGTAGAATCTTGCGTTACAACTCTATAACTTAAATCTAAAATATTTTGCGCAGAACGGTTATTCTCTACTAAACATATTAACTTTGTATCAGGATACCTTTTAAGAAAATTATCAACATTTTCACTGTTTGCACCCTGAAACCCATATATTACCTGATCATCATCTCCTACTACAAATACATTTTTATTATCATTTGAATCTATTAAATTAAATAATATGCTATTCTGTAAATCGTTAGTATCTTGATATTCATCTACCAAAAAATACTTATATTTATTAGATATCTCATAAAGAAATGTACTATCCTGCTCAAATTTATCAATAACAAGATTTATCATATCCGCAAAATCTATCAGATTGTTTTCAACCATTTTTCTTGAATAGATTTCATAAACATTCCACAATTCTTTCGCTTTATTAATATTTTCTTCTGTTTTTTCAATTTCTTTTAACTTTGTTGCATACCTCGTATTGCCTTTTTGTTGTTTCTCTTCTATCTCCTTCCTCAATTTAATAATATTTGGCATTAAAGAAGGATTTGTTTCAATATAACTAAGATAAGAATCTTTATCTATTCTAAGTGATTTTAATTTGGCAATACAATTCAAAAAAGTATCAATATAATAATATTTTCCGCCTCTATCAGCAACAAAATACTCTAATTTCGCTTCATCAATTGTTTGAACCATAAGTTCTCGCTTGATGGTTGAATTTATTAAAGAAACATTCTGCGAAACACCAAATTTATCAGGATACATTCTGATAATTTCATTACAAAACGAGTGATAAGTATATATATTAACCTCTGAAGCCATAATACCAATCTCACTGTTAAGTCTTGACTTCATCTCACTTGCAGCAGCATCAGAAAAAGTAAGGCATAATATATTGGCAGGTTTAATATTATTATTAATCATTGAGGCAATGCGCTTTGTAAGCGTAAAGGTTTTCCCAGTCCCCGGCCCTGCAAGCACCATTACTTTGCCCTGTATGTTATCAATACATTGCTGCTGGCGTTCATTCGGTTTATATTTATTTTTCACTTCTGTCATATTATACCTTTATGAATATATTATGAGATTTCTTTAATTACTTTGCAAGGATTACCAACTGCAACAACATTGGCAGGTATATCTTTAACAACAACACTTCCTGCACCAATTACACTGTTAGAACCAATTGTAACCCCAGGCAAGACCGTAACTCCGCCGCCAATCCAGACATTATCACCTACGTTTATAGGTTTTGCCCACTCTATACCCGAATTTCTCTCTTCTGCTTTAAGCGGATGCACCGCGGTATAAAATCCGCAATTGGGACCTATAAATACATTATCGCCAAATTTTACTTTAGCACAATCTAAAATAACACAATTATGATTGGTATAAAAATTTGCACCAACTTCTATGTTATATCCGTAATCACAATAAAAATTTGATTCAACATGCAACTTTTCTTTTGTTTTACCAAAGATTTTTTTAATCAACTCATCTCGTACTTTTCTGTTTGAAGGTTCAATAGAATTATATTTAAAACACAAATCTTTAACTTTTCTGCGTTCTAAAGTAAGCTCTTCATCATAAAAAGCATCGTATTTTTGACCAAGAAGCATTTTATCTTTTTCTCGCATGAACACACCCCTTATTATATAGATAAAAGAATTATAATATAATCCAAAACAAGCGTCCAGACAGATTATTTTCTTTGAGAAAAAATATAACTTCTATCAATCAATGTTTTCAAAGCTTCATCTGCTACACTATCATCTAAAACAACAGATAACCAACTCCGCTTATTCATATGATATGCAGGATAATAACCTTTTAACTTTAAATAACTTTGAATTTCATCTTTATCAACTTTTATATTTAAAACATCAATTTGTCCGCTTTTATTCTTATCTAACTTTGAATAATCAATATCGGTTATAAGCCCATACCACTTTCTTGTATCATAATTTCTAAATACCGCACATCTCGGAAACTTATCCCATAAAAATTCCGGACTACTATTATACTTCTGCTTAATCCATTCCGTTATTCTATTTGCTTGTATTGAATTAAAATAGATATCATCACAACAATTATCTGCAACTTTATTTAGAAATTTTTCATACTCATTACGAATATTTCCTATAAATTTACCATTAGCACCCTTCAGTAAATGTAGAGTATATGCTTCCTTAGAAGAACTATCAATAAGCTTTGTTTCAATGGTTTTCATTTCTTTTACTATAATAATTAAATCAAATTGTGCATCAAATATTTTTGCTGAAAATATAAGTCCATTTTCACTTTCTTTAAAACCAAATTCTAAAAGTTTCTTTTTATTAAAAATCTTATTTCTAAAAATTTTTGCAACAATATCATCCATAAAATATTTCACTGATTTAATCTAATATTTAATCTAGTATCGCACTTTGTTACCGAGTCATCCTCACTAACAAAGTATTCACCTTTTAAAAACGCCACTCACCTTCGTTTCACTACGGATACAAACTCTCTCAAAAACAAAGTTTTTGGTTCGTTTTGTAAAAAAATTCACTCACACTTTCAGCTTATCGTGAATTTTTTCTCGGATATATTAAGCATAATAGCATTAAAATTATATTATGTTAAAGAATTAGAACACTTTTTATACTTGTACCTTTCTTATTGCAGAAAAATACCCAAAGGCTGGCAGCTGATATTATTGTTTCTCATCCCAACTTTAAAAATATATAAACCCCATAAAAACGGAGAGAGGGATTCTCTTGCTCGTTCGCATTAAACGGCTCTCATGTCGAAGGCTCATCGCCTCCGCCATTTCAGCCTCTGCTCTCTCGCGCTCGAACCTAAAACAAAACTTCGTTTTGTGAGGGTTCTCATCCCTTAATCAAAATACTAAAAAATATAACAAAATCGGAGAGAGAGGGATTCGAACCCTCGGCAAGGTTGCCCCTGCACAAATTTTCGAGATTTGCACCTTAAACCGCTCGGACATCTCTCCTCTTTTCTTTAAATTATATTACCTATTACTCCTTTTAACAACTTAAAGTGATTTTATTTTTTTTTTCTAAATTCTCAGGTTCAGGATGAATAATGATTGTCATATTAGAAAAGCTTTTTGCAAATTCAGCTTCTATTTCATCGCAAATTTTATGACACTGTGCTATAGTTAGCTCTGGTTCGAAGAAAATAGTTATTTCAATATCCTTACATTGTCCAACTTTTCTTGTTTTTAAATCTTTATATCCTTTTATTGATATATTATTATCTAATATTGATTCGATTTTCTTCATGTCTTCTTCGGGTAAAGCACCATCCAATAAATTGTTTAAAGTATCTTTTGATATAGAATAACCTGCTTTAATAATAATTGCTGCAACAATTATTGCTATTACAGGGTCTATAATTACATAACCTGTTATTTTAATTATTACCAATCCAACTAATACACCTAATGAAGAAAAAATATCAGTCCTTAAATGCTCCGCATCAGCATATAAAGAAATAGAATCCGCTTTTTTAGCCACATAAAATAAATAGCTGCTGACAACAAAATTAGCAACAACTGCAAATGCCATTACATATATACCAAGTGTTGATTCAAACTCAAGATTATATCCTGTAATTAATTTTTTAGCTGCCTCAAATATTATGTATAATCCCGCAAGAATAATAAGTCCACCCTCTATAAACCCGGACATATCTTCATATTTTCCATGACCAAATGGATGATCTTTATCCGCAGGCTCACTTGATCTGGAAACTGCAAAAAATGTTACTACAGAAGCTAAAAAATCAGAAAACGAATGTATTGCCTCTGATATTATACTTATACTGCCGGAAACTATCCCTGCTATAATCTTAAACAATATTATTAAAGCATTTGATGTAATAGAAAGACTTGCTGCAAATTTCTTTTCTTTATTTATTTCCATATTATTTTATCCATTTAATTTAGTATCGCTCTTTGTTACCGAGTCATCCTCGAAAACAAAGACTTAAGTAATTATAACATTGAACTTAAAGAATAGCTATGTAAAAACAACTCTTATTATAATAATTACTTATATTTACATCTTGTTGTAAGTTAATTTAAAATACGCTATAAAATTAAAATAAATTTACATAATCTTGCTAATCAGAAAGATCAATTATTCTTTCAACTGTATCTTCAGTTAAAGAATTGGTTGTTATTCCGGTACAATCATAATCATACATTTGTTCTAGAACATCACTATTATCTACAGTCCAAGCTTCAAAATCATATCCTGCATCGTCTAATTTATCACTGGCTTTTTCTGTCATTTTAGAAGCCTTTACATCAAGAAAAACCTCATTTCTTCTCGTTTTCAATTCATCTAATATTTCAATTGTATCTTCATTTGGTGTTTCTTTACTCAAATAACCAAGCCTTGAATCAGGCATAATCTTGCTCATCATTTTTAAGTAATCCGCATTAAAACTAATCCAAGTAACTTTATCCTCAAGTCTGGCCTTTCTAACCTCCTCTGCTAATATTTGCGCTTTTTCTTTATCAAAATTATCAGTTTCCTTTATTTCTACATATAAATTTAAATTATATTCATCGCAACAATCTAGAAGCTGAGTAAATGAAGGTATTTTAGTACCTTTAAATTCCTTTCCCTTCCATCTGCCAAAATCAAATTCTAAAAGTTCATCAAAAGTATAATCCGAGCATTTATGTTTAAAGAAAAAGATCCAGCCATTTTTCTTTCTGGCTGTTCTATTTATTGTTGAATCATGCAATATAACAGGTACATTATCTTTTGTCCATTCAATATCACATTCTACAGATGTAAAACCATTCTCGGCTGCGGCTATAAATGCAGGTATAGTATTTTCTGGTGCAATTTCACTGTATCCACGATGTGCAACAACATTAAAATCATCTGATACTGGATTATTATAATTATCTATTATACTATTATTTTCATCATCGTTTATAGAGGACTTATCTATAGGTAACTTAGCTATATTCCAATTCGAATATAAATTAATACCTAAAGATGATAAATCATTATAAATACAATTTTTTTGATATACATTATTTGTACACATTTATTATTTAATCTCTCTTTATTTTATAAAAAAGATTTTCACCTTAAAATTGCTATTCTTAATTTGTATCATTATAGTTTTCTTAAAATATATATTCTTAAGAGGGAGGTATTTTTTATAATTTGATGATAAATTCTACCAAAAGGTTGAATTTGTGCTAAAAAAATTATGTCTGCTAATAATTACATTATCTTTTTTATTTCCAATGAGAACTGAAGCAGTAACTGTTCCAAATGCATCTGTATCAACATTCTCACCGGAACAACGCTCATCTAAAACAGAAAGCATTTGGGTAAAACCATATAGTGCCTTTGAAACAATAGAACTTGAAAATTCAAATACAGTCCATAATACTGCCTATGGAACATATATCGGCTATGATACTAATGTTATTGACTTAAATAAAAATTGGGATGCTGTATTAACATTCCATGCCGGATATACAGGCTCCAGACAAAAATATAATGCAAGAACAATTTTTCAGAACGGCGGACAACTAGGAGTCTCAGGTGTTTTTTTCAAAGATAATTTCTTCCTTGGAGTTTTAACTAATGTAGGAGCTAATAATGCCATTGCAAAAAGCTCTTTCGAAAACCTGAACTTTTCTATGATTAGCGCTACCGCTGCACTTAAAACTGGTTATAACTTCGAATTTTTAGAGAAAAAACTCTCTTTTCAACCAAGTTTCTTAGGCGCATATTTATGGGTCAATACCTTTGATTACGTTAATGCTCAAAATGTTGTTGTAAAATCTGATCCTGTATATTCAATTCAATTAGTCCCCGGACTTAAGTTAACCGCTAATCTTGAGGACGGCTGGCAACCTTATATCGGGGTACAACAAGTATGGAATATAATAAACGCTTCAAAATTTTCACCTAATGATGTTAGTGTTGGAGAGATAAGTTTAAAACCTTATGTCCAATATGGTATTGGTATACAAAAATCTGTAGGAGAAAATTTTACAGGTTTTATTCAATCAACAGTAAGAAACGGAGGAAGAAATGGGATTATTCTTTCTTTAGGGTTAAAAAGATATTTCTGATTTCTCTATGAACCAACTTTCTATAAATTCTCCCTTTTATTCAGTTCCTCGAAAATTTTTTCTCATATATTCTTTTTACAAACTTTATAAATTCACCTATATATGTAGTAACAAATATTCCAATTACAAAATATAAATATGTGAACTTTAAAGGATTATAGAACCAATATACATCAGCATTATTTTTTACATCAAAAGGAATTCCTTTTATATAAAATATAAAATAAGTAATAAGATTAAAAATCAAAATATGATTTGCCATTATATGATAAGTATTTTGACCTACCTTATTTATAAAACTCCAATCCTTAATATAATTATAAAATATTTCAACAATAAATAAACTAATCCAAATTCCTGTAAAACTTGTTAATATAGGAACAATCCAATTATCAAACTCACCCCATATAAGAATATAACTTAATCCTATGCCGTCTATAGGGGTATAATCCATATTGGTAAGCCATAATATCGCTTGAAGAAAAATTACAAATCCAAAAACTAAAGGAGTAAATATATTCTTTTTATTCTCTACCTCTGCTTTATAATAAACCCCTGCAAAAATAAACAAAAATGAAAATAAAGTCCTTATTACAGGCAGTATATATATATTATCTGCAAATCTTCCTAACTGAATTGCCATTAACGCTAAAATTACAAAAAATATAAACCTTACCAAATAAGGGAAACGTATTCTATTAAAAAATTTATTTAAGACATAATATAATATTAAACTTATAAAAAGCTGCGGAACAAACCATAAAGGTGCTATTAAATCTAATTGATGTCCTGTTATAAACGGCATTAAAATTTCATTTTTAATACTTACAGGCATTCCCCAAAATTTACCAACTACTGGCACCATTAATATAGTAATAACTATATACACACATTCATATACAAAATATGGAATTAATAAGCTTTTTATCCTCTTATTTATATACTCAGCAAAAGAATACTTCTCATTAAAAAGCATTCCGGCTATAAAAAAGAATAATACTATCTGAAAAGAATACGGAGGAAACATTGGTATTAAAGAAAACTCTAAATGCCCAGAAACCACAATTAAAATAGCCAATGCTTTTAATAAATTAATCTTATTATTAAATACTTTAGTCATTTCATACCTGCTAAACCTGCATAAAAATATTATATACAAATTTATAAAAAGATTAGAATTATTTTACATACTTACTATATAATGTAATTTTTGTATGTAAAATTATATACTTACATAATAACGTAAACTATATGACTCTTACCTGAGTTTCAAAATAAAACATATTAGTTTCTTTATCATAAGATGCATTACTGAAAGTTAATTGTTTTGGATTATTATTAAGAATAAATTCATATTGACTGCTTCTTGTAGCATATCCTACTTCATTGCCTTTGCAAATAGTTGCTTTAGAAAGCATTGAAACCATATCTTCCCTGCATTCACCGGCTTTGCTTTTTGCCCAATATTCTGCAAAATTTTTGTCTAATGTATAAGATTTAAAGCTGCTATCTTCTATTTTTGCACTGTTTATTCTATTTAAAATTTTGTTTATATATCTCGAACTTCCAAATTGTGCAACAAGCATAGCATCTGCAAGTGTTAAAGATTCTTTTCCTTTAAAATAATCATACATACTCTGCGTAGAAAAATTTGCATATTTATGATTATTTGGAAAAACCTGTATTTTTCTGGATTTAGGATTTAACATAACCATTAACCTGATTTCCCGTTCTAAAGACTTATCATCTAATGGAACAGAATCAAACATCCAGGTACTTTTTTCACCTCTATATACAGTAAAATCATTTTCACACTTATTTTCCTTCAAAAAATTACTCATTTTTTCAACTTCATCAGGCTTAGATAAAAAAGCATCACTGTCTGATGTATAAGCAGAATAATTAAAATCTTGAATGTTGCCTTTTTCTATTTCTTTAATAGTACTATATGATAAACCACTAACTATATCAGGTGATAATCCGCATATGTATTTACACAAATCTCTTGAATAACCGCTTGAATAAACATAAGGGTCTATATGCTTTGGAGAATTTATAATATATTCATAAGCATCTTTATCATTAGAATATAAAACCATTCCGTTAAATAAATTTTCACCATTTGCTGATAGTCTTTCTCTTAATGATAAAATTACATATTCAATTTCTTTTTCATCTAATTTATCTATACTGCTTCTTATTACATCTATTGCATCTGAATGTAAACTTTGGTAATCATCAAAAAAAAGTTGACAATTACTATTACAACAATCTCTTATTTCTTCATTGTTCAGTAATATATCACATTTTTCCGGCGATTTTTTGTAAAGTTCTGAAAAGAAGTCTCTAGCAGTTTGATTTTTTAATTCTGAAATTTTAGAATTTGGATACTTATTAGCACTAAAAGACACTGTATCTTGTATAAAACTTGTCCTTGGCATAACTGCTTTCTGCCAATTCCAAATACCTGTTGTATTATTTATACTGTTCAGATTTATATTCATTGAACTACCTTTATTTATATTAAAAAAAATACAAACTAAAAATTGACAAAAATACATTCAAACTAAAAATTTTATATACAAATATAAGAACTTTTCAGACAGAAAGTTCTGTCTTTTTAAAAAGTCTCTATTAAAATTACAATAATGAATTTGTATCTGACAAACTTAAAATAAAAAATCTTTAATTAATAATATCGTTTACTATTTTATAAATAAGCTTCTTTTCTTCTTTTGTTGCTCTCTTTAACATATTTATAATTTCTTTTTCAAAATCAAGTTCTTCTTCGAGGTGTTTTGTTTCAAATAGCGCTTTTATCTCAACATTAAAAGCTTTTGCAAATTTTTCTAAATTCTCGTAACTTGTAAAATAATATCCTGTTTCAATACGGCTGATTGTTTGGTAATCTAAATCTAATATTTCAGCAAGTTTTTCTTGTGTTAAATTATTTTTCTCTCTGAGCTCTCTTATTCTTTTACCAAATAATTTATTACCCGATGCCATAACTTTTTCTCCCAACGTTATATTATCGAATAACGGAAAAATAAAGAATGTAGTCTAGCATTTCATATTATTGACTTTTTATGCGTTTTACTTATAATCATGATAGCAATATGTATATTTTTTAAGTTTTATTATATGTTTTGCGTCATATAAGGATACATTTATGAAAAAGAGTTTAACATTATACTATGTAGGTACACGTGGAATTAATTTTGGAGATTCAATCAACCCTATTTTCTTTGACCGCATATTAGACATAAAAGTAAAAAGAGGATACCCAACAAACAGTGATGTTGTTGCAATAGGTTCTCTTATGCAGATGTTAACTCCTAGAAATATAATTAAGCATAAAAAATTTCTATATTTCTTAAAATATAATCCAAACCCAATTATAACAATGGGAACAGGTTTTAGTTATGATATTGAAGAAAGTAGTTTTTTAGATAAAACATTTAGAAACATTTATCCTCTTATTTTAAGAGGTATTCTTTCACATAAATCTTTAGAAAAAAGAAACAAACGAAAATACAAAGATGTTTTATACGGGGATTTGGGTCTTCTATTTCCATATTTGTTAGAAAAAAAAATACAAAAAAAATACCAACTTGGTATAATTCCACATAAATTTGATTATTGTAATCCAATAATAGACTTATTATTATATAAATTTCAGGATTCTACTTTAATAGATTTAAGAATGCCTCCACTTGAAACTTTAAAAAGAATAGCAGAATGTGAGACAGTTATTTCATCAAGCTTGCATGGTTTAGTGGCTGCAGATAGTTTAAATATTCCAAATAAAAGAATAAAATTGTCTAATCATGGTTTTGATTTTAATGTCGATTTTAAGTTTGATGATTATTACTCTATATTTTCTAATAGTTCACCAAATTATATTGAATTAACACAAGAAAATTATAAATTATTTATACAGAAATTAACCCCAGAAAAAATTTCAGAAGATTATTGTATTTCATATAGAGAAGTTCAAAATTATCAAAACCAGCTTTATAAAACCTGTCAGAAACTAAAAGATATAATTTAATAATAAAATATAAAAATAAATTGATTTATTAATAATTGTACTTTTCTCATTACAGAAAAGTACCAAAAGGCTAGCAGCTTGATATTCCGTTTCTATTTTGTTAATTTCAAACCAAAAGCTTTATAACTCGGACTTCGTCCTCAAACAGATAAAGCTTTGATACCGTTTCAATAAACAAAATTACGAAACTACATATATAGCTGCAAATTTAAAATTAAAAATAGATATAATGCGGGTTCTCATCTATCCACAAACTATAAAAAAGGTTCACTATATGTGAACCTTATCTTAAAATGGGGCGGACAGTGGGATTCGAACCCACGTATATCGGAACCACAATCCGAGGCCTTAACCGCTTGGCGATGCCCGCCATCTGTACTTAAACTTTAATATAAACATACCTTTTTTTCAACTGTTTTATTTATTAAAAGAAAGAAGCCATATTTTATGGCTTCTTTTCCTTATTTAATCTAGTATCGCACTTTGTTAGCGAGGATGACTCGGTAACAAAGTACTCACCTTTTGGAAACGCCACTCGAAAAAATTCACTCACACTTTCAGCTTATCGTAAATTTTTTCTCGGACTTTCTTATTTGAAGAATTAGTATCTTTCCAAATACATATCAAGTTCGTATTTTGTAACGGCGGTTCTGTATCCATCCCACTCTTTTAATTTAGATTGCATGAATTCTTTAAATATATGCTCTCCTAATGCCGATTTTACTATTGCACTTTTCTTCATCAACATTAATGCTTCATACAAGCTTCCAGGAAGAGTTTCTATTTTTGCACGTTTACGTTCTTTATCATCCATTTTAAAAATATTTTTATCAATATCTAATGGCGGTTTTGTTTTCTTTTCTACACCGTCTAAAATAGCTTCTAATATTACTGCTAAAGCTAAATATGGGTTGCAAGAAGGGTCTGGTGATCTTAACTCAACTCTTGTTGCGTTTCCTCTTTTAGCAGGAACTCTTATTAATGCAGAACGGTTTGCTAATGACCATGCTAAATATACAGGAGCTTCAAAGCCAGGAACAATTCTTTTATAACTGTTTACTGTAGGATTTGTTATTGCAGTAAAGCTCTTTACATGATCTAATAACCCACCTATTGCATACAATGCTGTTTCAGATAACTGATGAGCTCTTTTTGCATCATAGAATGTATTCTTTCCGTTCTTAAATAATGATAAGTTGCAATGCATACCAGATCCGTTTATTCCATATATAGGCTTAGGCATAAATGTGGCATGTACGCCCATTTTATTTGCAACTGCTTTTACTGCATATCTGAATGTAATGATATTATCAGCACTTGTTAGTGCATCTTCATATTTAAAGTCAATCTCATGTTGACCTTCTGATACTTCATGGTGACTTGCTTCAACTTCGAAACCCATTGCAGTTATTGTTCTAACAATTTCTTTTCTTATATTTTCACCCATATCATCTGGTGCTGTATCATAATAACCTGCTCTATCGTGAGTGTTTGTAGTAGGAAATCCGTTTTCATCTCTCTTAAATAAGAAAAACTCGGCTTCCGGTCCTACATTCATTTCATAACCCATATCTTTTGCTCGTTTTATAACTCTTTTTAAATTTGAACGAGGGCAGCCTTCAAATGGTGTACCATCAGGGTTATGAATATCACAAATTAATCTTGCTACATTTGTCCCTGCTGTTTTATCTTCTCTAAATGGCAGTAATGTAAATGTTGATAAATCAGGATAAAAATACATATCTGATGTTTCAATATTTCTAAATCCTTTTATTGATGATCCATCAAGCATACATTCATTATTTAATATTTTATCCAACTGTGAACTTGGTAATGACATATTTTTTACTTGCCCATTAATATCACAGAATTGTAACTTGATAAACTCAACTTTTTTATCTTTTACTACTTTCTTAATTTCTTCAGCTGTGTACTGTTTTCTTTCCGACATAAAATGTTACCTTTCTTTTTCAAAAACTTATAATGTTCTTATTATAATACTCCTTGGGAAAAATACAAGTAAAAAATTGCGTTTTAACAAAAATTGCACAAAAAAATTAACAAAAATGTCATTTTTTTAATGCAAGTTGCGTTATTTTTAATGTTTTTTTGCTTAACTTAACACTTTTTACAAAAAATGCAATTTTTTTATTTTTTAAAATCTTTGACTATTTTTTTTGACATAAGATAATAAAGATATGAATAAAATTGTTTTAGCACAAATAGATACAATAGCAGGAAACATTGAATATAATGCGGAAAAGATTATAAACTGTATTACTAAAGCGAAAGAAAATAATGCTGACTTGATAATTTTTCCGGAACTCGTTCTTATAGGATACCCTTTTGGTGATATCATTATGAGACATAAATCTATTATAAAAAAACAATTATCTGCTCTGGAAAATATTACAGCTAACACACAAAATATTACTGCTCTTGTTGGATTTGCAGAACCAACAAATGTCGCTGACAAAAAACCTTTTTATAATTCTGTTGCCGTCGTTCAAAACGGGAAGGTAATTAATATTGTAAGAAAAAGATTACTCCCTAATTACGGAGAATTCAATGATTATAGATACTTCGAACCATCAAAAGAAGTTCCTGAATTACTTGAAATAAATGGCGAAAAATACGGAATTTTAATTTGTGAAGATAGCTTTAATGACAAATCTTTCTTTAAAGATGAATGTATTTATAATGTTGATCCTGTTTATGAACTTATGCAAAAACATCCGACAACTTTAATTAATTGTTCTTGTTCTCCATCAAGAACAGGAAAAGAATTTATGAAAAATTCTCTTTTTTCATCAATTGCAAAAAAATATCAAGTTAATTATATCTATGTTAATAAAGCAGGTTATGCCGACAATTTAAGCTTTGATGGAACATCAAGAATATATAATAAAGATGGTGAATTAACACTTAGAGCAAAATCTTTTGAAGAAGACTTTATTATAACAGATGATCTAACAGGTAAAATAAACAACCTTCCTATAGGTATGGATAAGGAAATAAAACAAAATAAGTTTAATTTAGATTATACAGATGATTTAGACAGAACATATAAAAGTATAATTTTCGGAATTAAAGAATACTTTAAAAAGAATGGTTTTAAAAAAGCTGTTTTAGGCCTATCAGGAGGACTTGATTCCACTATCAGCTGTGTGCTTCTTGTTGATGCTTTAGGGAAAGAAAACGTATTCGGCGTTTCTATGCCAAGCAGAATTACTTCACAATCAAGCAAGAATGATGCTAAAGTTCTTGCAGAAAATCTTGGTATTAATTTTATAGAAATTCCTTTAGCCGAAAGTATTGATGCTACAAAAAATATGCTCAATTATACTTTTGATAATATAAATACAGATAAATATGAAAAATCTACAACAATTGAAAACCTTCAAGCAAGAACAAGGGCAACTTTATTGTGGAGCATTGCAAACGAACATAAAAATATGCTTCCTATTGCAACAAGCGATAAATCTGAAGCATATATTGGTTATGCCACTGTAAATGGGGATATGTCCGGAGGATTTGCTCCAATTGCAGATGTTACTAAAACTAAATTGTTTGCTTTGGGAGATTTCTTGAATAAAAATAGAACACAAAAAAATGCAATTCCTCAAGCAATATTAGAAAAACCACCTGGCGCTGAATTAAAAATTAATCCAAAAACAGGAAAGACAGTTTGCGCTGAAGAAGATAATATGCCATATCCTTTCTTAGATGAAATTATTTGGTATATTGAGAATTATGGTTATGGTTATAATGATTTAGTTAATCACAAATTCTTTTATGAAAAAAATAATCCTGTTTCTAAAGAACAGAAGGAAGAATGGCTTAATAAGTTCTTTTGGAAACAGCATTGTGCTGTGTTCAAATGGCATATAATTCCACCTTCTGTTGTTGTTGATATGCACTCAATAAATTCTGTTGAATATCGTCAGCCTATTATCTCAAAAATAAATTAATATTTTCTATTATTTATATTTAATCTATTATCGCACTTTGTTACCGAGTCATCCTTGCTAACAAAGTACTCTCATTTTAAAAACTTTGCTAATCTTCGTTTCACTACGAATACAAGCTCACTCAAAAACAAAGTTCTTTGTTCGTTTTGTAAAAAAATTCACTCGCTCTTTCAGCTTTTAGTGAATTTTTTCTCGGACAAACTACGTCATATATATATCTATTAATTCTTCTAAATATTTCTCTTCATTACCACTTGATAAAGATCTGAATGTATCAATCAATGAAGACATATCTCCACCGAATAAATCTTGTAACAAGAACTGAGCAACTTTTTTATCTAAAGTTCCTTCTTTACTTGCTTTTATAATATTAAACATTGAATCTTTTTCATCAACAACTTTTTCCAGACTAACAAATTGATATTCTAAATAATCTTTCTTTAACAAATCAACCTGTTCATCGTTTAATTGATAATCTGCAGGATCAATAGATTTATTACTTCCAATTGCATTCATTATTCTTTTTAAATAGTTTGTTTCATCTGACCATTTATAATTTTGTTGAATCATTGTTGCCAATTTACTTGGTTCAGTAAATCCTGATTTTATTAAATTTTCTAATTGACCTGATGATGCTGCTTTTTCAGTAACAGAAATTAAATTTTCAAACAATTCATTTTTTAATATTGAATTTTGAGGAATTGTTATTGTAGTATCATCTCCTTGCAAAGCATTATATCGCTTAGTTAAATTCATTACATCTTCTATTGTATAATTTTCATTTGATACTATTTCTTCTAATGCATTAATATAAAATACATCATTTTCCGCAAAATAATCTTTTAATACGTCTTTTTCCATTGTTGATATATCTTCTAATAACGCCAATTTTTCGCTTGAATCAATATTCTTATCATTGACAATATCACTAATTATTGATTCTACTTTATCTTGATATGAATTTGGATTTAAAGAACTTTTAATTTCTGATAGATTTTTCATTGAATCATAATAAGACTGAGCAGCCTCACTATATTGATTTGTTGCAGGAGTTGTATCGTCTCCTTCTGTTTTTGTTGGAGAAGAAATTTGATCAGCTGTAGGCATTGACATTTCTCCCAACACAATACTATCTGTATCTTCATTAAGGTGCATTAATTCAATATCCGAATTTTGTGAACTTTGCATAAAACTCGTCATAGATTCAAGCATAGCAGCTTTTACACTTGCATCATTATAATCTGCACCAATATCATCTAAATATGCTGATATTGCACTTGAATTGGCAGAATACCAATTATCAAATTCAGAAGATGAAATCTCATCATCACCATCTGTATTTATATGTGTATTTGAAAAAAATATAGAAATTTCGTTATCTGATAATTTACCGTCAACACTTTTTGTTTCCGCAGTCTCATTATCATCAATAAGCCATCTTTCATTTCTTACTAAATAATCACCGAAATTTACTCCATCAGCACACATATCTAACCTTTCCTAATTATAAACTTATTTATAATATCGAAAGATTTTTAATTTTATTTATACTATTTCGTTTTACTCTTTACATTATTTAACAATCTATTTTATTAATATTTAGTTTTTTATTCTAATCTGAAACTATAATTTATTACAAAAGAATATTCATTCATATTATTAAAATTATCACTTTGTTAGCGAGGATGACTCGGCAACAAAGTACTCACCTTTTTAAAACATCTCTCACCTTCGTTTCACGAAAAATATAAACTCACAAAAAAACAAAGTTTGTGATTCGTTTTGTAAAAAAATTCACGATATGCTGAAAGTGTGAGTGAATTTTTTCTTAGACAACTTTAATCTTACTTTGAGTTTTTTCGGACAAAAAAAGTGGAGTTTTTATTTCTCCACTTTTTTGATTAAGACATCTTTGTTATTTTTGATTTTTCTTCATTTTTTATAATTTTAATATCTACATCTTTCTTATTATTTTGATAACCATATAAGAAATATATAACAACCCCTATTACTACCCACAATGGGAATAACATAGCAGAAGTTTTAACTTCTCTTAATGCAACTATCATTAAACCGGAACAGAAAATAATACCTATTATTGGAAACCAAGGACAACAAGGAACTTTAAAAGGTCTTTCTCTATTCGGTTCTGTTTTTCTTAATATCAAAATGCCAATACAAACAATTACAAAAGAAGTAAATGTACCAAATATGGCCAATTCCGCAGCAACTTGCATATTTATAAATAAAGAACCAATCAACATCAAAATTGTAGATAAAATTGTTATAACCCAAGGTGTCTGAAACTTAGGATGTATTTCTTTCATAACCGAAGGTAACAATCCATCACGCGCCATAGCTAACAAAATTCTTGTTGTACCAAATTGAAGAACCAGTAAAACGGATGTTAATCCTGCCAGAGCACCTATTGCAATAGCACCGGCAAACCAATCTTGCCCAACAAAACTCATAGCATGAGCGATTGGAGCTTTTAAGTCTATCTGGCTCATTGGAAGCATTCCTGTTAAAACTACAGTAACAAAACAATATATTAAAGAACAAACAACCAAAGAACCAATTAAACCAATAGGTAAATTTTTCTGAGGATTCTTAGTTTCTTCTGCTGCCGTTGATATTGCATCAAAACCAATATAAGCATAAAACATCGCAAAAGCACCCATTAAAATACCTTTTATACCCATTGGACAAAATGGAGTCCAATTCTCAGGTTTCACATAAAAAGCACCAACACAAATAAATAATGCTATTACTATTATCTTTACCAATACCATTATCTTGGCAAAATTTGCAGATTCTTTTATCCCTTTTAATAATACCAATGAAATAATCATAATTATTATCATTGAAGGCAAATTCATACAAATAGGAATACCAAAAATATGAGGAATACTTTCTCCGCTGGACATTGCCGTCTGATAATCATTTATAAGCCAAACCGGAGGATTTTTTACTATCTCAGGTAAGAAAGGAAAACCCTCAAAAAATTTAATAAGATAACCAGACCAACTTGATGCTACAGCAATAGTTCCTATTGCATATTCTAACATCAAAACCCAACCCATCATCCAAGCTGCAAACTCACCCATTGTTGCATAAGTATATATATATGCACTACCTGAAACCGGTATCATTGACGCAAACTCAGCATAACATAAAGCAGGAAATATACATGCTATTGCAACCAAGAAAATTGAAATAACTAACGCCGGACCAGCACCAACTCTTTCCGTTGTTCCAATGACAGCAGAACCTATCATTACAAATATTCCTGCTCCTATTATCGCACTTATGCCTAATATGATTAAATCAAAAGCATTTAATGTTTTTTTTAATCCACCTTTGGCAGATTGCTCCAAAAATTCATCAGGATTCTTCTTTTTTAATAAATTTGATACAAACTTTCCTATTCTTTTTTCTACTGGAGCCGACATTCTTTATTTCCTTTTCTATAACTTACAAGGCTGTTTTTTTAATAATGGAAAACCAAGTTCTTTACGTTGTTCAACGTACAACTCTGCAACCATTGCAGCCATTCTTCTTACTCTATTTATATAATTTATTCTTTCATCTCTGCTTATTACACCTCTGGCATCAAGCAAATTAAATGTATGTGAACATTTAAGTACATAATCATAAGCCGGTAATACTATCTTAGCTTCAACACAAGACTCAACTTCTGCTTGAAATAAATCAAACATTTTAAATAATCTTTCTGGACTTGAATACTCAAAATTATATTTTGACTGTTCTATTTCATTCTGTAAATATATTTCTCCATATTTCAATTCTTTATTCCACATAACATCATACACAGAATCAACATTTTGAAGATACATAGCTATTCTCTCAAGTCCGTATGTTATCTCAAGAGCAACTGGTCTAATTTCAAGACCACCAACTTGTTGAAAATAAGTGAATTGGGTAATTTCCATGCCATCCAGCCATACTTCCCAACCAACTCCTGCAGCACCTAAAGTTGGTGATTCCCAGTTATCTTCAACAAATCTTACATCATGCTTAGATAAGTCAATTCCCATGGCTTCTAAGCTTTTCAAATATAATTCTTGTGAATCTTTCGGTGATGGTTTTAATATCACCTGATATTGAAAATAATGCCCAAGTCTATTCGGATTTTCTCCGTAACGAGCATCTGTTGGTCGTCTGCAAGGTTCCACCATTGCCGTATTCCAAGGTTCAGGCCCCAAAGAACGCAAAAATGTTGCAGGATTCATTGTACTTGCACCTTTTTCTATATCATACGGTTGTTGTATTATACAACCATAATCAGACCAAAATTTTGATAAATTTAAAATTAATTCCTGAAATGTTAAACCCACGATTAATAGTCCTCTTTACATCAGCTTTAATATTGTATACCAAGCAAAAATTTTTTTAAAGAAATTTATTGTATTTTATACACTTCTTATTTTAATTTTATTTTATTTTTTTTTATATTTTTTTTAATTTTTATAAAAATAATTTTGAAAAACTCGAAATTAATAAATAAAAACCTATAAAATTCAATTTTTTATTTTATATTTTTTAATTTTTGCATAAAAAATTTTTTCTTATTTTTTGTTAAGTAGTGTTAAGTTATGAACAACATTTAATCAAGGATTGCACTTTGTTCCCGAGTCATACTCTCTAAAAAATTCACTCACACCTTTAGCTTATTGTGAATTTTTATCGGACAACCTATTTGATTCTATTGTATAAAAAAAGACTGCCTAATAGGCAGTCTTTTTAATCAAACTAATTTAAATTATAGTTTAGAAGCAACCATTAAAGTAGTTTCAGCTAATCTTGTAGAATAACCCATTTCGTTATCATACCAAGAAACAACTTTAACCATATTGTCGCCCATTGTCATTGTTAATGCTGCATCTACTGTTGAAGATTGAGAAGTACCAATATAATCAGAAGATACTAGTGGTTCTTCACTGTAGCATAAAACATGGCCATCAGCAGCTTTCTTTAATGCTGCGTTAACAGCTTCAACTGTTACAGGTTTTTGTGTTTCAACAACAACATCAACTACTGAAACATCTGGAGTAGGAACTCTCATAGCGAAACCGTTTAATTTACCTTTTAATTGAGGTAATACTAAAGCAACAGCTTTTGCAGCACCTGTTGTTGTAGGAACAATATTTAAAGCACCAGCTCTTGCACGACGTGGATCTTTATGTCCAGCATCTAAGATTCTTTGGTCACCTGTATATGAGTGAACTGTTGTCATTAAACCTTTAACAATTCCAAATTCTTCATCTAAAACTTTAGCTACAGGAGCTAAGCAGTTTGTTGTACAAGATGCCATTGAGATTACATGATGTTTTGTTGTATCGTATTCTTTATCATTTACGCCTAAAACAATTGTTATATCTTCATTTTTTGCAGGAGCAGAAATAATAACTTTCTTAGCACCAGCATCAATATGAGCATGAGCTTTTGTTGCATCTGTGTAGAATCCGGTTGATTCAACTACTACATCTACATTTAATTCTTTCCAAGGAAGATTTGCAGGATCTTTTTCAGCATAGAATTTAATTTTTTTGCCGTTGATTACTAAACCATCTTCAGCAACTTCTACTGTACCGTCAAATTTACCCATAACTGAATCATGTTTAAATACATGTGCAGCATTTGCCGGTGTTAAACCTGGGTCGTTTATAGCAACATAATTAATTTTATCAAAGATACCTTCTCTGATAGCTGCTCTTAAAGTGTTTCTACCGATTCTTCCGAATCCGTTAATTGCAACATTTACCATAGTTTTTGAACTCCTTCTTTTACCTACCATGATTTATTGTCTATGTGTTAGTTATAAATTAAACATAAAGTTTAATCAAGTAAAATAATAAATTATAATATTTTTTATTTTTGTTATAATAATTTATAGATTAAAGTATTAAAAGGCATTTATGACAACCAAATTCTCAACAAAAACAGCCAAAAGTTTTAATATATGGAGAAAAATTTTCCAATATATTACTTGCAATATTGTTATTAAAACCTTCTTAAGATTCAAATACAACCTAAAGGTAGAAGGAAAAGAAAATATAGATAAAAAAAAGAAATATATTGTAGCAAGTAATCATGTTACAGGATATGATCCATTTATTGTCGCAGCACAATTAAATCTAACCATTTCATATATGGCAAAAAAACAACTTTTTGAAACTTTTTGGTCAATGGTTTTAATGGATTGGTGTGGTGCTTTTGCTGTTGATAGGGACAAAGTTGATGTATCCACAATTAAAACAGCTTTATCTATACAAAATACTAATTGGCATTTAGGCCTTTTCCCACAAGGAACAAGATGCAACAACGGAAAAATAGAAAATATAACTAAAGGTTTTGCCTCTATTTCTAAAAAAATTAAAGCAGATGTTTTACCAGTTGCAATAATTGTTAAAGATAATCCAAACTCTAAAAAACAAGATTTTATTATTAAAATTGGAAAATCTATTTCTTTTGACAATAATGTTGATGAAATGGTTAAAAATTGGGCAGAAGCGGTAAGCAATTTATCAGGACTAGAATACGTTCATAACTAACAGACAGAAAGATTAATGTTAATGAAAAAAAAGAAATCGAATTATACAAAAAGAGAAGTATCTGATTTTACAGAAGGAAAATTTCAATTCCAACTATTTGGAAGATGGCTTGTTGCTAGAACTATAATTCCTTTTTTCTATCACGTTGAACTTATTGGAACAGAAAATATTCCTACTGATAGAAGTTTTATTGTTGCTCCTAATCATATTTCATACTTTGACCCATTTATTGCTGGAGAAGCAGTAAAAAAACCAATTGCTTTTATGGGCAAAAAAGAATTATTCACTAATAAAATATTAGCATTCCTTTTGGATAATCTTGCTTGCTTTGCAGTAAATAGAGAAAAACTTGAAGTTTCTACTATTAAGACTGCTATAAATGTTTTTAAAACTAAAAAATGGATGCTTGGTATATTTCCTCAAGGTGGCATAAGAAGAAATAAAAAAATTGAAAAAATTAATAAGGGTTTTGCTGTTATTGCTAAACAAATGAAAACAGATATCCTTCCTATTGGTATAACAGGCTGCGAACAATATAATTGGATTCCTTTCAAAGGTAAATTAAAAGTATCTATCGGAAAACCTATTTCTTATAATCAAGATATTGACGTTATTATTGATGAGTGGGGACAACAAATATCTCAACTAATTGATTATTCATACACGAAAACCGGTTTAGATGATGAAAAACAAGAAAATACAGAATTAGCTCATAATAATTCAATTTAACAAATATAGTATCAAAAACATTGTTACATCGGCATCCTAGCGAACAAAGTATTTACCTTTTGAAAACGCTCCTCACCTTCGTTTCACTAAGGATACAAGCACACTCAAAGACAAAGTTTTGTTCGTTTTGTAGAAAAAATTCACTCACACTTTTAGCTTATCGTGAATTTTTTCTATAAATATTTTCTTACTATAATCATTTATTTTTATATATAAATCAGGTTTTATACCTTCTAATACATTTAATATTTCTATTATTGTTAAATCAGAAAAAATTACTATTTTTATTTTACTCAAGTTCTCATCATTCTTTATATATTTTATAAGTTTGATTAATTCTTTATCTTTTTCTTCATTATTAAATTTGCATATAAAAATATCAATCTCATTTTTTTGTATATAGTCATGAACAGAATAAATATTATTGAAAGTAATAACATTCTTATATTCTTCTTCAATATCTTTTTTTATAAATTCGAAACTATTGTCACCATATATTACAAGTCTTTTTTCATATAAATTAACTTCATTATCTTTACCTATTTGTTTTATATCAAAAGAAGACAAATAATTAGTCAATATAGTATTTCTTATTAACTCATAAGGATTAACAATAAGACATATTTCTCCGGTAGAAAGAGTTGTAAAGCCACTTATATTCTTTATTTTTATTATCGGTAGTTCTAATTTCTTATGAAATACTTCCTGATCTCCCAATAATTTATCAATAACAAAAGCAGCTTGCCTTTCTTGATTTTCTATTATTATTACAGTCAACTGTTTTTCTTGTAATATTGTCTCTGATTTTTCACCTAATACTTCTGACAAAGAATATATCGGTATTGAATGTTCATCATAAATAATATAATTCTGTCCATTCTTGTCAAAAATATCATTCTTATTTATTCTTTTTACATATTTTATTGCATTAACCGGTATGGCATATTTTTGATCATTCACCAATATAATAAATGTTTTTATAGTAGACATTGATACAGGTAATTTAATCGTAACGCGACATCCCTTATTAAGTATAGAATCTATATAAATATCACCATTTAAATTATTAATTTTTGTTTTAACGATATCAAGCCCTATTCCTCTTCCAGATATTTCATTTACAGAATCTTCCGTAGAAAAACCGGGTAAAAATAATAACTTCATTAATTGTTCATTTGTAATATTTTCTATTTCCTCTTCTGTAAGAATACCTTTACTTATCGCTGTCTTTTTAACTTTTTCAAGATTTATTCCATATCCGTCATCTTCTATAGTAATTATTACATTATTTTCTGCTTGTTTTGCACTTAATTTTACAATCCCAATATCTTTCTTACCATTCTTAATCCTTTCTTCCGGCACTTCAATACCATGAGAAACAGCATTTCTTAGAATATGAATTAATGGCATTTTTATTTCTTCTATTAGCTTTTTATCAACAGTCGTATCACTTCCGGATACAATAAAATCTACTTTCTTTTTATTCTCTATTGCAATATCTCTTATCATTCTTGGGAAAGAATGAAAAATTGTTGCCAATGGAAGAACTCTTATTCCTTTAGCTATTGTTTCTATCTCCATAGCTGTTTGATGCAGTTTATTATCATCTTCAGAAATAATATTATATAAACGATTAAAATCTTTTTGAATATCTGTTATCATATCAGCATTATTCCAAAAGAAATTTTGTGCTTTTTTATAAAACACAAAAGCAGAATCATCAAACTCTGTATTAAAAAAACCTTTCTTCTCTAAATATTTAAGATAATTTATTATTTTCTTACTTGCACTATTCCATTGAATTAATTTCATATTAATATTTGACAATTCAAAAAGATGTTCTCTTGTTTTTATTCCATTTACTAAAAGCTCTCCTGTCTGTGAAATTAAATTATCCAGTTTAGAAGTATCAACTCTTAATGTTTTTATCTCTTGTAATTCAAAAGAATTAATATTATTTTTAATAGTATCAATATCTATAATTGAAGATTTCGATTGTGGTTGTATTTTTAATTCATCATTGTTTGTTTTTTGCTTTCTTAGATTGGTTATTTTAAACATATCTTCAACTACATTTAATCTCTGAATAAGAAAATTTAAATTATTTAAGTTTTCTTCCTTTTCATTTAAAGACATCCTTTTTGCCAGATATATACTTTGTAAGATTACCATATAACATTCGTTATCTATCAAAATATCTTTATCTTGAAATAATTTTAATATATTCAAAGTTTTAGATATGATTATTTCCGTTTGTTTATTATTTGATAATACTATTAATGATTTAAGTTCTTCATTAACTTTATTTATATAATTTTTTTCATATTTTATCTTTGGAAGATTTTTTAACAACAAATCAAATTTTTTTTCTATATCTTCATTACATCTTTGTTTTTCTTCTTTTTCAACTTTTGTCTCTTCTTTTTTTCTTAATTTTGCAGATGAAAGATTTATATTTAAATCTTTAAATATAATATATATTTCATCTTTCAATGACTTAATTTGCTCTTTGAATTTTAATATTGCATTTTCTTTATCATTATTATTATTTATTTCGTTTAGAATTTCTTTTATATGATTTTTAACATTATCATATTCCGTTTTATTAAAAATTTCATAAAGTAAATTTATATTATCAACTATAACTGAAAGAATTTCATCTATATTGTCTTTTTCATTATTTTTTCCAAGGATAAAAATTAACTCCAATATAATGGCATCTATATCTTTACTTTTTTCAACAAGATAATTTTCTTTTTTTACTATTTTTTCAGAATTATCTATCGGTTTTTCACTTAAAATAAAATTATCTAATTTATTAAGAAAAACCATTACATTATTATCAATATAATCTGATTTTTGTTGAACTGATTTTATAATAAGTTCATTTATTAAATCACAAACTTCATAAATTACCTGAAAAGAATTTTTTTCAATAATAGTACCTTCTTTCTTCCAATAAGAAAGTATATCTTCTAATTTGTGTGAAATATCTTGAACACTATTAAAACCAAGCATTCGAGATGCACCTTTTAGAGAGTGAACCAATTGAAATAATTTTTTTAATGGTTCTTTATTTTCAGGATTTTTTTCAAGTTCCAAAAAACCATCATTTAGTTCTTGGATTATTTCTTCACTTTCAGCCTTATATATATTTAATATTTCATCTAATTCTTCAGGATTGTATTGCATATAAAAACCTATTAATTAGCAATATTATCTTTAATATTTGTAGAAATTTCCGAGAATGCTCTTATATTTTCTATATTTTCCTCTAATGTATTTATTGATTCAGAAATACCTTTCTGCATATTTTCAACAGCTTCTAATACATCATTAGTAATAGATTGTTGTTCTACAGATGCTGTTAGAATATCATTTACATTCATACCTAATTCTTTTATATTATTTACAAGAGAAGAAATATTATCGCTAATATTTGTAGCATTTCTTACACCATTTTCAATTTCTTTTGCTCCATCTTCCGTTGCCATAATTGTCGATGATGTAGTTTGTTCTATTTCTGAAACAAGAGTAGTAATTTTGTTTGTTGCTTGTTTCGATTCATCTGCCAGTTTTCTAATTTCACCGGCAACAACAGCAAAACCTTTACCATATTCACCAGCTCTTGCTGCTTCTACAGCTGCATTTAATGCCAGCATATTTGTTTGTTCTGATATGTTTTCTACTATGTTTACTGTTGAACCGATTTGTTTAATATAATCGGTTAATTCTATAATCAACTCGGCAATTACTTGTACTTTGTGTTTTAAATTTTGCATCGTTGAAATATTTTCTTCTAAAGATTTTGCCTCTCTTCCTGACGCATCATAAGTTTCTTGAATTTTTCCTGAAATACCTTGTGTTCTCTCTTTTGTTTTTAAAGCACTACTTTTAAATAATTTTGTTGTTTGTACAACATTATTTAACATTTCTGTATATTTATGAGTTAATTGTCGTTGTTTTTCACTTAATTGCAATACTTTTACTGATATTTTTTGAAATTCTTTTAATTCATTATCTATTAATTTATCAATTGATTTTATTAATTCATTTCTTGATAATTGATATTGCAAAAAATAAAATAATAGTGTTGCTACAGTTGAACAGACCATTATTGTTTTATTTTCAACAAACAAAATGATAGCAACAATAAGAATTGTTACTAATCCTAATATTACTGTATCTTTTATGTTCTTCTTGGCTAATCTGTTTATTAAACTTATATCTCTTCCTGCCATTTTATACTCCTTTTGATATGTTTAATTATAGTCTATTTCCTCGATTTTATAATCATTAATTTATAGTATACTTATTATAAAGGTTTAATTAAAAATGAACAATAACTATTCATTAACTACCGTAAATTCAAAAGAAGCATCTGACTATTATATTGTTTTTTATCTAAAAGAAAAACAATATGCTATTAATATAAAAGATGTAATTGAAGTTATTAATATACCAATTATAGAGATACCTCAAATTGCACCTGAAGGTATTGTTGGTATATTTAACTATAAAGGATTAATGATTAAAGTAATAGATATTTGTCCGTTTTTAGGATTTGAAACTTCTGACTTCACTATTAATAATCAATTAATAGTAGTTTGTATCGAAGGAAATTGTTTTGCAATACATACAGAAGCAATTTCCAATATTATACATATTAATAAATCAGATTTACAGCCTATTCCATTTGCATCTAGAAATTCTATTTTAAAAGATATTTATAAAATTAATACTATTTCTATAAATATTATAAATACAAAAGCATTGGATAAAATAGTATCTGATACAGTTGCAAAAGAAGGTAAAATTAATTATTTAGAATTATTTCCTCAAGATGAAAAATCAAAACAAATTTTAGAATTAAGAAGTATTCAGAACATTCAAAAACAAGATGCTTTCTCATTCTCTTTTGATTTGAACACTACCAATCAATATGTATTATTTACTTTAGAAAACCATAATTATTATATAGATTTAAAATTTATCAAAGAATTTACTTCTGTAAAAAGATTAAATATTACAAAACTTCCATATACTAACAAATATATAAAAGGAATAATAAACTTAAGAGGTGATTTTCTAGTTGTTATTGATTTAAAATCATTCCTAAATAGTACAAATAATCCAACTATAAAAAGTAACAAAATTATTATAGTAGAAGGTAAAAATTATAATCTTGCATTATTAGTTGATGATATTAAATACATAAAAAATCTAAAAGATGTTCAACCTTCTGTTTTTACTGATGAAAATTCAAAATATATTTATTCTGAATTTATGGAAAATAATCAATTATATAGTATATTAAATATTGAAAAAATTATTAATGATGAAAAATTATATATAAATATTGAATAAAAAAGGAGTGATAATAATCACTCCTTTTTTATATTTTAGTTATACAAACTATGCTTTTTGTTCTATTACAGCCTGAGCTGCAGCTAATCTCGCTTGAGGAATTCTGAATGGAGAACAAGAAACATAATCTAAACCGATTTTATTACAGAATTTAACACTATCCGGATCACCACCATGTTCTCCGCAAACACCGCCAACAAGTTTTGGATTAACTTTCTTGCCTTTCTCCATTGACATTTCTATTAATTGTCCAACACCTTTTGTATCTAATGTTGCAAACGGATTTGAAGGAAGAATTTTTTGTTCAACGTATCTGTTTAAGAACTTACCTTCCGCATCATCTCTTGAGTAACCAAATGTCATTTGAGTTAAATCGTTAGTACCAAAAGAGAAGAATTCAGCATGTTCTGCAATTTCATCAGCAGTTAATGCAGCACGAGGAATTTCAATCATAGTACCAAACTTATAATCAACTTCAACTCCTTTTTCAGCCATTACATCTTTTGCTACACGAACTAATATTTCTTTAGCTACTTTAAGTTCGTTAACATGTCCGATTAAAGGAATCATAACCCAAGGTTGAACAGCATGTCCTTCTTTCTTTAAATCACAGCAAGCTTCAAAAATAGCTCTTACTTGCATTTCATTGATTTCAGGATATGTTAAACCTAAACGACATCCTCTTAATCCCATCATAGGATTTGATTCTGAAAGTCCTTCTACAACATGAAGAAGTTCCTCTTTTTCTTTTGCATCCTTGCCTAAAGCTTTTAATGTTGCAACTTCTGCAATCAAATCTTCTTTAGATGGTAAGAATTCATGAAGTGGCGGATCTAAAAGACGTACTGTTAAAGGTTTATCACCTAATGCTTTAAACATAGCATAGAAATCTTCATATTGCATTGGAAGAAGTTTATCTAAAGCTTCTTTTCTTGCTTCAGGAGTTCCTGCAATAATCATTTTCTGCACCCAAGGAAGTCTATCAGGATCCATAAACATATGTTCTGTTCTGCAAAGACCTACACCTTCAGCTCCGAATTTTAATGCATTTTCAATATCTTTTGGAGTATCTGCATTTGCTTCAACATGCAATTTTTTAATTTCATTTACCCAAGTAAAGAACTTATTCCAGTTGTCATCAATTTTTGCTTCAACTAATTTTACAGCACCAGCCATTACAATACCTTTGCCGCCATCTAATGAAATAATGTCATTTTTCTTATAAACAACACCGTTAGCACCAGTTAAAGTTTCATTAGCAAGGTCAATTTTTATATCTTCACAGCCTGAAACACAAGGTTTTCCCATACCTTTTGCAACTACCGCAGCGTGAGAAGTAGCTCCGCCGCGTAATGTTAATACACCTTGTGATACTGCCATACCATGAATATCATCAGGGCAAGTTTCAACACGAACTAAGATTACTTTTTCACCTGCTTCACCGCGAGCTGCAGCTTCTTCCGTATCAAATACAATTTTACCTACAGCAGCACCCGGAGATGCATTTACACCTGTTGCAATTTTAACTGCATCTGCCATTGCTTTAGCATCGAAACAAGGTAATAATATTTGATTTACAGTATAAGGATCAACTAATTGGATAGCTCTTTCTTTTGTTATGATACCTTCTTCGCACATATCAACAGCTATTTTAACAGCAGCTGCTGCAGTTCTTTTACCGTTTCTTGTTTGAAGAATATATAATTTACCTTTTTCAATTGTAAATTCCATATCTTGAACATCTTTATATCCAAGTTCAAGTTTCTTAGCTATATCAACATATTGTTTATATAATTCTGGCATTTCTGTTTCTAATTCAGCAATAGGTTTAGGAGTTCTAATCCCTGCAACAACGTCTTCACCTTGTGCATTTGTTAAATATTCACCATAGAATTTGTTTTCACCTGTTGCAGGGTTACGAGTGAATGATACACCTGTTGCACAATCATCACCCATATTACCAAATACCATTGTTTGAACATTAACAGCAGTCCCAAAATTATGATCAATTTTGTTCATGTTTCTATATGCAACGGCACGTGGAATATTCCAAGAACGGAATACAGCTTCAATTGCTTCTTGTAATTGAACATAAGGATTTTGTGGAAATTCTTTACCGGTTACTTCTTTTATAACTCTTTTGTATATTGGGATTAAAGACTTCCAACCCTCTGCAGATACTTCAGTATCAGATTTTACGCCTTCACGTTCTTTTACTTTTTCAACTTCAGATTCAAAATATTTTTGTCTGTCCATTTCCCAAGCAACAGAACCAAACATTGTTAAGAAACGACGATAGCTGTCATAACAAAATCTTGGGTTGTTTGTTAATTTAACCATTGCTTCAACAGTTTCATCATTTAAACCTAAGTTTAATATTGTTTCCATCATACCTGGCATAGAAACTCTTGCACCTGAACGAACAGAAACTAATAACGGATTTGTTTTATCACCAAATTTTTTACCAGCTTGAATTTCAACTTCGGCTAATTTTGCTTTAACATCATCCATTAAGCCTTCAGGCATTTTATTCCCATTATTTATATATTCCATACAAGTTTCAGTTGTAATTGTTAAACCAGGAGGAACAGGCAAACCCAGATTTGTCATTTCAGCCAAATTAGCACCTTTCCCACCTAAAAGGTTTCTCATTGAAGAATTACCTTCTTTGAATAACCACACTCGTTTTTCTGTCATTCTTTTCTCCTTAACTAAATATTTATTATTAATTGTTATACTAAACTATCATAAAAATTTCTTTTTCTCAAATTAAAAACTACCTCCTAAAAGAAAATATTCACTACAATATAATCCATTTCCTATAGGAGAACAATTCGCTTTTAATATACTATATGAACTATTTTCTCCTAATGCTTTTATATTATCCCTTAATATGCTTATTATAAATATATCTTGTCCAATTCTATTGGGTTTTTCTATGCCATTTATATCAACAAACATATAATATAATGGCTGATTTTTGTTTACTATTTTAGCTGTATTTTGTTTTATGCCTATTAAAACAGAGTCCTTTCTCTCAATAAACTTATCAAAATAAAATTGTGATGATTTTATTACCGGACTTCCATTCAATTTTCTATATCCAAATTTATATGGATTAATAATATTATTCGATTTTACATTAAAATATGGTGCAAACCTCAATAAAATATAATCTTCAGTAATTATTTTACCTGCACCTTCTGCAGTAGGAATAATACAACCTTCATGCAATTTTACTAATTCAAAAGAATATTTCAGCTTCTCATAAGTAGACTTCCACTTTGCTGTTCTTTGAGCTTGTTCTATATTTATTAAATTAAAAGGGAATAATATCAATATTATTAATATTACAATTAAAGATATAGAACCTATATTGAATATACTGAATGTAAATTTCTTCACTTTGCAAGTTCCATTCTTCTTTTTTCTTTTATAAGTTCATCATATATCCATTCAGGTACAAAATTTTTACCGAGAATTATATTTCCATTCATTGGATTTGGTGCATGAAAATCAGAACCACCTGTTATTATTAGACCGTACTTTTCTGCCAAAGTAGAAAAATATTCAATTATAGCAGGAGAATGCTTTCTATGATATGCTTCTATTCCCCTTAATCCAAAATTCATCATCTCCTTTGTAAGCTGATCTGCAATATCAACATCAAAAGGATGTGCAAAAACAGGAATACCACCGGCATCATATATAACTTCAACTGCATCAAATGGTGTTACTGTTTTTCTTTGCACATAAACATTTGATGAGTCATTTATATATTTATTATAGGCTTCTATAACACTTGCAGTTCCTCCGGCATTTGTTATTGCTTTAGCAATATGAGGTCTTCCAATACTGCCACCCGGAGCAACTTGTTTTATAATGCTATCATAAGTTATTTTTATTCCTGCTTTTTTTGATAATAAAGTTATTATTTCTTTTGTTTGTTTTACGCGTGCTTGTTGCTGAGACTTAATTAATTTATGAAAATCATTATTTTTTAAGTCCATAAAATATCCCAGAATATGTACTTCATATCCTTTGTATATTGTATTAATTTCCACTCCGGGTATAATTTCTATAGCTTTATCTTTTGCATATTCTTGAGCCAAATCGTAAGATAACACATTATCGTGATCAGTAATAGCTATCGCACCAAGCCCAGCATCTATTGCGGTATCAACAATTTTTTCGGGTGAAAAAACGCCATCCGAATATGATGTGTGGATATGTAAATCAACTTTCACTTCCTTATCCTTTCATAATACTATTTTCCTCTTTTATATTTATTTCTTTATTAATCCTTTTTATCGTTTCCGCTTTACCGCTAATAGTATCAACAGAAATTAAAACTCCGTTAACCTGCGATTCTCCGGAAGCTGCAACATCTAATCTTTCAGGTATTGCACTAATTAATCTTTTAACAGATATTTCATAATCCATTCCTATAACACCGTTTTTATCCCCGCAAAAACCTACATCTGTTATATATGCACAACAATTTTCATATATTCTTTCATCTGCGGTTTGTACATGAGTGTGTGTGCCAAATACTCCGCTAACTCCTTGTTTAGCATAATATTTTCCTATACATATCTTTTCAGCACTTGCTTCGGCATGTACATCTATTATTATTATTGGTGTTTCTTTCTTTATTTCTTTTATTGCTTCTTCAAGCATAGTCCAAGGAGATTCAATTAGACCCATAAAAGTTCTGCCTAATACATTTATGACTCCTATTTTTACATCTTCTTTTTCTATTATTCTATAACCAACACCAAGTGTTCCTTTTGGATAATTAATTGGTCTTATTAATCTATCTGCATCATTTATATATTGAAATATTTCTCTTTTATCCCAAATATGATTTCCTGATGTGAAACAATCAATACCGTATGATAATAACTCATTATAATTTTTTTGAGTCAAACCAAAACCATGCGAAGCATTTTCCACATTCGCAATAATAAAATCCGGTTTATTAGAATTTATTGAAGTAATATATCTTCTAACAGCCTCTCTTCCGGCTTTTCCGACTATATCACCCAAGAACATTATATTTATTTTATCTTTCATGATTGATTACTTTGCGATTTCAGTAGTTCTGATTTCTCTAACAACAGTAACCCTTATTTGTCCGGGATAATCCAATTCTTCTTCTATACGTTTTGCTATATCTCTTGCTAATCTTGTACTTGCAAGATCATCAAATTTTTCAGGTTGAACAATAACTCTTACTTCTCTTCCTGCCTGAACAGCAAACGATTGTTTTATACCATCATAACTTAAAGCAATTTCTTCAAGCTTTTGTAATCTCTTAATATATATTTCAAGAGTATCCCTTCTTGATCCGGGTCTTCCAGCAGAAATAGTATCTGCCAATTTAACAAGTACTGCCTCTATTGTATTCGCAGTTACATCATCGTGATGAGCTTCTATTGCGTGAATAACTTCTTCTTTTTCTCCGTATTTTCTTGCAAGTTCAACACCAAGTTCAATATGTGTTCCTTCTTGCGTCTGATCAACCGCTTTACCAATATCATGTAATAAACCTGCTCTTTTGGCTATTTTTACATTAGCACCAATTTCAGCAGCAATCATACCGGCAATATGACCCACTTCTAAAGAATGCTGCAATACATTTTGCCCGTAACTTGTTCTATAATATAATCTTCCTAATGTTTTTACTAATTCTTTATTAAGGTTCATAATGCCCATTTCCATTGCAGCATTTTCACCTTCTTTTTTAATTTTTTGTTCAATTTCAACTCTGGCCTTTTCAACCATTTCTTCTATTCTGACAGGATGTATTCTGCCATCTGCAACAAGCTTTTCCAATGCAAGTTTGGCAATTTCTCTTCTAACAGGATCAAAACAAGATAATACTACAGCTTCCGGTGTATCATCTATAATTAAATCAACCCCTGTAAGTGTTTCAAGAGTTCTTATATTCCTTCCTTCTCTACCTATTATTCTTCCTTTCATTTCATCTGACGGAAGACTAACGGAAGAAACTGTAGACTCTACAACCTGATCTATAACACATCTTTGCATTACGGTTGTTAATATATCTCTTGCTTTTTCTTCTGCTACTTCTTTAATATGATTTTCATTTTCTCTTATTAAATTGTTAGCTTCTTGTTGTAAATCTATTTTTAATTGTTCAAGTAACAAGTTTTTTGCATCTTCAGATGAAAGTCCTGAAATTCTTTCTAATTCTTGTATTTGTTTTTGAACTAATTCAGCGAGATAATCTTCTTTATCTAATACTTCATCCATCTTTTTCTGAAGATCAGATTCCTTATTTGAAATTTGAATTTCTTTATCTTCAAGAATTTCTTCACGTTTAGAAAGTTTAGCCTCTAACCTAGCTAATTCTTGTCTTCTTTCTTTTGTTTCTTCTTGAAATTTTTCTATATCTTTTTGAACAGCTTCTTTTGCGGCAATTAATGCTTCCTTTTTATATAAGCTGTTTTTTTCTTCCATATTTTGCAATAATTCTGCTTTTTCTTTTTGCTCTTTTTTTGAATCTCTCCATAATAACCAGCATGCTAAGAGTAGAACTGCAAAAAGTATAATTAAAGTATTAAAATCAATATTAATTTTCCTATACCTCGTTCTTCCTACGTACATTACGGATAATGTACTTTTGCTTATTTATATATACTTAAATAGTTTATTCTATGCTCATTTTTATAAATTTTTACTATTACTTATAGTAGTAATAATATCATAATTTAAAGCATTTTAACAACTTTTTTATTTTTTATGAATTTTATTTTAAAAAAATTTATTTTTTTTCTTTACATAATTTTTTTTTTATATTATATTACATTTTGAACAAGCCTTGGTGGCGGAAGTGGTAGACGCGTTGGACTTAAAATCCAATTGGGGTCAAACCCAGTGCCGGTTCAAGTCCGGCCCAAGGCAAATATTTAAGACTCCGTTGGGGGTCTTTTTTATTATCCGGACGAAGAACCCACAAAACGAAGTTTTGTAAAAGGTTCAGCGCGAGTGAGCAGAGGCTGGAATGGCGGAGGCGTTGAGCCTTCGACATGCAATGCCGTTTATCGCGAACGAGCAAGAGAGCGCGAGTGAGCAGAGGCTGGAATGGCGGAGGCGTTGAGCCTTCGACTGTAATGCCTTTATCGCGAACGAGTAAGAAAGTCCGGCCCAAGGCAAATATTTAAGACTCCGTTGGGAGTCTTTTTTATTATCAAGACAAAAAATTCCCAAATTTAATCTATTATTGCAATTTGTTTCCGAAACATCCTCGATAACAAAGTACTCACCTTTTGAAAACGCCACTCAAAAAAATTCACTCACTCTTTCAGCTTATAGTGAATTTTTTCTCGTACAATATAATTCTTTCTTCCAAACAAGCAAAAAATATACTGAAAGAATTAAATATACCAGCCACATAATAACAGTTGCAAAACAGTTAGAGCCATTTATATATGCAATAATCCACATAATTAAAGATATAAGATTAACAAAAAACCATATATACCATTGCTCAATACATCTTTTTACCGTTAGAAATTGACCAAAAATTGAAAATACTGTTGCTGTTGCATCTAAATATGGATTTGAATCTCCTGTTATTTTTAATAATATTGAAACAATAACAGATATTAATATCATTAATGTTAAATAAATAAGTCTCTGCTTATTCGTAAGTTTTGTTTTTATAATTTCTCTTACATCTTTCTTTAAGTGTTTTTTCCATTTAAAAATTCCTATTATTTCCATAGGAAGATAATAGAGCATATATAAACACAAATTACCGTAAAAACCATTTTTTAATGATAAATATGAATAACAAAAAGTTCCTATAATTCCTATAAAATAGCAAGATACTCTTCCCTTGCCCGCAAGAATAGTATAACTCACTCCGCAAACAGCAGAAATTAATGCGATTTTATTATCATTTATAACAATGGAAGTTATGATTATAACTAAAATTATAAATGGAAATAAGAAACGTTCATATTTCCCAAAATTTTTAAATTCTTCTTTTATTAATTTAATTAATTTCATAAGAAGAATTATAAAATAAAATAAATTTTAATAAATTATTTAATTTCTTGTTTGTTTGTTGTCTGCTGTTATTATGAAAATAAGCAGTAACTCTAATATAAATAAACAATCCTATAAAGGATTATGGAATAATAAAGCTGTTTTAAAAGGATTAGAAACAATTTCAGAACACTCTACAAGTTTTATTGCAGCTACAACTCTCGCAATGTCAGCCGGTGTAAGGCCTGTTGCAATAGCATTAACTCCTGATACTGATAAGAAAACAAAACAATATGCTACTACAAATGCTATAGCATCTGGATTAATTAAATTCGCACTTGTTGAAGCAATAGCCATTCCCATAGAAAATGCTGTAAAGAAAATTGATAAAACACCTGAAAAGTATTTAACATCAAAAACAATCGAAGCCCTAAAAGGCAATGCAAAAAATCTAACTCAGTCAAAAGATTATAAATTCATAACACAAGTATTAAAACAATCCTCGGGACTAATTAGTGCTTTACCTAAAGCTATGTTAACCGTTGCATTAATTCCCGTTATAATGAATTTCCTTTTCAATAAAAATAAAAAAAACACAAAAAAACAAAAATCTGCAACATTTTCTTCTTCTCAACATACATCATTATCTACAAAAAACTTAAGTAAAAATAATTCCATAACTTCCTATATTTATAAAGAAACATTTACTGAAAATCTAAATAAAAGTTCAGATACTAATCCTTTTAACAAAACCAAAGCATTCTCTCCTTCTTTTAAAGGTGGTTTGTCTGATACAATTGCAAGAGGAATTGGCAGTTTGCTTAATAAAAATCAAATTCAAAATATTGCAAAAAAATTTAGCAGGTGGGATTCTGATATTACTAAAAATATTTCTATTGCTACAGATTTGTTACTAACAGCTTCTTTTATTCATCAAACAAATAAAAGTAAAAAAATTGATGAAGATAAAAAGAAACCTCTTATATACAATAATCTTATTTCTACAGGAATTACACTTCTAGGTGGATATTTTATAGACTCTGCAATAAAAAACAATACTCAAAAATTTATTGATAAATTTATTAAAATAAATAAAGATAACCCTAAACTAAACAAATATATAGAAGGCATAAATATTTTAAGACCAACTATAATTTTTGCTGCTTTATATTATGGAATCATGCCTGTAATATCCACATATCTATCAGATAAAATTGATAAAGCTCAACAAAATAAATAAAATTTATTCCGAAAGTTGTCTTAAAATTTTAATTACTTTTGGATTTTCAACTTTATAACAAATCTGATTTCCATTACGATGGCTTGTTAAAACTTTGGCATTTTTTAAAATTAATAAATGCTGTGATACAGTAGGCTGTGATATTCCTAAACACTCACTCATTCTATTTACATTACATTCTGGTTTATACATTAAATTATAAGCTATTGTCAGTCTTGTTGGGTGTGCCAATGCTTTAAAAATTAATGTATATTCTTCTATATCTATATTATCATCATTAATCATATTATTAAAATATTCCAATATTCGAATATTGTCAAACATTACCGATTTTATTGACTAACATCAACAATTCTGTTAATATAAATATTCTAATATTCGAATATATCAAATTTCTTTCATTTTTTTCAGAAAAACAATGTTAATTTATATTTAACCTCATTACAACATACTAAAATAAAAAAGGAGAAAATTATGAAATCAGTAACAACATTTGATTTACAGTATGCACACAGATTTTACAATTTTAAAGGAGAAGCACAATATTTACACGGCCACACAGGAACATTAACAATTGAAGTAGAAGATTCTGTAAATATGGGTGTAAATATGGTATTTCCCTGTAATGAAATACAAAAAACAGCGTGGGATGTATTAAAGAACTTTGACCATGCAACAATTTTAAGAGAAGATGACCCATTATTGCCAGCCATATTAGAAGTTTATGAAAAGCAAGGTATAAGAAATGGTGCACCACAAAATACAATGAAAGGTGAAGCATTTAGGACAGAATTAGCTACTGCATACCCTGACTGCCGAATTGTTGTTACAAAAGAAACAATGACAACAGAAGGCATGATAAAAATTGTTTATGATTTATTAAAAGACAAATTAAATATTTCTAAGATTACTTTTACAAGCGGAGTTAATGCTGCAACAGAAGATTATAAAGTAAATAAAACTATGGAACGCTGTCCATTATGCGGAATTGCTTTAAATAATGAGGATGTTTGTCCTAAATGCGGATATAGAAAACATTAATAAATTATATTCAATAATTTTTACCCGACTTTTAATTTGAAAGCCGGGTATTTTTTATTATTTTTCAAATTTTTAAATATTATTTTTTTTCGTTTTCTTTTATTTCTCTTGCAATAAGTGTTTTAATAATTCTACCGCCAATATACAAAGTAGTGCCGATAGCGATTACAGCTCCAGCGCTACCCATAAATGATACGGCAATAGCACCAGCCAATGCTGCAGCTATAACTCCCACTTGAAAAGATGTAGATGCTTTATCTTGAAGTTTTGCTTCTTGCCTTGCAATTTCTGCCATATCAGGTTTTACTGCTTTTACCAATTGATCTTGGTTCATATTATTCATAGCTCCAAAAGTCGGAGCTTGTTTTGTTATATTTGTTTCAAATAACTTGGGAGCTAATTCTTCTAACTTTGCTACTTTACTTTTTACATCATATATATCTTTTGTTAATTGTCTATCTAAAGCAACTCTATCAGGACTTCTTCTATCTAAGCCTGATCTTCTATCTATTGCTACAGGGATATTTTGTTGTCTTCTATCCTGACTTCTTTGATATTGAGGATATAAACTTGTTATTCTATACATTATTTTCTTCTTCCATTAATTATAATGTTAAACATTATATTTTTTGCTATTATTTAACATGTATTTTGTAAAAATTTATAAAAATCCTTTTTTATTATATCAATATTTTTTTATTTAAGCATTTTTATATTTATGTAATATTACAAATTAAAATTATAAATATGAATATATCTACAAATTTAATACAACAAATAACAAAACAACCTCTTTTAACAACGCAAAATAACACTCAAGTTCAGCAGAATGGAAATTATAACAAAGATTCTCAGATGCCAAGTAATTATATTTTGGGTGAATCTCTTGTTAATTCAAATCTTCCTATTTCTTATTCAAAAATAGGTGAAATATCAGTTCCTGGACTAAAAGACAAAGCAAGTATTTTTAAACTTGCAAATGGACAAAGAGTTATAATCCTTCCTAAAAAAGGACCTACTTACATTAAAACAACATATAATGTAGGCTCGTTAAATGAAACAGAAGATATAAGGGGTATTAGCCACTATATTGAACATAACTTGTTTAATGGTAGCAAAGGTTTAGGACCTAAAGAATATGACAAAAAAGTTGCAGACTTAGGTGGAAGTACAAATGCTTCAACCGGATTTTCTCAAACTGATTATTATTTATCTTTACAACTATTGAATGAAAATTCACTTGAACAAGCAATAATACTTAATGCTATGCAAACTCAATTTCCTACTTTCCCTGTCGAACAATTACAAAAAGAAAAAGAGCCTGTTAAATCTGAAATTGATTTATACAAAGATGACCCAACAGATGTTGCAACAGGTATTATGTTAAAGAATTTATTCAATATACAAACCAATTCTTCAAATTTTATTTTGGGTACTAAAGATAATATAAATTCATTTACAAGAGAAAAAGTTTTTGATTATTTTAATACTTGGTATACCCCTGATAATGCTGTTACTGTTATCACTGGCGATGTCGATGTTGACAAAACAATCAAATTAGTTTCTAAATATTATAATAAACAACCTGATTTATCTAAAGTAAGTCAACGTCATTATGAACCAATAAAATATAATGATAAACCTATAAGAACAGATATTATTCAACAGAACGCTTCTTCAGCTTCTATTTTAATGGGTTTTGCGATACCTGACGGTGCAACAAAAGAAGAACAAGACAAAATAATTGCATTAATGTCTTTATTAACAGCTTCTGATTCTAAACTATCTAAAGCTCTTGATAAATATGGATTAAACATTGATTTTTATATAGAATCAATGCAAAATAAACCTGATGGTGCTAAAGCTATAGTTATTTCTGCTTCTCCTACTGAAGCTCAAATTGAAGATGTTTTAAGAATAATATATTCAGCTATTAATGATATTACTAATAATCCGCCATCCAGCGAAGACTTAGAAATATACAGAAGAAAATCTATTATTGGAATAAATAATTTGTCTGAAGAATCAGAAGCTATTAATTATACATTAACTACTATGGCAATGGAAAATGATTATAATTATTTTAATGATAAAATAAGAAATTTACAAAATATGACTCCAATTGATATATCTGAAACAGCAAGAAAATTTTTAGATTTATCCAAAGTCTCATTATGCGTTTCTCATGAAAAAACTGCAACAATTGATTCTGTAAATAATAATTATTCTTCAGCTAATAACAATAGAATTGTTTCTTTTGGTTCTGCAGGTAATCCCAAAGAAACAATAGCCGAGGAAAAATCTAAAGTTAAAATGTACAAATTACCAAATAATATTGAAACAATGATAATTCCGTCTAACCCTGGAATTTCTTCAACTCTTAGTATCTACTTTGATACTAATGAATTAAATAATATTACCTCTCCAGCTTTCATGGTAATAAATGAACTATTAAACAGAGGCAGTTGTTTTAAAGATAACGATACTTATAATAAATTATTAAACTCACAAAATATAGGACTATCTTTCTCCGTAGGAGTTGATGGACTTTCTGTATCTTCTGTCTTTGAAGATGAAAATATGAATGACATAATGCAATTAATAAAAGAAGTTTTAACTTATCCTAATTTTTCCCAATCAGAATTTGAAAGAGCAAAACAAATTGTTAAAGACTCAATCCTTTCTGAATATACATCGCCTATGGATAAACTATCACCAGAACTATTTCCCGGCTTAAAAAAATATGATTCTAAAGAAGAAAGACTAAAACAACTTGATGCTTTAACAATTCAAGATATCCAAAATTTATATTCTACTATTTTTGCAACTTCACAAGTTAATGCAACATTAACAGCACCTATAGAAACAAAACCTTATTTGCAAAATATTTTTCATAATGAACTTTCAATAGGTTTCCCTGTTTTTAAACCATTTTCAAAAGAAAATAGCCCATCTTATAATATATATTCACCAAACACTGAATCAAAAGTTTTAAAAACAATAGAAGAAAAATCTCAAGCAGAAATTTATCAGGCATATAAATACAAAAAATCTAAAAATGTTGATGATATTGCAAAGATAGAGCTATTAAATATTATTCTGGGACAAGGTATGTCTTCACGTTTATTTACAGATTTACGTGAAAATGAAAAACTTGCTTACTCTGTTGGGTCTGAAATATCAATCGAAAAAGATACTGAAGCAATGATTCTTGCTATTGGGACAACCTCTGATAGCCCAAATCCAATGGAAGGTTCTCCGGAAAATGTTACAAAAGCTCTTGCCGGATTTAAAAGAAATGTAGACAAACTTAGAACTGAACCTGTTTCTCAAAAGGAACTTGATAATGCAAAGATTAAATATAAAACTCAAATTCTAAATTATTTTGAAACAAATACAGGCAAAAATGGAGCTTTCTCTACTTTTAAATATTCACCTTATGATACTAATCACTATGAAGCATTACTGGATGCAATTGATAGAGTTAGCATTGAGGATATAAAAGCTGCGGCAAATTATGTCTTTGCTAATCCACCGATTACATCTATTGTTGCCAGCAAAAAAACTTTTGATGCTTTAAATTTATAATATTCAAAAATAAAAGAAGGAAATATTTATAAATATTTCCTTCTTTTATTTTTAATCTTTCTACTTATTTTTTTAAAAATTCAGGAATATCTAAAATATTATTTGCAAATTCACTTGCTGATTTAGAAACCTTTGATGATGGATTATTAAAGTTTGAACTACCAAATAAATCCATAGCTCCTAATGTTTTTTCATCTTGCTCTTGAGCAAATTTATCTACTTCATTTTTCTTTAATTCAAAACCCGTTGCAATAACAGTAATTTGAATTTCTCCCTGAATTCTGTCATCTATAACAGCACCAAAATGAACAGTTGCATCTTCTGATACCGCATCATGAATTACTTGAGCAGCATCTGTTACTTCATACAATGTCATATCAGGTCCGCCTGTTACATTCATTATTATACCAGATGCTCCATTTATTGATGTTTCTAATAATGGCGAATTAATTGCTGATTTTGCTGCTTCTAATGCTCTGCCTTCTCCTGTGCCTCTACCGATACCCATTAATGCAGAACCGGATGATTCCATTACACTTCTTACATCTGCGAAGTCTACATTTATCATACCAGGTACTGTAATTATATCTGATATACCTTGAACACCTCTTAAGAGAACTTCATCTACAACTTGGAATGCTTCTCTCATTGTTGTTCTACGATCAACTACTTCTAATAATTTATCATTTGGAATTACTATTAAAGCATCAACGGTTTCTTTTAATTTTTCTAAACCTTGAATTGCTTGATTCATTCTCTTTTTACCTTCAAAACTAAATGGTTTTGTTACTACACCAATCGTTAAAGCACCAAGTTCTTTTGCAATTCTTGCAACAACAGGAGCAGCACCTGTACCTGTTCCTCCGCCCATACCGGCTGTAACAAATACCATATCTGCTTTTCCTATTGCGTTTACTATTTCATCTCTTGTTTCTTCTGCTGATTTCTCACCTTTTTCAGGATTACCACCAGCACCTAGTCCATTTGTTAATTTACTTCCTATTCTTATCTTATTTTCAGCCAATGACATTTCAAGCACTTGTACATCTGTATTCATTGCCCAAAATTCAACACCGCCAAGTCCGGCTTTTATCATTCGGTTAACAGCATTTCCACCGCCGCCGCCTACTCCTATTACTTTTATATCTGCAGGTGTTCCACCTGTTTGCATTGATGTTGTATTGTTAGAATTTTCTTTTTTTCCAAATATGTCCGGAACAAAATTTTCCACTTATTAGCCCTCTTTATTTTCTATTACTTGTATTTTTCTTCTCTGATTACTCTATATCATGATTTTATAGAGATTTTCACTATTTACATAGTATTGTAAATTATTTAAATAGTAAAGAAAAAAACCTCAAAATTTTAATATATGTTTATGTTTTTTATTTTTTTGTTTATTTGTACTTCTTTTGAGCTTCACACAGTATATTAGCAGCCTCTGTAAGATTTTTTGCTATGTCACTATATAAATTTTTTTCTTCTCCGTATGGAATTGATGTATTCATAAGCTCATCTACATTTTGGCTTATATCTGTTAATGTTTCAACTGCTTTTTGTATATTTTCTTTCTTCTTTTTTAAGAAAAAATAATTTATCAACGGGGTATTTTCTACAAAATATTCCCAAGCTCTTTTTATATTTCTTCTTACTTTATTATTCTGACTATCTATAAAAAAGTTATTTGCTTCTTCTTTTTTATCTTCATTTTCTTCTAATGCTTCATCCGGTAGATAATCAGTATCTATTGTATTTAACCTTTTGTTTCTTTTTTTTCTTTTTATTGGTTTTGCTGTTTTTTTATTAATTATTTGTTCATTTATTTCTGCGGAAAAAACATTACTTTGGTATAGATGATTTTCACCATCTATTGCCATATTGATATTATTTCCGGTATTTTTTGTATAGAAAGACACCGGTTGGTTTAAACTATTATTGGAAATTTCCATATTTTTTCCCTTATTATAAATTATAAACAATGGAAATATTTTTTATGCCGTTCATCTATATGATATTTTTACTAATTTACTAGTTTAAAATTTCATTCAATTCAGGATACTTATCTTCTAACATTTTGGTCTCTTCTTCTGTTAAATTAGTATCTTTTATTGACTGAATCATATTTTGATAATATTCTTCTTTAAATTCATCTTTTATCATACTGTAATAATATAAAAGATTATGAATTTTATATGTAACAAAATCTTTTCTTAGAACATTATATGTATTAGTATCTTTCATTAACTTTTCTACAATATTGAAAATTTCTATATGATCAATTAATCTTCTGTTATTATCAGTTAATACCGAACCTTCTCTATTAAATCTATATACATATAATTTTTCCCTTATAAAAAATATTTTTTCAGCAGTTAATAAAGTACCAAAAATAACTTTATGATCTTCAAAATCAAGTCCTTCGGCAAAATCTATGTTATTTCTATCAAATAAATCTTTTGTATATAGTTTATTCCATACACACATTGGATAACTAAAAGGTGATAAATCTCTCCAGTTAAATATCTTATCATCCGGAATATTTTCAAAATTTGCATCTACAAAATATGGAAACGGTGTATTTATCTGATTTTTTTCATCAAAACCGTCAGGCATACACATTGCAATATCAAGATTTTTTTCTTTTATTAAATTGTATAACCTTTCGAACATATTCGGTTTTACCCAATCATCAGGATCTACAAATCCGATACATTCACCTGTTGCGATTCTTAATCCATCATTTCTAGCAGCACCGGTTCCTTTATTTTCTTTATGGATTACTTTTATTCTTGAATCTTTTGCTTTATATTCTTCTAAAATGTCATAACTGTCATCTGTTGAACCGTCATTTACACATATTATTTCTATTTCTTTCAAAGTTTGATTTATCAAACTGTCTAATGATTGTCTTAAATACTTTCCAACATTATATATAGGTAATATTACAGAAACTTTTGGATTTTGACTTATACTTGCTTTATCTTCTTGTTTATTTACTTCATCTACAATAATATTTTCTTTTTCTTTCTTCTTTAGTTTATTTACTATCTTCTTCTTTAGTTTTATTAATTTTTTAAAAGGTCTTATTTCTTTCTCAAAATATTCTCTCTGTTCTATTATATGGGTACTTAATGTTTCTTCTAAATTTTTGTATCTGTCATCTTTAGCTTGAAGCATTTCATCATAACCCTTTTTTAGATTATTCATTTCTTTTTTTAGGTTATTTATATGCCAATTTTCAACTTCTTTACAACGTCTTTTTATTTCTTCTTCATACCAATTTCTTTGTGATTCAAGTTCTGAAGTATAATATTGTTTTATCGCTTCTAAATCCTGTGTATTTTTCACATCATAAATTTGCTCTAGTGCTTTTTTTTCTTCATAACTTTTATTCTCGCACTCAATTTTAACTTTTTCAATTTCATATTTATGTTTTGATTTTAATAAATCTATTTCACTTTCATAATATCTCTTCTGCATTTCAAGAGACTCTTGATATTGTTTTTCCAACTTTATATAGTTATCTTCTTTTTCTGTCATTATCTACCCTGTTTTTCTTTAACTGAATAAATTTATTTTAATTGTTTTCATTAAATTTTTCCAATTCAGAAAAATTAAAATTAAAATTAAATTTTATTTTCTTTAAAATTACTACATAGATTTTATCATTACAATAATATATATCCAGAATACCAGGATTCTTTTTTATTTTTATTTTTTTATTTCTAAATTTTAAGCAATAAGCATTTTCTTCATGATATAAAATCTCCATTACTTTATATCTTAGTTTCATAGAATACTTTCTCTGCCAATACTTATATACACTCCCTGTTCTTAAACCTTGAAACAAATAATAATTATATAAAAAACCTCCCTTTAAAATATTAGGAGTATAATATTTATCATTAATTAAAGAACTTTTTGCTTTTAACTTTTTAGCAAAAGCTCTTTTATATTTTGGTTCTAAGTTTTCAAATCTGTATATAAAATCTTCTACTTTTTTTCTACAAAATATCTCCTGTATATCTTTTGCATCATCTAACTGTTTAACTTTGTTAAACATTAATTCAACAATATCTATTATGTCTAAAAATTGTTTACCGCCTCGTTGTACTATAGATCCTTCTCTATTTACTCTGTAATAATATAAATACTCCCTTACTATTGATACTCCTCTCGCCTTGAAAAACAATGTAAAGAAAAATGGTCCGTCCTCAAATATTAATCCATCTGGAAATCTGGCTTGCTCTTGGTCTATTAAACTCCTTCTGTATAACTTATTCCACGCCATTACACATACATCCATTATAAATGGCTTTGTTTCTTCATATGTGAATGACCTGTTATCAAAACTCTTATCAAAATACTCTAATGTATAATATTTATTACTGTCATCTATCTCTTTTTTCTTCTCATCATACTGATGAACTCCACATATCGCTATATCTGTATCTAGGCTCGTTATATTTCTATATAACTTCTCTAACATTGTTTCTTCTATCCAGTCATCTGAATCTATGAAACTGATATATTCTCCTTGCGCTACTTCTAACCCTGCATTCCTTGCTGATGATAATCCGCCGTTCTTCTTATCTATTATCTTTATTCGGCTATCCTTTTTTCTATACTCCTCTAATATCTTTCTTGATCCATCTCTTGTTCCGTCATTTACACATATTATCTCTATGTTTGAATATGTCTGATTTATTATACTATCCAAACACTGACTTATATATTTCTCTACATTATATACGGGTACTATGACTGATATATCAGGTTTTTTCATTACTTACTACAATTCTATTTTTGAATATTCAAATCTAAAACTAAATTTGATCTTGTTAAATAATACAATTTTTATTTTATCACTTTCATACATTACATTAAACAATCTTTCATTCTTCCTTATCTTAATTATAATTTTTTTATATTTTAAATAATAATACCCATCTTCTTTTGTCAGAATTTCAACTATTTTCTTTTTCCATTTAATTATAAACTTCTTATAATTATAAATTATAATATTTTCTCTATCTCTTATCTCTATTAAATTGTAGTATATTTGCCTTGCCCTCTTTTTTATATATGAAAAATCAAAACAATTCTCATCAAATAAAAATGTCTTATTTTTTATCTTTCTAGAAAATTTTCTTTTGTGAAGAAAATCGGCTAATGTATATCTATATATAATGTCATCAACTTTTCTTATATAAAACTCATTTTTTATATCATTAAAATCTGGTAAATTTTTAATTTTATTAAACATCAATTCAACAATATCTATTATGTCTAAAAATTGTTTACCGCCTCGTTGTACTATAGATCCTTCTCTATTTACTCTGTAATAATATAAATACTCCCTTACTATTGATACTCCTCTCGCCTTGAAAAACAATGTAAAGAAAAATGGTCCGTCCTCAAATATTAATCCATCTGGAAATCTGGCTTGCTCTTGGTCTATTAAACTCCTTCTGTATAACTTATTCCACGCCATTACACATACATCCATTATAAATGGCTTTGTTTCTTCATATGTGAATGACCTGTTATCAAAACTCTTATCAAAATACTCTAATGTATAATATTTATTACTGTCATCTATCTCTTTTTTCTTCTCATCATACTGATGAACTCCACATATCGCTATATCTGTATCTAGGCTCGTTATATTTCTATATAACTTCTCTAACATTGTTTCTTCTATCCAGTCATCTGAATCTATGAAACTGATATATTCTCCTTGCGCTACTTCTAACCCTGCATTCCTTGCTGATGATAATCCGCCGTTCTTCTTATCTATTATCTTTATTCGGCTATCCTTTTTTCTATACTCCTCTAATATCTTTCTTGATCCATCTCTTGTTCCGTCATTTACACATATTATCTCTATGTTTGAATATGTCTGATTTATTATACTATCCAAACACTGACTTATATATTTCTCTACATTATATACGGGTACTATGACTGATATAGTGTCCATTATTATTTCTTTTTCTTATTTATTTTATCTATTATTCTTCTTATTGGACTTTTTGATAAATAATTAATCTTTTCTTGAAGAATTTTTATTTGTTGTTCTTTTTCAGTATTTTGAACTTCTATATGTTTAATTAAAGATTCCTGAATTTCTATAAATCTTTTATTATAATCATCTTTAATTTTATTAGTTGCTTCCTCTATTTTGTTCTTAAAATCCAATTTGTTCTGTTCTAACATGTAGATTAAATACTCTTCTTTTTTAACATTTTCTGTATTCAATGTATCTAAAAATTCTTTTTTAAGGTTTTTTATTTTTTCTTCTGATAATTGTTTCATATTATCAAACAAATAATTTATTTCCTTATAATTTTCTGAATTTTTATTATATATTTCCTCAATTTTTTTATTTATATCAACACATAATTGATTAAATTTTTCATCACATAATACTTTTTCCCAAACAATTCTTTCATTGATACGTCCAAATAATTCATTATTTTGGTTTCGGTTATCTTCTATTGCTTTTCTTATTTCTGTATTTGTATATTCATAATTCTTATTTAAATCATCATATACATGAGAAATTTTTTTATCAACATCAACAATTGAACACATCTCTGTTCTTAATCTATTTTCAACTTCATGAATATCAAGATATTCATTAAATACTTTTTGATTAAAATCTTCAAAGTTATTATTTAATACCATTAAGTATCCTTGAAAATGATATACTGTTTTCCAATATGGATTTTCTAAATCCTGAATATCAAGGCTTTTAAATATCTTCTTCATCTCAAAGAAATACTCTTTTTGATAACTTTCTTTGAGCATTGTATATCTATGAAATAAATCGTTAATTATCCAGCCTTTTATTTTATCTTGTATATCATTAAGAAAATCAAATTTTTTCATTTTTTCATAAGTTAAAGAAACCATTGCCAAACGGTCTAATATTTTTTTATTAAACTGTTGCATTGTTGAATTTTTTCTGTTAACTCTATAAATATAAAAATTTTTCCATACTATTTGTATTCTATTTGCCGGAAGATATGTTCCAAAGAAAAATGGCAAATCTTCATATATAAAACCTTCAGGAAATTTTTCACCTATTTTATCTAGATATTCTTTTTTGTAAATCTTATTCCATAAGACAACATTTATATCTAGTAATTCATCTTTTGTTTCAAGTGCAGAAAATACTCTATCTGACATCTTTTCTAATATTGAAAGCGAATAATAATCAGATAATATATATTTATCATTAATATCATCATATTCTCTTGCCTGACATATTGTAATATCATTATTATTTTCTTTTGCTTTATTATAAAGTTCCAGAAACATATCAGATTCAACCCAATCATCAGAGTCAACAAATCCTATATATTCACCTTGAGCAATTTCTATAGCTCTATTTCTTGCATATCCTTGCCCTTTTCTTGTATCTAAATCTATTAACTTTATTCTGCCATCTTTATTTATAAATTCTTCGACTATTTTCCTTGAACCGTCTGTTGATGCGTCATTTACACAAATAATTTCAATATCATCCAATGTCTGTGAACAAACACTGGTTAAACATTTTTCTATATATTGTTCTACATTATTAAATGGTATTATTATTGATAATTTTGGCATCTTATTTTCCTAATTTATTGATTATTTTTTCATTTAAATCCTTATACAACAAGGATAACTCTTCATAAAACTTTGAATTGTTCTCATTTATAAAGGAATATATTTTATCTATATTAATCTTTAATGTATCTTCAATTTTTAAAACTTCTTTTAATCGTTCGCTATAATTCTCATCATTTGAATTAGCTATAATTGTTATAGCATCCATTTTATATTTTATTTCTTCAAGAGCAGTATTAATTTGTTTTTGCAAGCTAGAATACTTTATTTCTTGTTCTTTTTCTATATTCTCTATTCTTTTATAAATACTTATAATTCCATTATCTAAATATTTTTTTACTTCTTCCTGAAGTTTTTCTGTATATTTATAATTTCTTGTTATTTCATCATATACATTATTAATTTCATTACCTTTTTTATTAATTTCTGAATTAATATAATCATGTTCTTTAGCAATATCATTATATATCTGTGCATTATTTGATTGAACATTATTTAAAACATTATTTAATTCATTTTTTACAACTTCTTCTATTTTTTGTTCTTTGTCATATACAAATTTTTCAAGAGCATTAAATCTTGTATTAACATTGTATATTTTATTATCTATATTATTATCACTATTTTTATAACACTCATTTAATCTTTCTGAAATAATATCTTCGTATTGTTTTAATTGTTTTTGAATTTTTTGTACCTCGATATTAACTCTCTGTTCAATAATGTTTTCAATATCTTTATTATTAACAATAAATTCCCTTTTATAAATTGTTTTATCTTTAAACTCAATATAATTTCTTTGTTGTTTTATATTCTCATAATAAAGATTTTGGAAAAAATCATTTGGTAAAATATCAAGATTTTCAAGAAAACAAATATAATCTCCAGTCGCAAGATCAAGTCCTATTTTTTTAGCATAATCTATTTTTTTCTCTTCTGAAAGACTTACTTGTATAAATCTTTTATCTTTCTCCAATAATAAATTATTTTCCGGATTATTTATATTCAAACAATTAACAAAAATGGCTTCAAAATCTTTGAATATTTGATTTTCAAGGCTATTGACAAACTCATTTAAAGATTGTTCTGTTTTATTTATTATAACAATTGATAATTTGGGATTTTTCATTTATTTTTCTCTTTTAATTTTATTTCTTATTCTTTGAAATAAACTAATTCTTTTTGCCTCATACTTTTCATCTAATGATTTTAGGATATTTTCCATTTCAATTAATTTTCTTTCATATTTGATACGTTGGTTATTTAGTTCATCTTCAAAGTTATTTCTAAGTTTTTCTAAATCTGACTTATATATCTCTTCAATATTTTCAATTTTGTTTTTTATAATAGAAGTCATTGAATCAAATTCTTTTTTATCTGTTTTATTTTCTTTAATATTATTAATTTTATATTCTATTTCAAGACTTTTTTGATATTGTTCATTATTCCCTTGATTAATTTTACCTTCTAATAAACTTTGATATTCACTTAATACATTGTATAATCCCGCATTCTTTTCATTTATAAATGAATAAACATTCTGTTTTATTATATCTACTGTTTTTTGTGTTTCTTCTCTATTCTGGTTTATTTTTTCATTAACATTGTTATTTAATTCATTTGTATAATTATAATTTTTCGATATCTCTTCATAAACTTTGGATATCTTTTCATCGGTTTGCTGCGTTATTTCTTCTTTAGTAGAAGATACTATTTCATTAACATTTTTATTTAATTCATTTGTGTAATCATAATTTTTTGATATC
>CALVED010000005.1 GCA_944326485.1 Candidatus Gastranaerophilales bacterium | reverse complement strand
TTAACATTTTTATTTAATTCATTTGTGTAATCATAATTTTTTGATATCTCTTCATAAACTTTTGATATCTTTTCATCATGAAGTTCAGATAGTGTTTCTAAAGACTTATTTACAAATCCTTCAACTTCACTCTTTGTTTCATTTATAAGATTCTTTGAAGAAGTATTTAACTCATTTGTATAATCATAATTTTTCGATATCTCTTCATATACCTTTGATATCTTTTCATCAGTTTGCTGCGTTATTTCTTCTTTTGATTGATTTATTTTTCCTTGAGTTTCTTCTTTAGTAGAAGATACTATTTCATTAACATTTTTATTTAATTCATTTGTGTAATCATAATTTTTTGATATCTCTTCATAAACTTTTGATATCTTTTCATCATGAAGTTCAGATAGTGTTTCTAAAGACTTATTTACAAATCCTTCAACTTCACTCTTTGTTTCATTTATAAGATTCTTTGAAGAAGTATTTAACTCATTTGTATAATCATAATTTTTCGATATCTCTTCATATACCTTTGATATCTTTTCATCGGTATTTATGGTAACTTCATATCTTAAATCATTTATTATTTTTTGAGATTCTTCTTTATTTTCATCTACTTTTTCTCTAATATTTTTATTTAACTCATTTGTATAATCATAATTCTTAGACAATTCTTCATAAATCTTTGTTATCTTTTCATCATGAAGTTCAGATATTGTTTCTATTGATTTATTTAACAATCCTTGTATTTCAGAATTATTAGAAGATACCATTTCATTAACACTTTTATTTAACTCATTTGTATAATCATAATTCTTCGATATCTCTTCATATACCTTTGATATCTTCTCATCAGTTTGCTGCGTTATTTCTTCTTTTGATTGATTTATTTTTCCTTGAGTTTCTTCTTTAGTAGAAGATACTACTTCATTAACATTTTTATTTAATTCATTTGTGTAATCATAATTTTTTGATATCTCTTCATAAACTTTGGATATACTATTATCAAAATCACTAAATTTAAAATCAGAAAATTCTTTTTGTAAAATATCAAATTTTGCATCTAATAATTTACAAGATTCTTCAGTAAACCTATAACTATTCGTTATCTCCTTATAAACTTTTTGAAGATCTTCATCGGTTGCAGCAAGCAATATGTTAGTTTCACTACCACCTACATTATTTTTTAAATATTTTAAGCTAGACATTTGTTTATATTGGATTATTTTATTTTTCCAAGGAGTAAAAGACAGATAATAATAATAATAATCGTATATTGGATGTTCAAAAGGAATTAACCAAGGCTTAAATCTACCTGCCAAATGAATAATTGAAGAATCTGAAAGAGCCTTAACATCTATCTTTTCATAAAGAAAATATTGAAAATTCCACTTTTCACTAATACTTTTAATTTTATCTTCAAGTACAATATTAACTATATCTTGATCTTGCCATAAGATTTTATCAGAATTATTTTTAGCATAATTAAACAATGATTCTTCAACATTATTCTTACGCCAAAAATCAAGATTAATAAGCATTACTCCGGCATTATAATATTTTTTTAAGCCTAGCCTTTTAGCTTCCTTTTTACTTTCTGCATCTAACACCATTGCTAATGCTTTATTATTCAAATTTTCTTTGAATAATTCTTTTAATGATGTTCTTGCTATTATATCGCAATCAATATATAAAACTTTATCTAAATCATTTAATAATGTTGGGAGCTTAAAACGGAAATATGTTGGAAGTGTAACATGGTAAGAAGAATATTTTTCATCTTTTTCTTTTAATAAAGGACAACAATTAAAATCTTCTTTATTTATATTTATATATTCAATAGAAAAATTCTTAATTTTTTTTAATGAATTAATATTTGTTTTATCTTCATTCGATAATCCCCCATCAAGAATATAAAAATTGATATTTTCATCCTCATCCGAATTATTTAAAATAGAAGACATTGAGACAGCCAGCTGTTCTGCATACTGTGAATCAAGGCTGTAACAAATATTCAATTCAAGCATAAATTTTTCCCAATCTACCATATTGATTGTACAATAATTAAGGAAAAAAAAATATATTTCTTATAAAATAATTAAAGTATTTTAAAAATATACCGAACATGATTTTGTAAATAAGGTAAAGAAATGGAAACACAAGAGGATACAGATTTAAAAAGAGTCGGACTTGAACTCATGTTTTTAACCCCTGAAAAATGTTCAAGAGCAGAGGGAATTTCAGCAGTTGAACTTTCCAAATCACTTTCTATGCCTCTTGATGTTGTTAAGAAAAAATTAAAAATACTGTTTGATAAAGAAATTATAAGAGTATACGGAATTAACCCCAAATTATGGAAATTTGACGAATTCAAATTTCAAAAGATGGATGAAGATGATGATGTATATAGGCTCTTATGCAATTTTGATGATGTAGATTTTGACAGATACTTTTCTTATAATTAGAAAGCTCTATACAAGTACGATTTTGTTACCTGTGAATGCTCCACAGGTGGGTAAGAGCCTTAACAAATCCGTTTCCTGCTACAAGGCAGGTCTACTGCATTGTTATTAGAGTCTGCTTTCCCTATTAATCAAGATGTAGGAACAAAATAAATACCCATATAGAGCACTTATATTATAGCATACTATTTTTCATTTTTCATCATATTTCTTGCTATTTCAATTGCTTTTTCCATCATCACATCTTTTTGTTTCATATTATATTTTAATGTTTTTCTATCTCTCATATATATATCAGGCGATATCCCAGTATTATGAATATCTTCTCCATTGGGCAATATATATTTATTAGATGTAACAATTAATCCTGTATTATTAGGCATTGGAATAACTTGCTGTATAGAGTTTTTACCATATGTATTTTCACCTATAATTACAGCTCCAAGATTATCCTTTAAAGTTCCGGCAAGAATTTCAGCAGCACTTGCAGTATTTTTATTTACTAATATAATAATATTTTTTTTCTTAAATATATTCTCATTACTGGCATATATCTGTAATTTATTATTACCTCTTGATTCTATACTTAATATCTTTTCTTCATCTAACATATAATTAGCCATTTCTATAGCATTTGACAAAATACCGCCATAATTATCTCTTAAATCAAGTATTATAGTTTTAGCATTATTAGTTATCTTTATAATTTGAATAAAATCTTTAATTGCTTTCTCTCCCATAATTGTAGCTAATGAAATTATTGCTATTTTATCTGGTAAGATTTTATATTTCATAGTTTTTATAGGAATTTCAGATTTTTTCAATGTTCTTTCTATTATTTTATTGTCTCTTTTTACTTTTATATTAACAGCATTATTATCTGAAATATTATCAAATAATATCTTCGGATTATCTACACCTTTAGAAACATCTCTACCATTAATACTAACAATCGTATCTCCTGGTAATATTTGATTTTTCTGTGCCGGAGAATTCTCAAGCACATTATCTACAACAATTTTATTTCCATTATTATTAAATATTATTCCGACCCCATATACTTTAGAATCAAGTATTTGTTGTTGTTTTGTATATAACTCCGTCATTAAAAATTTTGTATAAGGATCATTTAAGCTAATTAACATTGTATTTATTGCTACATTAGCATCATCCATAGTTTTTATGTTTTTCAAATACCTATTGCGCCATCTCATCCAGTTTTGACGATTCATAGAACTATCAACATACTCATTTCTCACTGTACGCCATACATTTACAAATAAACGCTGAGGTGCTATTTTCTGAGCTGCTGTTATTTTATCCAGTCTCTTATACAAAAAATTGAAATTTAGCAACTTAGTAGAATCTAAATAAAGTTCAACAGCAACTATTGTAATTAAAATAACTACCGAATAAAATATTACCGTTTTTAACCTTATTTGTTTCTCCATAATATAACAGTTTATACCTCTTTATTTTTTTTGTACATAATTATTATTTTTATTGTTATAATAAAAGTTATGAAAAAATTAATAAAAAATTGTTTATTTATATTATTTGTTGTAACTGTATTATTTTTCTTAACAAATCAACCTTCATTTTCAAGTAATCTAAAGTTTGTACAGTTATCAGATATTCATTACTCAATAGCACAAGAAGATACTGTGTATAAGTTATTGTCAAAATCTAAACCATTACTTGAAGATGCAATATCTCAAATAAACAGTATTAACGGTATTGATTTTGTAATGATTACAGGGGACGGTATAGATAAACCAACTAAACAATCTATATATGAATTAACAGATATATTAAATACTCTTAATTATCCTTGGTATTATACAATAGGCAATCACGATACAACTACCGACGGATATCTTACTAAAACAAAAATTATAAATATACTAAAAGAACAAAATCCAAATTTTATTTTTGATTCAACATATTATACTTTTAAGCCTAAAAAAGGGTTTAGAATAGTTGTTATGGATGGAGCTAAAAATAAAGGAATTTCTTCTAATGGTATCATTCCAAAAGAAGAATTAGAATGGCTTGATAATATTCTTGCAAGCTCAAAAAATGATGTTGTTCTTATTTTTATACACTTCCCATTATTAGAACCTTATGATTCACCACATCATAAAATATTAAATGATACTGAATTTAAAGATGTTCTAAAAAAATATAAAATGCCTATAGCAATATTCTCGGGTCATTATCATATGACAAAAATAACAAAAAGAGGAAATGTATTACATGTTTCAAGTCCTGCTTTAATAGGTTATCCCAATGCCTTCAGAGTAATTGACATTAACAATACAAAAAAACAAGTAATTTTTAATTTTGATTTTAAAGAAACAAATCTTAAAGACTTTCAAGCCAAAATGAAAATTTTAGCTCTTGGCGGAAGCAGATATTACGGAAAGCCTAAAGACAGAAATACTACAGTTATTATAGACAAAAAATAATAAATAAAGTATTATAGTTTGCAAGATAATCAACGGATAATTTATTTTATGAAAAATAATGATTTTAAAGTAAAATTTTGGGGCGTAAGAGGTTCATATCCCGTTGTAAATAAAGATTTTTTAAAATATGGAGGCAACACCTCTTGTATTGAAGTAACTGCAGGTTCTCATAGAATTATTTTAGATGGTGGTACAGGAATTATTCCGTTGGGCGATAAAATATTTCAAGAACATATTTCATCTGCAGAAAATGTTTTTGATAGAACGCCGATGAACATTATTGTTCTTTTAAGTCATATTCACCAAGATCATATCCAAGGATTAAACTTTTTTAAACCGATGAATGTACTAACAACAAAATTTTCTTTATTTGGATACAGTGGATTTGATTCTAATCTTGACAGTACTTTATCCGAATTGGTATTTGGGAAATCTTTTCCAATAAATTTATACGATGCAACAGCTGATTGCACAATAAAAGATATAACAGAATCTGAAATAATTATACTTAGCGAAAAAAGAGATACTCCATTAATAAAAAGAATTTCTAACACTCAAGATATAAAACCTGAAGGAAATGATGTTGTTATTTCTTTTATGAAGTCAAATTCACATCCTAATTTTGGAGTAATGTGTTTTAAAATAGCATATAAAAATAAGTCTATTATTTATGCTACCGATACTGAATGTTATTGTGGCGGTTCAAAAAGACTTGAAATGTTTGCAAAAGATGCAAATTTATTAATTCATGATAGTCAATATACTACAGAGGACTATCTATCTCTTGTTTTTCCTAAACAAGGATTCGGTCATTCAACATTTGATATGGCTTATGATGTTGCAACAGCTGCTAATGTTAAAAAATTAGCATTTTTCCACTTTGATCCTTCTTACAACGATGAAAAATTGACAAATATAGAAAGAATATTTAAAAGTAAAAATAAAGATTATTTTCTTGCAAAAGAAGGTTTGGAAATTTGTTTATAAAAAAATTATTTATCTTTATAATAATATTATTATCGTTTTCTCAATGTTCATTAGGAATAGATAATATTAAAGCTCAGAATAATGCATATTGGCATAACAACAAAGGTTTAATTTATCTTGAAGAAAAATATTATTTCGGAGCAATAAAAGAATTTCAAATTGCAATTGATCTTAATCCAAATTCTCAAGCAAGCGCTGTTTTTTATACAAATCTTGGAAAAACTTATGAAAAAATAGGATACTATGACCTCGCAAAACCTTGCTTTGAAAAAGCAGTAAGCCTCAATATATTATGCTTTGATTATTATTTAAAGATGGTTGAAAATTATAAGAAACTTAATATTATTGATGAAAAATTGAATCAATATAAAAGTAATAAATCTTCTCCTCTCAACGAAGTTGTAGTTGGTCTTTTATATATACAAAAAGGAGAAACAAAAACAGGTATAACAATGCTTGATGAATTTTGCAATAAAGAACCAAATCTTTTAATTACAAGTGGAATAAAAAAATACTTAGAAGAACTTTCTAAAAATTAATTTAACAAATCTATGCCGTGTGAATCCGTACCGCCTGTTTTTATGAGATTATATTTTTCTGCAAGTTCCATTACATATTTTCTTGAATAGAATTTTAAGACTCCTCTTAATCCATTATAAGGATAATAAACTTCCATTCCTTCCAGCCCCAGTTCGATAAGTTCACGTGTCATTTTATCAAGTGAAAAAGACCAGCAACAAGCAGGATGTGCCCATACTGCAATTCCACCTGCTTTTTTTATTACATCAATTACTGTTTTGGGATTTCTAAGTTGAAATAATCTTACTATATTAAATGTTTTCCCCGCTTTTGTTTTAGCACAAAGATTTCTTAAATCTTTATTGTCTATATCTATACCATATCCAAGGATATGAAGAAGTGTTCCTTTATAGAAACAATCAAACTCTACAGCAGGAATGACCATTTCTTCTACAAGTATGTTTGTATTTAAATACGCATCTAAACTATTATGGTCACTTACTGCTATATATTTAAGATTTCTGGCTTTTGCTTGTTTTACAATTTCAAGAGGTGACAATTTCCCATCTGATTCATAAGAATGTATATGCAAATCAACATTTTTATAAAAATCATCTTGATGTAATGATAATAACAGCTTTTTTAAATCTTCTTTAATCATGATAAAATAAATTCAACCTATATAAATATGCTAATATAAAAAGTAAAAAAGAGGAAGCATGGCCAAGAAAAAATCAAATAACTTTATAAATGTTTTCAAAATATTTTTCTCGAGTATTCATACTTATTTTTTGTATCTTGATCAACTTTGTAAGTTTCTTTTATTTCCAATTTTAGGACAAATTATACCAATAATACTAATTTTTATACTTTCTTACTTTTTCACAACAAATTTTGATAACTTAAAAGATTCTTGTTCTTTCTTTGAAAATGAAAAAAATTTATTTACAATTTTTATAATTATATTAGTTCCTTTATTTATTGTACTTATTAAAGCTATATTTGATTATATTATAGCCTTTTCTTCATTAAATATACTTTTTTATACAAATTCAAATAAGAAAACAGCCAAAAAAATAGACTTTTCTGCAAATAATAACGTTGTTAAAAGAAAATTATTTAATTATATTATTTTACTTTTCTTAGTAACTATACTATTTATAATTCCTCCTTTTATATTTTTAGCACCAATTATAGGAATATTTTTAAGTCTTTCTTTTCAGGTATTTGCACTTGAAGGAGATGTATCTGCGACAAAATCTATTAAAAGAAGTATTGAAATGATAAAATCAAACTTTATTCCAACATTTATTCTTCTTCTTTTATGTTTTGCTATAACTTATATGTTCTTACCTTCTTTATTTATTTGGACTTGTGAAAAAATATCAATATATTACTTTATACTCAATTCCAGTGAAAAATTTGCCAATATCTTACCATTAGAGAATCTTATATCTCAAATAAATAATTTTGGAGTACTTTCAGAACCATTAAAAGAGTTCTTATCCCCTATGTCTATAGCAAGATATTTAACCGAAGGAACATTATCATATATAATAATATGTTTTACGCTACCTTTTAGATGTTGTTGTTTTACACAGTTATATAAAATTTATGATTCTGATAAGATTAAAGAAAATTCAAAAGAAACCGACGAAATAGTTAGAAGAGCCTGCACAAAAAAAGGAAAGAACTAAACTTCTGGTTATGTTTAAATGTAAGAAATGTAATTCAATTGATAAATTTGAACTTATGTTTAATCCTGATTATAAAGGACCAAAAACATTTAATATTGAATATACAAAAAATAATGACATTAAAATTAGTGTTGACGGATATACATTCATTCCGGATCTAAATTTTATGAACAAACATGCGGTTTGTAAATATTGTGGAAATATTAATTGTTGGGATTACAAATAATGTTGCATTTGCAACAATGCTTTTTGTTTATTCTGTAAAAAGTCAGATATACATTGATTTATAGTGAAATTTTATCAGAAAATTTTTAAATAAATATAAAATTTGATATAATAAATAGAGTTAATACAAATACAGGAAAGACGAATGAAAGAGAAGAAAAAAAAATCTTTTGATTTTACATTATTGCTGCATATCATAATTGTTATTCTCATAATTGTTATTATTGTTGCATTCTTTAACATTGCAGGACAAAAAAATGTTAATCAAATGGTCAAAAATACGGAAAACATTTATAAGGAAAAATTAGAAGATTCAGAAAAGATCTCGAATGAAATTAAATCAAATAAACAGATTCAGAAACCTAAACCTTATGAAAAATATGATTTTAAATATAATTATGTGGTCAACATAAAAGGAGATGTTAAAAACCTTAATATAAAAATTCCTCTCCCATCTGATGAAAACGAAAAACAATATATTTCAGGTTTAAGGATATTTCCTTCACCTACAAGAACATATCACGATGGAATAAATAATATTGCCGAATATAAATTTGACAGATACTCATCCGGGATTCTTGATATTACTTTAGTAGGAACAGCAAATGTAAGAACCTATGATTTAGATACAGCAAAAATATTAAATAAAAATATATCAAAAGAAAAAGACTTGACAAAATACTTAAAACCAAGCTTTTTAATAGAATCTGAAGATGGTTATGTAAAAAGAATAGCAAAAAGAATAAAAGGAAAAACAAAAGAAGAAATAGTTGCTAATATATATGAATATACTCAGAACGTACTAACATATACTTCTATTCAACAAGATATTGGAGCAAGGGAAGCCTTAAGAATCAGAAAAGGCAAATGCAGTGAATATGCAGCTGTAATGACAGCCCTGTGCAGAGCTAAAAATATTCCTGCAAGAATTGTTTGTGGAAATATTGCTCGTGATACCTTCCAAAAACACACCTGGGTTGAAGTATATTTTGACAAATACGGATGGGTTGCCTATGATCCAACTCAGACTATTTCGTTTGTAAATATATATAATAATGGTAAATTAGTGAGAAAAGAACGTAGAATAATTTCTGATAAAAGTAATCTAAGATATATAGCTTCCAGCAGAAATGATTTTTCACCTTGGTATTTGACCTATTCTTCTTATGAAAGAACAAGTAGTGATATGTCAGTAAAGGAAAATATTACAATAAAAAAATCTAAATTATAATAATAAAAAAGGAACCAAATGGTTCCTTTTTTATAAAACATAAACTCTTAAGTTTTTATAAAATATTTCTGTATAAAAAAACACCCATATTGGGTGTTATCTTTAAAATGGAGCGAGAGACGAGGCTCGAACTCGCGACATCTTCCTTGGCAAGGAAGCATTCTACCACTGAATTACTCTCGCAAACTCTCAGTGATTTAATTATACATGCACAAATATTTTTTTCAAGTATTAAATTAAAAAACTACCTTCTAAGAGCCATATCAAAAATATTTCTGTATCTTACAGTTGTTATACTGCCATCTTCTTCTTCTATAACTCTCTCTTGACGTCCAAATTTTTCTGATTCTGAAAAATAATTTGCAATATTATGAAACCAACCAGCTTGATATGCATAAAATAATGCTATTAACAAAGCCATCCACATTAATACCTTAAACATAATTATGTGCTCCTCTTTTATATAATTAAGATAATTTATTTTTTAGAATTAGTCAAATTTTCATCTCTTATTAAAAAAGGTTTAACAAAATTATATGTACCATATATAGAAGCAAGACATCCTGCTATTTTAAGGAAATTAGAAATTTTTTCATGTTTTATAAAACTACCTATTGTATTTACCAAAGTACCTGCCGTAAAACATAAATAACCTTTAAAAATAGCCCTTGGTGTTGTTACCATATCAACTATATCATTTTTATTCACAACTTTTTCACTGAAAAAATCTAACATATCAGGTTTATATTCATACTTTCCTGCAGATTTTTCAATTTGTTTATCATTATTTTTTTTTGTATTATATATTGCTGAACTTCTTGTTATATTTTGAAAATTATCAAATACATTCATTTTACTCAATCTTTCCTGCTTCATTTATACAAAACCTTATAAATATTTTTTTTGTTACTTTCCATAATCTTTATAATAAAATGTTTTATGGAGGGTTAATTGTGCACATTATTGAATCTGAACTAAATATATTTAATAAAGATTTATCTGACACAATAAATAAATATCCAAATAAAATCACAAAAAATATAAGTGATTTTATTTTTTCAAAATCAAAAAGAATAAGACCAATCTTACTTATTTTAACAGCAAAAGCATTAAATTTAGATATTACAGAACAACTAATCAATCTGTCTGTTGCCTCAGAAATAATACATAATGCTACTTTAATACATGACGATATTATAGATAATTCAAACATTAGAAGAGGAAGAGTTTCACTAAATATAGAACTTGGTAATAATTTAAGTGTTTTATCAGGTGATATTTTATTATCACTGACAATGCAAAAATTAATACAATGTGGAAATATTGAAATTTTAAATATTTTTGCAAAATCACTAACAAAAATGTGTATTGGAGAAATAAATCAACAATTTACCTTAAACACAATTACCAAGGTTGAAGAGTACATAGAAAAATCACAATATAAAACTGCAGAATTATTCAAAGCTGCTTTTGAATCATTATGTATTTTATTTGATATAAAAAATAAAGAAAACATAATAAGTTTTTCAATAAACTATGCAACAGCATTTCAGATAAGAGATGATCTTATAAATATATTAAAAACAGATAAAACAAAACCATCCTTAAGTGATATATATAATGGAATTTATACTCTTCCTGTTATTTTTTTAGCTGAAGAAAATAAAGGAAATTTTGAAAATTTAACAAAGGAAGAAATTATTGATAAACTCTCAACAAATAGTAAAGCAATTAATGAAACAAAAAAACAAATAGAAAAATATGCAGATAAGGCTATTGATTCATTAAATTTTATAAGAGATAATCAATATAAAGATAAAATTATAGAACTAACACAAAATTTATATAAGGCATTTTAGATGAATAAAGCAATATTAAAAGAAATAGTTGAAACAGTTGTATTTGTAGTAGTTGCACTAATAATAATAAGGTTTTTCTTTGGAGAAGTAAGATGGATTCCTTCAGCATCTATGAAACCTACTTTAGTTGAAGGTGATAGAGTAATTGTTGAAAATTTTTCAAGATTTTATTCTTCACCAAATAGAGGTGATATAATGATATTTTATCCGCCGGAAGTAGATTTAAAATATGACCCTTTATCATTATTTAGAAGATTAACAGGCTTTTTCTGTAAAGATACTGCTTTTATTAAACGTGTAATTGGTTTACCCGGAGATAAAATACAAATTGTACAAAATGAAGATGGTTCTTCTGATGTTTTAATAAATGACAAAATTCTCAACGAGCCATATATAAAAGACAGATTTGATTATACAATCTGTAAAGAAAATATGTTCTGCGGACCATTAACTTTAGGTGAAGATGAATACTTTATGATGGGAGATAACAGAGGAAATTCAACAGACTCAAGATATTGGGGTACTTTGAAGAAAGATAGATTTATTGGCAGAGCAAAAATATTATTCTGGCCTGTTACACATTTTAAATATTTTGAAAAGAAGAATTATAACTAATTATTCTCATTTAATCTAGTATCGTTCTTTCTGCTTATCGTGAATTTTTCTCGGACATATTAATAATTTTCTCTGAGAAAATCTAAAAGCAAATCTAATGCCTTATTAGAAAAAGCGTATTTCATTATTCTTCTATATAGTAATGAGTTAGTTTCAAATTTATATGCTTTTTTAATTTGACTATTTGCAATTGCAATATAAATTAAACCTACAGGTTTTGTATCGGTTGCGCCCAATGGACCTGCTATTCCTGTTGTTGCAATAGCAAGAGAACAATTATAATTTTTCAAAAGCCCTTCAGCCATTTCCAGTGCAACTTCAGATGAAACAACTCCATATTTATCAATTGTATTTTTATTCACTCCTAACAATTGAACTTTTGCACTATTTGCATATGTTACAAAATTTTGAAAAATATATGCACTTGATCCTGATATATCAGTTAATCTTGAACTTATCAAACCGCCTGTGCAAGATTCAGCTATAGAAAGTCTAATAGCATTTTTCAATAGTAAAGAAGAAATAGCTTTTTCTCTTTTCAGAAGAACTATACTTCCAATATTTTTTAGAACAAACAAGCTATTAATAAAAATTCTTTCAAAAGACATACTAATATACCGGCATATCAATAGGCTTCAATAACTGAACCTGAATAGTTTCACCCTGATTTAAGTTAATATCTTTACCTTTTTTAAATACATCAGCAATAGCATCACCAACAAAATATATTCCGGCCACAGGAACACTAACTATTGCAGTTAATGGAGCCATAACGTACTTTGGTGAACCATTAAACAGTTCATCACCCTTTTCCCAAGCCCAAGTAGTAGGTTTTACTACAATATTCTTGGTAGTTTGTGCCGTATTAGATAATGCTGTCTGATAATTTGTTTTAGAACTCAAAGCACCATCATAAGTTACATTAGGGTTGTTACAAATACCTGCATAAAAAGGAACCTGTTTCCCTGTCGAACTTACAATATGGTCAAAATATAAACGAATCATACCGCCTTTATAAAGTCTTGCAGGTTTTTGCAATTCTTCTATCGAACCTCTTATAACACTACCTTGCGGTATTACAACTACATTGTTTACTTTAACATTGTCAACTACCATTAAATCAAATTGGTCACCTAATTCCATACTCATAGAATTTAACGGATCCAATAATCTTAATTTAATTACAGTTCCCTCTGGAACTCTCTTTGTTTTTATATTCGCATTAATCTGTTTATTAACAACAGCTAATGCATCTTGAAAATTAAATGTTATCATACAAAAAATTATTATTAATAAAGAAAGTATTTTTTTCATAATTTATATCCTTTAATTTATATCTGATATTGAAATTTTACCAAATTTTGCAGATAAATCATCAATATGATGAATTATATACATAAAAGGCTCTGCATCTTTATCATCTAAATCTATTAAAGCACCCCAATCTGTTCTGCCATGATGGGCTGCAATCATCTTTGCAACATCTTTAAATCCATTATTCATACAAATTGAAAATCCCCACTGTGAGTGAGTTCTCCAATCCTTCCTAAATTCTTCATTGTATTCAATTAAACCTGTTTTTAAATCAACATTATATTCAAAGATTTTTCCGAAATCATGAAGTATACAAGCCGCATAAACAATATCTGGATTAATTTTATTATTACATTTAGTAAGAACTGTTTTTGCTATATCTAAACATTCATAAGTATGCTCTAATAATCCGCCAATATAATTATGATGCATTAACTTAGCAGCCGGTGCTGTTTTAAACTCCTTTTCATACTCAAATAATAAAGAAGAAACAAACTCTGCTAATTTTTTATCTTTTATATCTTCAACATATGATGTAATTTTTTCAAATAATTCATCTTGTTGCGAATCATCAAGACCAAGCTTTGCCTCTTTTACCAAAGATATATCAGAAATTAAACAGTTATTATACTTTTCATTATATGTTCCTGCATTAATTTTTATAACATTATTTGTTCTAAATAACTTTGAATCAAGCCTGTTTAAAGTCTCTTCCCATAAAATACAATTTAATACAGAAGAATCTTCAAGATTTCTAACTTGCAGTTTACCCATTTTTGAACCTGCTTTAGTATCTCCTATCGCAAAAGTTATAACTTCATAATCTGAATTTAAATCTAACATTTATACCTTCCGTTTTTTATAAATTATATCATTAAAAAGACTAAAGTACTTTAGAATTTATTTTTACAATGTATTTTATGTAAAATTTAGTGAATAAATTCAAAACAGGTCTTTTTAATTTTAAACCCGAAAATTCTATTACTCTATTATCTTTACAAACAATAGATATCGAATTTTTTGATTTTTTTATAATTGTAGAAGGTGATAGTTTTGATATTTCAGAACATATCTTATATTTTTTAAAAGTAAAGAATTCATCCTTATATGCTATATGACAATCCATCCAAGGAGTTAGCGCCCTTATTCTTCTTGCAATTTCTGAAGAATTTTCTTGTTCAAAGTCAAGTATAGAATCTTTTAAAGAAATATGAGATTGATAAGAAGAATCTTTTTCGTTTTGAATAAGGGGAATTTGAATTTTTTCACGATAGGAATTTAATAAATTAACAACTTCTTTTCTTGCAAGTTCACAGCATTTAAGTTTGAGGCTATAGCCTGTTTCTTCATCAGATATATCAGTTTGTACTTGATAAAGAATTGCTCCCTTATCAAAATATTCGTTCATTAAATGAAAAGTAATACCACTCTTTTTCTCATTATTAAGAATCACTTGAATATAAGGATTAGGCCCCCTATATTTAGGAAGCAGAGAAGGATGTACATTTATACAAGCCACTTTTGGAGAACAAATAGTTTCTAGTGTGAATTTTTCACTCCAAGAGCCAACTAAAATAATATCAGCATCAAGTTTCTTTATTTCTTTTCTGAATTTATTACAATTTACACTTTTTGATTTAATATCATATAAACCTAATGATTTTATAAATAATTTATTCGCAGAAGGGAATAAATTATCATAAATAAATCTTTTTAATGGGCTATAGATAACATTTTCATGCCTGAATACACCAACAATTTGATGTCCGGAAGCTAATGTTCCAGCAACAAGGGAATCAAACATTTCACCATAGCCTACAATAACAATTTTCATATTAGAAATAATATTTTAATTTAAACAAAAAAGCAAAAGTTGAAAATAAATAATGTAAATTAAGTATTCGTTTTTGTAATAAAAAAGTTTAAAATAGTTTTACAAAGTGTTACTTTCAACTAGAATAATAATAAGAAGAAAGAGCAGGAAATATTTGAGTAATTTTGATGATATAGAAACAACAGCAAGAAAATCATCTGTTATACAAGAGAGAATGAGTCTTGTATCAAGTCATATGTACAAGCAATTTCTTGAATATCAACAATCTAATGCAAATACTGCAATTTTATTTGATAAAATGGTTGAAAATATGGCATTAACAGTTGAATATTTAAAACAATCATTTACATCAAGAGGAATACCATCTGAAAATATATATTATGAATATGACAAACAAAGACATATAGCTCTTTTAAATATATTATGGCATTCAATAAGCTTCGTATCTAATATGAAAGATAAACCGAAAGCCCTGCACAGAGAAAAAGATTCACCATTATTCACTGGAAGAATTATTGCAATAAAAGGAACTATACCTGAACTTGTACACGGATATAATGAAGAAATAGAACAAAAACTTTTAGATATGGAAGTTTCCTCATTATATGTACCTGCAGATAAAACAGCAAAAGCAATAATAAAAATAAGACATTTAGGTAATCAAGAATTTTATATAAATCAAATGGAAGCACCAAGAGAATTTTTACTTAAAGTAATAGAAACCATCTGTGGAGGCGGAAATTACCATAAAGAAGGATCAAGAGTTACAATAAGTATTTAAGTATTTATATTTTTCTTATTTTTTTTAAGTTTCTAACCAAACTAATTTTATAGCCTACATATAAAACAATAGAAGCAGCAATCCATGCAACCGGAGACGCAAGACATATTCCTAAAAATCCAAATGGGGAAACTAAAATAAAAGCAGCTAAGACTCTCATTATTAATTCTGCTAAACCTGAAAACAAAGGTGCCATTACATTACCCATTCCTTGGAGAATATTCCTGTATAAAAGAAGCATCCCCAAGAAAAAGAAGAAAATTATTATTACATGTAAATACTGCATAGCAAGTCTAATAACTTCTTCATTAGGAACATCCATAAATAAACCAACTACAAATTCTCCGCATGTTAAAATAAATACAGCACAAAGTAAACTTATTATAAATATAATAAATATGCTGGCTTTTGCCCCTTCTCTTATTCTAGACATCTTTTTTGCCCCAAAGTTCTGTGCCGTATACGTTGCAACTGCAGCTCCTAAGGCTAACAAAGACTGTGAAGCAAGTTGATCAACTCTTACAGCTGTTGTATAAGCAGCAATTGCAATTGAACCCAAACCATTTAATACATATTGAACAGCTATTATTCCAATTGTTAATACAGACATTTGAAATCCCATTGGAATACCTATTCTTAAGTGTTCATAAAGAAATTTCATATCAACAAACCAATCTGACTTTTTTAATCTTAAAATCGAAAATCTTAAAAACATAAAAGTAAGACAAAGAATAGTAGAAACCGCTTGTGAAACAACCGTTGCCCAAGCAGCTCCTTTAACTCCCATATGAAATTTCAATATAAATATCAAATCAAGAAAAATATTTAATATAGATGCGAAAATCAAGAAATAAAGAGGTGTTTTACTATCACCCAAAGCTCTTATTACATTTGAAGAATAGTTATAAAATACAGTAGCTATTATTCCAATAAACATGATAAAAAGATAATCATTAGAAAGTTGAATTATATCAGATGGGGTTCTTAAAAAAGAAAGCATCTGTATTGTGAAAGGAGCAGAAATTAATGTCATTACAACAGTTAATATAAAAGAAAGAATAAAGCCTGATGTAACAGATTTTCTTACAAGTTCATAATCTCTAGCCCCAAACTTCTGGGCAGTAACAACAGCAAACCCTTGTGTAGATGCAAAAATAAAACTAATAATAAGAAAAATCATAGGTCCCGTAGCCCCAACTGCCGCAAGAGCGTTTAAACCAATAGTCCTTCCGACAATAAGAGTATCCACCAAACTATATATTTGTTGGAAGAGATTTCCTAAAAATATAGGAATCATGAATAAAATTATTAATTTTAACGGATTTCCCGATGTTAGTTCTTTTGTTGCCATATATATATCTACTAGTGTAATTTTCTTATTTAAAATTTTATTATTCAATAATACTATCGAATAATCTTATAATGCATCAGGAGAGACAATATATCCTGCAACAGCACTGGCTGCAGCAATATATGGAGAAGCCAAATAAACTTCACTCTTAACATGCCCCATACGTCCTACAAAATTTCTGTTTGTAGTAGATATAGCACGTTCTCCTTCAGCTAAAATACCGCAATGACCTCCAAGGCAAGGTCCGCATGTAGGAGTAGAAACAGCACCCCCTGCTTCAATTATTGTTTGAATATAACCCATCTTTATTGCTTCTAAATATATCTGTTGTGTTGCAGGGAATACAATTAACCTTACATCTTTATGAACTTTTCTTCCTTTTAATATTTCTGCAGCAGCTTTTATATCAGATAATCTTCCATTTGTACAGCTTCCGATAACTGCCTGATCTATTTTTACATTACCTGCTTCCGATACAGGCTTAGTATTTTCAGGCAAATGAGGGAAAGCAACAATAGGCTCAATTTCTTCAACATTATACTTTATAATTTTTTCGTATTGAGCATCTTTATCACTTTCATAAAATTTATAAGGTCTTATACTCCTATTTTCTAAATATTTTTTTGTAATATCATCAGGAGGAATAATACCATTTTTAGCTCCTGCTTCAATAGCCATATTGCAAATAGTAAACCTGCCGTCCATAGGAAGTTCACTAATAGTAGAACCGGTTATTTCAAGGGTTTTATATAAAGCACCGTCAACACCAATGTCACCTATTAAGTATAAAATCAAATCCTTTGCTGTTACCCATTTATTTAATTTACCATTAAACTCAACTTTAATTGCGGAAGGAACCTTTAACCAAGTTTCACCTGAAGCCATAGCACAAGCAATATCAGTAGAACCCATACCGGTCGAAAAAGCACCTAAAGCTCCATAAGTACAAGTATGTGAGTCAGCCCCTATAACAATATCACCTGCTGTAACAATTCCATTATCAGGTAAAAGCGCGTGTTCAATTCCCATCCTACCTACTTCAAAGAAATGTTCAAGATTTTGTTCACGAGCAAACTCTCTTATTTGTTTTACCTGCTGAGCTGATTTAATATCCCTGTTTGGAACAAAATGATCTGGAACAAATACAACTCTTGATTTATCAAAAACTTTATCAACACCTATTTTGTTAAATTCATTAACAGCAACAGGTCCCGTTATATCATTTGCAAGTGTAATATCAACCTTGGCTGTTATTAATTGTCCTGGTTTAACTTCTTCTAAACCGGCATGAGCTGCTAAAATTTTTTCAGTTATATTCATCGGTCTTGACATAATAAAAATCCTCACAAAAAAACTATTTAAATGATATTATAAAAAATATAAAAAAAAAAGAACAAACCGGAGAGAACATGCCCATAAAAGAATTTAGAACACCAATAAGCAACAAACCTGTTTTAATAGGACCAGATAGCAATACAGATAATATAATTTTTGCGATAGAGTCAAGCTGCGATGAAACAGCGGCAGCTATAGTAAAAAACGGAAGAGAAGTTCTCTCAAACGTAGTTGCATCACAAATAAAAACACATATAGAATTTGGCGGAGTAGTTCCTGAAGTTGCAGCAAGAGAGCATTTGGAAGCAATAAATTTAGTAATAGCACAAGCATTTGACCAAGCAGGATTAACGCCTGATAATATAACAGCATTTGCCGCAACAGTAGGTCCGGGGCTGGTTGGTTCTTTACTTGTTGGAATGAATGCAGGTAAAGCACTTGCAATAGCAAATGATAAACCCTTTATAGGAGTAAATCATCTAAATGCACACGTATGTGCAAATTACTTAAATACAAACTTAGAACCACCATTTGTTGCACTATTAATAAGCGGAGGACATACCCAAATTATAGAAGTTAAAAGCTGGCTTGAACAAAAAATAATAGGTGAAACTATTGATGATGCAATAGGTGAGGCTTATGATAAAGTAGCCAGATTAATTGGACTTCCATACCCTGGCGGAGTTAATTTGGATAAACTTGCTCAAACAGGAAATCCTTTTGCATTTAAACTCCCCGAAGCAAAATTACATAATGAATATGATTTTAGTTTCTCCGGATTAAAAACAGCTTCTCTTCAATTAATACAGAAATTAAAAAAAGAATGTAATGAACTTCCAAAAGCAGATATCGCAGCAAGCTTTCAAGAGAATGTAACTTCTACCTTATTTAAGAAAACAAAGAAAGCAGCAGATAATATCAATGCCAAAACTATAGCATTAGCCGGAGGAGTTGCAGCAAATTCAGAAATAAGAAAAAAATTCTTTGCACTTTCTAATCAAGGTTACAAAATATACGCACCGGAAATGAAATACTGCACGGATAATGCATCAATGATAGCATCAAGTGCTTATTTTCTGGCAAATACAACAGACTCTTTAGAAGTAGAGGTATTTTCAAGAATGCAATAAAAAAGCCGCTTAATGTTGCGGCCAGTTTGGATTTTATCCAAATCTCCTCTCCCTAATAGTCTTTTGACTAATCTTTTATTTATTATAATTAACTATAATTACCGAACTCAAATTATTTATTATTAAAGCATTATTTTTTTTGTTTGTATATAATAAATTCAAACTTTTTTTAAAAAAATTGTCAACAATACACTCAACATTCAACAATAGTAATGCATTTGTTGATTATATGTATTTGTTAAATATCTTAACATTTAATAAAATAGCTGTATAATAATATAGTTGTATAGTTAAGCTAAAAATGATATCATCATAAATAGTTGGAATAAAAATATGCAAAAAGAATTATCAGTAGCTTTTGTATGGCATTTTCACCAGCCAAATTATCAAACTCAACCAAATGGCATTAGATTAATGCCATGGGCAAGACTTCATGCTATAAAAGACTACCTTGATATGCTTATAATTCTGGATAAGTTCCCAAACATAAAATTAAATTTCAGTCTTGTACCAACTTTATTAGATGCCATTGATGATTATGCTAATAAAGACGGTCACGATATACACTCAAAACTTACAGTTACAGATATAAAAGAATTAACTGATGATGATAAGTTATATATATTAAATTATTTTTTCGATGCTAATTATGAAACTTTAATTTCGAAAAATAAACGATTTAATGAATTATATCTAAAAAGATACAATCAGGAAGAAATAAGTATAAATGATTTTACCGATCAGGAATATGCTGACATAATGATGCTTTTTAATCTTGTATGGTTTGATCCTATATGGAAAAAAGCATATCCAGAGTTAAAACAATTTGAAGAAAAAGGTAGAAATTATACTCTTAAAGACAGAAAAACATTAATTGAATTAAACAGAAAAATAATAAAACAAATTATTCCAACATTTAAAAAATATCAGGATGAAGGAAGAATTGAAATACTTACAAGTCCATACAATCATCCAATTTTACCAATATTAATAAATCCAAATGATTTGAAAGTACCATCATTAAAATATCCTATGCCTGATTGCAAAATAGCATTAACAATCGACGCAAAAGAACAAATAAAATTAGCCGTAGATAAAATAGAAGAAGTATTTGGGAAAAAGCCTAAAGGTATTTGGCCAAGTGAACATTGTATAAGTCAAAAAACATTAGATGTACTTGCAAATCTAAATATTGAATGGATTATAACAGATGAAAGTGTCTTATCAAATTCAATAAAAAAAGAATTCATAAGAGATTTTAGAGGTTGTTATGAAGATCCTTATGATGTATGTTCTTTATATCAATATAAAACCAAAAGAGAGAAAGAAATAAATATACTCTTTAGAGATTCTGTTATTCCAAACTTAATAGGCTTTGAATATTCACATCATGACAGTACATTATGTGCAAATGACTTATTTGACAGAATAAAAACTGTACACGATAAATTAAAAAACTCACCTGATAAAAAACATATATTAACAATAGCAATGGATGGTGAAAACAGTTGGGATTCATATCCAATGGATGGGGCAATATTTCTTGAGAGATTATATTCATTGATTAATGATGATAAAAATATTTCGACCGTCTTAATAAGCGATTTTGTAAAGAAAAACAAAAAATTAGAAAAACCTTTAAAGAGAGTTGCATCAGGTTCATGGGTAAATCAAGAATTTCAATTATGGATAGCAGAACCGACAAAAAATCTTGCTTGGAAATATTTAGTACAGGCGAGAAATGATTTAAATGATGCAGAAAAATCAGGAAGATTAACAAAAGAACAAGTTAAAGCAGCTAAAACTGAAATTTATATTGCAGAAGGTTCCGATTGGTTCTGGTGGTATGGCGAACCAAATAACTCCGGTCAAGATCATATTTTTGATTTCTTATACAGAGAACACTTAAAAAATGTATATACAATAATAGAAAAACCCATTCCAAGTTATCTTGAAATGCCATTGATTTCTTTTATGGGTAAACCACTAAGAAATCCGAGAAGAGAAATAACACCATTAATAAATGGTATGATTAAAGATAATGATGAATGGTTATCAGCAGGTTGTATTGATATTCCTACAGGCCCTATATTACAGGAGAATAAACTATTTAACAGAATATATTTTGGAACAGATAAAGATAATTTATACATAAGGTTTGATATCAATAAATATCTTATGGACAGCAAAGAAAGTTTCAAGGAATATTTTTCTATATATGTTTATATAAAAGTTTATAACAATTCATTTGAAACCACATCACCATCAAGAACAACAAATAAAACTGATAGTTTGCTTCCTGTGCTTTTAGATGGATATACACATGAAGTTAAATTCGCACTTACAAGCAACAGAAAATATCCTCTTCAATTTTCAAAAGCTGTAAAAGAAGGCTTATGGGAATTAAAATGGGGACATCACATAAAATATGTACATAAAGAAATTTTTGAAGTATCCATTCCTTATGAAGATTTAAATATAGAACATGGTGAAAGTTTTGATTTCTTCTTTATAACAGGCTGCAGCGGAGTTACAGAAGAAATTTATCCTAAAGATATTCCTTTAACACTCAAAAGACCATAGAATATAATCTGGAATGAAAATTACTAATATTGTCCGAGAAAAAATTCACGATAAGCTGAAAGTGTTAGTGATTTTTTTACAAAACTAACCAAAAACTTTGTTTTTGAGTGAGCTTATATCCGTAGTGAAACGAAGGTGAGTTGCGTTTTCAAAAGGTGAGTACTTTGTTAGCGAGGATGAGAAAGTAACAAAGTGCGATACTAGATTAAATATAAAGCATTACTTAAAAAAAACCCTTCTTTAATAAGAAGGGGATGAGCACTAAGAATAAGCAATCAGAAGAGTTGAGGATTTACTTTTTTATAATAAATTATTTTCATTCTGTATTCATTACACTTAATAACTATCTTTATTAGTTATACTTTTGTTTAAAAAAGCTTATATCTTATTTGTATTGTTATTATAAGTAAGGTAAAATAATCTTATTAAGCTGGGGATTATAGAATGTCTGAAAAAGAAATTGAATTAGAAAGATTAAGAGAAGAATGCACACGATGTCAAAAATGTGAACTTGGAAAAACTAGGAATAATATAGTTTTTTCTGACGGAAGTGCAGAGGCTAAAATAATGTTAATAGGAGAAGCTCCGGGTGCAGATGAAGATAAAACCGGTATTCCTTTTGTGGGAAGAGCAGGTAAATTATTAACAAAATTAATTGAAGAATCTAATCTTTCCAGAAAAAATGACTTTTATATTGCGAATACAGTAAAATGCAGACCACCGGAAAATAGAGTACCAAAAGATGAAGAAAAAAAAGAATGTGAAAAATATCTTTTAGAACAAATAAAAATAATTCAACCAAAGGTTATAGTTCTATGCGGTGCTACTTCTGCAAAATCCTTCTTAGGAGATAAGATTAAAATTTCACAAATTAGAGGACAATGGTTTAAAATTCTTGACAACATAGATGCTACTGTTATATTTCATCCTTCATTTTTACTTAGAAATCATTCTGAAGAAGAAGGCTCTCCAAGATGGCTTACAAAAGATGATTTGAAAAAAATTAAAGAATTTATTTCAAAATAATTTGTCCGAAAAAAATTCACGATAAGCAGAAAGTGTAAGTAAACTTTTTCTGACAACTTAAACATTTGTAATATTTCTTTTTTTCAAAATTCAGTCATTATAAGCTTTTCAAGAATATTGATATTAACTAAACAAAAATAATATCTTAAAACATGCCGATATGTCTTATGTTTGATAAAATAAAAATTAACAAAGTAAAATAGAGAGTATAAAATGTCTGCAGATAATAATTATAATGAAATTTTAGAAGAAGTATGCGAAAAATTAAATAGCCTTGATTCTATAAAAGAATTAGATATGCTTGATATAAAAAATTCAGTAGAATCAATAGAAAATTTAATTACTGATACACAAGCTAAATTAAATTTTCAAGAAATAAAAGAAAAGCTTGAAAATCTTGCTTTTCAAGTAGACAGCTGTAATGAAACTCTTCTAAAAGACTTATATAATGATCTAAATGAATTAAAAGAAAAATCAGCAGGTATTGGTGCTTATTTAGAAAATATTCAAAACGTACAAAATCTTTCTCTTACAAGTGCTGAATTTGAAGAATACCAAAAGCAACAGCTTGATTTAGCTTTAAAAACTAACGAAAATATTTTTAACGAATTAAATGTTATAAAAGAAAAATCAACAGTCGTAGATAATACAGAAAGTCTAAAATTATTAGAAACACAACTCTCTACTTTACACAAAAGCTTAACTGAATATATTGAACAAATACTTACAAAAATTGATAAAACTCCAAATATCGAAGAAATCGGTTCAGTAATGTCCGATATGGCTAGTATAAATCAGAAAAATATAAAACAAACAAATGAACTTATAAAAACATTAGAATCAAATTTCAATAATTTCAAGAATAAAGAGTTTTCAAATCAGATATCTAAGATTAGCGAAATATATGACAGTTTAAACATTATTCACGCTTGGATAGAAAAAGTAGGATTTTTAAATAAATCCATAGAGAATGTATATGCAAGGTTAGGTGCAAACATTGATTTTGATGATGTATCAGAAAAAATAGACATTATCTATGAAAATATTTCAGCATTAAATAATTGGACTATGAAAGTTGATAATATTGACGGCAATATGTCTGATGTTCAATCAAAAATTGCAGCACTAAGCTCTTGTCTTGAAGATACAAGAAATATAACAACTGCTATTAATAATATTAAAAACAGATTAGATACTTCTTTCTCAGAAAATATAGATTTAGAAGATTTATCAAACAAAATGGATATTGTATATGATAATCTTAATGCACTAAATGAATGGGCGGGGAAAGTAGATAATATCTCAGAAAAAGTTTCTTCTATAAATACAGCATTTGAAGATGATTTAATTACATCCAAAATAGACTTAATTTATGACAACATAAGTGTTTTAAATAACTGGGTAAGTAAAATTGACGGAGTTGCTCAAAAGAGTGAAGAGTTAGATACAAAATTCACCCAAACAAATGACAGTTTAAATATAAAGATTGAAGAAATCACTAAAACATTATCCAATGCTAGTAAAATTATTGAAGATGTACCTAATATTAAAGATAATTTAGAAACATTATCTAATGAACTAAATTTAATTACAAGAACAACTAAAAATGAAACAGAATCTTATATATATACTCTCTTAGATATAGAATCAGACTTTTTAAAACTACATAAATTTTTAGATGATAAAACAGAAAAAACAACTCAAGATATAAATTCATTAAAAGAATGTTTTGAAGAGTTAAATGATGATATTGCAAGCATAAGCAAAAGGACTAATAAACTAATCTTATCAGCTGATGATGCAAATAAAGAATTCAAAAATCATCTTGAAATGTTTAAGAATACAATTCTGGAATTAGATGCCCAAAGGCAGGAATTTAATCCGGAATTAAAATTTTCTTTAATAGGAGAAAAACTGTCTCATATAGGAATGCTTCTTCAAAACACTTTAAATACAAGCAAAAATTTAAATACTGCTTTTATTTATCTTGCTGAATGGATTGACGCTACAGGAAATATTTTAAATTCAATGCAAGATAATATAGCAGAAATAAAAACTCAAACCGAAAAAAGCGATTCTCCTGTTGATATAACTGCTAATTTATCTGATTTAAAAGATACTATCTCAACAACCATATCTAAAATAGATAATTTGGAAGAAATTTTTATTAATTACAAGAATGAAGATATTTCAGAAATAAAAAGTCTTTTAACAGGAATTATTGTTCAATTAAATACAGCTTTAACACCTGATATTGATTCATTAAATGAAAGAATAGATAAATTATCAGAAGAAAATAATAACAGATTTTCAGAGCTTGAAATCTTATTAAAAGAAAAAATAAATCAACAAGAAAAACAAATTATATCCTTGGAAGAAAAAGTTGATAATCTAACCTCAAAATTTGAAAAATTAATTGAAGCAATGAGCGAAGAAAATAAAAATTATGAAATAAAGGATATTTTAAATTATTTAACAACACAAATTGCTTCAACAAATGAAACATTATTGAATCAACAGAATGCAATTAATTCAATTAACGAAAAACTAAATAATCAACAAAGAACAGATACAGTCATAAATGAAGTGGCAAATAAACTTTCAAGTTTTGACACTAACATAAATAAAATTGTTTCTTATATTGAAGAAGAATAATCCATTTAGTTATTTCTTTTAGGAACTATTGTTATTATTTCTCCACTATTCGATAAAACAGTTTCTATCATTTTGTTGTTAAATGTAAAATCAGCTATAATTCTTTTAGTTTTATCTGTACCTTTTATAAATTCAGGTTCAGAAGTATAAATAGTTTCAAATAGGTTTTGAAGCATTTTTTGCGTTTGTTTTGAATATAAATCATCTATAGAATTTTCATTAGCCAATGCGAATCTGTCAATAGTTCTTAATTTTGCATGCATTGTAACATTAGGAGTTTTACCGTTATCACCCGAATAATTAACCCAATCATTAGAATTTACAAAATCAATAAATTTCTGAGGTAAAACTTTCTCTACTGCTTTAATATAAATATAATCAGAGCAGTCATCATCTAACATCAAACTTTGTCTATCTATTTTCAATTTTTGTACAAGATTTTTATATGATTCATCTGTAAGACCATATCTTGTTACTATTTCTTGAGCAATTCTAAATCTTGAATATTCTCTTTGTGTTTTTGAAAATGTTCTTGGAAGAGAATGGATAAAATTACCGGATTTAGGGATATCTTCAAGTTGTTTTATAAAATCATTAATAAAACCAGGATTTATATTTAAACCCTTACTAAATAATGAAGCATCAATATTTAATATATTGTCATTATTAATACATACAGGAATATTTAATTCATTAATTTTTCTTTGGATAAAAGATAAACTATCCTTTATCTTTGAAAAATCTATCTCTTGAGGTAAGGATTGAAGCCAATTTATTATATTGTCAACATTTCCATCTTCGCCTTGGTATGCTTTAAAGAAACCGTCTAAAGTTTTAAATGAATCTATTTGTCTGTCAGCAATTAAGGTTAAAATTTCTCTGCCATCATTGTTAGATGAGAAAGAAGAAATAAATTGAGATAAATAAGGTTTAGACTTATGAAGGAAACCTGATTTAGTAAGTTTTTCTATTAAATCATAAGATTTATCAGGATTATTTTTATCAAAAATAATATTAATTATATCTAAGCAGTTTTGCCTGTATTTTACTTCTTCCTCTGAATTATCAAATTTAATTTTATTCTCAGATATAAAATGCAAAAGAGCTTCTCTTGAGTCAAAAAATGGTTTAAAATTATTAAATTCAATTGTTTTTTGTTTATATTCTTCAGAAGTATTAATATTAAAACTTACTATTCTCTCAAGAACTTCAGAAATATTTTGACCATTTTCAGGAATAATATCTTTAAATTCTTTGTAAATATCAAGTTCTGTTTTACCGACAAAATATCCGGTATTATCAGATTTAACAAAATTTGATATTGCATCTTTTACTTGTTCAAATCTTTCTTTTTCTTTTTGCAATAATTCACATACTGAAATATTTTTCTGTTTTGCTTCTTTAAATAATTCTTTAGACGTTGAATAATTAAATAAATCAATAAAATCTATTAATTCAGAAGACGAGATATCTTTTTTCTTACTTTCTTTAGCTCTATTATAGAAATTCAAGAAAGATTCACTATTTCTTATATCATATTTTTCAATAAAGTTTAACAAATCCTTAATCTTATCTGTATCTTCATTATTAGCAGCATACAAAGCATTTATAATATCTTTGAATTTCTTATATATATCTTTTCCAATTGATATATCAACCTGACGGACCTCTGCAATATATTGAGATAATGACTTATAATTCAATAAATTAGCTAATACATCATTATCTGAAATAAATGATCTTCCAGTTAAAGCATTAAACTCATTAATTTGAATACCACAATCAGAAAGCAACTTATATAAATCAATTTTATCTTCCGGATTTTCAAAATTATTAAATAATTCAGCAACTGATTTTAAAGATATTAATTTAAATTTATCTGATTTTACAGCAATATCAATATATTGTTCTAATCCTTTAAGATTTTCCCCATTATTTTTTTCGTATAAATAATCAATAATACCATTAAGTTTAGAATATATATTTTCAGGCTTACAATGACTACAATCCGGATTATTCTTTAGTACTTCAGACAATAATTCTATTTTTCTATCATAAGTTTCATATAAATAATCAATTGCATCAACTTTGTCAGATATACTATAAAAATTATTAAAATTAGATTTTAAATGCGAATATTTTTCATCAAACTCTTTAGAATTATCAATTCCAATTTGTCTTAAGAATTCAGTATATTTATTTAAAATACTAAAATTCGGATTTTCTGAATCATCTTCTTGATTATATAAATATAATAATAAATCAGGATATCTTGAAAAATCATTCTTACTGTTTAATAACCCATATATCTTAACTGCTTCAATACTTTGACCAGCATAGATTTTTCTTATATCCGGATTGCTACTATACAATCTCATGAAATTTTCGAGATTAAAAACTTTTGTAATTCCTGCATCTTTAAATAATTTATTAAAATAATCTATATCATCAGTTAAATCTACTAAAATATAATTATTAAAATCCTCTATTTTCTGATTTCTCGCAACACTAAGACCTTGTCTTAACTTTTTTTCAGAAAGAACTTCAAAATATAAATCTAATACACTTTCTTGTTTTTTATGCTTTAATACTTTATCTAAAGTTCCTAAAACCATATCTGTAGTTTCAAGAATAATACTTAGAGCCCTTGAAAAAAAAGAAGAAAATAATTCATCTGAACTATTATTGGACCCAAACGACACATTTGATTTCTGAAAAACATCACTTGACAAGTTATTTTTATTTGAATAACTTGTTAAATAATTATTATTTGTTTTTATACCATTTATATTCTTCTCAGAATTGATTGGTTTTATACTATGAATTATCAACTTACATTCCTTTTCTTAAATGAAGTAAAGAACATAAATAACAATTCTTGCCTAATTATTAATTTTTATTAAGATTATTGAAAGCTTTTCTTAAAATTCCATCATTGTTTTTCAAAATCTGCACAGCTTCATCAAAAGAAATAGAATACTTAAGTTGTAATATTGCTTCTTTAACATTATATGAATTTTCATCAAGAATATGTTTTGCTTCATCTATAGATACATTAGCAATTTGAGAAACAATTCTTTGAGCTCTGTCTTTTAATTTAATATTTGTAGGTTTAACATCTATCATAAAGTTTTTATATACTTTACCAATTTTAACCATAGCTCCTGTTGTCAGCATATTAAGAACCATCTTTTGTGCAGTTCCCGCTTTCATTCTCGTAGAACCTGTAATTACTTCAGGGCCTGTTTCTGTGCAGATTGATACATCTGCATATTTTATGAGCTCAGCATCTTTGTTACAAGTTAAAGCAATTGTTTTAGCTTGTTTTTCTTTCGCCAGTTTTAAAATTTCAACAACATAATTAGCATTACCGCTTGCCGAAATAGCAACAACAGTATCCAAAGAAGAAACATTTAAATTATTAAAATCACTTAAAGCAAGTTCAATAGAATCTTCCGCTCCTTCAATAGCGAACCTCAAAGCTTTATCCCCACCGGCAATAATTCCTCTAACCATTTCACTCGGGGTATTAAAAGTAGGCGGGCACTCAGAAGCATCTAAAACACCAAGTCTACCGCTTGTTCCTGCTCCAAAGTATAACAGCCTGCCTCCTTGCATAAAATTATTTGAGATTATGTCAATTGCTTTTGCAATATTTTCAAGTTGTTTTGAAACTTCATATGCAACTTTCAAATCTTCTGCATTTATCATTTTGGCAATTTCATAAGAAGTTGATGTATCAATGTTTATAGTATTATTATTAGTTTTTTCAGTAATAATTACATCTTTCATAAAACTTCTTCAACTCCTTTTGAAATTGTTTTTAAATTTTCAAAAATTTGATAATTATTTTTATTTAAATCTGTTTCAATTTTATCATTCAAAACAAAGAAAGTTGAACCGCTTCCTGACATCAATGAGTCTTTAACATTCCGTTTAATTAGTCTTAATTCTTCATAATAAGGAAATAAAGCTTTTTCCAGACTATTATATATAAGAGATTTATCAAATTTTCCTTCTATTAATAAATCTTTCAATTTAGTTGTATTATCTGGATTTGATTTATCGATAAGTCGAGCAAAGTTCATATATGCTTCCTTTGCACTGATACCCAGATTTTTAGGTTTTATTAAAGAAACACTTTGTTCATAGAAAGGAATTGATTCAATAATTTCACCTCTTCCGCTGCAGATTGCACATCCGCCATTTAAACAAAAATTTAAATCAGACCCCAAAGCTGCACATAATAGATTAATTTCATCATTTGATAAAATATTTTCATATAATTTATTTAAAGCATATAAAGTTGCAGCAGCATCAGTGCTGCCACCGGCGAGCCCTGCTGCTATTGGAATATTTTTTTCTATATATACATTTAATTTAACGCTGCTAACTGATATTTTTTCAAAAAATTTTACAGCTGCCTTATATATAAGATTTGACTCATTATAAGGAATTTCTTTAGAATTACCATTTAATATAATTTCTAATTTATTTGAATTTTCTAATTCAAAAATTAAATAATCATATAAATTTATTGCCTGCATTATAGATTGAATATTATGAAAACCATCATCACGTCTATTTAATATTTCAAGCGTTAAATTAATTTTAGCAGGAGCTTTTACTTTTATTCTTTTCATAAATTTTCTTTCAATTTTTCAGATAAATCACCCATCATATTAATAGATAAAGCTTCACCTCTTACATTTTCATTAATATTCAAATCAGAAAGAGTTTTTTCTACAGCATTTTTAGCAAAACCAGCATTAACAAGGGAATTTTTAATATTCTTTCTTCTGGTTGCAAAACAAGCCTTAACAACTTTTTTAAAAAAAGAATAATTAGAAAGTTCTAATAACGGCTTTTTTTTAACAGTAAGCTTAACAATTGCAGAATCTACCTTAGGAGAAGGGTAAAATGATCTTGAACCAACTTTTCTTATAAATTCAACATTTGACCAAAATTGAGCAAGAATTGATAACAATCCATATTCTTTAGACGGAGACTCTTCATTCGCTGCAAGTCTTTTTGCAACTTCATACTGAACCATTAAAACAACTTGTGAAATACAATTTCTGTTTTTATTGTTTAAGTCATCTATCTCACCTAATAAATGAGCGATAATAGGAGATGTAATATAATAAGGAATATTTGCAACAACTTTCAGTTTATTACAAAATTGAGATAAATCTGTTTTCAATATATCTTTATGAACAATTTCCAAATTATCAGCATTTATCTTCGAAATTTCATCAACCATATCTTCATCAAGCTCAACAGCATAAACTTTTTTTGCAAGTTTAACCAATTGTTCCGTAACAAAACCAAGCCCCGGACCTATCTCAACAACTATATCATCCTTAGATATATCAGATTCATCCAAAATTGTTTCAATAACTTTTTCATCAATCAAAAAGTTTTGACCAAGTCTTTTCTTTGCTTTAAATTTTCTTGCACGTTCAAAATAATTCATAATATTAATAATACTAAAAAAACTGAATTATTACAGTATTAAGATTATATAAAGGCATAAATGAAATGTGTTAAACTAAATATATAGGAAGTAAGAGGAGAAGTAATATGATACCTATTTTAGATTCAAAAAGACAATATGCAAAAATCGGTAAAGAAATTGAAAAAGAAGTACTTGAAGTACTTGCTTCAGGTTCATATATTCTTGGAAAACATAATAAAGCATTTCAAACAGAACTTGCCAATTTTGTAGGTACAAAATATTCAGTAGGATTAAACTCAGGAACAGATGCACTTCATCTTGCTCTAAGAGCATTAGATATAGGAAGAGGAGATGAAGTAATTACAACAGCATTTACATTTGTAGCAACAGCAAGTGCAATAGGATTAGCCGGAGCAACACCTGTTTTTGTAGATATTAACCCAGACACATTTAATATAGATGCAGATAAAATAGAAGCTGCAATTACTCCAAAAACAAAAGCAATTATCCCTGTACATTTATATGGGCAGCCTGCAGAAATGGATAAAATTATGGATATTGCAAAACGCCATAATTTAAAAGTTGTTGAAGATTGTTGTCAAGCAATAGGTGCTGAATATAAAGGACAAAAAGTAGGCTCATTCGGTGATTTCGGATGTTTTAGCTTCTATCCGACAAAAAATTTAGGCGGTATGGGTGATGGCGGTATGATTACCTGCAATGATGAAAAACTTTATAACAGAGTTATTGCCCTAAGAAACCACGGCGGAGCTATTAGATATTATCACGATGAACTCGGAGTAAACTCAAGATTAGATGAAATTCAAGCTGCTATTTTAAGAGTTAAATTAAATTATATCAACGAATGGAATGAAAAAAGAAGAGAAAATGCATACAGATATAATGAAATGTTTAAAAAATATCCTGAAATTGAAACTCCTAAAGAAATTCATGATTCCTATTGTGTATACCACCAATACACTATAAAAATAGAAAATCGTGATGAAGTTCATAAACTACTTCAAGAAAAAGGTATAGGTGCTATGATTTATTATCCGGTACCATTACACTTACAAAAACTACATAAAAACTTAGGATATAAAGAAGGTGACCTTCCAAAAACAGAAAAAGATACAAAAATGGTAATGTCAATTCCTATGTTCCCTGAATTAACTGTAGAAGAACAACAAACTGTTGTAGATACAGTCGTTGAATGTTTAAAATTAACTAAACAAGCTGTATAAAGAAAGACGACTAGATAATAAAAAAGACTGCTTTAAAGCAGTCTTTTTTATCGATTAAACATTTAATCTAGTATCGCACTTTTTTACCGAGTCATCCTAGCTAACAAAGTACTTACCTTTTAAAAATGCCACTCGAAAAACTTCACTCACACTTTCAGCTTATCGTGAGTTTTTTTCGGACAAACTATTAACCTGCATTTTTAAAATCACTGCCGCCAACAATTCTTAAACGACGTTCAGTACCTTCACCTATACTTTCACTTGATAAATTATGCTGTTCAACAAGTTCATGCTGCAATTTTCTTATTTGCTGATTTTGAGGATGCAGTTCAACATTATCAGCACCTTCAAGTATTTTTTGAATAGCAGCTTTTGCTTCATCTAAAGCTCTTTCTGCATCATCATAATAACCTTGAAGTGTTTCGCTGTCTTTAATATGAAGTGCTTCTTTAACAACTTTTTGAACTTGTGACATAGAATTTGAACGTACATAATATATAGGAAGTTTATAATCATTAGCAATACTTAAAATTTTAGTACCGCCTTTAGCAAAAGCTTTATGTACAATTACTATATCAGCTTCTTCAATATTTCTTGTTATTTCAGCTTGCAAATTCAAACGTTCAAGCACTTTATCCAAAACTGTTCTGCTTACAGCATATATATATATCTTCTTGAAATCTTTAACCTGTTTTACGTACTCTTGTCTCGAAAAACTAAATTTTAATTTCTGGCTTGCAAGTGCTTCTTCTTCTTCTTTTATTTTCTGCTGAGCAATTGCATCTTCTGTTTTGACTTTATCATCATAAACTTGATCAACTTTTCTTATTTCAGGTCTGATTGGCCAACCTCTTAAAATATAATCAACAGCTTCTGCCGTATTTTTATAAACTGCTAATGTATTTCTATCAATAATTTCAATAACAATATCAAAAGTAGGCTGTTTTTCTCTTTCAAGAACGGTTTTCTGACACCCTCTTCTTTTTGCTTCATCATCACCTAAAGTAACGGAACTTACACCACCAACTAAATCAGATAAAATAGGATTTTTAATTAAATTATCTAAAGTATTACCATGAGCGGTAGCAATAAGCATAACACCACGTTCTGCAATAGTTCTTGCCGCCTGAGCTTCTTCTTCTGTACCGATTTCATCAACAACTATAACCTCAGGAGTATGATTTTCAACAGCCTCAATCATAACATCTTTTTGGTAAATTGGCTGTGTAACCTGCATTCTTCTAGCTCTACCTATCGCAGGATGCGGAGTATCACCATCACCGGCAATTTCATTTGAAGTATCAACAACTACAACTCTCTTACCTAAATCATTAGCAACCAATCTCGAAATTTCTCTGAGTTTTGTTGTTTTACCGACTCCGGGTCTGCCTAAGAATAATATACTCTTATTTTGTAAAACAATATCTTTAATACAAGCAATAGTACCTGTTACAACACGACCTATCCTGCAAGTAAGACCAACTACTTTCCCTTGCCTGTTTCTTATTGCACTTATCCTATGAAGTGTTCCCGGAATTCCTGAACGATTATCACTTGTAAACGGTTGTATTCTAGAAGTTATATATTCTATATCTTCATCCGTTACATAATTTTCCCCTAAATAATCTGTTTTTCCGTCAGAATAACGAACTTCCCCAACCCTGCCCAAATCAAGAACCAATTCAATTGCATCATCTAAGTTATAAGGCCTTAGTGCTTCAATAATCTTCGGCGGTAAAATTTCAATTAACCTTCTTAGGTCATTATGAAATTGTATTTTATCCATATGTCCCTTTCGCTTTTTCACGCGCTCAGGTGTTTTTACTTGTACCCGATTTAGGACTTTTTTCTGCCCTTTTATCGGGGCTACCTACATTTTTATTATAACACTTTTTTTGATAACTTTCAAAAAATTTTACTATATTTGTAGTAATGTAACATATCATTAATAAAACAATAGATATTTAAGTGCTTAATATTTCTTAATATTTAAAAAGATATTGTAAATTTCAGCGTTTAAAAAAACTTTTAATAATTAACAACTCGGAATAGTAAGTAAATTAAATATTTTAGGAATGTAAGTAAGGAGAAATTATTATGACAATTGCTTTTCAAGGCATGCAAAATTGCCATACACAAACAAAAGTTAATTTTCCAGCAGAAATGGATTTAAAAGCATTTAAAAGTAATATTTTTAATGAATTAAAATCTGACAAAGTTGAACTTAGACCAAAAGACACAATTATTGGTGCAACTCCACGCATTGGCTTTATGAGATTATTATTCAACAGATTAACAAAAGAACAAATTGATGGAATAAATCAATCAGGGAAACTTCCTAAAAATGCTAAATTTGTTGAAAATATGGGTAAAATAAATATAGCTTGGAACCTAGCAGACATAACAACAGGAACACATGAATTACCGAAAGGTTATGAAGTAAAAAATGATATATTTGGATTTACACATGTAGTAAGAGAAGGGACAAAAAATATATTCATTAAATAAAGCGATTCTTCTAATTATTTATCATCATGGGAGAGGGGAGCAATGCTCCCTTTTTTTAATTTAATCCAGTATCGCACTTTGTTACATTTTCGTCCTCGCTAACAAAGCACTCACCTTTTGGAAACTCTGCTCACCTTAGTTTTACTATGGATACAAGCTCTCTCAAAAACAAAGTTTTTGGTTAGTTTAAAAAAATTTCACTCACACTTTCAGCTTATCGTGAATTTTCTCGGACAAAATAAAAAGGATGTCTATTCTTGTAGACATCCTTTTTATTTATGAACAATTTATACTCTAAGCACGAGCACCTGATTTAGAGATAATTTCTTCTTGAACATTAGTAGGAACTTGTTCATATTTCAAGAATTCCATAGAGAAAGTACCTCTACCTTGTGTATTTGAACGTAAGTCAGTAGCATAACCAAACATATTTCCTAATGGAACTGTAGCTCTAACAATTACGTTACCTGTATTACCTAAAGGTTCTTGACCTTCGATACGACCACGACGTCTTGAAATATCACCGATAATAGTACCTGTATATTCATCAGGAATTTCAATTTCAACTTTCATCATAGGTTCTAAGATACAAGGTCTTGCTTTCTTACAACCATCTTTGATGGCCATAGAACCGGCAATTTTAAATGCCATTTCTGAAGAGTCAACTTCGTGATAAGAACCATCATAAAGTTCAACTTTAACGTCTATCATAGGATATCCAGCTAAAATACCGCCTTCAAGAGCTTCTTCCATACCTTTTCTTGCTGGTTCAATATATTCTTTAGGAATAGCACCACCAACAATTTTGTTTTCAAATACAAAACCTTCATTTTCACCGGCAGGAGAAATTCTAATTTTAACGTGACCATATTGACCTTTACCACCTGATTGTCTGATAAATTTAGAATCTTGATCTGCAGTTCCTAAAATAGTTTCTCTGTAAGCAACTTGTGGTTTACCAACATTTGCATCAACTTTGAATTCTCTTAGTAAACGGTCTACAATAATATCTAAGTGAAGTTCACCCATACCTGAAATAATTGTTTGACCTGTTTCGGTATCAGATTTAACTCTAAATGAAGGATCTTCTTCTGCAAGTTTTTGAAGAGCAATACCCATTTTATCTTGGTCTGCTTTTGTTTTTGGTTCAATAGCAACAGATATAACTGGATCTGGGAATTCCATTTTTTCTAATATAATAGGAGCATTTTCATCACAAAGAGTATCACCAGTTGTTGTATCTTTTAAACCAACTGCTGCACAAATATCACCAGCATATACTTCAGAAATTTCATTTCTTTGATCCGCATACATTTGAACCAATCTTGAAATACGTTCTTTTTTTCCATTTGTAGCATTTAATACGTATGAACCTGAAGTTAATTTACCAGAATAAACTCTTAAGAATGTCAAACGACCTACATAAGGGTCAGTCATTATTTTAAATGCTAGAGCTGAGAATGGTTCATCTTCACTTGAATGTCTTTCTACTTTTGTACCATCTTCTAATTCGCCTTCAATAGCTTTAACATCCAATGGAGATGGCATATAATATACAACATTATCTAAAAGCAATTGAACACCTTTATTCTTGAAAGCTGTACCACAACATACAGGAACTATTTGGTTTGTACAAACTGCTTTTCTTAAAGCTGCTTTTAATTCATCCACAGTAGGTTCTTCACCTTCCATAAACTTAAGCATCAAATCATCATCAGTTTCAGAAATTTTTTCAATCATTTCTGCTCTGTACTCTTGAGCTTTTTCAAGCATATCAGCAGGAATTTCTTCTTCTCTTATATCAGTACCAAGGTCATTAGTATAAATTTCAGCCTTCATCGTCATAAGATCTATCAATCCTGTAAATTTATCTTCAGCACCAATTGGTAATTGAATAGGAACAGCATTAGCACCTAATCTTGTTTTAATTTGATCAACAACACGATAGAAATTAGCACCTGTTCTATCCATTTTATTAACAAATACCATTCTTGGTACTTCATATCTGTTCGCTTGTCTCCAAACTGTTTCTGATTGAGATTGAACACCGCCAACTGCACAAAATACAGCAACAACACCATCTAATACACGAAGAGAACGTTCAACCTCAATTGTAAAGTCAACGTGCCCGGGAGTATCAATAATATTAAATTGATGATTTTTCCACATAGCAGTTACTGCTGCGGATTGAATTGTAATACCTCTTTCTCTTTCTTGATCCATAAAGTCAGTAACAGCAGCACCATCGTGTACTTCACCAATTTTATGAGTTTTACCTGTGTAGAAAAGAATACGTTCTGTGGTTGTTGTTTTACCTGCATCTATGTGTGCAGCAATACCAAAGTTTCTTACTCTTTCTAATGGAACTTGTCTTGCCATTTTTCTTTTTCCTTTATTATTACTACATAATTAAATTATACTTAGCTTACGCCATTAAAATTATATTTACATAAACACAATTTTTTTTAAAGAACATGCTTCATATTATTAAATATATCTCTGAGGAAAATTTCACAATAAGCTGAAAATAGAATAAATTTTTTTCGGACAAAATTTTTATATTAATTTTTCTTCATAAAAATTAATTTTTAAAAAATATTTCTAAAGTTTTATAAATCATTGCCGATAAGCACCTTAAAGGTATAAAAAAAGGAGAGTTGTTTATGTTTGAGTCCGGAAAAGAAATTTCATTTAACAAATATAAAAATATAATAGGAAGTGCAAAAGAAACAATTGATGCAATTCAAAAATATATAAACAATTTTTCATCTTCAAATATAAACAATAATGTTGAAATAGAAGAAGAACCTGCTGCATCCATTAATAGAATTTTAAACAGCACTGCCTGTGAGGAAACAAATTCTGAAATACAAAAGATAATTAATAATCTGTAATTATTTCAATCCTAATAAAAATATGTTATTATTAACCCGCAATATTTTATTAAGGGGTTAATAATTATGAAAAAAATATGGATTCGAGATATAAAGGAATATGAAGGTAAAGAAATTACTCTTCAAGCTTGGCTATATAATAAACGTTCCAGCGGAAAACTTCATTTTCTCCAACTCAGAGATGGAACAGGTGAAATACAAGCAGTTGTGTTTAAAGGCAATGTATCAGAAGATGTATTTAATTTAGCGGATAAAATTTCACAAGAAAGTTCTGTTGAAGTAAAAGGTGTTGTAAAAAAACACGATCGTTCTAAAATTGGCTATGAAATTGATGCTACAGATGTTAAAGTTCTTTCAGCATCTGTAGATTATCCGATAACACCAAAAGAACACGGCACACATTTCTTAATGGAGCATCGTCATTTATGGCTTCGTTCATCAAGACAACGTGCTATTTTAAATGTAAGACACAGAATAATAAAATCTGTTCGTGACTTTTTCGATTCACATGGATTTACGCTTGTTGATGCACCAATATTTACTCCTAATGCTTGCGAAGGTACTACAAATTTATTTGAAACTGATTATTTTGATACAAAAGCATATTTAACACAATCAGGTCAATTATATATGGAAGCTGCAGCAATGGCAGTCGGTAAAGCATATTGTTTCGGACCTACATTCAGAGCAGAAAAATCTAAAACAAGACGCCATTTAACCGAATTTTGGATGGTTGAACCGGAGGTTGCATTTGCCGATATATATGATGATATGGATTTAGCTGAAGAATTTGTTGAATATATTGTTCAACAAGTTCTTGAACATAATAAATCAGACTTAGAAGTTTTGGAACGAGATATTTCTAAACTTGAAAATATAAAAAGACCGTTCCCAAGAATTACATACGATGAAGCTATTGAAATTCTTCATAGGAAAGGAAATGAAACACCTTGGGGTGAAGATTTTGGCGGTGATGAAGAAACATTAATTTCAGAAGAATTTGATAAACCTGTTATGATTCATCACTATCCTATGGCAGTTAAAGCATTTTATATGAAGCAAGATGGAAATAAAGCTGCTTGTGTAGATGTAATTGCACCTGAAGGTTACGGTGAAATGATTGGTGGCGGACAAAGAGAAGATGATCTTGAAAAATTAAGAGCTAAAATTAAAGAAAACGGATTATCTGAAGAAATATTTGACTGGTATTTAGATTTAAGAAAATACGGAAGTGTTCCTCATGCCGGATTTGGTCTTGGAATAGAAAGAACCGTAGCTTGGATCTGCGGACTTCCTCATGTTAGAGAAACAATACCATTTCCAAGATTAATGGATAGAATAAGGCCATAAAAAAGAGGGTAAAAACCCTCTTTTTATGATAAAGCTTTTTCTAACATATCATAATAAATTGAGAATATATCTATATTTAATGAACTATCTGTTTTCATAGCTTTTTTAGCAATATCACTTTCTGTCGTATAAGCTTCTTTTTCGTCCTTTGCCTTTATTGCACAATATTTTTTTATTTTGGCATAAAGTTTATCCAAATGCTCTTTATCTTTTACATTTTGAGATATCAAAGGATCATTAATAAAACTTTTTACTATTTCTCTAACTATATTATTAAATGTATAATTAATATAATTTTTAAAATCTTTTTCTGTGCTAAATCCAGCAGAATGAAGTATATCCTGCTTAGAGACTTGTCTTTCCCTTGGAACAATCATTCCATATTTTTTTAAGTTCTCAATGTCTTCGGCACACTGAAAAGTAGGAACACAAAATTTAGCTTGAATATCATTGTCAAAAGGTTTAAAAGCAAAAAGTCCACCCCCTTGAATAATTTTGGCATATTCATGATCACCTTTTGATACACTTTTCAAATATTCTCTTGCTTCTCCTTGTTTTGACTGAAGGAAATGAGTATATTCATGTGCACTATTCATAATAAATCCTAATCTATTAACAGGATTTTTATTAGCATCCTCTACATTAAAATATATTTTATTTTCTACAGCCTCAAAATCAGGACTTAAAATACCAGAATAAAATGCCATATAATTTTGAGAATCAGGAATTTCAAACCTTAAATCTCCAATAGGTTTTACTTGGATATCAGGTAATAAGCTTGAAATATAATCTAAATCTATTTTTTGTGACAATGGCAAGTGAATTAATTTTTCACCAAATTCTACTGCTTTAGCTGTATTAGAATTTTCTTTTTTTACATGTTTTTTACCGCTAAAAGATACAATATCTGATTTAAGCGGCTGTAAAATATACATATGATTTTGAGATTTTGAAATATTTAATGTTTTACCGGGAAGATAATTTATACTATTTATATTCATAAAAACTCCTTTAACTATTTAAAGGAACTGAGGTTAGAAATTTTACTTATTTAGATTTATTGTTACATAATTTAAAAATCCAGTATCGCACTTTGTTATCTAGGCATTCTCGCTATATTAAAAGAAGGTCGAAGTTAATAACTCGACCTTCTTATTATAAATTATATTTTTTCTATTTTTTATGCTTTTTCAACAGATTCATTTTTTTTATTAGCAACTGCTTGACAAATAGCACCTACACCAGCACCAATAGCAGCTCCTATACCCATTATAGCCCCAAGACCAATTGCAAGTCCCCCAACAGTAGCTCCTTTAGCCCCAACCTTGCCTAATCCTTCGACACTAGATTGATACATATCTTTAATAAATTGTTTATTTTTTATTGTATTTATTGCAAATTTACCAACTCCAACTGCTGTTCCAATTTTAGCTCCGGTTTTTACATAATTTGTTTTATTCTGTGTATTATTTTGAACAGAACCTACTGATGAAATATTCATAATTATTTTTCCTTTCTTCTATATTACCTTTACATATTAAAAAAATATTCATTTTATAAATTTACAATAATAGAAATAACAATTAACAAAAGTTTACTAAATTATGGTATTCAATAAATAATCTAAATTATAATTAAAGAATGAGGATAATAGGTATAGACCCAGGGCTTGCTATTGTAGGTTATTGTATTCTGGATATAGAAAAAGAAGAAAATATTCTAATAACATCAGGTTCAATTCAAACAGATAAAAATAAGACCGATTCGGCAAGACTTTTTGAAATACAACAAGATTTAAAAACTATTCTTGAAAAATACAAACCAACAGTTGCAAGTATAGAAAAATTATTCTATTTCAAAAATCAAAAAACTATAATTCCTGTAGCAGAAGCAAGAGGTGTGATATTATCGGTATTGGAAGAAAAATCAATTCCTATTTTTGAATATACGCCTATTGAAGTAAAACAAATCATTACAGGATATGGTAGAGCAACAAAAGAAGAAGTTGCAAAAATTGTTGAAATGTCAATTAAATATAAACATCTTCCAAAACTTGATGATACACTTGACTCTATAGCCATTGCACTTTGTTATTCAAGATTTAATATTAAATAAAAGAGGTAGTTATGTTAAAAAATCCGATATTTAAAATTATAAGCATTGTTTCAATTATATCAGGAGCATTTTTAGGTGTTATTTCTATTATACCCGCATTAACTTTTTTTATTTTGATATTACTAATGTTTATTATGGCACCTTTCATTATTATTTACTTCAAAAACTTAAATTTAATTAAAGAAATAAAAATTGAACAAGGAATTATATACGGGGCAACAGCAGGTTTCACAGGATGCATTGGCTATTCGGTATTATTTTTTCCATTAGCTTTTTTTCTTGATTTAATATTTAAAATACAATCATTTATCTGGGTAAAAGTAGTATGTCAAAACATAATATTTTTATTAGGTACAATATTTTTTACTGCTATATTATGTGCTATTTTAAATTCATTTTCAGGATTCTTAACTGCATATTTATATCAATACTTTAAGAAAGGAAACTAAACATATTATGACATTTGAATCTAAAATTAAGACAATAGAATGGGTTGATAACATATCAAGAATAATAGATCAAACTATTTTACCTTACGAATTTAAAACTGTTGATATAAAAACAAGTGATGAAATGTACAATGCAATAAAAGATATGCTGGTAAGAGGAGCACCTGCAATAGGAATAGCTGGAGTCCACGGAATGGTTTTAGCCGCAATAGAACTTGGTGAAAAAATAAAAGATAAAAAATTATTTTTAGAAGAACTAAATAAAAAAGCCCAATATTTAAAATCTTCAAGACCTACAGCTGTCAACCTTATGTGGGGTGTTGATAAACAAATGAAACTTGCAAAAAATACTAATGGCAGTATTGAAGAAATAATAAAAAATCTAAAAGAAAACGGAATAAAACTTGAAAATGAAGATATAGAAATAAATAAAAAAATGGGAGATTATGGTGCTAGTGTAGTTCCAAAAGGTGCTACTATATTAACACATTGTAATGCAGGCGCTTTAGCAACGGTAGGCTATGGAACAGCACTTGGCGTTATAAGAAGTGCATATGCTAAAGACCCTACTATTAAAGTTTTTGCAGATGAAACAAGACCTAGACAACAAGGCGCAAGACTTACTACTTGGGAACTTACACAAGATGGCATTCCTACAACACTTATTACTGACGGTATGTGCTCTTATTTTATGTCAAAAGGAATGATAAATATGGTTGTTGTTGGAGCAGACAGAATTGCTGCAAATGGTGATACAGCTAATAAAATAGGAACATACACAGTTGCAATAGCTGCAAAATATCATAATATACCATTTTATATAGCAGCACCTCTTTCTACTATTGATATTTCTATTAAATCAGGTAAAGAAATTCCTATAGAAGAACGTTCTCACGAAGAAGTTACACACATTAACGGTGATTGGATTTGTGCTAAAGAAGTTAATATTATAAATCCTGGCTTTGATGTCACTCCTCATGAATTAATAACGGGAATAATTACAGAAAAAGGTATTCTAAAACCTGATTTTAAAGAATCTATTAAGAATGCTTTTAAAAATTAAAGGTCAAATATCATATGTCTAAAAATAAAATAGAAAAATTCACTTTTTCATTTATATTAGCATTGATTTGTTTTTCAATTATATTTCTAACAAGTTATCTGTCACGCAATTGTACATTCTATGGTGATGATATGTCACATAGTCTTTATCAAAACAGTATTTTTGAAAGTTTATTTCCAACAAATTTTCATAGTGCATATCAACTTCATGGCGGCGGATATCTTTGTTTTTTCCTTACAAATTTTTTTAATTATAATCTTCCTCATTTATTAAATATTCATCCTGCTGATTTTATGAGTATTCCAAACGGAATAATTAAAGGTATTTTTTTGTGTATTATTTTACTTTCAATAACTAATTTTGGCTTTATATATAAAAATTCTAAATTTTCAAAATCCTTTATTTTGATAATTTTATCAATGTATTTTTTTTATTCTATAGTACAAATTAATTCATTTATTATAGGCTTTAATCATTCATTTTACAGATACATTTTCCCTTTATTATTTTTTAGTTACTTTTGGTACTTTATTTATACAAGAATTATTTCTAACTCTAAAAAAACTTTATTATTTAAGAATAACAATCTCAAACTTTTATTCGCTATATTCTCAGGATTTATTATAGGCTCTTCATGTGAAATAATATTTTCTGTTTCAGCTATATCTGCCATTTTGATTATCTCATATAATTGTTCTATATTGATTCTGCAAAAAATCTTTGATTTTATGTCATTTCTATATATAGAAGATGACTTTGTAACTAAGTACATGATTTCACAAAACTATAATAAAAAATTAAATATAAATAATTACAAATTTAAATTAGATAAAAATTTCTATCTGCCAATTATATCTTTATTTTTATCTATTATTCTTTTTGTAACATCTAAAGGTTTCAGAAATGTAGCAATTGAAAGAGGCGCTAATGATATACATATTTCACTTAATGACTTAAAAGAATTCTTAAATATTTTTACTCAAATTTATATTAAAGATGAAATAATATTATGGATAATTTTTATTATCTTACTAACTTTGTCTGTTTATCTGACATATAAAAAACAATCAATAAAAAAAATAATTTTTCCGCTGATTTTACAATCATCAATTTTAATATCAGTATTTTCACTTATTTTATGCGGAAGAACATATTATGAAGAAGGAAAATTCTGGTTAATACATCCTAATATTGTTGTTTTATATAGGATAATTATTTTTTATGGAATTTTAATATTATATAGCTATTTATGCAGATATTTAGCGTATATTACAAAAAACAAAAAAGCATTAAATATATCAAAAATAATATCCACAATCCTTTTAATATTAGCTGTAGGTATTTTTATCCCAATTTTAGATAACAAAATAAAACAATCATATTGGTACAATGACTACAGTATTCTAAGCAAAACAAAAAAAACAAATTATATTTCTGAAAAAATATTCAAGTTCTATTATGAACAAAATAAAACACCATATCTACCTATAGAATTATTTACAATACCTATGCCGTATAAAGAATATTTTATATGGAACAGAGATTGTAAAGAAACAACTGCTAATTGCTGTTCAAGAAGTATTCTTACAACAGAGTATTTTCCCAAAATGTATGCAGATAAAAATACAATAAATTATACATATTGTTTTAGTGAAAATGCTATTGAAAAATTTTATAATGATGGCGGAGAATTTACAGATGAAGAAATAAGAAATATAAAATTTGAAAATATAAAGCAAAATAAAACAATAAAAGGAGAAAATTTAAGTTCAAAAACAATTAAAGAATTCTATCCCATATTCCAATAAGAAATTCTTTTAAACTCTCTGTATATAGCGAATTTTATTTAATCTAGTATCGCACTTTGTTACCTTCTCATCCTCGCTAACAAAGTACTCACCTTATGAAAATGCCAATCACCTTCGTTTCACTACGGATACAAGCTCACTCAAAAACAAAGTTTTTGGTTCATTTTGTAAAAAAAATTCACTCACACTTTCAGTTTATAGTGAATTTTTTCTCGGACATTTATCGTACAAGATATATAACTATACTGTTAATTTGAATTTTTCTGAGAAAATGATATAATCATTATAAATTTTTAAGGAAATTTATTAAAAGGAGTTAAATATGAAAAATAATTTAAAAGTATTAACCGTTTCTTTAGTAGCATTTGGTCTTGGTCTTGGATTCGCAAATTATGCAATGTCAGACACTCCTGCTACATTTAAAGTTGCAGTTGTAAATGTACCAAAAATTGTTGAATCATCTGCTCAAGTTAAAGCATTAAAAGAACAAAACAGTAAAAATGTTCAAGAACTTGCAAAACTTGGTGAAACAGCCCAAATGGCTATAAGCAAAGAAAAAGATGAGAAAAAACAAAAAGCATTAAAAGAAAAATATCAAAAAGAATTCCAAGCAAAAAGAACCGCAATGACAAAATCTTATGAAAAAAAACTAATTGAAATAGATAATAATATTTCAAATGTAATTAATACACAAGCAAAAGCTAAAGGTTACGATTTAGTTCTTGCAAAAGGAGCTGTATTAATGGGTGGTACGGACATAACAGATGAAATTGCAAAACAAATCAAATAAAAAATAAAACAATAAAAAGAAAAAAGAAAGGATTAAATCCTTTCTTTTTTCTTTATTAAATTATTCCAGACTAATTAAAAAGTCTTTTTAACAACAGCCGCAAGAGCTTTTAAATCTTTAAATAATTCAGCAAATTCTTCAGGATATAATGACTGAGCACCATCACATAAAGCACACTCGGGATTATTATGAACTTCAATAACTAATCCATCAGCTCCGGCAGCAACAGCAGCTTTAGACATCGGAGCAACTTTATCTCTTAGCCCCGTTGCATGGCTAGGATCAACAATAACCGGAAGATGACTTATTTTTTGTACAACAGGAATCGCAGATATATCAAGTGTATTTCTGGTCATATTTTCAAATGTTCTTATTCCTCTTTCACACAAAATAACTTCTCTATTACCGCCTGACATAATATATTCAGCAGACATAAGCCATTCTTCTATAGTTGCACTTAACCCTCTTTTTAACATTATAGGTTTTCTAACTTCTCCAAGACTTTTCAATAAATTAAAATTTTGCATATTTCTTGCGCCAACTTGAAGTATATCTACGTATTTTAAAAACATTGGTATTTGATTAACTTCCATAACTTCAGAAGTAAAAGCCATATTATACTTATCTGCAACTTTTCTCAATATCTTAAGACCTTCTTCGCCAAGACCTTGAAAAGCATAAGGCGAAGTTCTGGGCTTAAAAGCGCCGCCTCTTAATATACGGACACCACTTTTATATAGTTTTTCAGCAGTTACATCCATTTGCTCATAAGTTTCAACACTGCATGGTCCTGCTATCATACCTATATGCGTTCCGCCAAATTTAACTCCATTTACTTCTATTATTGTATCATCAGGTTTAAATACTCTGCTGACAAGCTTATACGGAGATGTTATTCTTATTACTTCTTTTACACCATCTAAAAGTTCAATGTCTCTCTTATCTATTATTTTTCTACCTACACAACCAATTACTGTATGGTCTTCACCTCTTGATATATGAGCATCAAATCCTCGTTGTTTTATAAAATCTATTACTTTTTGAATTTTATCTTCACTTGCTTGACTTTGCATTACAATAAGCATAATTCATTCTCTCCTGATATTATTTTACTTAATCATATCACACACATGCTAATGTGCATTGAATTTATATTCATAACAGCTTGTATTTATCACCATCATTTGTTAAAATTAACTTAAATAGGAGGCTATAATGTTTAAATTTAAATTTATTTTAACGGCATTAATACTAATGTTTGCTACAAGTTTATCAGCTAATGCTTATACAATTGGTTATGCGGATTTTCAAAAAGTAATTTCTGAATATACATATGCTCGTAATGCATATAAAGATATTGATAATAAACTTCTTGAACTTCAACAATATGCAATAGATAAAGATAAACAATATAAAACTATTGAATCCCCAATTCAAAAAAAGACTTTTGAACAACAAATTCAAAAAGAATTTAAAACAAAAGAAGACAGAATATATGATTTAAAAGTCAGCAAAGAAAAAGAAATTCAAACTAATATCTTAAATGCATCAAAAGCGGTAGCTGCAAGCAAAAAGCTTGATGTTATTTTAGACTACGGTGTTGTTTATGCCGGCGGTGTTGATGTAACTAACGACATAATTCAATATTTAAATTCAAATAAAAAATAAGATAAATAAATATTAAATAGAGAAGCAAAAATAGTAATATTTCTATAGAAACAATGCTTCTCTATTTTATTTCTATAGATAAAAAATGGGGTTTATATGAAGATTATTGATATTATTGAAAAAAAGAAAAAAGGAAAAGCTCTTACACAAGAAGAAATTAAATTTTTTATTAATGGGGTAATGAATAATTCAATAGAAGATTATCAAATAAGTGCATTATTAATGGCAATTTATTTTAAAGGAATGAATATTGATGAAACGACCTGGCTTACAAAATATATGGTAGAATCAGGTGAAATATTAGATTTATCAGATATCTCACATGATATTATCGATAAACATTCAACTGGCGGAGTCGGTGATAAAATAACATTAATTTTTCTGCCGTTAATGGCAGCTGCTGGATTATATACAGCAAAACTCTCAGGAAGAGGACTTGGTCATACCGGAGGTACTATAGATAAACTTGAATCTATCCCTAATTTTAAGACAGATTTATCCATAGAAGAATTTAAGGACAAAGTAAAAACACATAAAACAGCAATTGCTGCACAAACTTTATCTTTAGCACCAGCTGACGGCAAATTATATGCTTTAAGAGATGTAACTGCTACTGTAGATATTATTCCATTAATTGCCTCATCAGTTGTATCAAAAAAAATTGCATCAGGTGCTAATCATATAATACTAGATGTCAAATATGGTTCCGGAGCTTTTTTGAAAACGGCAAAAGAAGCTCAAAAACTCTCCGAAGTAATGGTTGAAGTTGGTAAACGTTTAAACAGAAATATTTGTGCTGTAATAAGTTCTATGAATCAACCTTTAGGAAGAGCTATTGGTAATTCTGTAGAAATTGAAGAAGTTATTGAATTTTTAAAAGGCAATATTGAACCTGATTTAAAAGAAGTAACTTATACTCTTGCACATAGTGCATTCGAAAAAGCAGGGAAATTTAAATCAAAAAAAGAATCTTATAAATTTTTAGATGATTTAATTAAATCAGGAAAGGCTCTTGAAAAATTCAAAGAAATTATTCAATCTCAATATGGTGATGATAGTGTTATTAATGATTACACAAAACTCCCTCAAGCTTCTATAAAATATGAAGTAAAATCTGAAAAAAGTGGTTTTGTAAAAAATATTGATGCGCTAAAAATTGCAAAAGCATGTAAAAATCTTGGAGCAGGTAGAGAAAAGAAATCTGATAAAATAGACTATAGTGCAGGGATATACTTAACTCAAAAATATAAAGAACCTGTAAAAAAAGGTGAAACAATTGCTGTAATTTATACAAATAAAAAAGAAACAATTAAAGAAGCTGAAAATTTAATTTTATCAGCATATAAAATCTCTAAAAAAGAACCTGATGATATTTCTTTGATTTATAAAATTATTCACTAGATAGTGAGTTAGAATAAAATATTGTTCAGTAAAAAATAAACTATAAAATAGCCCTGACATCAATCAGGGCTATTTTTTATGCTATTTCTTCATTATTCTTCAATTGAGGCTTAATATCAGATGTTTCTACATGCGGTTTTTCTATTTTCGTAGGAAGTTTAATTAATTCTGCCCCATTTTCTTTTTTATTTTTAACCATATCTGCCGTAACAACAAATTCTTTGATATCGCCTTGTTCCGGGATTTCATACATTATATCAAGCATGATTTCTTCAACAATCGAACGAAGAGCTCTTGCTCCTGTCTTACGTTTGATAGCTTCTGCCGCAATTAAATCAATAGCTTCAGGGTCAAATTTTAATTCAACACCATCCATATTTAATAAACATTGATATTGTTTTAACAATGCATTTTTAGGTTGAGTAAGGATATTTTTTAATGTAGCCTCATCTAAAGGATCTAAAACAGCATAAACAGGAACTCTGCCAATAAACTCTGGTATTAAACCAAATTTCAATAAATCTTCAGGTTGCAATTTCTTTAACATTTTTGCAGCCTCAAGTTCTTTTTCTGCCTGAGTTTTAGCCATGCCTGCACCGAATCCGATTGTAGTAGAATCACCCGCACGTCTTTCAACTATTTTATCAAGACCAACAAAGGCACCACCAACAATAAATAATATATTAGCAGTATTTATTTGTATAAACTCTTGATGAGGATGTTTTCTGCCACCTTGAGGCGGTACATTAGCAACAGTACCTTCTATCATTTTTAATAAAGCCTGTTGCACTCCTTCTCCTGAAACATCTCTTGTAATACTTGTATTCTCAGATTTTCTTGATATTTTATCAATTTCATCAATATAAATAATACCTCTTTCAGCTTTTTGAGCATCAAAATCAGCATTTTGATAAAGTCTTAATAAAATATTTTCAACATCATCACCAACATAACCTGCTTCAGTTAACGTTGTAGCATCTGCGATTGCAAAAGGCACATCTAGCATCTTCGCAAGTGTTTGAGCCAATAATGTTTTACCGCTACCTGTTGGTCCTACAAGTAAAATATTACTTTTTTGAATTTCAACTTGTTGTTCATCAGCAGTAGCATTATGAGCAATACGTTTATAATGATTATAAACAGCAACAGATAAAACTTTTTTTGCATCATCCTGACCAATAATATATTCATCAAGATATTTTTTTATTTCATGTGGTTTTGGCACTTTTGTAATATCTGTTTCTTTAATTTCTGTATCTTCAGTTTTTTCCTTATTTTCCAGAAATTCTTCATCTAAAATTTCATTACACAGTTCAACACATTCATCACAAATATATACATCAGGTCCTGCAATAAGTTTTTTAACCTGCTCTTGTGTTTTACCGCAAAATGAACATTTTAAACGACTATCATCATGTACAGCCATTAATTATATCTCCTGACTTGGTTTTGGTTGTGTATTAGCAGTAACAACTTTATCAATCATACCATATTCTAAAGCTTCTTCCGGAGTCATTATATAATCTCTATCTGTATCTTTTTCAATTTTCTTGATTGATTGACCAGTATTTTTAGCTAAAATTTCATTTAATGACTTTTTAATTCTGATAATTTCAGCAGCCTGAATTTCAATATCAGTAGCCTGACCTTGAGCACCGCCTAAAGGCTGGTGAATTAGAACTCTTGAATGAGGAAGAGCCATTCTTTTTCCAGGAGTTCCGGAAGATAATAAGAATGCACCCATTGAAGCAGCCTGACCTAAACATATTGTAGATACATCTGCCCTTATATGCTGCATTGTATCGTATATTGCAAAACCGGCTGTTACACTTCCTCCCGGAGAATTAATATATAACATAATATCTTTTTCCGGATTTTCACTATCCAACAATAAAAGTTGTGCAACAATTAAATTCGCAACCATATCATCAATCGGAGTACCTAAAAAGATAATTCTTTCTCTTAATAATCTTGAGAAAATATCAAATGATCTTTCGCCTCTGCTTGATTGTTCTATAACTACGGGTACAAAACTCATATTTTTCCCTTTCTAATATCCTAGTTAATTATTTATTTACATATTTTATTTTTGCATTATCTAACAATAATTTAGTAACTTTCTCGGTTATAACCTGTTGATTAATTGAATGTAATAAATTTACATTTTTTTGAATTTCAGCAACTATATTATCTACAGTAGTGCGATATATATTAGCCAAATCAACAAGTTTTGCGTGAATATCTTCTTGAGATACTGAAATATTTTCTGTTTTTGCAATTTTACCAATAATTAAAGAAGTTTTAATTCTCTTAACAGCTTCTTCTTTCAATTGTTCATATACTTTTTGATGTCCTTCTTGTTCAAGCATTTTATCAAAATTACCGCCTTGCATATTAACTCTTTGTTTAAATTCACCCATTAATGCTTGAATTTCTCTATTTATCATTGCATCTTGAATTTTTATATCAATTTTCTCAAACAAAGTATCAAATATTTTTTCAGCAGCTCTTTTTTCATTTTCTGCTTTTGCGGTATTATCAATATATTTTTGAATGTCTTCTTTCAGCGCATCTAAAGTAGCAAATTTAGGATTTACTCTTTTTGCCAAATCATCATTTATTTCAGGAAGAACTTTTTCTTTTATTGCATTAATTTTTATATTAAATTCAGCATCTTTTCCTTTTAATTTTTCATCATGATATTCATCAGGGAATTTAACATTTATTTTAAATTCCTCGCCTGTTGCTTTATCAACAAGTTGTTCAGCAAATCCGGGGATAAAATTAGAATGAGCCAAATCAAGCATATAACCTTTAGCACTTCCGCCTTTAATTTCTTCCCCATCAACATAACCGTTAAAATCTATATTAACTATATCAGTATTTTTAGACTTTCTATCCGTAACATCAGTTAAAGAAGCAAATCTGTCTTGAAGTGCTTTTAATTCTTTTTCTACACCATCATCAGCTTTTTTAAATTCTTCTATTTCTACCTCTAAACCTTTATAATCACATAAATTAACTTCTGGTCTTAATTCAAACTTAGCAACAACTTTTAAAGTTTTATCATCAGCAAATTCATATGACTCTATGTTAGGAGCACTAACCAAATCAAAATTATTTTCAGTGATAGCAGATTCAAAAATTGTAGGTAATAAACTATCTAAAACTTCTCTTTGAAGAGCAGCAATACCAACATATTTTTCCAATACTAACTTTGGAGCTTTCCCTTGTCTAAAACCAGGAACATTAACTTTTTGAGCAAGCCTTCTACAAGCTTTATCGTACTCAAAAGAAGTAACAGACGGTTCTATTTCAATATTTAATTTAACTTCATTGTTGTCTAATTTTTCAATTGTAACTGTCATTGTCTCACCTTTTCTAATTATTCGATTTTCACATGCCCTAAAAGATAGAAAACCTATCTTACTACAGATAGATTATAACATAAATATATTTCTTTCAAGAAAAATAGACAATTTAGAGTACTCCTAAAAATAATATAGTCCATAAAGATTATGTTATAATGTAGAAAAAGAATGCGAGGTAATATGAAAAAGTTATTTATTATGTTAGGTATTATTTTACTTACAAATAATATATGTTTTGCATCAGTAATGGGCGGATATGATGCAGGAAGTATAAACAGCCAATATATGAGAGATCTAAGAATTCATGAAATGGCTACAAGAGAACGAAATAAAAATGCAATAATAAATACAAGCGTAAAAAAAGAAAATCAAATACCAACTATTCCTGTTGCTTCAACAATCAAAACAGTTAAATTTATTAATAATAATTCAATATCTTCAAGTGATTTAACAAGAATTTTATCAGGCAAATTAAATGTAGCAGCAACAGAAGAATCTATTGCAGATATAAGAAGTCAAGTTATTAAATATTATCAAGCAAACGGATTTTATTCTGCACTCGCATTTCCTAATACAAGCAACCTAAAATCAGGAGAACTTATACTTGAAATAAGAGAAGGCGGTAAAAACTCAATTGTTGTTGAGTAATGTATAATTTTAATATAAAAAAAATTACACACTAAGTTAAACTTATTGTGTAATTTTTTTAATCATAAAAACCCGTAAACTAAAAAATGTCAGAGAAAAATTCACAATAAACTGAATGTGTGAGTAATTTTTTCGAATGACATTTTCAAAAGGTAAGTACTTTGTTAGCGAGGATAGCTCGGTAACAAAATGCGATACTAGATTAAATGCATATATTTGGAAATTTATCTTTAATGTTTACGGGAAGTGTGTTATGGGCAGATTGCCAAAATTCTTTTTTGTCTGGTTTTTAGTCTTATTTTTTATACCTTATAGCGGGTTTGCGTTTGAACTTGAAAATACTGCAGATAACCCAAGACTTGTTAATTTAACACCTCAACAATTCAGAGCTTTAGATACTATAGAAAAAAGAATTTATAATAATTCTTTTTATAATGAAAATACTATAGATAGAATAGAAAGACTTGAACTTGATTTATTCCATGAAATAAGAAAAGGAACACCAACACAAAGAATAAATACACTTAGAATAGAAAGTACAAAAATTGCACTTCGAGGTACAGCTATGACACCTATGATGCAAGATACATTTAATACAAGATATATAAATCCAAGAGGAGAAGATGCACCTGCTTATTACGATGATGTTGGTATAATTGACGGTTTAATACGCGTTTGGTGGCCTGATTTTTACGATAAAATATCAGAATACAGAAAATATAAAGAAGCTAATTTCTTCTAAGCAAATTACTTTCTATTATTAATAAAATTATTCCACAATTCTTTTGCTGTATTCAAAAATGCCTCACCTAGGTTTTTTAATAATCCCATTAACATATCCCAAAAATTCCTAGCTTCTTCATCCATATCCTCAGGTGGAGCTTGAGGAAAATCTTCTATTTCCGGATTATCAGGATTATCATTATTTTCGATGTTGTCATCATCTGCATTATCATTATCATCTGGTTCTATACTTGGATTATCTTCAGTATTATCATCATTATTTACGCCATAATTACTAATTTGTTTTTCATACATTACTTCTTGAGTTGGAACTCCGTATGGAACAACTCTCATAGAATATATTTGGGCTTGATAAATATCTTTAGGATTTTTCGAAGATGTTGTTATAGTATTTGGTTTCTTCAAACCGTTTACATCTATCCATAAATTAGGTCCATCATTTTGAATACAAGGCACAGTATTTTGCATATTACAAACTGTATTTATTCCATCCGCATTATCAGAATAATAATTTGCCACACAATATATCATTCCGTCTTGAACTGCAAAAGAAATCCCCTCACAATCGCTAGAAGTAAATTCACTCATCTCATTTATAACATTCATTCTTTTCATAAATACTTCTGAAACAAGCTCATCCGCAGACGTATAATCTTGTGCTGATAGACTTGTTAATGAATAGTGAAGGGAAATTGCTCTATTTATAGAAGAAATTGACTTCTTTAAAGAAGATTTAAATTCCATTTTATTAGAATTATTCAAAACAGAAGGAATTGTTATAGCTGCTATTACACCTATTATAACTAATGCTATTAAGAGTTCTGTTAATGTAAATGCCAATCTTTTCATAAATAATTTTCGATTTTATCATTTTTATTCATAAAAAGCAACATTAACTAATTTTGTATCACCACTTTTTACCGAGTCATCCTCGCTAACAAAGTACTCACCTTTTGAAAACTTAACTTACCTTGAATTCACTAATGATACAAGCTCACTCAAAAAACTTTGTTTCTGGTTCATTTTATAAAAAATTCATACATACTTTCAGTTTATCGCGAATTTTTTCTCGTACAAACTAGCTATGAACTTTAACAGCAAGCGCATTACTTATTGAAGAAGAATTCTTAATATTTGTTCCGCTTAAAATAGTTCCATCAACATACATAACTGTGGAGCTACCACCATCTAAATTTATAGCTTCATAACATCCCAATTCTTTCATTAATCTGCCAAGCTCAATTAAAGTAACACCGCTGGAGCCTTCCTTTCTGCCATCAACAGTAACCATAATCATTATATTATCTTTAGTATAACCTATAGCAGTTCTTGGATTTCTGCCCGTTATACCGTTTAATTTTTGGCTGGCTGCATCTACAAAAACACTTCCGTTTTTAATTAAATATGGACCGCCGCTTATTATATGTTTTACATCATCCCAATTTGGATTTATCTTATATTGAAGATCTATTTTATCACCTTTTTTTAAACCAATTACTTTATCTTTAGGAGCAGAAATAACATATCCGTCTTTAGGAATATTAACAGGATATTTAGAAACTTGAGTAATTATATTATTACTAACAGCTATATGAACACTTTCTTTTTTGGTAGCAGGTGATTTTATTCCCCATAAAGGTGTATAAACCAATACTTGTGTAAACATCATTCTTGGTTGATTTATATTATTCAAGGCAATGATATTATCACCTTTTTTTATGTATCCTTCAAAAGAAACTTTTGAAGTTTTAAATCCCAAATCACTAATTCCCAAAGCAACCCTATCATATATAGGACCTGTAATTATTTTATTATTTATCATTAAAACACCTAAAGGAGTGCCGGTATCTTGTTTAAAATAAGTACCATTTATGGCAATTTTAGCATCTGCAGCTATATTATTAATTCTTTTTCTTGAATGCATTTTTTCTGAAGCCATTTGTGGAATAATTTCTATATTAGGATTTATATTTCTGTTTATTTCGGCAACATTAATTTTTATCTTCCTTTTATTAATTATTTTATTAAGCCTTACATAAACAATTCCATCAGTAATTTCTTTTATTTCATTTTTTTGATATTTAACCTTTAAACTTTCCATCCACTCTTGACGTAATAAAAAAAGAGCATTTAAATGCTCTTTTTTCATAATATTCTCATGGATATAGTATTCTACAACACTTTCACCCGCATTAAGCTGCATACCTCCGCCCGAGAAAAAAGCCATTAACAAAACTACAATCCCTAATTTATAGACCATTTTCTCTAAACAAATATTTCTTTGTTTAGCCAGTGCATACATATTAATGTTTCCTTATACTACAATTGTAACATATTTTTCATGTTTTTTCAAGTCTCTATTGGAATATATAGAAAAAATATTTAAAAAATAAAAAAAAGAGTATAATAAAATTGTTTAATAAAATTAATAAGAAATAACATAGTGAGTAGATTTTTCAATAAAACTCACTTAAAAACAAAGCATTATACTAAATTAAATATCAGGAGGATTAATGAAAGATTTAGCTGTTAAATATTTTATGGAAGGATATTCTTGTTCAGAATCAATAGTACAAGCAGCTATAGATAAAGGTTATGTTTCAAAAGAAACATTAAGCATAGCAACCCCATTTTCTGGAGGAATGGGTGTAAGATGTTTATGCGGAGCCGTTGCAGGTGCACAAATTGTTATTGGTGCAATATTTGGAAAAGATAATAATGAACGTGACGGAAAAAAAGCCAGAGCACTAGCTAAAGAATATAATGAATTATTTTCTCAAAAATATAAAGTTAATTGCTGTAAAGTTTTAAGTGCAGGTTTTTCTGACTTTCATTCTTTAGAAAGAAGAAAACATTGTTCATCAATAGTTAATGATAGCTGTACAATTCTCGAAAATATTTTAAAAGAAAATTTGGTGAAAATATAATGAAATCTTTTATATATAAAAATCCAACTAAAATAATTTTTGGAAAAGGAACAATTAATCAAATAGGAAAAGAAATAAAACCGTATGCAAAAAAAGTTCTTTTAACATACGGGAAATCAAGTATTAAGCAAAATGGAATATATGAGAGAATAATAAATTCTCTTGATGAGAATGATATTGAATTTGTAGAATATGCAAATATTCAAGCAAATCCTATATTATCACATGCAAAAAAAGGTATAGACATAGCAAGAAAGAATAAAGTAGATGCTATTTTAGCAGTTGGCGGCGGTAGTGTAATTGATGAAAGTAAAGCTATTTCATTAGGATGTTCAAATGAAGATAATATATGGGATTTTGTTATAAATAAAGCGAAACCCGAAAAAGCACTGCCTATATTTACCGTTGTAACCATTCCTGCTACAGCATCAGAAATGAATGCTACTTTTGTTATTACAAACGATAAAACAATGGATAAATTTGCATATACAAATGAACTTGTATATCCAGTTGCATCAATATTAGACCCTGAATTAACACTAACAGTTTCTAAAGAACAAACAGCATATACCTCTGTTGATATAATAGCGCATTCAATAGAAGCATATTTTACAAAAGAAGATGATTTTGCTCCGTTTTTAGATGGATATGTAGAAAATTTAGTTAAAAGTGTAATTGCATCAGACAAAATTTTAATTCAAGACAGTAAGAACTATGAAGCAAGAGCAAATATAATGTGGACAGCAACAATGGCTTGGAACGGACTTACAAATTGCGGTGCTGGATGCTTTTATGCTAATAATCATCAAATGGAACATCCAATAAGTGCTATATATGGAATAGCTCATGGTGCAGGTCTTGCCATTTTGATACCTGCTTGGATGAAATACTTTAAAAAAGAAAAAAAAGAAAGATTATCTAAATTCTTCAAAGCAATTTTTGATGAAGCGAATGTTGATATTGGGATTAAGAAATTTGAAGATTTTTTAAAAGAAATAGGAGCTCCTACAAAATTTAAAGATATAGGAATTGATAATCCTGATATAGAAGAATTAACGAGACTTGCAATAATCGGAGGATATCAAAGAGGCTCTAATTTAAAAGAAGAAGATATAAAATCAATATATGAATTAGGATTATAAAAATATCATTCCGGCAATTTACAAACATCAATCCAGTTTTTGTAACCAGAATATTTTTCAAGTTCATTAATAGATAATTCAATAGCACTATTGGAACTGCCACAAGCAGGAAAAACCGTAGTAAATCTTTTTAATGAATCATCTAAATATACATCCACTCCTTTATTAATACCAAAAGGGCAGACACCACCTACTGCATGACCTGTTATTCTTTCAACATCATCAAACGGAATCATCTTCGCTTTTGCCTTAAAAAGAGCTTTATGTTTATGATTATCAATTTTAGCATCACCGGCTGTTACAATTAATATAGGTTTTTCATCTATCAGAAAAGAAAGAGTTTTTGCAATTCTTTTTCCTTCACAGTTTAAAGCTTTTGCTGCAAGCTCAACTGTTGCACTTGATAGTTCAAGTTCTATTATTTTATTATCCATATTATATTGTTTAAAATATTCTTTTACTTTTTCAATTGACATAAAATTATCACTTTCTAATGTAAAAATATATCCAATAGAATTTTTACATTTTTTTTTTACAATTGTATAATAAAAATATTATAAAAGAAATTAGGGGCAAATATGACAATAACAGCAGAAAAAGAGGGATTTATAACACAGGTTATAGGACCTGTAATTGATGTTGAATTTAAAGAGGGTGAATTGCCCGAAATAAATGATTCTATAGAAATTATTATAGATGAAAATAAAAAGATTGTTGCCGAAGTTCAGCAGCACTTGGGAGAAAACAGAATACGCTCTGTTGCAATGTCATCAACAGACGGTATAAAAAGAGGTATGAAGGTAATAAATACATCCGAACCAATTAAGATTCCCGTAGGGAAAAATATATTAGGTAGAATATTAAATGTATTGGGTGAACCTGTAGATAATGAAGGACCTATTGAAACAGATACATATCTTCCGATACATAGAAGTTCACCATCACTGGTTGACCAAAATACAGATATAGAAATATTAGAAACAGGTATTAAAGCTATTGATTTATTGCAGCCATATCAAAAGGGAGGAAAAATAGGTTTATTTGGCGGAGCCGGTGTAGGAAAAACCGTATTAATTATGGAATTAATACACAATATTGCATCAGAGCATTCAGGTGTTTCTGTATTTGGCGGAGTTGGAGAAAGAACCCGTGAAGGTAATGACCTTTGGAATGAAATGAAAGAATCAGGAGTTATAGATAAAGTTGCACTAATATACGGACAAATGAATGAACCGCCAGGTGCCAGAATGAGGGTTGGTTTATCAGCTCTTACCGCTGCGGAATATTTTAGAGATTATTCAAAACAAGATGTATTACTATTTATAGATAATATATTCAGATTTGTACAAGCAGGTTCAGAAGTTTCTGCTCTATTAGGAAGAATGCCTTCTGCTGTTGGTTATCAACCTACATTAGCAAATGAAATGGGAGAACTTCAAGAAAGAATTACATCAACAAAAGATGGTTCAATTACATCCGTACAAGCAATATATGTACCGGCAGATGATTTAACAGACCCTGCTCCTGCCACTACATTCTCTCATTTAGATGCTTCTACCGTATTATCAAGACAAATTGCTTCTTTAGGTATTTATCCTGCAGTTGATCCGTTAGCATCTAATAGTAAAGTTTTAGATCCTTTAATTATCGGTGAAGAACATTATAATGTAGCAAGAAAAGTTATAGAAATTCTTCAAAAATATCAAGAACTTCAAGATATTATTGCAATTCTCGGTATGGATGAATTATCAGAAGAAGATAAAGAAACCGTAAACAGAGCAAGAAAAATTCAAAAATTCTTATCTCAACCGTTCAATGTTGCAGAACAATTCTCCGGTATTCCCGGAAGATACGTAAAACTTGAAGATACCATTAAAGATTTTAAAGCTATTATTGAAGGACAATATGATAATATTCCTGAACAAGCCTTCTTTATGGCAGGTACTATAGAAGATGTTCTAAAAAATGCTGAAAAAATCAAATAGGTGATTTAAATGTCAGATAAAATTATTCATTTTAAATTAATAACACCTGAGAAAATTGTTTTTGAAGACGATGTTGAAGCAGTATATGCTCAGGGAGAAAGAGGAAGTTTTGGAATATTGCCAAATCATATTCCATTTATGTCTTCTCTTGCAGTAGATGTTGCTAAAGTTATTAAAAATGGTGAAGAAAAGACATTTTCAATAATTGGAGGTGCTCTTCAATTTAAAAATAACGAAGCAATTATTTTAACAGAAGCAGCAGAATGCGGAAGTGATATTGATACCGCCAGAGCTCAACTTGCAAAAGAAAGAGCTGAAGCAAAATTAAGTACAGCTGAAACTCAAAGAGATATAAAACTTGCAAATGCAGCATTGGCAAGAGCAATGGCAAGATTAAAAGCCGCTTCTAAATAGTTATCTCTTTTATAATTTTTAGACAAAAATCAACTATTTGTTTTTCAAAAATTATTCCTTCTTTTGTTGAATAATATTTTTTCTTCCACCAATTATTTTTATATTCCTCACTTGGAAATGGTATTTTTAATATATCTATTCCGTAAACAGGCTCTGTTATATTCTGAGTATCTATAACAATAAATCTAAACGGTTTACCCTGTCTTTTTTCCTTTAAATTTTCAAATAGACTTTCAATATCAGAACAATCTCCCAGTATTTGCACAAATAAAATCGGATTGGGATTTTCTATAATATTTCTAAAATTATTGATTCTATTTAGATATTTTTCTATTAGTTTATCTTTATCTTTTTTCTTAAATATCTTGTCATGAACAAATTCTATACAATCAGGTTCTTTTACCCATATTTGTCTATCTTCTCTGTAATTCAAATTGTAAAAAAATTCTTTAAAGTCATCTTTTATAGAATTTGTTATTTCTCTTGTTTCAAAAACAGCAAGATCAAAAGGATAAGTTAATTCGCCAAAAATTTTAGAAGATTTAACCCCCCATCTTGTTAATATTGTTCTTGGCATACAGTTTTGACCTAAAGGAACTATTTCTGTTTTGTTTTTATTCATTACATAATAATAATAAACTTTAGCATTAATTTCAATTTTAATTTTATACATAGGCTTTTTATTGTATAATTACTATTATAAAAATGCCGTCGCATTAAATATTAATCAATATTTCTATCGCATAATAATAAAACATCAATTTAAAAGAGGTTTTAATGAAAACATATATAAAAGAATATTTTTTTCTTACATTAGGTGCATTAATTTATGCTTTCGCTATTGAAGCATTTCTTGTTCCAAGCAGAATAATTGACGGCGGTATAACCGGTATTTCAATGATTTTAAATACCCTTACAAAGAAACCATTAGGAATGTATATTCTCTTAATAAACCTACCATTTGTAATACTTGCAATAAAAAAACTTGGAAAAAGATTTGTATTTTCAACATTCTTTGCAATATTTGTATTTGCAGGAGGTGTAACATTTTTTAGTCAGTGTTTTCACGGTCATTGCATAATAGAAAATTTAGAATTATTCTTAGTAGCAATATTTGGCGGCTTAATATTAGGAGCAGGAGTTGGTCTTGTTATAAGAAACGGAGCTTCTCTTGACGGAACAGAAATCTTAGCCATATATGCAACGAAGAAAATACCTTTTTCAGTTGGTGAAATAATTATGTTTATCAACTTATTCATATTTACAGTTGCAGGCTTTGTCTATGACTGGCAGCATGCCCTATATTCAATAGTTACATATTTTATTGCATATAAAACAATGGATGTTGTTATTGAAGGTTTAAACGAATCAAAATCAGTATTTGTTATAACGGATTACTCAAGTGAAATCGGCCAAGATATTATGGAAAAAATGGATGTAAGCGTAACATATATTGATGCAGAAGGCGGATATTCAGGAGCAAAAAAAAGAATTGTTTATTGTGTAATTTCAAGACTTCAAGTTCAAAAACTGAAAGAAATTGCAAAAAATATAGATCCAAGAGCATTTATTGCAATTGAAAATGTATATGAAGTTGAAGGAGTCAGGGTAAAAAAAAGAAAAATTTAATATTTTTTGAAAAAATAATATTTTTGAGTTAAATTAAATATAAATATAAGTGAGATGACAGGAAATTAATAAAATGCTAACAAAGACATCAATGAAAACGCATGGATGCGGTGAAATAACAAGAAATGACGTAGGAAATGAAGTTACAATTGCAGGTTGGGTATCTGCTGTTAGAGATTTAGGCGGAATTATTTTCGTTGAAGTTAGAGATCGTTCAGGTTTCTTTCAATTAGTATCGGACCCACAAAAAAATCCTGAAGTATATAGTACTTTCCAAAAACTAAGAGATGAATTTGTTATTAAAGCAACAGGTAAAGTTAGTATAAGACCGGAAGAAACTTTCAATGACAAACTTCCAACAGGTGAAATTGAAGTTTATCCTACATCAATTGAAATATTATCAACAGCTCAAGTATTACCATTTCCACTAAATTCTGATGATGTTAATGAAGATATAAGATTAAAATATCGTTATTTAGACTTAAGACAGGATAAAGTTTTAGCTAATCTTAAATTAAGACATCAAATAGTAACAACCATTCGTAACTATTTAAACAGTCAGAATTTTATGGAAGTAGAAACTCCTATTCTGATAAAGACAACACCAGAAGGTGCAAGAGATTATTTAGTACCAAGCAGAGTACAACCCGGTAAATTTTATGCACTTCCGCAATCACCACAAATATTCAAACAACTATTAATGGTTGGCGGTATAGAAAGATATTATCAAATAGCAAAATGTTTCAGAGATGAAGATTTAAGAGCAGACAGACAGCCTGAATTTACACAGGTTGATATGGAAATGTCTTTTGTTGAACAACAAGATATTATGGATATGGTTGAAGGTCTATTAAGAGAAGTATTTAAATTAGTAGGCTATACAACTCCTGATAAATTACCTGTTATAACATACAAAGAAGCAATGGATAAATACGGTTCAGACAGACCTGATTTACGTTTTGGATTAGAACTGTTTGATATCGGCGATATAATAATGGAATCTAATTTTGAAATAATTAAAGATACGCTAAAAGCAGGCGGTATTGTAAGAGCTATTAAAATACCGGGAATTGCAAATTATTCAAGAAAAGAAATGGATGATTTAACAAAATTAGCAGTATCATTTGGTGCAAAAGCATTAGCTAATATTATGTATTTAGAAGACGGCAGTGCAAAATCACCTGTGTTAAAATTCTTAACAGAAGAACAAGCTGATCAAATTAAACAAAGAGGTAACGCTAAAGCAGGTGATGTAATATTCTTCGTTGCTGATAAACCAAAAGTAACTTATGATGTTATGGGCAGATTTAGATTATACTTTGGAGAAAAATTAGGATTAATAGACCCTGACGATCACGCTCTTTTATGGGTTGTTGATTTCCCAATGTTTGAATATTCAGAAGAAGATAACAGATATGTTTCTGTTCACCACCCATTTACAATGCCAAATCTTGAAGATATTGATAAAATGGAAACAGATCCGGCTAATTGTCGCTCTATTGCTTATGATATAGTATACAACGGTACAGAATTAGGCGGAGGAAGTGTAAGAATTCATTCTTCTGAAATTCAAGAACGTGTATTTAAAGCTCTTGGCTTAACAGAAGAAGAAACAAAAGAAAAATTCGGATTTATGATTAACGCATTTAAATACGGAACTCCACCACATGCCGGATTAGCATTAGGTCTTGATAGAGTTGTTGCTCTGCTTGCAAAAACGCCTTCAATAAGAGATGTTATTGCATTTCCTAAAAATTCTGCTGCAAAATGCTTAATGACTGATGCACCAGCTAGAGCTTCAGAAGAACAAATGCGCGAACTACATTTAAGACTTACAACAAAAGTTAACTAATTTAATATAAAACGTCAAGAAATGGATAAAGACATATTAATTAAACAAATATGGGACGATGTCCTTGCCATATTAAAGGATACTATTGTAGCTACAACCTATCAAACTTGGATTGTACCATTAGTTCCTCATTCTTTTGAAGATAATTGCTTTTGTGTATTATCAGGTCAAAATTTAGCTATACAAATAATTCAAAAACATCAATCTCAAATAACAAAAGCGCTTTCTGAAGTCTGCAAAAAAGAAGTAAACTTTAAAGTTATTTATGATGAAAATCTTCACAAACAATTAGAAAAAGAAAAACAAAAAGCAAAAAAAGAAGAAGAAAAAGAATTTATAAAAAATCTTGAAAATCGTATTACTTCATCTAAATACGATGGCCTAAAGCAAATGCATTCAACTTGCAATCTCAATCTAAAATACAAATTTGATAATTTTGTTGTAGGAGCAAATAATAAATTTGCATATGCGGTTTCTGTTGCAGTGGCAAAAGATCCGGGAAAACAATATAACCCTCTCTTTATATACGGAGGTTCAGGGTTAGGAAAAACCCATCTTCTTCAAGCTATAGGTCATTACATTATTTTTAATAATCCTAAATTAAAAGTTAAATATGTTAAAGCGGAAGAATTTATTAACGACTTAGTGAATTCCCTTGCAAAAGGAATGGATAAAGCCGGTGATAAAAACAAAAAAATGAATGAATTTAGGAATAAATATAGAAATGTTGATATTCTGCTTGTTGATGATATTCAATTAATAGAAGGTAAAGCTCGAACTGAAGAAGAAATGTTCAATACATTTGAAAGCCTTCACAATTCAGGCAAACAAATTGTATTTACATCTGATAGATCCCCTGATAAATTTGAAAATACTCCTGACAGACTTAAAACAAGATTTCAAATGGGTTTATTAGCAGATATTCAAGTGCCTGATATTGAAACAAGAATGGCAATATTAACCAAATTAGCTAATGATAACAATATTAATATGCCGAACGATGTAATTGAATTTCTTGCTTCTGTATATAATAAAAATATAAGAGAATTAGAAGGTGCCTTTAATACAGTAAGTGCTTATTCTTCTATTAATTCAATGCCGGTAACTATCGAAACAGTAAAAAAAATTATAAGATATTCAGAGAAAAGAAAAAATGTAACAGTAGATGGGATAATTGATATAGTTGCAGGTTTTTATAATGTTTCAGTTGATGATATAAAAAGTACAAATCGTGCAGCAAAGACAGCTTATGCACGTCAAATTGCAATATATCTTGCAAAAGAAATGACAAATGAAAGCTTCCCTTATATCGGTGATTGCTTTAACCGTAAGCATACAACTATTATGTATTCCCATCAAAAAGTTAAAAACGATATTATAACAGATAAACATTTAGCTGATGATATTAATCTTTTGAAAGAAAAGATAAATTTATAATTATGTATTTCTATTATATTTATAAATCCAAAATTGGAAATATTTATATTAAAACCGATGAAAACTATGTTTATAATATAAATTTTATTAATTTAAGTTCTATTAATCAAAATATTGAATATAAAAAAAATATAATTACAGAAAAAGTAATAAATCAACTTGAAGAATATTTTAATGGTAAAAGAAAAATTTTTGAACTTCCTGTTAAGTTAATAGGTAGTGAATTTCAAAAAAAAGTTTGGAAAGAACTCGAGAAAATTCCTTATGGTCAAACAAAAACCTATAAAGATATTGCAATCAAAATAGGTAACCCAAACGCCTCAAGGGCCATAGGTAATGCAAATAATAAAAATCCTATAGCTATAGTTATTCCCTGCCATAGAGTTATTGGCTGCAATAATAAACTTATAGGTTATGCCGGAGGAATTGATAAAAAAATTCAATTATTAGAGTTAGAAAAAAATAATAAATAAAAAGAGGAACCTTTATTGTTCCTCTTTTATATTGTTAATATTAAAAATTATTCAACATACATAAGGACTTGACCGAATTCAACGCTGTCGCCATTTTTAACACAAATTTCAGTAATTTGGCCTGATGCTTCAGCTTCAATTTCGTTCATTAATTTCATAGCTTCAATAATACAAACGACCTGCCCTATTGCAATATTATCTCCAACTTTAACAAATGGAGCATCATCTGGCGATGGTGCAGAATAAAAAGTACCAACCATAGGAGCAATAATTGGTGTTCCTTTATGTGATTTGGCACTATTTACTTTTTCTTCAGAACTTGAAGCCGGAGATGAAACTACTTGTGATGTAACAGTTGCAGGCATAACAACAGGAGCAGCTGTTTGAACAACTTGTTGTTTTTCTCTTTTGAAACAAAGTGCTCTTTCATCATCTTCTAATGTAATTTCAGAAAGGTCATTTTCATATACTATATTAGCTAATTTTTCTAAATATTCTAAATCAAATTTCATTTTTCTTGTCCCTAGACTCTGTCTAAATATTCATTTGTTCTTGTATCAACTCTTATAATTGTACCATTTGTAACGAAGAATGGAACATTTACAACAGCACCTGTTTCTAATGTAGCAGGTTTAGTACCGCCTTGAGCAGTATTTCCCTTTTCAGCAGGTGGAGTATCAACTACTTCAAGCTCAACAAAGTTTGGTATATCTATACCAATTATGTTATTACCATGAAGTAATATAGCAACATTCATATTTTCTTTTAAATACTTAACTCCATCACCTATTTTATCGGCAGAAACACTCAACTGTTCATATGTTTCTAAATCCATCATTACATAATCATTACCTTCTTTATAAAGGTATTGCATATCTCTTTTATCTAAAGTAGCTTTAGCAACTTTTTCACCGGCTCTGAATGTTTTTTCAACAACGTTACCCGTTTCTGCATTTTTTAATTTTGTTCTGACAAATGCAGCACCTTTACCTGGTTTAACGTGCATAAATTCAACAACATTCCATAGTCCGCCGTCAATTTCAAGTGTTAAGCCTGTTTTTAAATCATTTACTGATATCATTCATTTTTCCTTTTCTAAGATGCACTATAGTTCATTTTCAAATATACCATAAAAGTCTGATTTTTCCTAAAATGTAATTAATTTTCTTTAAGAAAATTCTAATATTTATTTGCCAGATATTCAAAAACCGGCTTATTTACCGTCCATAATCTTTCATAATCTTGATTTTCAGGCAATTCTAAAGTAATAGTAGGTATACTTCTTTCTACTCCTGCATAATTTCCAAAACTTCCGGGAGTCGGATACCCAATATCTGCCTGAACTTTATAACCTGTTAACTGTGATATTTTTTCTGCTAAATTTTTAGCAGGTCCATCATAATTAACTATCTCAAATGGAGCATGGATAGATAATATTGCATCAATTTTATAATCGGAAAGAATTTCCATCATAAATTTTGTTTCTATCTCGCTTGCAGGCTCATCTCCGCCAAAATATTCTTTTTTATCTGACTTACACCAGTTCTTTGTAGGGAAGTTTCTGTTTAAATCAACTCCGTTTGAATTTTGTCTTTGATTTTTCTTCTTTCCGTCAGGATTAAGACATGGAATAATCAATAACTTATTTTTCATGTCAGATAAATCCATTTCTAAAAACTTATTTATTAAATATTCTCCCTGCGGTTCTTCCCCATGAAAAACCCCAATAATCAATATTGTTTTATCATAGTTCTCGCTTTGTGACTCCAAAAGAACAATAGAATTATTTTCCTTTGATTTTATTTCTCTGACAGTTTTAAACATTACTCACCCATTACTTTTATAAGAACCCTCTTTCGACGTTGACCGTCAAATTCTGCATAATATACTTGCTGCCAAGGTCCAAAATCAAGTTTACCATTTGTAACAGGTATTATAACTTCATGTCCGATTAATAAACTCTTTAGATGACTATCTCCATTAGTTTCACCTGTATAATGGTGATTATAATTTATATCAAAAGGAGCAAGTTCTTCAAGCCACTTATCAATATCTGAAATTAAACCAGATTCGGCATCATTAACATATACGCCTGCTGTTATATGCATAGCACTTACAAGAATCATTCCTTCTTTTATTCCGCTTTCTTGAAGTGCTTCTTCAACATCTCTTGTTATATTTATATACTCTCTATGTTTTGTTGTATTAAACCATAAATATTTTGTATGAAATTTCATATTTGCTCCTTAATCTTTATTTCTTTTATAAAAATTCGATATAACAATAAATAATGAACCGAGAAGAATAAGCGCAATTGGCATATATCCAATATCTATAGCCATAAAACCCATAAAAGGAAGTTTTAAAAGAGTCATAAAACTTATTACTATTCCTGTATAAAGCAGATATTTCTTTTTCTTTAATATTCCCAATATACTTGTTAATCCGATACATACCAACCAGAATATGTATAATGCATAATCAATCTCTGCGTAATTATTCATTTGATATAAAATATTCATCTCAAAAGTTATTATTATAAAACTTAAAACTAATGCTATATACCTATATATCTCAATATTAGTAACTTTCGCATAATATATAGCAGTAAGAATTGCTGTTAAATATGTAATGAACCTTATATTTAAAACAGGTAAATCATTAGCATAATTATAAGAAGGACTTAAACATAAAAGAATATTTATTGATACAAGTCCTATTAAATATGCCATAAAATTACACAATAACATTTTATTTTTAATTGCTATTTGCTTCATATTAACAGAATATATAAATCCTATAATTATATAAAACATCACATATTTAGTATCATCCAATATCTTACTTTCAACAAAGTAATTATTTAATTCAAATAAAAGATATGAATAAATTATTGAAATAAACATCAATTTGATAATTTGGGCAACTGCACTAATAACTTTATTCTCTGATTTTCGCATTAAAGCAAAAGATAAAATTTCAATAGCAATTGATAATGCAAAAACTAAAAATTGTTCTTCATTATTAAAACCTCTAAATACAAATATTGAAAAAATATTAGCAGTTAATAATGATAAAAATCCTATTATTGACAATATTGAAGAAAATATTTTTAAATTTTCCTTCTTTAGGATACAGCTAATCAAAATAATACAAAATCCAATCAGAAGTCCAGCTATTATTTTAAATATTTGAATATTAGATATGAATTTATAGATATAAACTCCTAAGAATCCAACTGCTAATATAAATAATAAATAACCGATTACAGGAAATGCTTTACTTAATATAAAGTCTTCAAAACTAAATTTTCTTTTAGATTTATTATCATCTGATATTTCTTGAACATTTTCTTTCTGCTCAATTGTAGTTTCATTTTTAATATTACTATTTTTTTCTATTAAGTCTGTAACTGTATTTTTCAAATTTTCAATATACTTTTTATTAGAATTCATTCTAAATTGTAAATATATAATCCATATAAAAAGTATAAAAATAGCCGAAAGTATTGCCATAATAGAATCCTCTTTTAGTATAATTTATTATTTAATCTATTATTGTACTTTGTTAACGAGTTATCCTCGCCAACAAAGTACTCACCTTTTAAAAACGCCACTCTAATTAAGCGAAGTAATATATTTAATTAAGCTTCTGACTCCAATACCGGTTGCATTTTTAATACCCTCTGCATTAGGCTTATCAAGAAATGCAGTTCCAGCAATATCAAGATGAATCCAAGGTGTTTTAGAAACAAATTTAGATAAAAATACACCTGCAGCAGAAGCACCACCCATTCTGCCACCAGTATTTTTTGTATCAGCCATATCACTCTTTAAAGAATCACCATATTCTTCATCCATAGGTAATTGCCAGAATTTTTCACCTGCTTCCTTTGCCATTTTAATAAATTCTGCAATTTTCTTATCATTATTACCCATAATGCCACTGGCAACCGTACCCAAAGCAACCATACAAGCACCTGTTAATGTTGCAATATCAATAATTTCATCAACATTAAGTTCTTCTGCATAGCAAAGAGCATCAGCTAAAGTAACTCTACCTTCAGCATCGGTATTATCAATTTCAATACTTCTACCGTTTTTAGCAATAATTACATCACCAGGTTTATAGCTGCTGCCTGAGGGCATATTTTCACAAGCAGCAACAATAGCATGAACTTCCACATCAGGTTTTAATTCTGAAATAGCTTTCATTGTTTGAATAACAGCTGCAGCTCCTGACATATCATCTCTCATAGTAAGCATTGATGTTGGTGGTTTTAAATCTAATCCGCCTGCATCAAAAGTTATACCTTTTCCTATTATTGCAACTTTTTTCTTTGCATTTTTTGGCTTATATTCCATATGAATAAATTTAGGTTCATGAACACTTCCCTGTCCTACTGCCAAAAACGCATTCATTCCCATTTCTTTTACCTGTGCTTTATCATAAACTGTTGTTTTAACACCTGAATTTTCAACTGCATATTTTGCCAAAGTTTCAGGATATAGATACTGCGAAGATTCATTTATTAAATCTCTTGCATTGTTCACTGCATTAGCTGTAATAATTCCATATTCAACACCTTCTTTAGCTGCTTTATATTTTTTCTCATCTATTTCAGCAATAATAAATTCTTTAACTGTTGCTTCTTTTTTATCTGATTTATACTTATCAAAACTGTATAATCCGCTTAACACTCCTTCTGCAATCATTTGAGCAGAAATTTTAGGACATAATCCTGCAATTCCTGCACCATGTAATACTGAAACAACTTTTTTGATATTTCCTGCACTATTTATTTCTTTTATTAACTTTGCATTTAAATTTCTTATTTTTGTATAATTAAAATCTTTTTGTTTGCCTAAACCAACAATATATATTCTTTTTCCTGATTCAATAATCGGGAGTTTATAAATTTGTGCATATTTACCCGTAAAATTTTCCTTTTTTATAACAAAATCAGAAATTACTCTTTTATATGCTTTATCTACAATTCCAGTAACCCCAGATGGAGCTTTAACTCCCTCAAACAAATTAACAACAATTGCGTCAGCTTCAATATCTAAAATAGATTTATTTTCTACCTTAACTTTCATAATATAATCTCCTTATTCATTATAATTTTCATTAAATTTTCTTATCCAACCAAATAAAACAGATAGTTCATAAGGCTTTGGCAAATATAAATCGGCTCCTGCATTTAATACCATCTCTTTATCATGAACCGTAGTTGTAAAAATAATATTTGTATCAAAATCTTTCATCTCAAATTTTAAACGTCTGCATATTTCAAGACCCTTTAAAGTCTCAGAATTACCTGCATCCAATATTATAACTGATGGTTTAAATATATTAATTACATTAAATAAATTTTCAAATTCATTAACAACTTTAACTTTATAACCCTGCATTATAGCTGTTGCTTCAAGAAGAATAGATAATGCTTCATCCGGTTCCATTATAAGAATATTTTTGTTTACTTCTTTATCTGCAACTGCATTATCTGCACTTATCTTTGGTCTTTCCATTACATAAGCAGAACCACTCTTATATTTTGCAAGTTTATGTGTTGCAAATAAAGAATTTATAACTTGTTTTATATCAGAATATTTTTTATACTGATTTGTTATTATGCCTATGCTTGTAGACATAAGATTAACTTTATTTTCCGCTTCATCATCACCTCTTAAGAAAATAAATCCCCTTTTCGCATCTGCCTCTGAATAAAATTTTGAAATTACAGTATTAAATGCATATATTAAATAATTTGCTATTATTTCCGCTTTATCAATTTGAGTTATTACAATAAAATTATCATCACTTAGTTGCCCTAAATAATCATTATTATTAAGCGAAGATTTAATTATGGCAGAATACGTTTGAAGTAGTTTATCTGTTGCAAGTTCTCCGTATATTTCTTTATAAAAACTGATATTATCAATATCAATAAGCATTATAGCCCATGTTTTTTTCTCATTAATAGCTCTTTTTATCATTTTATGAGAAATTTTATAGTTAAATAGCATTGTCTTTTCAGAAAAACAATTTTCAAAATTACGTCTTAAATGAGCACTTATTCTTGCTTTAAATTCTTCATTATTAATTGGTTCACTAAGAAAATCATCAGCACCATTGTCTAAAAATTCTATCTTATCTTGAATATGATTTGATTTAGAAAGAACTACTATCGCTGGTCTTGTATTATATGTTAAAACTCTTATTTGTTCCAATGTCTTTTTTACATCAAAAGCAAGACTATCTGAGATAAGAATTAAATCCGGCTCAAACAAATTCATTATTTCTATGGCCCGAGATAAATCAGAAGCTATAAATACAGTTATTTCCGAACTTTCAAGTATTTTTTTATATTTAGTTGACTGTTCTTTTCTTTTATCTATTAATAAAACAACTTTAACTAACATAATTACTCTTTTATCTTCTTTAATACAGTATCATCAGGATTTGCTGCTTTAAATATTAATGTAAAAATACTACCTTTTTCACTGCTTTGAACTTCTATTTTTCCATTCATTTTTTCTGTAAGAGTTTTTGTAATATATAAACCAAGACCATTGCCTTGTATTTTTCTTGTTAATGGAGAATCAATTCTGGAAAATTTATTAAATATTTTATTTATATTTTCCTTTGATATTCCAACTCCTTCATCTTTGATAGAGATATTTAAAGTATTTTCACCAAAATCTTCATAAACATCAATTGTTACATTAGACCCTTCCGGTGAATACTTTGAAGCATTATCTAATAAATTTAATAATATTTGTTGAAATTTATCTGTATCAACCAAAATTTTAGGAAGATTTTTAGCATAATTACAGATATAATTATGTGTTTTATACTGAAGTTTAATCATTTGAATAACAGCATCAATGAAAGGAATAACATCTACTGTTTTATAAACCATTAATTCTTTATTAGACTGCATTTTAGACACAGTTAAAAGATTTTCAACTAACTTTATTAAACGATTAGATTGGTCTTTTATAATAATAAGAAATTTTTCTCTTTGCTCTGGTGAAAGTTTATCATAAGAAGATAATAAAGTTTCAGCAAAACCTCTAATACTCGTTAATGGAGTTCTTAACTCATGGCTTACAGTAGATATAAAATCCAAATGAGCTTGTTCTAATTCATTTAATTGTTTATCCTGAATATCATTCATAAATGTATTATATAACTGTTTTACAATTTAATCCAGTATCATACTTTGTTACCATCTCATTCTTGCCAACAAAGTACTCATCTTTTGAAAACTCTGCTTACTTTCGTTTCACTATGAATATAAGCTCACTAAAAAACCGCGTTTTTAGTTCGTTTTATAAAAAATTCACTTAAATTTCAACTTATAGTGAATTTTTTCTCAGACATTATAACAGTTATAATAAATCAACATCTGATGACTGCAACGGTACTCCAACAACTTTTTCAAGATTAGCAGCATAAACATGATAATCAAGCAAAGTAGAATAATAGCTTAATTGAGAATTTCTATATGTAGTTTCAGCATCTTTTAACTCAATAGCATCACCCAATCCAACTTTATATCTTCCTGATGCTTGATCATACTGCTCTTTCGCTTGATCCATAGACAATTTAGCAACTTTTATACTATCTTGAGCATTTACTAAATTAATATAAGCTTCTTTTACTTCAAAATATACTGTTTGCTTTGTATTTTCGTAATCTGCTAAATCTTTTTTATAAGTTGCTTTTGCTTCATCAACTTGCTTTTTTAATAACAAGAGATTAACAGATGAATATGTGAGCTGAGCACCAAATTGATAACCATAGTCAGTATCTACTTTTTTACCACCTCTGGAGTAAGAAGCAAAACCCGATATATCAGGAGCAAATGCCCTTTTTGATGCTCTAACTAATAATTCAGAAGCTTCTGCTTTCTTTTTTGCGGCTAATAAAGAAGGTCTTGTTTCAAAAGCTGTATTAACAGCTTCTTTTACATCTATATCATAAGCCTTAGTATTTAAATTATCTTTTACTTCATATCCTGTATATTCAGGAAGCCCCATTGAATTACTTAATTGAACATAAGCAATTTTAACAGTATTTTTTGCTTTTATTAAATTCAATTTAGCATTGCCTAAATTGTATTGAGCAGTTAATACATCTATTTTAGGTTTTGTACCTATATTATAATAAGCCATAGCTTGTTCTAAATGTAGTTCATAATCCTTTACTGTATCTTCATAAACCTGTTCCTGCTGTAGAGCAAATAATAAATTATAATAAGCCTGTTTACAATTAAAAACAACATCATTTATATTTGACTGCAAACTTTCCTGAGCTGATTCATAAGTCCTTTTAGCAACATCTGCCTGTGCCTTTGTTTTACCAAAGTCAAACAACAACATATCTGCAGAAACACTTGGCACATAAAACATATTATACTTCTGAGTAGGAAAAGCAAAGTTTGATACTTGCATATCATTTCTTGAATAGCTTATACCAGCGGAAAGTGTAGGGAAATAATTAGCCCAAGCTTGTGCTATTTTACTTTTATAAATTTCAGCATTACTCATTGCAACTTTTATTACAGGGTGATTCTCTAATGCTAATTTAACACAATTATCAACAGAAATAATTTCTGTAGTATTTACACTACCTTCATAGGCTGTATTTGTAAGAACTTTATTTTCTTCACTATCTTTATTAACAGCAGGTGTTTCTTTTATTGTTTCTTCAACTTTAGTATTTGAAATATTTTTTTCATTATCAACTTTTTCTTTGTTTTCAATTTTAGCTTTTTCTGCCTGTTTTTGTATTTTTTTCTCAGCTTTTTCTTTTTTCTTTAGTTCTTTAGCTTCTTTTTTCTGTTCTTTTTCAACAGATTCAATAGTTTTTATTGTTTCTTTATCCGGTTCTACAGGAGAAACTTCTTTTCCCTTTTGTTCTTTATCTTTTGAAAAAAGATTTTTTACTTTCTCCTTAAAAGTAACCTTATCTTTAACTGGAGTTGTTACAGGCTGAATTTGTTCTAAAACAGGTTCATTTTCTTTAACAACTTCATCTTTTAAAGGTTCAGCTGCAAACACAGGATTTGCCACCAACAAAAACAAAAATATAAACAATTTCTTATTCATTTTATCCACTCTACTCTATAAATTAATTATCAGCTTTTTCCTTCTTCTTTGATGACGCTTTTTCTACAAATGATTGTACTAATACATAGAATACCGGTGTTAATATAGTACCAATTGTAGCAGCTGCAACCATACCGCCAAATACTGTAGAACCAACAGCTATTCTACTCTGGGCACCTGCACCTGTTGCAAATACCATTGGCAATACACCAAATACAAATGCTAAAGCCGTCATCATAATAGCTCTGAATCTTAATCTTGCAGCTTCTATCGCAGCATCTTCTATACTCATACCTTCTCTTTCATGCAGGTCTCTCGCAAATTCAACAATCAAAATAGATTGTTTTGCAGCAACACCTATTAATGTTATCATACCCACCTGTGCATATAAGTCAAATGATAATCCCATCATCATCTGGAAAACCAAAGCACCAAGAGCTGCAACAGGTGCAATTAAAAGAACTGCAATAGGTATCGACCAGCTTTCATATAATGCAACCAAGAATAAATATACAAATGTTAAAGCCAGTGCAACAACAATACCTGTCTGACCTGATGATTCTCTTTCTTGTAAAGATGTACCAGACCAATCATAGCCAACATCTTGAGGAAGAACTCTTTTTGCAACATTTTCCATTGCAAGCATTGCTTCACCTGAACTCTTACCCGATGATGGCTGACCTGAAAATTGTACACTTCTATATTGATTAAATCTTGTAATGGAAGCAGCACCTACTGTTTGTTCAAGATTAATCATTGTCATTAAAGGAACCATTTGTCCTTTCATATTTTTTACATATATTTTTTCTAAATCAGTTGCTTTATTTCTGAAATTATCTTCAGCTTGCAATTGAACCCTAAATACACGGCCCAATTTATTAAAGTCATTTACATAATATGTACCTAATGTAGAAGCCAATGTAGAATACAACTCTTGAATATCAACATTCTGGGCTAAAACCTTACTGTAATCAATATTTAAACGATACTGAGGAACATTTGCCTGATAAGTTGTATAAACACTGCTAAGATTTGGATCTGAATTTGCTGCAACAGTTAATTCATTAGCGAATTCTTCAATTTCTTGAAGTGAATGTTCACCTTTTGATAACATCTGAAATTCAAAACCACCCAACATACTCATACCGGATATCGCAGGAGGAGAGAACGACGCAATTGATGCTTCATTTATTTTTGCAGCTCTATCTCTTATTTCCTTTAATATAGCATTATGTGATAAATCTGTTGGTCTGCCTTGTATCTTTCTTATAATATAATCCCAAGGATAAATTTTTCTTTCATCCCAATCCTTTAAAGGAGTTATACACATAGCTTGGTTAGTAGGTCCAATACCTGCAAAGGTAATTATTCTTTCTACTTCTATACCTTCTATTTGTTCTAACTCTTTTGTTAATTTTTCAAGTACTTCTTGTGTTTTATTTAATGCACTACCAGGTGGTAATACAACTTGAGAAATTAAAACAGCTTGGTCTTCATCAGGAATAAAACCTGTTGGTATTATTTTAAATAAAAATCCCATTAAAACGATAAAAATAATATATAAAGATATAGTTAATTTTCTATTATAAACAAATTTCTTAACAGCATCTAAATACAACTGAGTAATTACTTCAAACTTTTTATCAAAAGCAGTAAATACTTTCTTGATAAATGCAGTAAAGAAATTACTTGGTTTTCTGTTTGGATCTTCTGCCCTTAGTACAATAGAACACATCGCCGGCGATAAAGATAATGCACAAATTGCAGATAAAGCAATAGAAACTGCAATACAAACAGCAAATTGTCTATACATCAAACCAGATAAACCGGCAATAAATGATACAGGAACAAATACAGCCATAAGAACCATAGCCATTGCAACTAAAGCTCCGCCAACTTCCTGCATTGTTAATTGTGTTGCTTCTATAGGAGTTTTACCTTCTTCTAAGTGACGTTTTACGTTTTCTATAACAACAATAGCATCATCTACTACTACCGTTACCGCCAGTACCATCGCAAACAACGTTAACAAGTTAATAGACATACCAAATACAGGCAAAGCCGCAAATACACCTATTAAAGATACCGGTATTGTTACAAAAGGAATCAATGTAGCACGCCAATCACCTAAAAATACAAATATTACAACAATTACAATAAATGCTGTCATAATTATTGTAAAAAATACTTCTTTCATTGATTCACGTATAAACTTAGAATCATCATGCATCATTTGTACTTCTAAAGAAGCAGGAAGCGTTTTATTAATTTCTGCAACCTTTTTATTTACAAGATTTACAACATCAATTGTATTTGCACCCGGCAAAGGTACAACCTGTATAACAGAAGCAGGTTTACCATCAATTAAACCTATTTTATCGTATGAATATGCACCAAGTTCAACTCTTGCTATGTCTTTTATTCTTATTTGTGAACCATCTGTATTTGAACGAACAATTATTTCTTCAAATTCTTCAGGTTCAGCTAAACGACCTTTTGTCATTAAAGTCATTCTCAAAGTTTGATTTGAATTACTTGGTAACGCGCCTAATGCACCTGATGCAACTTGAACATTCTGAGTTGAAATTGCAGCTTGAACTTCCGATATAGAAACATTCAAATTCGCCATTTTCGTAGGATCAAGCCAAATTCTCATACTATAATCGCCGGCACCAAATACATTTACTTCACCAACACCATTTAAACGTTTTATTTCATCTTTAATATATATAGTTGCATAATTCGTTAAATCTAATTGACTCCAAGAACCATCTAACGAAACAAGATTTAATATACAAGCACCTGCACCTGATACTTTGTTTGTTGCCGTAACACCAAGTCTTTTTACATCTTCAGGAAGCAGAGCTTCTACTTGTTGCAGTCTGTTCTGAACATTTACTAAGTTAATATCTTTATTTGTACCAACTTTAAAGAATATGTTTAATTGATATGTCTCATCATAACAAGTTGAAGACATATATATCATATTTTCAACACCATTTACCTGAGATTCAATAATTGAAGCAACTGATGATTCTATAACAGATGCACTTGCACCGGGATATGATGCCGAAACAGTTACCTGTGGAGGTGTAATATTTGGATATTTTTCCAATTGTAAACTAAACATCGATACCAAACCGACTAAAGTTATAAATATAGATATAACCATAGCGAAACGCGGTTTTCTTATAAAGAAATATAAATTATTTTTCTTCTTATTATCTTCCATTTTTTTCTCGCTTAATCCTGCTTATTTTCTTCTGATGAATTTTCTTCTTCTAAAGGTTCAGGATCTACTTTTTGACCTGAAACTTTTATACTTTGTACGCCTTTTGCTACAAAAGTATCACCAACGTTTAAACCATCTTCTACTACCCAGTTTTTATTTATTTCTTCAGATACTTTTATATTTTTTCTAACTGCTTTATTATCTGCATCAACTCCCCATACATAATAACCATCCGAATCATTTAATGCAGCTGATTGAGGAACTAACATTACTGTCTTTGGCTCTTTTGCTTTTACAATAACTTTTACAAAATCGCCTGGAACTAATAAAGAATCTTCATTCTTAAAAGTTGCTCTTAAACTTATTGTACCTGTTGTTTGATCAACCTCATTATCAACAAACTCGATAACTCCGCTTTCATTATATATGCTTCCGTCTGCAAGCTGGATATGTACATCCATATTGCTAAAGTCTGCGGAAGAATCAAGTTTTCTAAACTTTAAGAACTCACTGCTCTTTAATGTAAAATAAACATATATTGGTTTTACACTTACTATTCTTGCAAGAGCACCTGATGTCGTATTTACCAAATTTCCTTCTGTTATAATGATTTTACCTATTTTACCATCTATTGGCGATGTAATTTTTGTATAACTTAAATTTAATTTTGCATTTGATAATGAAGCCTTTGCTGCATCATACAATGCTTTATTTTGATCTCTTGTTGCTAAAGCTTGATCATAATATGACTTACTTACATAATCATTCTTTACAAGTTCTTTTGCTCTTACTAATTCTTTTTCAGCATTTACAAGAGCAGCTTGTGATTGTCTTACACTTGCAGCAGCATTTTTAACTGCTATTTCATATTCATCCGGTTCTATTAAAAATAAAGTTTGTCCCTTTTTAACCATTGCTCCTTCATTAAAATATGTTTTCTCAAGCCATCCATTTATTCTTGCAACAATATCTACAGAATATTTTGCATCAATTCTTCCTGCAGACTCAGACTCTGAATATATTTCTTTTATTTCTGGAGTCATTGTTTGTACACTTTTTGGTGCGCTCATTGCCTTCTGTTGCGCTACACCAGATATATACCCCATTACTTGATGATATAATATCGGTAATATTATTAAAACTACAAGAAATACTATCCATTGTACCTTTTTATTCTTTAAGTAACTCATTTTATATCCTCTGTTTATTTTCTTATACTATCTTTAAATTATTTTTGTACATTTCAATTATATTTATTAAATTTTCCCGATTTTCTTCGCCTAAACTATCCAGCGAAGCATATTCGGCTTCCTTTATTTTTGACATTATTTTCTCAGCAAATTGTCTGCCTTTCTCTGTAAATTTTATTACTTTATTTCTTTTATCAACATTTGATTCAAATGGAACTTCTATTATTCCTTGTTCACAAAAATTCTTTATTATAGAATTTACTGTCTGTTTCGGAAGGCATATTTTTTGGGTTATTGTTTTTTGAGTACAATTACTTTCTTCATATATTATACTTAAAACACCTAAACCGGAATATGTTAATCCTACTGATTTTGCATATTCATTATAAAATCCTGAAATTTCTCTATGAAATTTCAATAACTTTTCTGATTGTTCTTTTAGCTTCAGCTTATCCAATAATTATCCCCTTAAATTAGTCCCAAAATTTACCGTCCATTTATGGACTATTATAATATCAAGCAAAAAATTATGTCAACATATATATGACTATTATTTTTCTATTTTATATAATTATTTCTAACATTTAAATAACTGTCCAATTCTTCTTTCATAACAGAATTATCAACAGTTCCTGCCATGTTTAAAGAGAATTTATGATTTACTTCATTATCAATAATAAATAAAGTAGGAAATCCCATAATATGAAACTCTTTCACTAAATTTGCATATTGAGACATATCACAATTAATAACTGCAAAGGTATATTTATCTTTGTATTCTTTAGCAAGTTTACCAAATACAGGCATAAATTTTCTGCAATAACTGCACCAATCAACATAAAACATTGCAACTATTGGTTTATCTATTTTATTTGCTTCTTCAATAGTTACAATGCCCGAATCAGGTATTTCAATAGGAGCTTTTATATTCTGCTGAGGTGAATATTGTTCACCATTTGGTTTTAACACAATATAAGCAAAGATAAACAAACCTATACAAGCAAAAATAAATAATCCTATAAAAAATTTTTTTCTTTTCATAAAATTGCTCCTTTGGGAACTACAGTAACCCCTCCTGAGGAAACAAGAAATCCTCTTTTTCTATCTTCATCAGCATCAATACCAATTTTTGTATATGGCGGTATATTAACATTCTTATCTATTATGGCTTTTCTTATTTCAGAATACCTTCCTACATTAACATTTTCCATTAATATAGAATCTGTTACATTAGAATAACTGTTAATTCTTACCTTAGGAGATAAGACACATCTGGAAATACTACCACCGGATATAATACAACCTTCAGATACCATAGAATTAGTTGCCATACCAACTCTATCTCCTTCTTCCCAAATAAATTTAGCAGGAGGGAAATTATAATTATACGTTCTTAAAGGCCAATCTGTACAATATAAATTTAACTCCGGCTGATAATTAAGTAAATCCATATTTGCCTGCCAGTAGCTGTCTATACTTCCGACATCTCTCCAATATCCTCTTTCAGATTCACACATACCGGTATACTCATTTTGAGAAAAATCATATACATATATATTTTGACCATCTTTAAGCATTTTGGGAATAATATTTTTGCCAAAATCATGACTTGATTCAGGATTATTTGCATCTTCTTGAACTTCTTTTATAAGCTCTTGCGTTTCAAAAATATAATTACCCATAGAGGCCAAACACATATCAGGTCTATTAGGAATACACTTTGGTTTATCTTTTGGTTTTTCTTGAAAGCCTATTAATTTCCAATCTTTATCAACTTCAATTATTCCAAATTCACTCGCTTCAGATATAGGTATAGGAATAGCCGAAATAGTAAGCACTGCTTCTTTTTGTTTATGAAATCTCATCATTTGAGAAACATCCATTCTATATATATGGTCGCCACCAAAGACACAGACGTGTTTTGGTTTTTCATCATATATATGTGTTAGATTCTGATAAACAGCATCAGCCGTGCCTTTATACCAATTTCCATCTGTCCTCATTTGAGCAGGAACCAAGTCTATATATTGACCCAGAATTGGAGAAACAGGCCAACTTCTCGCTATATGCTGATTTAAAGAATCAGATTTATACTGAGTAAGAATTTTTAATTTATAAAAACCGGAATTAATAAAATTATTAATTACAAAATCAATAATTCGATACCTGCCGCCAAAAGGTACTGCTGGTTTTGCTCTATCTCTTGTCAAAGGATAAAGCCTTTTCCCTTCTCCTCCTGCAAGAATCATTACAAGTGATGTATCTAATGCCAAAACTTATCTCCTTTAATTATCGTCTAAACTTAAAACAGCCATAAACGCTTCTTGAGGAACTTCTACTCGGCCTACAGCTTTCATACGTTTTTTACCGCGTTTTTGTTTTTCTAATAATTTTCTTTTCCTTGAAATATCTCCGCCATAACATTTATCCAATACGCTTTTCCTTAGAGCTTTTATATTTGTTCTTGCAATTATTCTTCCGCCAATTGCTGCTTGAATAGCTACTTCAAACATTTGTCTAGGAATTATATCTTTTAATTTTGATGTTAATTTTTGACCTACATAAAATGCATTATCCTTATGAACAATAGCACTTAATGCATCTACTACTTCACCAGCTAATAATACATCTAATTTAACTAAATCTGATTTTTTATATTCACTAAATTCATAATCTAAACTTGCATATCCTTTCGAACGTGATTTTAATTGATCATAAAAATCAGTAATTATTTCACTTAAAGGTATTTCATAATGAAGCGAAACTCTGACTTTATCAAGATAAGTCATATTTTGAAAAATACCACGCTTCGATTGTGCTAATTCCATTAATAAGCCTACATAATCATTTGGAGTAATTATTGTAGTTTTAACATACGGTTCTTCTATATAATCTCTATATTGAGCATCAGGAAGATTTGCAGGATTATCAATTTCTACAACTTCACCATTTGTTTTATGAACTCTATAAATTACACTCGGAGCTGTTGTAACTAAAGTAAGATTATATTCTCTTTCTAATCTTTCTTGAGCAATCTCCATATGAAGCATCCCCAAGAAACCGCATCTAAATCCAAAACCAAGAGCTGATGAAGTTTCAGGTTCAAATGTAATACTTGAATCATTAAGTTTTAATTTCTCTAATGCTTCTTTCAAATCTTGATATTGATCATTATCAACAGGATATAAACCGGAAAATACCATTGGAAGTGCTTCTTTATATCCTGCTAATGGTTCTTTTGCACCATTTTCAACGTGAGTTATAGTATCACCTACAAATCTGGTAATTTCTTTTATAGAACAGCCCATATAACCAACATCACCTGTCTTTAATTCTTTTACAGGAACTCTATGAGGATTTAAATAACCAAGTTCAGTAATTTCATACTCTTTTCCAGAAGCCATAAACTTAATTTTATCACCCAGTTTTATATTGCCATCAACAACTTTAAAGAAACATAACGTCCCTAAATACTGATCATAAGCACTATCAAACACCAACGCTCTCAATGGTTTATCAGAAGTATCCTCTGGCGGCGGTACAAATTCAACAACTGCTTCAAGTACTTCTTCTATACCAATACCTTCTTTTGCACTTACAGGTATTGCCATAGATGCATCTATTCCAAGTACTTCTTCAATTTCTTCTCTAACTCTTTCAACGTCTGCAGAAGGTAAATCAATTTTATTTATTACAGGAATTATTTCTAAATTCTGCTCTATTGCAAGATAAACATTAGATAATGTTTGTGCCTCAACTCCTTGAGTTGCATCTACAATTAACAATGCACCTTCACAAGCAGCTAAAGAACGTGAAACTTCATAAGAAAAATCGACATGCCCGGGTGTATCAATTAAATTTAAGACATATTCTTTACCATTTTTAGCCTTATAGTTCATTCTTGCAGCATTAAGTTTTATTGTAATGCCACGTTCTCTTTCTATATCCATTGTATCAAGAAGTTGATCTTGCATATCTCTTTCAGCTATTGTTCCTGTTTTTTCGAGTAGTCTGTCTGCTAAAGTCGATTTACCGTGATCTATATGTGCTATAATACAAAAATTTCTTACATTATCTATATATTTCATAATCTTAGTCTATTACAGAAATAAATCTTTGCCAATGTCTTAAAATTAAAAAAATAATAATTATAAAAATTCGTTATTAAATAAGTAAAAGGACCTCTTTCGAAGTCCTTTTTTTTGCATGATAAATAATTTGAATATTAACGTTTAGAGAATTGGAATCTCTTTCTAGCTCTTTTGCGACCGTATTTTTTACGTTCTTTAACACGAGCATCTCTGGTTAATAAACCTTCAGATTTCAAAACTGTTTTATAATCTTCATTAAACTTTAATAAAGCTCTTGAAATACCGTGTTTTATAGCACCTGCTTGAGAAGATACACCACCACCAACAGTTTTAACTCTTACATCAAATTTTTCTTGATTATCAGTTAAAGCTAAAGGTCTGAATACCATCATTTCTAAAGCAGCTCTATTTCCAAAATAATCAGTAAAAGTTTTTCCGTTAACAAAAACTCTTCCTTTTCCTTTTACAAGTTTAACAACGGCAATGGCTGTTTTTCTTCTTCCTGTTGCCATAATTTCTTTTTCTGCCATTATTTAGCCTCCGTTTCGTTATATACAACAGGTTTTTGAGCAGCATGAGGATGTTCATTGCCAGCATATATTTTTAACTTGTTGAATTGTTCTTGACCTAAAGTATTATGAGGTAACATACCTTTAATTGCTTTTTCTAAAGCTAAAGTAGCATCTTTTTCCATTAATTCTCTAAATGATGCAACCTTTAATCCACCAGGATAACCGGTATGATGATAATATTTTTTGTCTGTTTCTTTCTTTCCTGAAACGCAGATTTTATCAGCATTAATAATTATAACAAAATCACCTGTATCTACGTTTGGAGTGTATTGTGGTTTGTGTTTACCTCTTAATAAGTTTGCAGCTAGTACTGCTAATCTGCCTAAAGTTTTACCTTCAGCATCAATTAGATACCATTTCCTTTCTACTTCAAGAGGTTTAGCTGAATAAGTTTTCATAAGCTTTCTCCATTTATTATATTATTGTATATTACTTCTATTAATGTTAAGCCTTCTGGGCTTATGGTCGAACCTGCTTTTGTTTTATCCCTTGATTCCAGAATATCTTTAAGTGTCTCGGGGGCTAAAGATTTTCTTTCTATCAATAGGAGAGTTCCGACGATCGATCTGATCATATTGTACAAAAACCTGTCTGCAATAAAATCTATATAAACAAAATCTCCATCTTTTGTTGCTTTTGCTTCATACATATTGCATATTTTAGCAGGATTTGATGTCCTTACTTTCTTAAAAGAAGTAAAATCATGCTCTCCTTTAAGATAACTTAATGCTTTGTTCATTCTATTAATATCTAAAGGATACCTTACTAATAAACAATTTGCATCCCACGCACTTCTTTGAGCTCTATTGGCTATTGTATAACGATAATGTCTCGCCTTAGCACTCTTCTGTGCATGGAATGTTTTCTCGACTTTTTTTAACTCTTTTACACTAATTGTACTCGGAAGAATACCATTTAGAGAGTTAACGAACTTACTCGGATTTAGTTCAAGCTCAGTCTCAAAATGAGCTGTTTGACCTTTAGCGTGAACACCGGCATCGGTTCGACCGGAAAAAATTGTTTTGGTTTTTGTTTTTGTCAATGTACTGATTGCCTTTTCTAACTCATCTTGTATTGTATTAACAGGATTTATAGAATTCGGCATTTTGTGCGGCTGTTTTTGGCTGCCTTGATAGTTAGTCCCAATATATTCTAATACAATTAAATACCTTTGCATTATACTAATTGGATTAATGCCATTTCTGCTGCATCGCCGCGTCTTGGCGGTAAGTGATATATTCTTGTATATCCGCCGTTCCTATCTTCATATTTTTTACCGATTTCAGCAAATAATTTTCTTAAAACAGTTTGAGGTATTAATTTTTTACCTTCTTGTAATTCTGAAAATACTTCGCCTGTTTGACCGTCAATATATTTTGATGTTTCTACATCAAAAATATATTTTGCAGCCTGTCTTCTGGCATGTAAATCACCTCTTTTTGCAAGAGTAATTATTTCTTCAGCATAAGGCTTTAAAGCTTTTGCCTTAGAAATAGTTGTTGTGATTTCGCCATGTAAAAACAACTCGGTAGCCAAAGATCTTAATAATGCTTTTCTTTGATCTTGTGGTCTTGACAGTCTGTTTCTATTGCACTGGTGTCTCATCTTATTTGTCCTTTTGATTAATTTATACTTCTTCTAATTCTACACCTTCAGGATTTGGTTGAAGTTCTAAACCAACCTGATGTAATTTTTCTATAACTTCATCTGAAGATTTTTTACCGAAATTCTTGATATTCAATAAATCATGTTCAGATTTCTTTAATAATTCAGCTAAAGAATTAATGCTTGCTCTTTTTAAACAATTGTATGCTCTAACTGATAATTCCAAATCTTCTATAGAAATACTTGGAGCTTGAGCCTCTTCTTCAACTTCTTCAACAACATGTTGATTTGTTAAAATTGTAGGTTGACCAGTTATTGAAGCAATTTGCATAAAATGTTCTATTAATAAATTAGCTGCTTGGCTTAATGCACTTGATACATCAATACTTCCATTAGACCATATTTCAAGAGTTAATTTGTCATAGTCAACAACATCTCCAACACGTGTATTTTCAACATTGTAGCTTACTCTTTTAATAGGCATAAATGATGCATCAATAGGTAATAAGTCAATAGGCATATTACCTTTATTTTCTTTAAGTACATCTACAGTTCTATAACCTTTACCTGTTTCAACAACAATATCAGCAGAAATACTTCCGCCTTCGGAAATTGTACAAATATGCCAATCAGGGTTAACAACTTTTACACCTGCCGGTAACTGTAAATCACTTGCTAATACCGGTCCTGGTTTATCTACTTCTAGTCTTAAATGTTGAGGATCTTTATCTTCTGTTTTTACTGTTAATCCTTTTAAATTTAACATTATATCTATTGCATCTTCAACAATCCCAGGAATTGATGTGTATTCATGTGTAATACCTTCAATTCTTATAGAAGTAACAGCAGCACCTTCAAGAGATGATAATAAAACTCTTCTTAAAGCATTACCGATTGTTGTACCAAAACCTTTTTCTAATGGCTCAACAACAAATTTACCATATTGAGAACCATCTGAACTGGTTGTCGTATTTATACATTTAATTTTCAATTCCATTATAATTAATCTCCTACAATTATTTAGAATAATACTCGATTACAAGTTGCTCTTTAAGTTCGGGGTCTAATTCTTCTCTTTCGGGAATTCTGTCAAATGTTACTTTTAAAGCATCTTTGTCTATTGTCATCCAAACAGGTGCAATTGCCATATCTATTGATCCAACAACAGATTTAACAAAATCTACACTGCCTGCTTTGAATGTAATAACATCACCAGGTTTTACCAGGTATGAAGGTATATCAACTCTTCTGCCATTTACAAGAACATGACCGTGATTTACAATTTGTCTTGCTTGTTTTCTTGTAATAGCAAACCCGGTTCTAAATACAATGTTATCTAATCTTGATTCTAACAATTGTAAAAGAATAGTACCTGTAACGCCTTTTCTTCTGCTTGCTTCGTTATAATATCTAACAAATTGTTTTTCACTAATTAGATATGTTAAACGAATTTTTTGTTTTTCATTTAAGTGTATTGCATACTCAGAAAGTTTTTTTCTTGCTGCACCATGCTGACCAGAAGCATTTTGTCTTAATGAAGAAACCAACTTTCTATTTGATAAATCAGTAACTCCGTAGTTACGATATAATTTATTTGATGGTCCTGTATATTTAGCCAATGTTTGACTCCTTACGTTATTGTTATACTCTACGTCTCTTTGGAGGACGACAACCATTATGAGGAATTGGTGTAACGTCCTTAATTAATGTAATCTCAAGTCCGGCAGCTTGAATTGCTCTTATAGCTGTTTCTCTGCCTGAACCCGGTCCTTTTATATAAACCTCAACTTTTTTCATTCCTTGATCTATTGATTGCTTTGCAACTTTTTCTGCTGCTGATTGTGCTGCAAACGGAGTACCTTTTCTTGCACCCTTGAATCCACAACCACCTGCAGAAGCCCATGCAATAGCATTACCTTGTGTATCTGTTGAAGTTACGATTGTATTATTAAATGTTGACTGTATGTGTACAACACCTTGTAATACATTCTTTTTTTCTTTCTTTTTTGTTTTTACCGGTCTAGCCATTATCTATATTACTCCTTTAATTATTTCTTTTTAGCGATTGGGCCTGTTTTCTTACCGCGTCTTGTTCTTGCATTTGTTTTTGTTCTTTGTCCTCTTGCAGGAAGTTTACGTCTGTGACGCATTCCTCTGTATGAGTTAATTTCACTTAATCTCTTGATGTTTAACGATTCTTCTCTTCTTAAATCACCTTCTATTGTGTAATGTGATAATTCTTCTCTTAATCTTTTGATGTTATCATCTGTTAAATCATCTGTTCTTAAATCTTCTGATATACCGCATGCTGCTAATATCTTAGCACTACGAGTAGGTCCTATACCAAATATATAGGTTAATGCGATTACCATTCTTTTATTACGAGGTAAATCTACCCCGGCAAGTCTTGCCATAGTCTCTCCTTTATTTCTTTATTAACCTTGTCTCTGTTTGTGTTTAGGATTTTCACATATGATTGCTACTCTGCCTTTTCTTTTGATTACTTTGCATTTATCACAAAGTGGTTTTACTGAAGCTCTTACTTTCATATCTATTTCCTTTATTTTAATCTGTAAGTTATGCGACCTCTTGTTAAATCGTATGGTGTCATCTCCACTTTTACCTTGTCGCCAGGTAATATTTTTATGAAATTTTTTCTTATTTTTCCCGATATATGAGCTAATATCTCATGCCCGTTTTCTAATCCTACTCGAAACATCGCATTCGGCAGTGATTCTATTATTGTTCCTTCAAATTCTATTACGTCTTTTGACATCCTTTTCCTCTTTATTGATTTAATCAATAAATATATAGTACATGTTAAAAATTTCAAATCAAGTCAATTTTTTCCTTCTTTACTTCATTTTTTGGCATTTTTTATTTTTTCTCTTTTATTGTTTTTTTAATATTATGAAACTTACAGTTCTAACTTGAATCTTGAAACATCCCTTTTTTATTATTCATTCGCCGATTTGTAAATTTTTCTTAACATGTTATAAGTTTGCTATTTTTAAAAAAACAACCTATTATAATTTTAATAATATTGACACTTGTAATTTTATTCCATAATATTTTATTAAATTTATCATTCTCACCATGAAAAAAATAGTTAAATTTTCATACATAATTACAATTAATCTTATACTCCTTGTAATAATATTTATTTCTAGTGAATATATTATCTGGAAAAAATATTCCCAAGAATATACAAAAAATTCTATTCTTACAGATAAAAAAAATATTGAATTTAAATATTCTTTAATAAATCCAAATGTCAGTTTAACAAAAATAAAAAATTATTTTACAGGAGAGGGAAATTTGTATTGGGGAAGAAAACCTGACGGACTTGAGTACAAAGACCCCAATCCCATTATTGTTTTTGGATGTTCTTTTGCTTACGGACAATATTTAAACTACAATCAAACTTTTTCATATAAACTTGCTCATATTCTAAAACGCACTGTATATAACCGCGCAATGCCTGCATCAGGACTACAACACATGTACCTACAAAGTACTTTAAATTCTACTTATAAAGATATTCCTACTGCGGATTTAGTTTTTTACATCATGATTCAAGATCATTACAGAAGAATTCTTATTAATTCTTTCAATATTGCAGAAAATTATTTCTATCTACATTATTCTGATAAAAAAAATAAATTAGTTAAAGACAATTATAATAATATATTTGGAAATTTTTACAGATCTTCTTATATACAAAAATATTTAAATCATTATTTCTCAGACAGATTTATATATAATGACAAAAACGCGGATAAATTAACTAATTTAGTTCTTTCATATTTTCTTGAAACAAGAAAAAATCTAGAAAAAAATTGGAATAAGAAATTCAAATTTGTAATTATTTTCTATAAAGATATTACATATGAAGACTTATTATCAAAGAAACTGAAAGAAAATGGTTTTATCGTTATACAAACAAAAGAATTAATAAAAGAAGATTTAAACAGCTCAGATTTTAAATTAGAAGATAATCATCCAAATGAAAAAGCTTGGAATTTATTAGTTCCGCTTATTGTAAGGGAATTGAACCTTTAAGGAGCAAAAAAACCTAGTTTAAGAATCTGTATTGCTTTTTTATCAAATTTTAACTTAATATAATTTATATGAAAAAAATATTCTTAATTATAAGAACTAATATCATATTATTTTTGATTATTATCATTTCTCTTGAGTTTCTAGTTTGGGGATGTGAAAATTTAAAACTCAAAATAAATGATAAATTTCAAAATAATAATTTCCCAATTTCATTTCACCCCGGAATTAAAAGAATGGAAATTATAAATTTAGAAGAATTTAAAGATTATAGAAAGACTTGGACAAGAAAGCCGGAAGGATTAAATTATACAAAAAAGCCTATTGTCATTTTTGGATGTTCTTATGCTTATGGATTCGGTTTAGATAATGAACAAACATTTTCATATAAATTATCCCATCTTACTAAACGTCCTGTATATAACAGAGCAGTTGCAGGATGGGGTTTTCAACATATGCTTAATCAAGTAAGACAAAATAAATTTTATATTGATGTCCCAGAACCTGAATATGTTATTTACATTATGATAAATGATCATTTTAGAAGGTTATACGTACCATCTTTTATGACTGAATGCTTACTTGATGAAACATACAATTTAAGATATGAACGAAAAGATAAAAAACTGATTTTAAAAAAAGAAAAAAATGCATTACTTGAATTTATTCACAGATTATATATTACTCAAAAAATAGAGCATTTTTATATCAATAATATTTTATTAAAATCTGATAATTATGAACAATATTTTTCATTTGCGTTGCAACATTTGGTTGAAAGTAAAAATGAGATGAAAAAACATTGGAAAAACACCAAATATGTAGTTATTTTATACCAAACCTTCCCACATGATAATTTATTTATTGAACAACTTAAGAAAAACGGGTTTATAGTTATATCATTAAAATATGATTATAATTTAAATCTTCACACACCTGAATATATGAGCCAAGACTATCATCCAAAAGAACAAGCTTGGGATTTATTAACAAAGAAAATATCGGAATCTTTGAATATATGAGAAAAAAAATTACAAAAATTTCACTTATTATAATAATTAATATATTTATAATGTTATTACTAATATTTTTATCTGATATTGCTGTATATTCTTATCACGTAATAACCTATAGAAAAAATCATGCAGATGCATTTAAACCACCATTTTTCTCATACTTAATAAAACCAAGATATGGTATTGACTTTAAAACATATTTTGATGGCAGTGATAATGTTTTTAGAGGTAGAAAACCTGATGGACTTGAATATAAAAATAAAGAACCTATTATTATATTTGGTTGTTCTTATGCACATGGTCAATTTTTAAAATACAATCAAACTTTTTCATATAAACTTGCCCATATCTTAAAGCGACCTGTATATAATAGAGCAGTTCCGGGGCGTGGTATAGGTTGTATGTATTGGCAAAGTATTGATGATAATTTCTATTCATCTGTTCCTCCTTCTAATACGGTTTTATACGTTATCATTCCAGACCATTACAGACGTCTATATATTAATTTTATTGACATATTAGATACTCACATGACCGGTCATTTTAATAAAAAAGGCAATGATTTAATTTTAGATGGAAGTAATTATTTAAAAAATATATTAATTTCATCTTATTCATTTAAAGTTCTAAATAGTAAATATGTTAATTGGTATATAAATAATACAAAATATGAAGATGAAATTACTGATTTAGTTCTTTTATATTTTTTAAAAACAAGAGAAAATCTGGAGAAACATTGGAATAAAAAAATTAACTTCACTATTATTTTCTACAATAATTACAAGCTTTTATATTCTGAATCTTTATATAAAAAATTAAAAGCAAACAATTTTAATGTAATAGAAACAGATAAACTTTCTAATGTAAATTTAAACTCTAAAGAATATTTAAATCCTGATAATGGACATCCAACAGAAAAAACATGGGACTTATTAACGCCATTAATAGCTGAAAGATTAAAATAATTTTATATACAAAATTTACTATAAATATAATTAATATTTTTCAAATAATCATCAATATTAAAACAATCTTTAATTTCGTCTTTATTAAGATATTTCAAAACTTCATCATCATTAAGAAGATTATCTATAAAACTACCATTATTATTAAAAGCATCAAGAGCATTTTTTTGAACTAATTTATATGCATCTTCTCTTGATAAACCCTTAGAACAAAGTTTTAAAAGAACCTTTTGAGAATATACAATACCTCCAAAAAGTTTTGTATTTTTAAGCATATTATCTTTATGAATAACCAAATTTTTTATTGTACTTTCAAGTCTTGAAAGCATATAATCTATTAAAATTGAAGAATCCGGGAAAATAATTCTTTCAACACTACTATGTGATATATCTCTTTCATGCCATAAAGGAATATTTTCCATTGCTGCAATAGAATTTGAACGAACAACTCTAGCTAGACCCGATAAATTTTCTGCAGATATAGGATTTTTCTTATGAGGCATAGCAGAAGACCCCTTCTGTCCTTTAGAAAAGCCTTCTTCAACTTCAAGTACTTCCGTTCTTTGAAGATGCCTTAATTCAACTGCCACCTGTTCTATAACAGAAGCTATTAAAGCAAGTGCTTGATGATATTGAGCGTGTATATCTCTTGCTATTATTTGTGTAGAAAATTTTGCCGGTTTTAAATTTAAAAAATCACAAGTAATTTTTTCAACCTCAGGGTCAATATTACTATAGGTACCTACAGGGCCTGAAATTTGTCCTACTCTTGCTTCTTCCAATGCTTTTTCTAAATTTCTTTTATTACGTTCAAATAAGTCAATCCAACCGCATATTTTTACACCAAATGTCATAGGCTCGGCATGTATTCCATGTGAACGGCCAATACAAATGGTATCCTTATTTTCTTTTGCCTTTTCTTTTAGAGTTAAAAGTAAATCGTCAATATCCTTTAAGATTATCTTTCCGCTGTCTTTAATTTGAAGAGCTAAAGCAGTATCAATAACATCACTGCTTGTCATTCCCATATGAATATATCTGGAATTTTCACCTACAGTTTCATTAACATTAGTAAGGAAAGCTATGACATCATGATGGACTTCTTTTTCAATTTCATCTATTCTTTCTACTGAGAATGCAGCTTTTGAAATAATATCTGTTAAAACCTCATCAGATATTTTACCAAGCTTATTATATGCTCTACAAACTGCAAGTTCTACTTCAAGATAATAATTAAATTTTGAATTCAAATCCCAAATTTTTTTCATTTTTTCTCTGGAATATCTGTCAATCATAAAACTTCCCTTTTTAATGCTTTTATTTTACAATAACACCATAAAGAGTTCAAGAAATAAGAAAGGATAAGTACAATGATTAAAAGACAACCGTTTTTCTATGACATTACATTAAGAGACGGTAATCAATCATTAAAAAAACCTTGGAATACATTTGAAAAAGAAATTATATTTAATCATTTACTTGAACTCGGAATACAAGGAGTAGAAGTGGGTTTTGCATCAGCATCCGATATGGATTATGAAGCTTGTTCACGATTAGCACAAATTGCTCCCGATAATATAGTAATTTCTGCACTAGCCAGATGTATTGAAAATGATATTGTTAAAGCAGTTAAATCTATAGATGCGGCTTCAAAAAGAAGAGTTCATACTTTTATTGCAATGAGTCCGTTTAATATGGAATATGTACTAAATAAATCTCCTCTTGAAGTTAAAAAACAAGCAATTGAAGCGGTAGAGTTTGCAAGAAAAACTATTGGAAAAAATGGTCAAGTTCAATTTTCTGTTGAACATTTTGGTGATTGCCACGAAAATATAGATTTTGTTATAGATACTTTAAAAGAAGTTGTAAAAGCAGGTGCAAACGTTATAAACTTGCCCAATACTGTGGAGAGAACAAGACCAAAAAAATTCGTAGATTTAGTTGAAAAAGTATATAATGCACTCCCTAAAGATATAATAATTTCTGTACATAACCATAATGACCTTGGGATGGCAACAGCAACAACTGTAGAAAGTTATTTTGCCGGTGCAATTCAACTGGAATGTGCCCTAAATGGACTTGGTGAAAGAGCCGGAAATACAAATTTATATGAAGTTGCAATTGCTTTGCATAATTCAGGAGTTGATGTTCCATTAAACTTATCTAAAATTTATGAATTAGCTCTTACTGTATCTGATATGTCTAATGTAAAAATATATGAAAAAGCACCATTAATAGGACCTGAAGCACTTGCACACAGAAGCGGTATACACCAAGATGGAGCAGTTAAAACTAAAGATATGGAAAAAGGTGCATATAGACCTATTCACCCATCTTTGATAGGAAGAAAAGATGATGAAAAATTAGGATTTACTTCTCAATCCGGCAAAACTGCAATATTTGAAATTATATCTGATGCTGGATATCCTATAACTCTTCAAGAAGCACAAAGAATTGCTCCTATTGCAAAAGAAGAAGCTGAGAAAATCGGTGAACTTTCAACAAGAAATATTATTGATATTTATTATAATAATGTACTTAATGTCAAAGGTCTATTTAAGCTTTGTAATCTTGAAAAAACAAGTGATGGAAATTCAATATTGGAATTTATGTATAAAGATAAAAAATATTCGATGGAAGTTTCAGGCAACGGTCCTGTTGATTCTTGTATCAAAGCTCTTCAGAAATCAGGATTTAACTTTGAATTTTTAAATTATGAACAAAAAGCATTAAATATGGGATCTGATGCAACAGCTATGACAATTATGCAGTTTAAAGCTCCAAACGGACAAACTATTATTTCCAGAGGCTGTGATGAAAGTACTGTTAAAGCTAACCTTAAAGCTATTTTCAATGGTTTAAATATCATTGAAAAACTACAGCCAGAAAGCATGACAACTAAAAGATAAATAGTATTATTTTTTATATATAATTATAGATGAAGAAAGAAATGAGGATTAAGAATGAAGAAAGTTATTATCTCATTTATAGTTATATGTTTTTTATTTAATATTACAATTCCATCATATGCATTTTCTGGAAATTTTATTCTTCAAGATAAAATAACAGATATTATTCAAACTGAAGATATTGTATCAAAAGATGTAGAAAAAAGATTAAAAACCTCAATAGCAAAAGTATATGGAGAAAAACAAAAAGACGAAATATACACTAATATTCTAAAAATTATTAAAGATACAAAATTAAAAAGAGATAAAAGATTAAAAGCTGAAGACTTAACAAGAAGTGATGATTGGTATAAAGATGAAATTATATACATGTTTTATGTTGATCAATTCGGTGTAGATAATGATTCTTCAACAAATACATTCAAAAAAGCTACCAAAATGCTTCCATATTTGAAGGACTTAGGTGTTACAACTATATATATACTTCCTTTCGCAGATTCTCCAATGGGAGATGCCGGTTTTGATGTTAAAAATCCTCGTGATGTCAGAAAAGATCTTGGAGGTATGAGCGAATTTTTATATTTTATAAGAGAAGCTAGAAATCATGGTTTTAAAATTAAATCAGATTTAGTATTAAATCATTTTTCAGATCAACATGAATGGTTCCAATCTGCATTAAATGGAGATTTAGAAAAATTAAATTACTTTGTGGTAAGCGAAAAAGAACCGGAAAAAATAGTATATAAGGATGAAAAACTTGGTTACATTGCAGAATATAGACACGAAAGCGGTAAAATATCAAAAAGACGTCTAATTTTTCCGGAAATAACAGATTCTCACTATAGAAAAGTTACAATTCAAGGTAAAGATTATTACTTATATCATACCTTTTATCCATTTCAATTAGATATAAATTGGGAGAATCCTGATGTTTTATATTATAACCTTAATAATATAGCATTTTGGGCAAATCTTGGAATAGATATATTTAGAATGGATGCAATTCCATATTTAATAAAAGAAGAAGGAACAAATGCAGAAAATCTACCTAAGACACATGAAATAATAAAAATTATAAGTACATTTTTGCAGGAAATTGCACCAAGATCAGTAATACAAGCAGAAGCTTGTCAGCCACCAAAAAAAATATTACCTTATTTTGGAACAGAAAGGAAAATATCAGTTAATATAGACGGAAAGCAAAAAGAATTAAATAGAACAAACGAAATTCAAATTGCATATCATTTTCCATATATGCCTGCAATATGGGCTACTTTAGTATCTGCTGATAATTCATATTTCTGGAAAACCCACAAGCAAACTCCGCAAATTCCCGAAACTGCCAGCTGGGCAATTTTCTTAAGGGTACATGATGAATTAACACTTGAAATGGTTAATGAAAAAACAAGAGAACTCTTATATGATGATTTAGCAGAAAAAGGTGCTGAATTCAGAAAAGGATATGGAATTAGCGGCAGAATGGCAAATTTCCTTGATAATAATCCTGATAGAATAAATATGACATTTGCAATTTTACTTTCTTTAAAAGGTATCCCAATAATATACTACGGAGATGAAATAGGAAGCCAAAACAATTTCTCTTATGCTCAACGATGGGCAAAAATAAGAGAAAGAAGAAACAAAAGCAAAAATGGAGAATCTTCTCAAATGCTTTCATATTTTGACAGCAGAGATATTCATAGAGGTGCAATTAAAAGAAGTATATTCTATAAAGCAATGACTTCTTCTAATTCTTTTAATGCAAAAATATATAAAAAAGTTAAACGTCTTATTCAGGTAAGAAAATCATATCCAACCTTATCAAGGGGAGAATTTATTGAAGTTAAAACAAATAAACCTGAAGTTCTTTCATATTTAAGAAAAGGTAAAAATGACAGAATTCTTATTGTAAACAATCTTTCTGATAATAAAGTTTTTGTTGAACTTGATTCTACTGAATTTAATTTTGATAAATATTCATCTGAAATTGAACTGAAAGAGCTAATAACACAAAAAAATAGAACTCTAAAAATAGAAAATAAAAAATTAATAGTAAGATTAAGACCTTATGAAAGTTTATGGTTTAGTTTTCCATAACTTTACAAATATATAAATATTATTAAAGAAATTCCATAATTTGACGATATTCATTTATGGAGTTTTTTTATGTCAAACAATATAAGTAATATAAATAATAATGAATTATATCAATATAATAATAATTCATCATCACAAGAAGTTAACACAAGTGATAATTTATCAATATTTAATGAAGAAACAAATAACGAAGAAACAACAGATATAGAAATAACACAAAATAATGAAGAAATTTGTGAAGAAAAAATAGAAGCATTAGAAAATAAATTATCAGAAGCAAAAAACAACCAAGGCGTTTTTGGTTCACTTTGGAATGGAATAAAAAACGTAACAGGACTTGGATCAAACACTAATAAATGTGAACAAGCTATAGAATATTATAAAAATGGTGAAATAAGTTACGAAGAAGCAGATAGCATAATAAGTAACTTTTCAACAAAACAAGAAGGAAGCGTAAATCTTGCAGCCAACATCTTAACAGGAGTTGTCTCAGTAGCTGTTGTCGGTTCAGCCGTATTAACAGGCGGTTTATCATTAGGTGTAATAGCAGCAGCGGCAGGCGCGGGAGCTGCAACAAAAGCAGGATTAAAATTTGTTGATAGAGCCACAAATAAAGTTAAAGGTGATGCGGTTGATGGCAAGCAGATATTAAAAGATTCACTTTCCGGTGCTGTTGATGGTGCAGTATCTGTAGCAACAATGGGAATAGGAACAAGTGCAGTTACGGCTAAAACCGTGGCGGAACAAACATTAAAAGAAACAATAAAACAAGGAGCAATATCTGGTGCAAAGGCAGGCGCCATTTCGGGTGCTGTAACAGGAGCTAGTGATTACACAATTGAAGCTGCCGTTGAAGAAGATGTTGAATTTAATGTTGGCGATCTTGCAAAAAATACTGCATTAAATGCAGCAGGTGGAGCTTTAGCAGGAGGCGTATTAGGCGGAATAAGTTCAGGTGTACAATACAACAAAATTAAAACAACTTCAGCCACTCCAACAACTGCAGAAAAATCTTTAGAAGTTAAAGCTGATGAAATACCAAATTCTGATGCAGTCCAAACAACTCCGGTAAAAGATATTGATTCACAAACCGGAAATGATACTCTTACCACAATAGATACAGCAGCAAAAACTTCAACTGAAGCAAAACTTCCATCAGAAATTGAAACTGAACTTTCTAAACAAGCTGATGATTTAAATAAATTATTTAAATCTAATATTGATGAAGCTAAATTACAAATAAAAAATGAATTTGATGATTTAGACTCTGTACAAACAATTACAGGAAGAGCAAAAGGCACAGATTCTATATTTGAAAAACTTGCTAAAAAATTTAATAAAGGTAAATTATCATCAACATCAACAGCAGATTGTATAGATGCAATTGGTGATGCTTATGGAACAAGAATTCAGATAAAAAGTCTTTCAACAGAAGACGCAAAAGAAATTATTGAAGATTGTTTATACGGATATGATATTAGTTATGACCAATTCATCAAATATATGAATGGAGATAACTCAACTCTTGATGAAGCAGGAATTGCTACATTAAATGAAATAAAAGGTACTATTATTGATATTTTAAAAGAGAAACAAACACAAGAAGTTGTTGATCAACTTGTTGATGCAATAGGTAATGGAAGACTAACCATAACAGAACTAAATAACTATGGAGATGAAATTTCTTCTTATTTCACAAATTTTCAATTACAAGAAATAGCAGATGCATATTATATACAAACCGGAGAGAGATTAAAACTTGTAACTTATGATGATTTCACTAATGGTTCAGGTACAAAAGTTGATTTAAATTCTACGTCTGAATATACAGTAAAACTTGATACTAATGGTGCTATAAAAGAATCAGGATATGCATCATCACAGATGAATACTAAACAAAAATTATCAGACGGAACAATAGGAAACGGTGAACTTCAAATTAGAGGAACTCAATTAAATGAATTTGCAGATGCAGAACATATTCCTTATGATATACGTACAGGTAAAATTACTGCATCAAACACTAAATATTCGGATGTATACAGTATCATAAAAGGTATGGAACCTGAGACTTACTCAAAATATAACAGTTTTCTTACTGATATATATCAATATCTAAGACTTAAAGAACTAGGAATACAAACAAATATGCCTGATATTACTACATATTTTGATTCCAATGAACTATCACAAGAAGCAATGAAACTTTTAGATATGCAAGGTTTAATAAATATAAGTCAAAGAGGACACTAACAAAATTTTTCTTATCTTGTTTTTAATAATGCTATAATATAAGGATACAACATGAATATAAATAATAACTATAATAATTATAACTCTTCATTTTCAGGAATAGATAAGGACAAAATTCCAATGCTAAGTGATGATGAAAAAACAAATCTTCTTATAGAAAAAAGCAGAGATATATTATATCAAAGAGCAGAAAGAGAAGTACCTGAAAATGGTAAATTTAGAAAAATTTTTGTTGCTTTTGATATACCTCAAACACAAAATGAAGCTTTAATTACTATTGAACATGATGCAATAGATCCTAAAACAAACAGAAGACTTTCTGTTGGAGTACACAGACAGAATTCAGATAGAATAACTTCAAATTATATTTTTAAAGGACCCAAAAAAGAAGTCCTTGATTATTTAAAAAATAATGATAATCAAAATGAATTATACAAAATAGTTACTGATTTATCCAAATCTGTCGATGATTATTATTCATCCTTATAATATTCTTATAATATTTTCCGACAAAAATTCACGATAAGCTAAAAGTGTGAGTAATTTTTTACAAAACGAACAAAAAACTTTGTTTTTGACTAAGCTTGTACCAGTAGTGAAACGAAGGTGAGCAGAGCTATCAAAAGGTGAGTACTTTGTATTGAGTCATCCTTGCTAACAAAGTGCGACACTAGATTAAATTGACTTATTAATAGAATTGTTGAGAGTAAAAACTTAATCAACAAGAATAACACTAAAGAAATAAGGTAACAGATTTAATTTTTATCTATATTTACTTGTAAAATATCCTTGAAGAATATAAAATAAATTGGTAGTTAGTATTTGAGGATATGTTAAATTATGACTTATTGCGATGAACAAAAAAAATCACCATTTTCAAGCCAAGAAGCAAAGAATATAATAAAAGATGCTTTAAAAGTTTTAAATAAAAAACATATGGCATTTATTGCCCATGCAAACAGTTTTCCTGCCGAATACGGTAAAAATACAGGTTTTGGAAGCGTAAACTCCAATGCTGCAAAAAAATTAATTGATTTTTTATCCGGAGTATTTACAGATATCCAACTTGGACCTGCAGGTAAAACAAAATCAATTGATGCCTCCCCATATACTGGTACTATTTTTTCAAACAATCCCTTATTTATTGACCTTGAACAATTAACAACTGCTGAATGGTTTAACATACTTTCAGAAGAAACATATAACAAAATAACAGAAAATAATCCAAATAAAGATACTAATAAAACAGCATATTCTTATATATTTAATGCGCAAGAAGAAGCATTAAAAGAAGCTTTTGAAAATTTCAAAAAAATAGATTGTCCTGAATTAAAAAATCAGTTTGAAGAATATAAGAATGAAAATAAGTACTGGCTGGAAAAAGATTCTTTATATGAGGCATTAACAGTAGAACATAATAACGACTACTGGCCAATGTGGAACTCTGAAATAGATAAATGTTTATTCAACCCAGAAACAGAAGAACAAAAAATACAATATGAAGCGAGAATAAATGAAATAAAAGAAAAATATAAAGATGTAATTGAATATTACTCATTCTGTCAGTTTGTAATATCAGTTCAAAATACAAAATCGAGAGAATATGCTCAATCAAAAGGAATGAAAATGATAGCAGATAGACAAGTAGCATTTTCAGACAGAGACAATTGGGCATATCAAGCATATTTCTTAAAAGGATGGTGTTTGGGCTGTCCTCCTGATTATTTCTCAGAAGACGGACAAATGTGGGGTTTTCCTGTTATGGATCCTGAAAAATTATTTAATAAAGATGGGTCTTTAGCAGAAGGTGGTATTCTGATGAAGAGACTATACAAAAAAATGTTTAAAGAAAATCCTGGCGGTGTAAGAATTGACCATATGGTAGGTTTAATTGACCCTTGGGTTTATGTATCAGGTAAAAAACCAAAAATAGAAGAAGGTGCAGGAAGATTATACTCATCTCCGGAACATCCTATTTTATCTAGATATGCTATTGCAACAATGGATGATTTAAATTATGAAGTTGAAGCAGATAAAGAAGAAAGAATTTTAAAACTCACAGAAGAACAAATAAGAAGGTATGGTGCTTTAGTTGAAAAAATAGTTATAGGCGCAGCTCAAGAAGTAGGACTAGATAAAGATTCTATAGTTTGTGAAGACTTAGGTACATTAACTCATCCTGTTGTAAGTGTTATGAAAGAATACGATTTACAAGGAATGAAATTAATCCAGTTTGTGGTACCCGAAAAACCGGAACATCCTTATAGATGCAAGAATATAACTCCAAGAAGCTGGGCAATGGTTGGTACACATGACAATGAGCCTATTGCCATGTGGGCAGATGCAACAGTAAATACCGAAGCCGGTTATTTAAACGGTAAAAATCTCGCTGAAGATTTATGGCCTGATGCTTCTATGGAACAAAGAGAAGAAATTGCTGTACGAATTTCAAAAGATGCAGCATTTTTAACTCAGACAAAATTAGTTGAATTATTTGCCTGCAAAGCAGAAAATATTCAAATTTTCTTTACCGACTTTTTAGGCTTATATGATGTATATAATCGTCCGGGAACTTCAGGCGATCAAAATTGGTCATTAAGAATTCCAAATAATTATGAAGAAGTTTATTGTAATAATTTAGCAAATGGTAAGGCTTTAAATCTTCCATTAATATTAAAACTTGCTATTGAAGCAAGAGGTCATGAATTTGCATTACAAAACCAAGAAATTATTCAAAAACTTGAAAGTATAATTTAAGGATAAGAAAAAATGTATGAATTAAAAGTTGAAAGTTCATTTTCTGCTGCACATCATTTATTAAATTACAATGGTGAATGCGAAAATCAACACGGACATAACTGGAAAGTTGAAGTATATGTTAAAGGCACAGTTCTTGATAAATCTAATCTTTTAATAGATTTTAAAGTACTAAAAAAAGAACTTAATGAAGTTTTAAAAATGCTCGACCATAAAGATATTAATACATTGGGAGAATTTTTAAATACAAGTCCAAGCAGTGAAATTATTTCAAAATTTATATATAAGAAATTAAAAGAAAAAATTCCTGCGATATCAAAAGTATCTGTTTGGGAAACAGAAAAAGCTTGTGCAAGTTTTTTTGAGGAGTAATTAATGCATATATTTCAAGCAATAATTATGGGGATAGTACAAGGATTGAGCGAATTCTTACCAATTTCAAGTTCAGCACATTTAGTAATATCTTCAAATATATATAAAGTAATAAAGAACCTTCCGCTGCATCAAGAATCATCACAAGAAATTTTTCTTGATATTATGCTTCATTTAGGTACTTTAGTTGCTGTTTTAATATATTTCAGAAAAGATATAAAAGAAATAATAATAGCATTTATAAATGCTATTAAAACAAAAGATTATTCATCAGAAAATGCAAAATTAGCAATATACATTCTTATTGGAACAATTATAACAGTAATAATAGCATTTCCACTTCATACAATAGCGGAAGATTTAGTTTTTGCCCCTATGATAGTCGGTGTCTTATTAATATTTACTGGTTTATTACTTATATCAAGCGAGTTATATTCGAAAAAAATAGAAGAAAAAAAAGAATCAATAGATATAAAAACATCAATTATAATGGCAATAGCTCAAGGTTTAGCAGCACTTCCTGGATTTTCACGTTCAGGACTTACTATTGCAGCAGGTCTTTTAAATAAACAAAACCGATATACAGCTGCAAGATATTCTTTTTTATTAAGTATTCCAATTATATTAGGTGCTTCTATGGTTTATCCTTTAATTAAAATAGATATATCTGAATTCTTACAATATAATTGGAGTGCTATAATACTTGGAACAATTGTTTCTGCTATATCTGGTTATCTTTGTATTAAATATTTTTTAAAATTTGTAAGTAAATATTCTCTTGCATTTTTTGGATATTACTGCATAATAATAGGTATATTTACTTTTGTGTTTTTTAATATTTATGCAAATGGGGTTTAATTATGAACTTAACGGTAAGCTATATTCAAGAAAAGATAAAAAAATTTAAACCTGAAATAGGAATAATTTTAGGCTCAGGACTTGGTGATTTTGCAGATAATTTTGAATCTATAAAAATACCTTATACAGATATTCCGGGTTTTGAAAATTCTGAAGTTCAGGGACATAAAGGGCAACTTATTTTCGCAAAAGTCAACGGTAAAAATACAGTAATGATGCAAGGAAGATACCATTTTTATGAAGGTTATTCAATGCAAACAGTTACATATCCTATTAAAATATTAAAAAAGCTTGGAATAAAAACCTTGATAATTACTAATGCTGCAGGTGCTGTAAATGAGAATTTCACCCCTGGTGATTTAATGCTTATAACAGATCACATAAATTTTATGGGAACAAATCCTTTAATAGGAAAAAATGATGATACTTTAGGAGTTCGTTTCCCAGATATGAGTGAAGTATATTCTAAAAAATTAATTAATCTAGCACAAGAAACAGCTGAAAGATTAAAAATAAAGTATCAAAAAGGAGTATATGCAGCAACAACAGGACCAAGCTATGAAACTCCTGCTGAAATAAGAATGTTTAGATTATTAGGTGCAAGTGCCGTTGGTATGTCTACAGTACCTGAAGCTATAATTGCTAATTATTGCGGTTTAAATGTTCTTGGCATAAGCTGTCTTACTAATTATGCTGCTGGTGTTTCAAATAATCCATTAAATCATGAAGAAGTAATTGAAACAGCAAATAAAGTAAAAGAAAACTTCAAATTATTATTATCCGAGTTTATAAAAAGGTTATAATTATTTAATGAAAATAATAGAATCAATTAAAAACAAAGTAATAGTTTCAGTCCAAGCAATGCCAAAAGAACCTTTATATAAAGAAGAATGTATAATAGCAATGATGCAATCTGTTATAAATGGAGGAGCTAAAGCATTAAGACTTGCAGGTACAAGAGATATAAAAAATGCAAAAAGGTTATTTAATGTACCAGTTATTGGTATAACAAAACCAGATAAACTACCTGATAATTGGATGGATGTTGTATATATAACTCCTACCCTAAAAGAAGTTAAAGAATTAATTGAAGCTGATGCCGATATTATAGCAACAGATGCTACTCTAAGAAAAAGACCCAAAGAAAGTCTAAAAGAAATTTTAGAATATATAAAATCAAATAATAAAATTTCTATGGCAGATATATCAACATTTGAAGAAGGTGTAAAAGCAAGAGAGTTAGGTTTTGATATAATTTCAACAACACTTTCAGGTTATACATCATATTCTGATAGAAAAATGACAACACCTGATTTTGAACTTCTTGAAAAACTGGTTGAAAATCTTGATTGTCCTATTATATTAGAAGGTAGAATATGGGAACCGTTTGAAGTAAATAAAGCATTTGAACTTGGTGCTCACAGTGTTGTAATAGGTTCAGCTATTACAAGACCTCAATTAATTACAAGAAGATTTTGTGAAAGAGATTAATTATGAAAAGAATATTAGCAATAGATGTAGGCGGTACTAAATTAGTTTACTCAATAATAAATGAAAAAGGTGAGTTCTTAAGTGACATAAAAAAGACTTCAACACCAAAAAACATTAATGAATTAGAAAAATTATTTAAAACAATTATAAAAGAAAATGAAGACAATATAGATATGACAGCATTTGCAACTGCAGGAGCTGTAAATATAACAAATACAAAAGTTGAGTCTTCAACTCCCAATATGCCAGATGGTTATAACAGTTTAGATTTTTCTAAGTTAAGTAAAAAACCTGTATATGTAGAAAATGATGCTAATGCAGCAGCTTGGGCAGAATATAAAGTAGGTGCTGCAATAGGAGAAAATAATACAATAACAATTACATTAGGTACAGGTGTCGGCGGCGGTTTTATTGTTGAAGGAAAATTATTAAGAGGGAAATCAGGCCGCGGCGGTGAAGTAGGTAGTATGAAAATTAATGGAAGAGATAGAATCTGTACTTGCCACAGAAAAAACTGTTTTGAAGCTTATGCTTCAGGTATTGGACTTAAGAAAACTGCCAATGAAACCGCTTTGAATGATGAAATATTTAAAACCAGTATTTTTAAAGAAAAAAATCCAAATGATATCACTACATATGATATTGTTGACGGAGTTAAACAAAATGACAACTTCTCCTTAAAAGTGTTTAATATATGGAAACAAGACTTAATTATAGGATTAATAAATATCACTAATATTTTTGATCCTGAAAGCATAATTATTTCAGGAGGTATGGGGGAATTTATTGATACCAAAGAAATAGAAAACGCTATAAATTCTGAAATTGTAGTATCTCCTGTTAAAATAAAGTTAGCTAAAGCAGGAAATTATTCAGGCATGATTGGTGCTGCTTTATTAGCTTGCGAAAAATATTAGATTGTATTTTATTCAAAAAATACCGGAATTAATGTATAATACTAATTGTAATTTATTTTGAGGATTAATTATGAAATTATTATTAAATATATTTTGTTGGATTTTAGCTATTTTTTGTATTTATTTTCCTTTTGCATATTTCCACTCAGAAATGGATAAAAAAGAATTTAAAATAAGTCATATATTAGTTGATTCCAAAGAAAAAGCAGAAGAAATAAAAAAAGAAATAGTAAATAAGGATAAGACATTTGCTAAAGCTGCACAAGAATATTCACTATGTGAATCTAAAGAAAAAAAAGGTGATATTGGTTATAGTATGCGAGGTATGATTTTTAAAGAACTTGAAGATGCCGCTTTAAAATTGAATAGAAATGTAATATCTGATCCAATAAAAACAGAAGCCGGTTGGCATATTATAAAAGTAACCGATATAAAATATTTTTCAGACAGTGAAAACTTAGCAAAAAGATATTAATATACAACTTTACTTTTATTGAATAAATTTTATTTTTTATATATAATTCAACTAAAAAGTTAAGAGGATGTATTATGACAAGAAATCAACTTCCTGAAGGTGTAGGGAAAAAAATAGTTGAAGCACTAAAAAGACAAGCTGAAGCGGATATAACTCCATTAGAAGAAAATAACAATAATATCATTTCAAACTCTTTACCGTTAACAAATATTGAAGATGTTGAAGAGGTAGATTATTCACAAAATAATGAAATAATGCAAGAAGTTGATAATGATGAAATTATCGAAGAAGAAACTCCTTCAATGCCTATAAATACACCAAATAACACAAAAGATGAAATTCAAATAAATCAAACACCTGTTATGCAAGAAAAACAAATTCATACAGAAACTCCATCATTTAACTTTAAAGAACCAATTCAAAGAAAAGAACCGGTAAGAAAGATTAATATTGCATCTACATCTATAAATATTCCATCTAATGTTGCTGTATTAAAAAATCTTATAGCAACTCTTCCTGTTGGTGTTACAAAACAAACAGGTGCTCAAATTATTAGACAAACACTTGAAGCTATGGGCATTCCTATGAACAGTGTTTTAAAAGAAGCACAAGAAGTTCAAGAAGAATTAAACAGCTCAACAAGAGAATGCATGCTTAAAATTCAAGAATATAAAACTAACATTCTACAATTAGAACAATCTGTTCAAGAATATCAAAGAAACATTACACAAATTAATGACCTTGTAAGTTTATTTCTTTTAACAGATAAAAAATAATTATATTTTATTATTAACCCCATATCCAAATAAAGCAAAATCATACTTTATAGGATCTTTAGCATCAAACGTTTTAAGAACATTTGTAAGTTCAATAACGCTATCATATCCGTTATCTTTACGATTTAATAGCCCCAAATTTCTGCTTATCTTGGCAACATGAGTATCTAATGGGATTAAAAGTTCGGATTTATCAATAAAATTCCAAATTCCTATATCAACTTCGCTTTTTCTAACAAACCATCTTAAGAGCATATTTAGTCTTTTTAATGCACTTTTCTTTTCAGGGTTTGGCAGTAAGTGATAAAAACCTTTTGTTATTTGATTGTCAACTCTTGCATAAAAATAATCAACAACACCTTGAAACATATTCCAGACATCTTGTTTTTGTTTATAACTGTATTCAAATAAACTTTCTAATGTTTCACCTTCAGTATATAAAATATGCAGAATTTTTAAAATCTGTACCAAATCACAATCTTTAGAAAATCTATAATCACAATTGTTTATACAATTATCTTTACAGTCAAAAGATTTAACAAATTCAAAAGGTTTATTTCCCATTAAATTAAATATATAATGTAACTTTTCAATAAATACTTCTCTTTTTCCGTAAGAAAACATAGAAGCAATAAAACCTGCAATTTCAATATCTCTTTTATTTTTGTACATATGAACAAATTGAACAGGATCATTTGCTATAAAATCTTTTGTTTCGTATTCAATAATATATTTATCAAGTAAATTTTTAAGCATTTATCTTAAACTTTCAAAATAATTTTTAATTATTTTTGTACATTCTTCTTCCATGATACCGCCTTTAACATCCATATCATAATGCATAACTTGACGCATATCAAATCTATCATTAAAAGCTCCATTTAAAACATTATATGTACCAAAATATAATTTTTTTATTCTTGCTTGTAAAATAGCACTGGCACACATAGAACATGGTTCAAGAGTAACATACATTTCACAATCATTTAAACGCCAATTATTTAATTTCTTACTTGCTCTTCTAATAGCAAGCATTTCAGCATGATATATTACATTTTGCCTTTTTTCTTTTTCATTTACAGCTTTAGCAATTATTTTCCCATCTTTAACAATAACGGCACCAATGGGTATATCTTGCCCTGATTTTTTAGCCATTTTTATTGCTTCTTGCATAAATTCAAGCTTCATAATCACCATTACTTTCTTCATTATATAGCGGTACCACTATTTTAACTGAGAATTTATTATCTTTCGTTGATTTCAAAGAAACACTTCCATTCATTGCTTCTATTAATCCTTTAACAATATAAAGTCCTAATCCAGTTCCTCTTGTAGTTCTTGTCGTTTTATCATCAATTCTTATAAACTTATCAAATAATGTATTTAATACTTGTTTTTCTATAAAATCAGCATTATTTATAACTTTAATTATAGCCTTATCTTTTTCAACTTTGGCTTCTATAATAATCGGAGTATCCGGATATCCATATTTATTAGCGTTCCCAAGTATATTAATCATTACTTGTTCTATTCTGTCTTTATCTGCATATATATCAGGGAAATTATTCGATATATTATTTTCTATAATCCTATCTTCTATATTTTTGACAGAATAAATTGAAGATTCTATAACATTAAGCAGATTTACCCTTTCAAGATTTATATTTAATTTAGCACCTTCTATATCAGGAATTACTAGTAAATCTTCGATCATCCTTGATAGACGCTCTGATTGTTGTTTTATTATCAATAATGATTTATGCTTTGTTTCCTCATCTATTTGAATATCTGTTCGAAGAAGTCTTGAAGTATAACCTCTAATACTTGTTAATGGTGTTCTTAATTCATGACTAACTGTGTCTACAAGATTTGAACGAAAACTATCTAATAATTTAAGTTCTTTATTTTTTTGTTTTAATGTCTTATATGATTCATTTATTTCATTTTCCATTTTATTAAATTCATCAGCAAGAAATATAATTTCTAGAGGAGTAAAAATATTTGTAATAACAGAAATTTGACGTTTATAATTACCTTTTGACATTGCAATTATTCCTTTAAATAACTGCCTAATATTTCTGTAAAGATAATAAGAATATAATAAAGTAAGAAAAATAGTTACAGCTGCTGCAGCAAGAAAAGATAATAATATTTTAAATCTTGCTTTATTTATTGTAGACTCAGTAAGTTGCTTTGTTGTATTTACTATAACAATTAGACCCAAATCATCCATTTTTAAATAAACTCTAGGCTGATTTTTTACCTCTTCAAATCTTGTTGCAATATTGTTTACAAGGTTAATAGGTAATTGTTTTAAACAATTTTTAAAATCTTTTTCGTCATAATTATGAGAAAAAATAAGTTTTCCTTTTTTATCTACAACATAAATTCTTCTGTCTTTTTCGTCTGAAATGTTATTTAATATACTATCTTTTATAACTTTTGTATTTATTTCTGCTTTTATATATTTATCATCATGAACTTTTTCAATCAACCATAATTTTTCATTATCAGAATCGTATTGTATTCTCTCTGGAGAATTAAAATTTATTAATTCAGAAGGATGAATAATCTCAAAATCTTTAAAGACACTAGAATTTATTGCAAGATCTTTTAATAAAAGATTCTGTGATGACTCTGATGGAATATGTTTAATTGCAATTATTATTTCATTTAATCTGTTTCTATCTGATTCTATTAACGAAAATATATTATTTTCAATAATTTTAGTCATCATTTGAGCAGAATAACCCAGTTCTTTTCTTATTGAATGTTGACTAACATTATTTATAACAAACCAAGCTATTATAGAAGGAATTAAAACCCCAATTAAAGAAATAATTATAATTTGTTCAACTATTTTGAATCTACGTTTTATCATAATAGAACCATTAATTAATTTCATCTCCAAATGGTGTTAATTTATAACCAACATTTGTTACAGTATGAAGATAACCTGGCACCTTAGGATTTTCTTCAATTTTCTGTCTTAATCCGCCAACATGAACTCTTAGCATCCTTACATCATCATCGGAATTATATCCCCATACTTCATTTAAAAGAACAGCTAAAGTAACAGCATTATTAAAATGCTGCATTAAACAATATAAAATTTCAAATTCTGTTGGTGTAAGTTTAATACGTTTTCCTTTTATTTCTGTTTCTAATGAATCAGGAAATAATTCGATATCTCCAACATTAAGAATTTCTTGTGATATACTTTTTTTCTCTATAGGTTGATGTCTTCTTACTAATGCTCTAACTCTTAATAATACTTCTTGTATATCAAATGGTTTAACTATATAATCATCAGCACCGGAGTCAAAGCCTTGTGTTTTATCTGTTATTGTACCTTTTGCTGTTAACATTAATATTGGAACCTGTGGTTTTGCTTTCCTTATATGTTTACATACATCAAAGCCATTCATTTTAGGCATCATAACATCTAAAAGTATTAAGTCATAACTATTAATTAAAGCCTTTTGAAGTGCTTCTTCTCCATCTTTTGCAATATCTACATTATATCCGCTATGAGATAAATCAAATTCTAATAATTCTCTTATTTCATTATCATCATCTGCAACTAAAAGTCTTGGCAATATTATATCCCTCTATTTAATCTAGTATCGCACTTTGTTACTGAGTCATACTCGCTAACAAAGTACACACCTTTTGAAAACGCCACTCAAAAAAATTCACTAACACTTTCAGCTTATCGTGAATTTTTTCTCTGACATTCTTATTATGACATATTTTATATGTTAAATCAAAAATTAATAAAGATATGAATACAAAAAATAATGTTATTATATTTCTATGAAGAAAATATATAAAACTATAGGCTATATAATTCTTATTTTAGGAGCATTATCAATGCTTATTCCGTTCATATATATGATTTCTCTTTCGTTTATGACAGATAAACAAATTTTTTCAGGGAATATAAATTTTATTCCAGACCCATTAATAAACGATAATTATCAATATGTAGTAAGTAATGTAAACATATTAAGATATTTTTTCAATAGCATGATTGTTGCAATTGCAACAACAATTGGTCAAGTTTTAATAGCCTCTATGGCAGGTTATGCTTTTGCAAGATTCACCTTTAAATATAAAGAACTTTTATTCTTTATAATATTGATATCAATGATGATACCGCCTCAAGTTAATATTGTTCCATTGTTTTTTATAATGAAGGAATTCAACTGGATTGATACATATTATGCATTAATAGTACCCGGATTATTTGGCGGATTTGGAGTATTTATGATGAGGCAATGGTTTAAATCCATGCCGGAAGATATGGAATCATCAGCAAAAATAGATGGATGTAATACCTTTGAAGTATTTTATAAAATAGCACTTCCCTTAGCATTACCCGCTATTGTTACATTAGCTATATTTACGTTTATAACTACCTGGAACAGTTTTATGTGGCCATTAATTGTAACCAATTCAGATGCAATGAGAACTCTGCCTTTAGGCTTAGCAAATTTCAAAGGCAGCTTCAGAGAAGTTACAGATTGGGGTGCTTTATGCGCTTATTCTGTAATTTGTACTATTCCTGTAGTCATAATATTTCTTTTGGGAAGAAAATATTTTATTAATGATATTTTATCCGGAGGATTAAAAGAATAATATTTAGTTAAATCTGACCTTCGTTAAATCAGCTTTTCTAATTCTAATATTCTTTGGTGTTATTTCTAATAATTCATCATCAGAAATATATTCCATGCAATCTTCCAAAGACATTTTTCTATGAGCCTGCAATGTAACCATTACATCAGCAGTTGCACTTCTCATATTAGTAAGTTTCTTTGTTTTACAAACATTAATTTCTATATCTTGAGGCCTATTATGTTCACCAACAACCATTCCTCTATATACCTTAGTTTTTGGAGTTATAAAGAAAACACCTCTATCTTCAAATTGAGCCAAAGCATAAGGAATAGCTTCACCTTGTTCATGAGAAACTAAAGAACCGTTTCTTTGTTTTGAAATATCACCTGCGTATGGTTTATAAGAATCAAAAGTATGATTCATGATACCTTCGCCTCTTGTCATTCTTATAAACTCGCCTCTAAATCCTATTAAACCTCTTGCCGGTATAGAGAAATTCAACATTGTTCTTCCTTTTGCATTTTGCATATGGAGCATTTCTCCTTTTCTGTTAGAAAGTTTTTCTATACAAGAACCTGCACAAACTTCAGGAACATCAATAAGTAAATTTTCAAAAGGTTCCATCAGAACGCCATCTATATTCTTTGTAATAACTTCCGGTTTAGACACCTGAAATTCATAGCCTTCTCTTCTCATTGTTTCAATAAGAATACTCAAATGAAGCTCACCTCTGCCTGATACTCTAAAACTTTCAGTAGTATCTGTGTCTTCTACTCTAAGACTTACATTTTTTTCTAGTTCATCATAAAGTCTTTTTCTAACTTGTCTTGAGGTAACAAATTTACCTTCCTGTCCTGCAAAAGGACTGTCATTAACTGAAAAAATCATTTGAAGTGTTGGTTCATCAACTTTTATTAATGGTAATGCTTCAGTAGAATCAACTTCCGTTATAGTTTCACCTATATGAATATCGTCAAATCCTGTTATAGCAACAATATCACCGGCAACAGCACTTTGGGCTTCAACTCTTCCTAAATCTTCAAAAACATATAATTTAACTATTTTTCCACGTTCTATTGTACCGTCAGCTTTTATCAAATTTACTTGTTGTTGTGATTTTATAGTACCATTTATTACTCTTCCTATGGCAATTCTTCCAACATAATCATTATAGTCAAGTGTTGTTGCTTGGAATTGAAGAGTTTTATTTTTATCACCTGTCGGGTGTTTTATATTCTTTATAATACAATCTAATAATGGTTCTAATGTTTTTGAATCATCTTCCATATTTGTTTTAGCAAAACCTGCCAAACCATTTGCATATACATATGGAAAATCTATAAGTTCTTCATTATCAGTTAATTCTGTAAATAAATCAAATACTTTATCAACAGCACCATCAGGGTCAGCTCCTGATTTGTCAATTTTATTTATTACAACAATTATTTTAATACCAAGTTCTAATGCTTTAGAAAGAACAAATCTTGTTTGAGGCATAGGCCCTTCCTGTGCATCAACAATTAATAAAGCTCCATCAACCATACCTAAAACACGTTCAACTTCACCGCCAAAATCTGCGTGTCCTGGTGTATCTACTATATTTATCTTATATCCTTTATAATTAACAGATACATTCTTTGAAAGAATTGTTATTCCTCTTTCCCTTTCTAAATCATTAGAATCTAAAACTCTTTCTTGAACCTGCTGATTTTCTCTAAATACTCCGCATTGTTTTAAAATACTGTCTACTAATGTTGTTTTACCATGGTCAACATGGGCAATTATTGCCACATTTCTTATCTTCGTATTATCCATTATTAATATTTCCCTAATGTTTATCTAAGTGTTATAAATATTTTATTATAAACATTTACAATAAAACATAGAAAAATATTTTTTGATATTATTTTTTAACTAATTTTTCTGTTAAATTCATCTATTAAATTATCAGCAGGAACTCTTCTTAATGAAATATATTCATATACAGGTTCCAAATATTTTTCTTCCTTATTTTTGTTATTTCTAAGACTTTCATAAGAAATATCAAAAAATTCTTTTATTAAATCAATTACATAATAATTTTTTATTTTTGTTTGTATTCCTGATATTGGGGTATCTTTTCTTAATTTTATAAAATCTTCATAATCATATTTAGAAAGAATATTTTCAATTTCATTCATTACTTCATCGTTATACATAATGCCCTTCCAAAATGCAGGGACTGATAATGTCATCAAAGCATTTTGTGCATCATGATTGCGTATTTCAACGTAACTTTTTAACCTTACATCAGGAAAATATAAACTTATATGATTAACCCAATCAGACATTTTAGCTTTTAGACCTATGTATCCTTTTTTTATAAACTCTCTAAATGTAATATTTGCAGGAAAATAATTTGACCCTCTTTGAATAAAAATCATAGGAACATCAAGTAATATTTCAACATAATCCTTAAAGGAGAATCTATAATTTTTATCAAATAATTTCTTACTAATATAACCGCATCTATCTTCATCTACATTAAGCCAAGAATTTGCCCTGTATGATTTATAACCTGTTAATTTAGAATTCCTTATTGGAGAATTTGCATAAATAGAACTTATAAAAGGACTCATTTTTAATGCTAAAGACAATTTTCTTATTGCATCTTCTTCACTCTTATAATCGAAATTAGATTGAATTCCTGCTGTTTCACGCATCATAATAAATGGATAAAGTCCTTTTGTTGGCAAATACTTTGTCATAAATTCATATCTTTTTTTAGGGATAATATTTATATCATCATAAGTTGAAACAGGTTGTATTCCGCTATCTAAAACAACTGCACCTATTTTTTCAGCATATAAAGAAAGTTCACTATAAAAGTTTAAAAGTTTCTCTGATATTTCGTCAATACTTTCAAAAGGTAAAAGGCTTATTTCAACTTGACTTCCAGGCTCTAGTGTTATTAATCCTATATCACTTTTTAATGCTGTTAAATTACCGCAATCGTATACTTTTTCCCATTTATTTTCATCAAAATAATTTAATATTTTAACAACATCCTCATATTTAACAGCCTTAAAATTACTTTTATAAACAAGTAATTTTTCTGACTCTACCCCTATTTTTTGACTCATTTTACAACCGGAGAAAAAAACTTCCAAAAGTTGATTAGAATCAAGTATAAAATCTTTATCATTATTTGTTGAGAGCATATAACCTTTCTTTTGAAAAATGTTTTTCAATAATTTCTTCTATATATCCCATTATTTTATTTTCAAAATGAATGTTATAGTGCTGATTAATTTCTCTTATAAAATAACAAGGACTTGTAACATTTATTTCAATAATCTTTTCACTTATAACATCAAGACCAATAAGATATAACCCTCTTTTAGACAATTGATTGGCAACTTCTTGTGCCATGTTTTTTTCATTCTCAGTCAACTTGCTGTCTTTAAAATATCTGTCTGAATGAATAGAAAATTTAAAATTATGATCACCCGGAAGTTTTTGAATACATTCATCCAAAACTTTATCACCAATAATTAGAATTCTTTTATCCCCGTTTTGTGCTTCTGGCAGATATTTTTGAACCATTACATTAACTTTTCCTTCTTCTGTCATATTGTTAATTATTGTTAGAAGATTTTTATCATTTTTATTTAAATAATATACTCCGCTTCCAAAACATCTGTTCAATGGTTTTAATATTGCTTCTTCTTTTTCTTCTACAAACTCTAATATTGTTTGAAGTGAACTTGTAACAATGTTTTCAGGAACAAATTTAGGGAAATAATTAATATGAAATTTTTCATTAAAATTTTTAATTTCAGAAGGATTATTTAATAATAATGTTTTTTCTTTATCCACATAGTCAAAAACATAACAAGCATTAATATAATTAATATCAACAGGAGGATCAGGTCTAAAAAATACAACGTCAAAATCATTAACTAAATATTTTTTTAACTCTTTATTATAAAAAATATTATTATCTTTTATATAAGATTTTCTTGCCATAACACAAGCTTTAGAATTTTCTATATATAAATCACTTTTTACAGCAATACTTACAAAATAATTTCTTTGTAAGAGTTCTTTTATAAACCAAAAATTTGTAACCAAGTCATTAAATTCGAAATATTTCAACTCAATTTCATCTATAATAAATAAAACATTTTTCGACATATAAATAAGTCCTTTTATTTTTATATTTTTCCTGTAACCCAAGCAAAAATGTCATTATATAAAATTAAAATCATCAAAACTATCAAAAGATAGAAGAAGAAATTACTAAGCACCTCTACAAACTTTTTACTTACAGGTTTGCCTGTTACTTTTTCTATTATTAAAAATAATAAATGACCGCCATCTAAAGCAGGTATAGGTAAAATATTAATTAAAGCAAGATTTAAAGATATCATTGCAGTAAGCAATAAACCCTGAAAAATACCTTTGTAAGCAATAATTTCTGAACCAATTTTAGTTATAGCAATTATTCCATTCATTTCACTCATTGGTATTTTACCTGCAAACAATTTTCCTAAAGTATAAACCATAAAGCCCATACTATAATTTACATAATTAAATGTTGCAGGTATTAATTGTTTTAATGTTTTTGTCTCTGTATAGTTTTCACTATAACTTTGTTCAATGCCAAGTTTACCTTCTTTATTTGTATATACATTTGGTAATTGTATTTTTTCATTATTTCTTACAACTACAATCGAAATAGGTTTTTTAGTATCAGATATTGCCATTGCTATATCTTTTAGCGTTGCATCATTTTCGAGAGTATATTTTGAGTTATAGTTAATTTTATCTCTTAAATCTCTTTGGAAATCTGTGAGAGATAGTTCATCAGATTTATACTTTTCAAGTCCCAAAATATTATCAAGTGATAATTTAATCTGTTCTTCATCAGTAAACCCTGGTAAAATAATAACAGAACCTGCTTTGATAATACCTTCAGCATTATAATTAGGATTTAACTTTTTTAATTGTTCATATTTTGATTTATATATACTTTCATCAGTGAACCCATCAAATTCTCTTGACATAGTAAAAAATTTAGTAATTGCAATAGGATAATCTATTTTTGTTCCGTTAATAGAATATATAATATCCCCTTTTTGAATACCTGAGTTTTTAATTGATTCGACAGCTGTTGGTATAAATTTTTCAAAATAAATTGTAAATTTATTATCAGGTAAATGTTTCCACAATAATCCTGTAAAAAATATTAAAAAGTAAGCAAGAATAACATTAAAAATAACACCTGCAACGATAACTAAAGCTCTTTGACCCACAGGCTTATTAGAAAATCTAAGAGTAGAATCTTTGGGAAGATCACAATCTTCTTCATCATCAGGAAAAGATACATATCCGCCAAGCAGAAAAGCATGTATTAAAATTTCGGTTTCACCTATTTTTTTACTAAATAAAGTCGGTCCGAATGGCAGTCCAAATCCAAATTTATCAACCCTTATTCCTACAAATTTTGCTGCTAGAAAATGTCCCAATTCATGCACTAATATTAATAAACTTATTAGTAATAACATTATTATTGAGCTTGAAAACATGTGTAAAAAATTCATTTTTAAATTCTCTTTTATCTAATATAATTTGTATTATATGATAAAGTTTCTTGAAAAACTACTTAACCTTATATATATACAAGATTGTTATTTTTGTAAATCAACAAAAGAAGATACTCTTTTATGCTCAAAATGCTATAGTAAAATACATTTTTTACCTACTGCAATATTAAAAGATTATAAAAATTGCAAAATTTATTCTTGTTGTTTATATGAAGGAATTATAAAAAACTTAATTCAATCATTAAAATACAAAAATCAAAAAAAGCTGGCCCCTGTTGCTGCTAAACTAATGTATGAATTTTGGAAAAATTTAAACATTGAAGAAAAATTCATTGTTCTTCCTGTTCCCATACATAAATCAAGATTAAAAGAAAGAAAATATAATCATATGGATTTAATTTGTAAAGAATTCTGCAAATTAACAAATTACAAACTAGAAAAGAATTTTTTAATAAGAACTAAAGACACAAAAAAACAATATAACCTGCATAAACAAGAAAGAATAAATAATATAAAAGATGCATTTGATATAAAAGAAAATAATCTACCTGACAAACAAACTAATTTACTAATTTTAGATGATATAACAGCAACAGGAATAACACTTGAAGAAATAATAAAACTATTAAGGAAAAAAGGATATAAAAAAATTACAGGCTTAACTCTTTCAACACCTGATATTTGGAATTAATTAATGTCAACAACACTAACCCCATCACCGCCCTCAGCATTTTCACCCGGACGAAATTTAGCCACATAAGGAGAATCCATAAGATAATCTCTTATAACTTGTTTCAAAGCACCTGTTCCATGCCCGTGAATAATATAAACAGGAGTTAAATTAACAAGACTTGCTTTATCTAAATACATTTCTAAAGCATCTAAAGCTTCTTCGCATCTATAACCTCTTAAATCAAGTGTTTGAGACATGGAATGTCTTTCAATACTAAAATCACTTCGACCTATTTTAACTATTTTTTTCTCCTTTTTTATAAGAGATTTATTAAGAACAGCGAGTTTTTCTTTTTTAACTTTTGTCTTTAACTGCCCCATTTGGATTAAAACATTTTTATTTTTATCAGGAAGCGCAAGGATTGTAACCTCTTGATTTAAATCAACAACCATAACTTTATCGCCAACTTTAGCCACTTCCCAATCAATAGGTGTATATTTTTCTGCTATTTCATCTTCTTCCTTGCTAAAACCTTTTCTCATAGCAGTTTCAATACCAGCAAGCCTATGGAAACTTCTTCTTGCAATTTTCTCAGATTGTTCTTCTCTCATTTGCTTAAGAATATCTTTAATTTCATCTCTAGCTTCTTCTAAAGATGTTTCATATTTTTTCTTATAAATATGAATATTTTTCTTTCTTTCTTTTTTTATTTCATTAAGTTTATCATTTAAACTTTGCTCTAATCTTCTAACGTTTTCTTCTTTTTCTTCAATAACTTTTTTTGAATCAGATAATTGCTGCTGAGTTAATTGAAGTTCTTCAAGAACTTTAGCAGTTGAATCCTTTTCATTAAAATAAGTTTCACGCGCAAGATTAATAATTTCATCTTTAAGTCCAAGGTTCTTTCCAATTGCAATAGCATTACTTGCCCCAGGAATACCTATTAAAAGTTTATAAGTAGGCTGAAGTGTATTAATATTAAACTCAACCGAGGCATTAATAAATCCGTGCTTTAAATAAGCCAAAGATTTTAACTCACCATAATGAGTCGTAACAATTACAAACGCTTGCTTATTTTGCAAAAACTCTAAGATTGCTTGGGCTAAAGAAGCACCTTCTTTTGGATCTGTTCCTGCAGCTATTTCATCAAGCAGAATAAGAGTTTCATCATCTGCACGATTTATAATATTCACAATATTTGTCATGTGAGAAGAAAAAGTAGAAAGATTTTGTATAATACTTTGATCATCACCAATATCCGCATACACTTTTTTAAACGGATAAATTTTAGCTTCATAACAAGGAATATGTAATCCGGCTTTTGTCATTAAGGTAAATAGTCCTACCGTCTTAAGCACAACTGTTTTTCCGCCTGTATTAGAACCTGTTATTACCATACAATTTCTATCTTGATTCATATAGAAATCATTTTCAACAATATCTTTTTTTGACTTTATAAGAACAGGATTCTTCATCATTTTAAATTCAATAACTTTTTCATCAGAAATTTGAGCCGCAACTCCGTCAAAAGAAGCTGAATATTTTGCTTTCGCAAAAATAAAATCCAATTCTATTAATTGAAGATTTGTTTGCTTAATTTCATCACTATAACTTCCTATTTCAATTGAAAGATTCTTTAAAATTTTTTCAATTTCAATTTGTATTTCAACTTCAGTTTGTCTAATTTTATTATTTAATCCGACTAAAATTTCAGGCTCAATAAAAAATGTTTGATTACTTTGCGAGATATCATGAACAATACCAGATACTTTATTTTTACACTCTGCTTTTACTTGAAAAACAGTTCTGCCATCTCTTTGAGTATATATTGTATCTTGAAGATTTGATACAAAATCCTGATTCTGAAGAAGAGAAGATACACAAGTTCTGACATTACTATTTGTATCTCTGAGTGTTTGATATAACCTTTTTAAATCAACTGTTGCATCTTCTTTTACAGTTAGAGCAGGTGTAAAAATATCGAATATTTTATTTTCTAATTCTTTATTAATATAAAGCTTATTTTTAAACTCCGATAATTCAAAACAATCTTTTGAAACACTATCAAGAAAATTTTTCATTAATCTAGATGTTCTAAGAGTATAAGCAACATTTACTATTTCTTCTTCATTAAGTCTTAATTTTTTCTTAGCATCTTCAATACTCTTATCAATATCATATATATTTTCTAAAGGAACATTTAATGCGTTATTTATAATTAGTCTTGCTTGAGAAGTTAAAATAAGCTCATAAGTTATTGTATTAAAGTCATCGTAAATTAAAGTATTTAAACATCTTTCTTTTCCCGAATCACTTATAGCGTAATCGCTAAGATATTTAAGTACTTTATCAAATTCTAAAACATCTATAGTTTTCATATCCATAAAATAATTATAAACAAAAAAGACCGATAAGAAAGCTTATCGGTCTTTTTTTATATTAAAAATAATTACTTCTTAGCAGCTACTTTGTTATCAACAATATCTTTGAATTTTTTACCTGCAGTAAATACAGGAGCAGTTTTAGCAGCAATCTTAATAGCAGCACCTGTTTGAGGGTTACGACCTGTTCTAGCTGCACGTTTTCTAGCTTCGAAAGTACCAAATCCAACTAAAGTAACTTTTTTACCTTTAGCAACTGATTTTTCAATTGTACACATAATTGCGTTAATTACTTCTGCTGCTTCTTTTTGAGTAACTTTTGCTTTTTTTGAAACTTCTTGAACTAATTCTTCTTTATTCATGGTAAAAACCCCTTTCATTAAATATAACATTCTTATTATATCTATTTTTCGGAAGTAGTCAATAGCCATTTTTCACTACTGTAATAAATCACAGGCATATTTATTTATTTTTCATCGTTGGAAAGGCAATTACATCACGAATTGTAGAAGAGTTTGTTAATAACATAACAAGCCTATCAATACCCATACCCATACCACCGGTTGGCGGCATACCATATTCAAGAGCTTCGATAAAGTCTTCATCAATTTCCATAGCTTCCTCATCACCATTGGCTTTTGCCAGTGCTTGATTTTCAAATCTTTTTCTTTGATCAATAGGATCTGTTAATTCTGAAAATGCATTAGCAATTTCCCATCCATTAACTCTTGTTTCAAAACGCTCTGTCAAACGAGGATTATTTCTATGAACCTTAGCTAATGGAGAAATTTCAAGAGGATAATCAATAATATGAACGGGTTGAATTAAACTTGGTTCAACTTTTTCTTCAAATACTAAATCAATAACTTTACCCCATGAATCACAATCTGATGCATCTACATTAATGCTATTAGCCAATTTAACAGCTTCTTCTAAATTAGAACAAGCCAAGAAATCAGCACCTGTATATTCTTGAATAGCACCAATCATGGTTTTTCTATCCCAAGGTGGAGTTAAGTCAATTTCATGTTCACCATATTGAATTTTAGTTGTACCTAAAACTTCTTTAGCAACATAAGCAACCATATTTTCAGTTAATTCCATCATATCATTGTAATCTGCATATGCTTGATATAACTCAATCATAGTAAATTCAGGATTATGACGTGTATCTATACCTTCATTTCTAAAACATTTACCAATTTCATAAACTCTTTCAGAAACTCCACCAACAATTAGTCTTTTTAGATATAATTCAAGAGCAATTCTCATTGTCATATCCATATCTAAAGCATTATGATGAGTTGTAAACGGTCTGGCATTAGCACCAGATGCTACTGTCTGCAATATTGGAGTATCAACTTCTAAATATCCCCTTGCAGCTAAAAATTCTCTTATTTTTTGTATTATTAAACTTCTCTTTCTAAATGTTTCTCTTGTTTCTTCATTGATAATTAAATCAATATAACGTTGTCTGTACTTAGTTTCTACATCAGTTAAACCATGAAACTTTTCCGGAAGAGGTTTAAGTGATTTTGTTAAAATTTCAAAATCAATAACTTTTATACTTAATTCACCTCTTGGAGTTCTTCTTATGTCACCAGTAAAACCAACAATATCTCCAATATCAACTAATTTTAATAACTTTATTTTTTCAGGATCTATATTTTGTTTATGAGAGAATATTTGAATTTTACCTGTATCATCCATTAAATCAATAAACATGCCTGAATTTCTAATAGCCATAACACGGCCTGCTACACTGTATCTGTCTTCAGTCTCTTCCCCATCTGCAAGATTTTTATATTTTTCCTGTAATTCTTTTGCTGATGCTGTTTTATTAAATTTATAAGGATATGGATTAAATCCTTGTTCTCTTAATGTATTTGCCTTATCTATTCTTCCTTGTCTTATAACATCAATAGAAGAAGTGGATTCTTTTGTAATATTATCTTGCATATTGCCTCCGATACTAATTTGTCTAATAAAATTTTAACATCAACATTTTTTTCTGTCATGAATAAACTAATATTGTCCAAGAAAAAATTAACTCTCGTTTTTAGCTCATCGTGATTTTTTACAAAATGAACCAAAGACTTTGTTTTTGAAAAAACTTGTATCAATAGTAAAACTAAAGTGAGTAATGTTTTCAAAAGGTGAATTCTTTTTTAAAAAGACAATTTGTTAACAAAATATAGCTAAAAACCAAATATATGCTAAAGTTTTGAAAATTTCTTCCGATATTAATATAAAAAATAATGAAAGGGAAATATGAATATTAATTTTTCTGAGATTAAAATTGGCTTTAATTCTTATCTGCAAGAAATATACAAAAATGAAGGAACTGATTTATCAGATGTTAGTATTTTTGAATATTGCGATGAGTTTAAAGACTACCTTTCAGAAGAGTATAATATTGATTCAGAAGAATTACTAAATGCCAGTGTATCAGATTTAATGAACATGGACTTTTTTAATGATGAAGAAGAAGGAATAGAAAATTCTGAGAACGGTGAAACAACTAATTTTATTAGTAGTTTCTTAAAAGATTTGTTTAAAGATGAAAGTTTTTCAAAAGAGATTGATACAAATCAAGACGGTAATATAGATAAAGAAGAATTAAGTAATTTATTTAATTTTATTAGCAAAAATGATGAAAATTCAGAAAATATATCACTATATGATATTACAAAAGGAATAGCAGACATAAAACAAGGAACATACAAAGAATATAATGCTTCAAATGGTATTACAGCAGGAGCTACAAGTGATAGTACAGCAACAGCAGGTGCATCAAACGTAAGTTCACCAGCTGCAAGCAGCGGAGCATCATCAGGTTCAATATCATCAGGAGGAGCCCCAAGTAGTGAAAGTAATTCTTCAGGTGGGGCAGTAAGTCTTGCATTTATGGACGAAGAACAATTAAATAAAGAACTTGATAAACGTGAATCAAAAGTAAAAGAAAAACAAGACGCATTAAATGCTATATATGACGGTTCAGATAGAACCATTGCTTATTGGCAAGACATGGTTGACAATGCTTATGAAAATTATCAAAATCAATTAGAAGCATATGAAGTTAATGAGGAACTTAAGGAACAAGTTACTGAAGTAATAAATAATATTGACCTAAAAGAAAATGAAATAGATGATAAAAGTAAACAGATTTCAGAACAAGAAACTACTGTTTCAAATGCACAAACAGACTATGATAACGCTGTTTCAACAAGAGAGAATTTAGAATCATCTTTATCGGCACTAGAAGGCAAAAAAGGTGAAACAGAAGAAGAGCAAGCTGCTATTGATGCACAAATAGCATCACTTAGAAGTGAAATTGAGGCAGCAAAAGCTGCAGAAGAAGCAGCAAAAACGGCTTTAGAGGAAGCAAAAACGAAATTAGAGACTTTAGAACAAGAAAAATCTACTCTTGAAACCGAACTAAATGGATTAAATCAAGAAAAAACATCTATTGAATCTAAAATTATTGATGCTGAACCAAGAATGGAAGCTGCTATAAATAATTATAATAAACAAAAAGAAGCATTTAATAATCAAAAAACAAAATCCATTGATAATGCAAAAGCAGAAATAAGTGAAGCGCAAAGTGATGTTACAGAAATAAAAACTGTAATAAATGAAAATAAGAACAGAAATTCAACTATTGAATATTCTGATAATTTCTTAGGAAAAGATATAATTCAATATGCATTACAATTCTTAGGATATAATGAATCAGACACAAGCGCAGATATATTCCTTGAAAAATGGCATTCTTCATCTTCTCAAACAGGATGGTGTGCTGCATTTGTAAGTTATGTATATGAACATATGAAATCCGCAGATCAAATACCTCAATGGTATCAAGACATAGAAAACCAATATTGGCAAGTAAATGTACATAATGCAGCAAAAGAAGCCGGTGCAATCATAGATTCTTCTGAAGCAAAAATGGGAGATATTGTACTTTATGATTATAATGGAGATGGCACAATGCAACATATTGGTATAGTTGTTGCAATGGAAGGCAATAAAATGATTACAATAGAAGGTAATTCAGGTAACCAAGTAAGAATTGTTGAATACAATTTAGATAATCCTGCAAATTGCAATATGGCATTCTGTAAAATTACATAATATTTATGTATAATAATTTATGTATGAAAAATAATATTTTAATACCAGAAAACCTTGCTATAAAAAAACCTAAAGATACTCTTTTAAAAATCATAAATAATAAACAATTTAACGATAAAGTTCTTTTTCAAATTCAATCTGCTTTTCACAATATAAAAGTTGTAGAAAATGAAATTGGCAGATTTCTTCATTATAAAGATACGTATCAAGCAGGTTTTATTAATACAAACTTCTATAAAGGTAATCTTCCTTACATCAATTACTTTTTGATTCCTTATTTAATAAATCCTAAAATTAAGAATATTCTTTTAATCGGAATGGGATCAGGTAAAATAATCAATGACTTTGAATATTTATTTGAAAATTTAAAAAACATTGATGTTATTGATTTAGAGGAAAATATTGTAAATATAGCTAAAAATTTTTTTAATTTCAAAGAATCAGATAAATTTAATTTTTTTCTTCAAGACGGAATAACATATTTAAGAAGCAATAAAAAGAAATATGATTTAATTGTTGTTGATGTTGCAAATAATGATGGAATCGATTTAAGATTTTTAAGCGAAGATTATTTTAATGCTATAAAAACTTCATTAAAAAAAGACGGTATATTCGTATCAAATATGTGTTCAAGTCCTGACTTTAAAAATAAAAAAAATAAATTTTTTAAAGATTTTTTCCCTATTTATCAACAATTTTTCCGAAATAATTTAGTTTTTAAAGGAAATTATTCAGATAAAATATACTATAAATGTTTTTTCAATATAGATGAAAGAGTTATTGATATAACAAATGTAATAATAATATCATCAGATAAGTATAATAAAATAAATGAAAAAAAAGATTTAAGTGACAAAATAGAAAGATTAAATATAAACATAAAAGACTATTTAGCCGATTATTATAAAAATTCAACAAAAACAATTTAATTTATTATCGCACTTTATTACCGAGTCATCCTCTCTAACAAAATACTCACCTTTTGAAAACACCACTAAAAAATTCATTCACACTTTCAGCTTATCGTGAATTTTTTCTCGGACAAAATAAAACTGGTATTGAAGAGATATTTGTAATAAAATATAACCTGTAAATATAACAGGAATAAAATAATAGTGGCAAATAAACCAATAGTAGCAATAGTAGGAAGGCCAAATGTAGGGAAATCTACATTTGTAAATAGACTATTAGGTGCAAGACATTCAATAGTAGATGATCAAGCAGGTGTAACGCGTGACAGAATATACTTTGATGTTGAATGGATGGATAAAGAATTTACTGTTATAGATACAGGAGGAATTATTCCAGGAGATGAAGATGAAATAATGTTAAATATCTTCACTCAAGCAAAAGTTGCCTGTGAAGAAGCAGATAAAATAATATTTTTAGTTGACGGTAAAGAAGGTATAAATCCTATTGATTATGACATAGCAAATGTTCTAAGAAAAAGCGGAAAAGAAGTTTTTCTTGCCGTAAATAAACTGGATGAACCAAATAAATTTATAAATACAACAGATTTTTATGCACTGGCGATTGGTGAGCCATTTGCAGTATCAGCATTACATGGCTCAGGCGGAATAGGAGATTTATTAGAGGCCGTAACAAAAGATTTTGATTATATTGAAGAAGAAATAAAATCTGAGAATATTCGTATTGCTATAGTCGGGAAACCAAATGTAGGAAAATCTTCAATAGTAAATGCTCTTTTAAATAAACAAAGAGTAATAGTTTCAGATATTTCAGGAACAACAAGAGACGCTATTGACTCAAAAGTAAAATACGAAGGAGAAGAATTCATTCTTGTAGATACAGCAGGGATAAGAAAAAAATCAAAAGTTGATTGGGGCATAGAAAAATTTGCAGTTGACAGGTCAATAAGAGCAATAAGAAATTGTGATGTTGCAATCTTAGTAGTAGATGCAAAAGAAGGTATTACCGACCAAGATAAAAAAATAGCAGGCACTATTATTGATGCCGGAAAAGCAATGGTATTAGCAATTAACAAATGGGACTTAATTGAAGATAAACAATCTTCTACAATAAATAAATTTGAAAAAGAAATAGAAAAAGAAATGCCTTTTTTAAGCTATGTGCCAAAGGTATTTATAAGTGCAAAAACAAAGCAAAGATTAGTTAATTTATATAAACTTTCAAAAGAAGTATATTCGGAATCATCAAAAAGAGTATCAACAAGTATTTTAAATAAAGTAATAATGGATGCTATATCCATGAATCCTCCATCAAGTATAAGAGGAAAACGTTTAAAATTATTCTATACCACACAGGTAAAAACAAATCCGCCAACATTTATATTATTTATAAACAACGAGGATTTATTAAAAGATAATTATACAAAATATTTAGAAAATAAATTAAGAGAAGCATTTGGATTTAAAGGAACTCCAATAAGGATTTCTGCCAGAGAAAAAGGAGAAAAGAAATAATGATAGCTATTATATTTAAATTATTAATTATTACTATTATTGCATATCTTATAGGCTCAATACCAACAGGGTACTTAATAGTAAAAAAATTAAAAGGAATTGATATAAGAGAAACAGGATCAGGCTCAACAGGAGCGACAAATGTAAAAAGAGTATTAGGGACAAAATGGTTTTTCACCGTAATGTTTTTAGATGCATTAAAAGGTGCCATATCAGTATTCATAGCAATACATTGGTTTGATTTATGGCATTTCAAAGGTTTAGGACCGGTACTTGCAGCAACAGCAGCAATAATAGGACATAGCAAATCAATATTTTTAGGCTTTAAAGGTGGAAAATCAGTAGCAACTGGAGTAGGAACAATACTAGCTTTATGTTGGCCTGTTGGTTTAATTGTTGCAATTGTATGGAGTATAATTACATATTTATCTAAATATGTTTCTTTAGGATCTATCATTGCAGTTGCTATTGCTCCATTACTAATGAATGCATTTGATCAAAATGTATATTATATTTGTTTTGCCGCTTTAGGCGCAATTTACGTAGTAATATTACATAAAGAAAATATTAAAAGACTCTTAAACGGAACCGAAAATAAAGTTAGAGAATAATGACTAAATTTAAAGGAATAAAGATTGTTTCAAAAGTAAAAGTTGAAGATAAAGCATCACTTGCAATTGTATATACACCTGGTGTTGCTGCATCTTGTTTAAAAATAAAAGAGAATAGTGAAGAATCTTATGACTATACAAATAGAGAAAATTCAGTAGCTGTAGTATCTTTTAATTATGAAAAATCTTTGGAACGTTCTATATTTCTAAAAAGCACCCTTGGTATTGATGCATACCCACTAGAAATTTCATCAGAAGATTCTGAAAAAATAAAACTTGTAGTTGAAAATATTGAACCATCCTTTGGTGCTATTGATTTAAGCTTAATAGAAAATAACGTAAAAAATATAGATTTTAATGTTTCAATACCTGTATTAAAAGGAAAGGTTGAAGATTTAAAAAAATTTTTTCTATGTGTTTCAAAAAACTTATTTATGTTCAGCTACGATAAATTAATCGGTGATAACAATGAAAAATCTTTACAACTAAGGAAAATGGCTGGTGGAGTTGTAGAAACTCAATTAACAGAAGAAGAACATACAAAACCCGTAGGAATAGTGTCAGACGGAAGTGCTGTTTTAGGTTTAGGAGATATTGGCGGTCTAGCCGGTCTTCCTGTTATGGAAGGAAAAGCTGTTTTATTTCAAGAATTAGGAAATGTCAGCGCTATGCCTTTATGTCTTAAAACTCAAAAAACAGAAGAAATTATTGACATAGTACTATTGCTTCAAAATTCATTCTCAGGAATAAATTTAGAAGATATAAAAGCTCCAAGATGTTTTGAGGTAGAAGAAGAGCTAATAAAAAAATCAACAATACCAATTTTTCATGATGATCAGCACGGAACAGCAATAGTAGTTTTAGCAGCACTTTTAAATGCTCTTCATCTTGCAAAGAAAAAAGTTGATGAAGTAAAAATAGTATTCTCAGGTGCAGGCGCTGCTGCAATTGCCGTATGTAAATTAATACTTGCAGTAGGTGCTAAGAATATAATTATGTTTGATATTGACGGTGCTATTTATAAAGGTAGAGAACAAAATAATTTTGCTCATGAAGAAATATCAAAATATACAAATATAGATATGTTTAAAGGTTCACTTGAAGAAGGAATCAAAGGTGCTGATGTATTTATAGGTCTATCTGCTCCTAATTTACTTAATGAAGCAATGATTAAATCTATGAATAAAAAATCAATAGTTTTTGCACTTGCAAATCCGACACCTGAAATATTACCTGATAAAGCAAAAGAATATGGTGCTTTTATAACAGCATCAGGCAGAAGTGATTTCTCAAATCAAATAAATAACTCTCTTGTTTTTCCAGGATTATTTAATGGAGTTTTAAAACATAATATAAAAAAAATAACTAATGGAATCAAATTAAATTGTGCATTTGCTTTAGCTTCAATGATAAAAGATAATGAATTAAATACTGATTATATATTACCTGATGCACTCGACAAACAAGTTCCACAAATTATTTCTGATAACGTAATATAAATTATAATAGTTGATTTTAATAACGGTTTTTATGTTAAAATTAAACAGACTGGGGATATTATGAAGCTTAATTTTAGTGAAATATTAAAATCAACAAATGCTGAATTAATAAAAGGGTATGATAAGGATATATTATTTGAATTTTCAACCGATACAAGAACAATAAAAAGTTCAGATATTTATATTCCATTAAAAGGTGAAAATTTTGACGGTACTAATTTTATAGAAAAAGCTCTCGAGAATGAAGCTTTGGGCTATTTTACATCAGATAAAAATAAAATATTTGATAAAGCTGAATATATCTTTTATGTAAAAGATACAAAAGAAGCATATTTACAAATTGCAAATTATTATAAAAACAAAATCAAACCAATAACAATAGCAATTACAGGAAGCAGCGGAAAAACAACCGTTAAAGAAATGATGTACAGTGTATTTAAAAATGCCGGTTCAACTGTAAAATCGGAGCTAAATCATAATAATGAAATAGGTTTGTGTCAAACATTATCTGCACTCAAAGCAAACACTAAATATTTAATAGTTGAAATGGGAATGAGAGCACAAGGTGAAATAGAACTTTTATCTAAATATGCCCAGCCTGATATTGCAGTAATTGTAAATGCAGGAAGTGCTCATATAGGCAGATTGGGCTCTTTATTAAATATAGCAAAAGCAAAATTTGAAATTACTAATTATCTAAATCCAAATGGGATTTTAATTGCCCATAATAATGAACTCATAAAACAAATAAATGATAATAAACATAAAACAATTTATTTTTGTATCAAAGACAAAGATTTAGAAATTATTGAAATGAATGAAACATCAAGCAAATTCAAGTATAAAGGCTATGAATACAAATTAAATGTTTCAGGTGAGCATAATATAGAAAATTCACTTGCAGTAATAGAAGCAGGGATATATGCAGGAATTGATAATTCAATAATAGCAAAAGGTCTGGAAGAATTTATACCAATAGAGAAAAGATGGGATATAAAAGAGGTAAAAGGTTATAAAATCATAAATGACAGTTATAATTCGAATCCAGATTCTGTAAAAGCAGCAATAAAAACATTTCTTACATTTACGAAAGAACCAAAAGCCATTGTACTTGGAGATATGGGTGAGCTTGGTTCTGATAGCGAAAAATATCATAGAGAAATAGGTGAATTTCTTGATGATTTTGAGTGTGATTATATCCTTACACTTGGAGAATTTGCAAAATATATTAAACCTAAGAATTTAAAAACTAAACATTTTGAGACAAAAGAGGATTTAGTTAATTATATAAAAATTCATTTAAAAGAAGGTACAAATATTCTCTTAAAAGCATCGAGATTTATGAAGTTTGAAGAAATTATTGAGGAGTTAAATAAATAACAATGGAATTTAATATTCTGGTAATTGTATCATTGCTTGTATCATTTGTTTTGACATTACTTTTAGGTGTTGTCTATATAGATTTTTTAAAAAAAAGAATGATGACACAATATATATTAGAAGATGCACCTGAAAATCATGCAAAAAAAGCAGGTACACCAACAACAGGCGGAGTATTTATAGTAGTTTCAATAATACTTGCATCACTTGCTGGTTTAACAATGAATCAAAGTCTTACAACACCTGCAATAATAACATTAATGACATTTTTATTTTTTATGCTTGCAGGACTAAAAGATGATATTGGGAAAATAAGTCATAAAGAAAATAAAGGCGGATTAACACCAAGAAATAAACTATTTTTCCAAATTGCAATAGCTCTTTTACCTGCTGTATATATGACAATATCAGGACAAACATATTTAAATATCGGAGAATATAGTATAGACTTACATTATTTATATCCGTTCTTCGTAATATTCTTTATGACAGGAGTTTCAAATGCTGTAAATTTAACAGATGGACTTGACGGATTAGCCGCATCAAATGCAGCAGTAGCAATGCTTGCTTGTACTATAATTTGTATAATATCTGGCCATATTGATTTAGCAATTATATCAGCAGCAACAATGGGCAGTTTAATAGGATTTTTATATTTCAACCATAATCCTGCAAAAGTTTTTATGGGAGATACCGGCTCATTAGCATTGGGAGGACTTTTAGCAACGATAGCTGTCATGGGTAAATTTGAGTTATGGATATTATTTATAGGGGTAATCTTCTTCTTAGAAACAATGTCTGTAATTATACAAGTTACAAGTTTTAAACTAACAGGTAAACGTGTATTTAAAATGAGTCCAATCCATCATCATTTTGAACTTTCAGGCTGGAAAGAAAATAAAATTGTAGTAGTATTTTCATTAATAAGTTTAATATTTTGTACAATCGCAGTAACTTTATTTAATTTATTATGGTAGGTATTTATATGAAAAGAAAATGGATAGATAAAAAAGTATTAATTTTAGGGCTATCAAAAAGTGGAATTTCAGCAGCAAGATATCTTTCTCAAAAAGGTGCTGATTGTTATATAACAGAATCAAAACCAATGCAGGAGAAAGATAAAAAACTTATAGAAGAACTTGAAAAAGAAGATATAAAAGTTGAAACAGGAAAGCATTCTGATGAATTTATAGACGGTTCATATATAGCAATAACAAGTCCTGGAATACCGCCTAAAAGTGAAATATTTCAAAGATTAAAAGAAAAAAATATAGAAATTATAGGAGAAGTTGAACTTGCATACTTAGAGGCAAATGCTCCATTTATTGCAATAACGGGAACAAACGGGAAAACAACAACAACAATGTTAACTTCTCATATATTAAACAGTGAGTATAATGCACCGGTATGCGGAAATATAGGAGTACCACCGACTTCTTTATTAGAAGAGAAATTAGATTATTTTGTTTGTGAAGTAAGTTCTTTTCAATTAGAAACAGCACCAACTTTCAAACCGCAAATCGCTTGTTTTTTAACATTTACTCCTGATCATCTTGACTGGCATGGTGGATTAGATAAATATTTTGAAGCAAAAATAAGTTTATTTAAACAGGAAAGACAGCCATTATATGCAGTATTTAGCGGTGCTGATGAAAAAATTTATGAATTTTCAAAGACATACAGCGGAGGAAAATTTATTTACGCTAAAGAACTGGAAAGGAATTGCTGCTATATAAAAAATGATTCAATATACTTTAAAAAAGATAAAGAAGAAGAAGAAATAATAAAATTAAAAGAAATATCACTTGTCGGAGAACACAATTATCAAAATGCAATGTGCGCAATCATTGTAGCAAAATTAACAGGTATTTCAAATGAACACATAAGAGAAAGAATAATGTCTTTCAAAGCTGTGGAACATAGAATTGAATATGTAGCAAATATAAACGGGAAATCTTTTTATAATGACTCTAAAGCAACAAACCCTGAAGCATCATTTGTTGCAATAAAATCATTTGAAGGGAAAAATTTAACACTAATAGCAGGTGGACGAGATAAAAACACTGATTTAACAGAATTTTGCCAAAATTATATAAATAAATATGTATCTACAGTTATTTTAATAGGTGAAGCTACTCAAAGATTCAAAGAAAATATGGAAAAGAATGGTTTCACAAATATAATATTAGCAAACACGATGCAAGAAGCTATTGATATATCAATGACGCTTGATACGGAAATAGTATTATTATCACCTGCTTGTGCAAGTTATGATATGTTTAACAGTTATGAACACAGAGGAGAAGTATTTAAGGACTATGTCAAATCCAAACTATAAAGACAGAAAAAATACTCAAAGCTCTGTAATATTATCGCCTTATGACGGTACATTAACATTCATAGTTATTTTTCTTATAATTATAGGCTTACTTGCAATATTTTCAGCAGGAGCACCAAAATGTATAATACAAGGGGCTCCATCAACATATTTTGTATCAAGGCAATTTATATGGTTTATATTAGGACTTTTTGCAATGTATTCTCTAAGTAAAATAAACTATAAATTATATGATAAAATTGCTATTCAATTTGCTTGGGGAATAATAGTTTTATTAATAGGTGTGCATTTTTTCGGAACTACCGTAAACGGAGCAACAAGATGGTTAACAATAGGTCCAATACAGTTTCAACCGTCAGAAGCATCAAAATTAGCGGTAATAATGCTTTTATCAAGCTGTTTTTCAAGAAATATAAATGTTTTTGATTCAAGACAATTTAAATATTTTATACCAATACTTATCATGGTAGGTTTAATATTCAAACAACCGAATTTGAGTATGGTAATAATATTAGGATTATCGTCAATGTTTATGTACTTTGCAGCGGGCGGGAGCATAAAATTTATAATAAGTATGATAGGGCTTGGTGTATTGGGTGTAAGCACAATGATAAGATCATTCCAAAAACAAAGAATACTTATATGGTTAAATCCTGATGCAGACCCTTATGGCGGCGGATATAATATAATTCAATCAATGCTTGCATTTGTAGCCGGAGGATTTTTCGGAGAAGGATATGGAAATTCAAGACAAAAACTAGGCTGGCTGCCTGAGGGGCATACTGATTTTATCTATGCAGTATTAGGAGAAGAATTTGGATTTTTAGGATGTGTAATTATAATAGGTTTATTCTTGGCATTTTTACAAAGAGGACTTTTAATATCAGCAAAATGTGAAGATGTTTTTGGAAAACTCTTAGCAGCAGGTATAACTGTATCAATATGTATTCAAGCATTCATCAATATATCAGTTGCAAGTTCAATGCTTCCGGCAACAGGTGTTCCTCTTCCATTTATAAGTTACGGCGGTACATCTTTATTTATTACTATGTGTATGATTGGAATTCTACTAAATATATCTAAAAAAAGAATAAGAAGGATTATGCAATTTGATGAACAATAAAAAAACATACTTTATTTCAGGCGGAGGAACAGGAGGACATATTTATCCTGCTTTTACCGTTGTTGAAAAATTATTAAATGACACTGAAACTGAAAAAGTATTTTTTATAGGTAATCCTAAAAATCTTGAATATGAAATAGCTCAAAAATACAATAATGTTACTTTCCTACCTGTAAGTGTATCAGGCATGCCGAGGAGAATCAATTTTGCACTTGTTAAATGGTTATTTCAGTTATTTTTTGCATATGTAAAAGCAATTAAGTATATAAGAAAATATAAACCTGATGCTATTTTTACAACGGGAGGATACGTTTCAGCTCCAATTGTACTTGCAGCAATAACACTCAAAAAACCATATATGATACACGATTGTGATTCAGTTCCTGGTTTAGTATCAAAAATAGCAGCTCCTTTTGCAAAAGTTGTTTCTGTTGCATTTGAAAATTCTAAAAAAATTTTAAAATCACAAAATATTATATACAACGGCAACCCTGTAAGAGATGCTTTTTTTACTATCACAAAAGAAGAAGCAAGAGAAAAATTACATATTAATGATAAGAATAAAGTAATATTTGCAATGGGAGGTTCTCAAGGAGCAAAAACAATAAATAATGCAATGAGTGCAATATTAAAAGACCTTTCATCTGATGAAAATAATTATATTATTCTTCAAACAGGCAAAAAAAATTATGAAGATGTAATATCAGAGTTAGAACAAAAATATCCTGAATACAAAGAAAAAAATAATATATTAATTCGCCCATACTTTGATGAGATGGTATATCCTTTAAAGTCTTGCGATATTGTAATAGCACGAGCAGGTTCTGTAAGTTTAAGCGAGATAATTGAATGTCAGGCAGCATCAATATTAGTGCCATATCCTTATGCAGCACAAGATCATCAAAGAAAAAATGCAAAAGAAATGTGTGAAAAAGGTGCTTCAATTTATCTTGAAGACTCTGAGTGCAATGATACAAAACTATTAGAACTCATTAATTCTATTCTTAATGATGAAAAGAAATTAAAATTAATGCAGGAAAATACTAAAAATCTTATTAAGTCAAATCCTACAGAAGAAATAGTAAAACAATTAAAAAGCATAATAAAATGAATTTAACATATAATGAAACCGAAGAACTGCTTCAATCGCAGGGGAAATTTTACATTAAATTAGGACTAGAAAGAATTAAAATAATACTTTCACTATTAGATAATCCTCAAAATAAAATTAAAATAATTCATATAGCAGGCACTAACGGCAAAGGTTCTGTCTCATGCGTATTAGCTAATATTCTTACTATTGCAGGATATAAAACAGGATTATACACAAGTCCGCATTTAATAAAATATACAGAAAGAATAAAAATTAATAATGAAGATATTCAAGAAAATATTTTTGCTGAATATATAAGTGAAATATGTTCACTTGCAGATAAAAATAATATAGAATTAACAGAATTTGAAATTCTAACAGTTTGTGCATACAAATATTTTTATGATAATAAAGTTGATATAGCAGTAATAGAAACAGGTTTGGGCGGAAGATTTGATGCAACTAATACTTCAGATAATAAACTTTTCTCTATAATTACATCAATATCATTAGACCATATTGATAGACTTGGTTCTACAATCGAAGAAATAGCTTTTGAAAAAGCAGGAATAATAAATAATAATTCAAAAGTTATTCTTTCAAAAGAAAATAAAGGATTTAAAACAATAAAAGAGATAGCCAATAAGAAAAATACAGAAATAATATGTACTGACGATAAAATTAAGACAATATATAAAAATAATCAAAACTATATTTTATACAATAATAAAGAATATGAATTTTCACTTTTAGGCAGTTATCAAAACAAAAATATGGCAATAGTGATAAAAGCAATAGAACAATTAAAAGAAGAAAATATATTAATAAATGAAAAAGCAATTGAAGAAGGTTTTAAAACAGCAAAATGGAGAGCAAGATTAGAATATATAAAAGATAAAAATATAATTATAGACGGAGCTCATAACCCTGACGCTGCAAAAGAATTAAGAAAAAGTCTTGATTATTATTTCGGAAATGAAAAAAGAATATTTATTTATTCAACATTAAACACAAAAGATTATAAAACAATAGCAAAAGAATTATTTAGAAAAAAAGATGAAATATTCTATTATGAATTTAATAATAAAAATACTCTAAAATATAATGACTATATAAAAGAGGTTAAAGAAGAATTAAATATAAAAAGAATAGAATTAAAAGATATACATGAAATATTAAAACAAAATACTTTAAAAGTTATATCAGGAAGCTTATATATGATAGGTGAACTATACAGCCTTGAAATAATATAAAACAAGATTTAATCTAGTATCGCACTTTGTTACCTTCTCATCCTCGCGAACAAAGTACTCACCTTTTGAAAACGCTGTTCACCTTCGTTTCACTACGGATACAAGCTCACTCCAAAACAAAGTTTTTGGTTCGTTTTGTAAAAAAAATTCACTCACACTTTCAGCTTATCGTGAATTTTTCTCGGACACTTTATTTTAAAGTTTTTAGCAAATCAAAACTGAAATATTAATTTTTTGTTTACTTTTTAAGAAAACAAAAAAAATAGTGTTATAAAAAAAATAGTAAACATAGTAAGTAAAGTAATTAAATAAATAAAAGAAACGGAGATAGAATTATGGCAAAGACAATAGGTATTGACTTAGGTACAACAAACTCAGTTGTAGCAGTCATGGAAGGTGGTAAACCTACGGTTATTGCTAACGCAGAAGGTTCAAGAACAACACCTTCTATCGTTGGCTTTTCAAAAACAGGTGAAAAACTTGTTGGTCAATTAGCAAAAAGACAAGCTATATTAAACCCTGATAAAACGGTTATTTCAATTAAACGTCATATGGGTGAAGATTATAAAAAGAATATTGATGGTAAAGATTATACTCCTCAAGAAATTTCTGCTATGATCTTAAGAAAATTAGCTGATGATGCATCTAACTATTTAGGTGAAAAAGTAACATCAGCAGTTATAACAGTTCCTGCATATTTTAATGATGCACAAAGACAAGCAACAAAAGATGCAGGTAAAATTGCAGGCTTAGATGTACTTCGTATAGTTAACGAACCTACAGCTGCTGCATTAGCATACGGATTAGAAAAAGATAAACCTGAAAAAGTATTAGTATTTGACTTAGGTGGTGGTACATTTGATGTTTCAGTACTTGAAATAGGTGATGGTGTACACGAAGTTCTTTCAACTTCAGGTGATACTCACTTAGGTGGTGATGACTTTGACCAAAAGATTATTGATTGGTTAGTAGATGAATTCAAGAAACAAGAAGGTATTGATTTAAGAAATGATAAACAAGCAATGCAACGTTTAAAAGAAGCTGCAGAAAAAGCAAAATGTGAATTATCTTCAGTTGTTGAAACTACAATTAACTTACCATTCATAACAGCAGATGCAAATGGTCCAAAACACTTGGATATGAGTTTAACAAGAGCTAAATTTGAAGAATTAAGCCACGATTTACTTGAAAGATGTAAAAAACCGGTTGCAGATGCTTTAAAAGAAGCAGGGTTATCAAAAGGTGAAATAAATGAAGTTGTATTAGTAGGTGGTTCAACTCGTATTCCTGCAGTTCAAGCATTAGTAAAAGAATATACAGGTAAAGAACCAAACCAATCTGTAAACCCTGATGAAGTTGTTGCAGTTGGTGCTGCAATTCAGGCAGGTGTATTAGCAGGTGAAGTTAAAGATATAGTATTACTTGATGTAACTCCTTTAACATTAGGTATTGAAACTTTAGGCGGTGTTTTAACACCACTAGTACCAAGAAATACAACAATACCTGTTTCAAAATCACAAGTATTCTCAACAGCAGAAAATAACCAAACAGCAGTAGATATTCACGTACTACAAGGTGAAAGACCAATGGCAAAAGATAATAAGTCATTAGGTATGTTCAGACTTGAAGGTATTGCTCCTGCAATGAGAGGTATTCCTCAAATTGAAGTAACATTTGATATTGATGCTAACGGTATTGTTAATGTTTCAGCAAAAGATAAAGCTACAAATAAAGAACAAAAAATTACAATTACAAATTCTTCTAACTTATCAGAAGCTGATATAGATAGAATGGTTAAAGAAGCTGAAGCAAATGCTGAAATTGATAAAAAACATAAAGAAGAAGCTGAAATCAGAAATAATGCTAACAGTTTAATCAGTTCTGCCGAAAGAATTGTAAAAGATTTTGAAGGTAAAATAGCAGAAGCTGATAAAACAAAACTTGAAGAACAAAAGAAAACATTGGAAGCTGCTCTAAAAGAAAATAAACCTGCAGATGAAATTAAGAAATTATCTGAAGATTTACAACAAACAATGTATGCAATATCACAAGCCGCATATTCTCAAGTTCAACAAGAAGGTGCACAAAGTGCAAATTCTGAAAGTGCTTCATCTGAACAACAAACAAAATCAAACAATGATGATGATGTTATAGATGCAGAATACACAAAAGAATAATAATGTTCTGATAAATTTAAAAAGCCTGAAGAAAATTCTTCAGGCTTTTTTGTTTAATAATTTGTTTATACTAGTATAACCCTGCAAAAAAGTACTAACCATTTAAAAACAGCATTCAAAATATATTTATGTTAAAATTTATTTGAGGAGAAGGGAAAATGCATGAAATTTTTGTAAGAATGAATGATATCTTTCAAGCAATGGGAGTAGAGGGTTTAGCATTAAATGCTTTTATAGAAAGCTTTTTTTTAGTACCGCCTCCTGATATTTTATTAATAGCAATGGATTTAGCTAATCCATCCAAAGCATTATATTATGCATTTATATGTACGATAGCATCTGCAATAGGCGGAGGCGCAGGATACGCAATAGGTTACTGGGGTGGAAGACCTGCTTTTAACTGGATATTTAGAAAAAGCGGTATGGAAAAATTTGAAGCAGTAGAAGCTTTATATAATAAATATGGAACATTTGCTGTTTTCTTTTCAGCTTTTACACCTATTCCTTATAAAGTGTTTACAATAGCAAGCGGTATTTTAAGCATGAACTTTTGGAAATTTATGCTTGCAAGTTTCTTCGGACGAGGTTTAAGATTTTTTATAGTAAGTATTGTTTTAATGTTATTTGGTGAAGCAATAAAACAATATATTGAATTAGTTATTATTTTAGTTACTGTTCTAATGGTATTATTTTTTGTTATACTTTATAAAAAAAGAAAATTATTAGTTAAATAAATCTTAAAAAAATAGCAATTTAAAAAATTTACCACTTTTAAAAAAATATCTCTGCAGAAAAGGTCTTAATATGAATATAAATCCAATAAGTTTTAAAGGAACATATTGTATTCCCATTAATTCATTAACAAAGAAAAGTTGTAAAAAATTATTTTCCAAATCCAATGAATATGGCATGGTTTTTGAACCAGGAACATCTATGGAAAATAATAAATTATATATACACTCACCACAAGAATATGATAATAATATTACACAAATGTTAATATCAATGAAATTACCATTTCAATCAATAAATCCTAAAGAAAGTTTAGATAATGAAGCTATACATTCAAGAATATTCTTATCAGATTTTGATAAACACCAAGGTAATATATTAATAGATGCCAATACACAAATCCTTGACAATGCTCTTAAGAATAATCCTAAAATGTATGTTGGAATAAATGGAAAAAACGGATCCGGATTTAGATATGAAAGATTCAAAAGATATTTAAAAACAAATCAACCAATAACAGCAACAAGTGTATATTTAAGAAGAGAAAAAAATGGTCAAATATCTGCCCATGTCAATGATGGAAGACATAGATTTGCCGTTCTAAGAGATATGGGATTTGAGAAAATTCCTGTATCTATAACAAAAGATTCGATTGAACTTGCTAGAGAAATAAATTTAATTTAATTCTTGAACTAATTTAAATTTTAATCGTTTAATAAATATAGAATATAGTATAACCGATTGATTTATCGGTTAAGTAATATTTTATATAATTTAAAAAAAGCAAAATTATGTTTAAGAAAATAAAATTATATACAGTAATATTTTTGATATTTATAATAAACTCACCGGCAAAAGCAATAGATGAAATTACTCAAGGTGCAACATTAAGTATAGAAGAATGTGTAGAACTTGCAATAAAAAATAGTCCCGAAATTCAAATATATGAAGAATACATAAAAATGTATGATTCAAGAATAGGACAAAGTAAATCGAGTTATTTTCCAACAATAGGAGCAAGTGCAGGTTATGGATATAACAATTCAAATTCAATGATACGTTCTACGAATCGAAATAATTTTTCAACACAAGTATCATTAAACCAGTTAATATATAGTTTTGGAAAAGTATTTTCGCAAGTTAAAATGCAAAAATTTTATAAAATTGCAGCAGAATTTGATTTAAAAAATGCAATTTTAAATACATCAAACAATGTTAAATCTACATATTATGCTGTTTTAGCAGCAAAAGCCAATGTAGATATACAACAAGCAAATGTATTAGTTAATGAAAGACAATATAACAGAACAAAAGCTTTTTTTGATGAAGGGTTAGTTTCTAAAATTGATTTAGTTAATCAAGAAGTATATTTAAGTGATGCAAAAATAAATTTAATAAGTGCAGAAAATGTATATCAAAATGCAATAGTAGCACTAAATAATGCAATGTATATAGTAAATGCGCCCGATTATCAAATTGAAAATACCGAAACATTTAATTTTAAAGATAATTATGCAGAAATAAATCTTTTAAATATAGCGAACACAACAACAAAAGATGACGGAACAATTGAACCCAAAGAAGCTGTATTAACAACTCAAGTCGAAAAAACAGATATACTAGAAAATTATACATTTAATAAATATCCATATACTCTTGAAGAATCAATAGAAAAAGCATATAAAAACAGACCCGATTTACTATCAATGGAAGCAACACAAAAAGCAGTAAATGAAGAACTAAATTACACAAAAAAATCATACCTGCCTGATTTAACAGGTCAAGTAGGATATAATTGGCAAAATAATGCATATTATTCAACCAACGGCATTAATATAGGAGCATATTTAACAACAAGCAATTTAAACATAATGGAAACCAGATTAAAGATAAAAGAAAGTAAATCTCAACTTGAAATTGCAAAAAAGAATGTAGATTTAACAAAACAAAATATCTACTTTGAAGTACAAAATGCATATATTAATATGCTGCAGTTAGAGAAAAATATACCTTTAATGAAAACTAAAGTAAAACAAACATTAGAAAATTATGAACTTGCAGATGCAAGATATGAAGTAGGTTTAGGCAACTTTATAGAACTACAAGATGCAAAAGAAAATTATAATAATGCACAAAGAGATTATGTTCAAACAATATATCAATATAATGTAGCTTTAGTAAATCTTCAAACAGCAATGGGAGAAAGATAATGAAGAAAATAATAATTATAGTCTTAATATTATTAATAATATTAGTTCCTTTTATATATATGAAGAATAAAAATAAAATAAAATATGTAACATCTCCGATAGAAAAAAGAACAATTACTCAAATAGTAGAGGCAACAGGAACAATAGAACCAGTGAATACAGTAGATGTAGGTTCTCAGGTATCAGGTATGATAAGTGAAATATATGTAGATTATAATTCACAAGTAGAAAAAGGACAATTACTTGCACAAATAGATACATCATTATTTGAAGCACAACTTCAACAAGCAATAGCAAATATAAATAATGCAAAAGCAACTCTGGCAAAAAATCAAGCTGTATTAGATTATGATACAAAAACATATAAAAGATATAAAAATCTATATGCAAGAAATTTAGTATCAAAAAATGATTTAGATTCAGCAGAATCAGCATATAAATCAGATTTAGCACAAGTAGCAGCAGCAAAAGCATCAATAATGCAGGCACAAGCAAGTTACGATACAGCATCAGCAAATATGAGATATACAAAAATAAAATCACCGGTTGATGGCATTGTTATTTCAAAAGAAGTTGAAGAAGGTCAAACAGTAGCTGCAAGTTATCAAACTCCTACATTATTTACTGTTGCAGAAGATTTAACAATGATGCAGATTGAAACAAGTGTATCCGAAGCTGATATAGGAAAAGTAATAGTAGGTCAAGATGTAAATTATACTCTTGATGGATATCCTGATAGTGTATTTACAGGAAAAGTAAGTCAGGTAAGATTATCTCCGACCACAGAATCTAATGTAGTAACTTACACTGTAATTATTGAAGTAGATAATGAAGAAGGTAAACTGCTTCCTGGTATGACAGCTAATGTATCAATTATTACGGATAAGCAAGAGGATGTACTAACTGTACCAAATGCTGCATTAAAATTTACGCTTGTTGATAACAAGCAAAAATATGAAAGAAGAGGCATCTGGATATCTAAAAAAGGTAAACCCAAAAGAATAAATGTAGAAACAGGTGCAAGTGATGATTCATATACACAAATTATTTCAGATGAAGTAAAAGAAGGCGATTTGGTATACGTAGGAACAGAAGGCAGTAAAGCAGCAAAAAAAGCAATGAGAGTACCAAGGTTATAAAGGTATAGATATTAATGAGTTTAATCGAAGTAAAGCACGCAATAAAAACATATACAACAGGAGAAGACAGTTTCAATGCATTAGATGATGTTTCTTTAAGCATAGAAGAAGGAGAATTTGTAGCAATAATGGGGACATCAGGCAGCGGCAAATCAACTTGTATGAATATGCTTGGCACTTTAGATAAACCAAGTTCAGGAAGTTATTATCTTGATGGAGTAGATGTTTTATCATTAAGCGCAGATGAACTTTCAGATATAAGAAATTTAAAACTCGGATTTGTATTTCAAGGCTTTAATTTAATACCGAGAACATCAGCATTAGAGAATGTAGAACTTCCTATGATATATAAAGGTGTAGCTGAAGCAGAAAGACATGAAAGAGCAAGAAAAGCATTAAAAATTGTAGGACTTGAAAAAAGAGAAGACCACATGCCAAATCAAATGTCAGGAGGTCAGCAGCAAAGGGTAGCTATTGCAAGAGCAATTGTAAACGATGCACCTTTAATTCTTGCAGATGAACCTACAGGTAACCTTGATACAAAAACAAGTATTGAAGTTATGGAATTCTTCGTTAACCTAAATAATAAAACAGGCAAAACAATAGTTCTTGTTACACATGAACCTGATATCGCAGAATATTGCAAACGAATAATAAAATTCAAAGACGGTAAAATAATATCTGATTTACCAAAAGAAGAATGGATGAAAACAAGAACAAGGCAGACATAATATGATAGATTTCAAATCAACAATGAAAATAGCAATAAATTCACTCAAGGTGAATAAACTTCGTTCTGCCTTAACAAGTTTAGGAATTATTATAGGTGTAAGTGCAGTTATAATAATGCTTGCAATAGGAACAGGAGCAAGTGAACAAGTACAAAAAAATATGGAATCCATGGGGTCTAACATCCTTACAATACGTTCTGCATCAATAAGAACAGGCGGAGTAAGTATGGGGATGGGCTCAAGACCTTCTTTAACATTAAAAGATGCCTCTGCTATCCAAAAAACTATTGACGGAGTTGAGGCAGTTGCACCTGTATCAAATGAGACCAAACAAATAATGTATTCCAATCAAAACTGGTCAACTACAGTATATGGAACAATGCCTTCTTATCTATATATAAAAAATTATGACATAGAATCAGGGCGCAGTTTTACAATGGAAGATGTTAAAAACAGCGCTAAAGTTGCTCTTATTGGTTCTACGGTTGCAAAAGAATTATTTGGAGATGTAACCCCTGTCAATAAGGTTATAAGAATAGGTAATGTTCCATTTAAAGTTTTAGGAGTACTTAAAACAAAAGGCTCAACAGGTCCTTTTGATGAAGATGATTTGATTTTTATACCAATAACAACAGCCCAAAAGAAATTATTCGGTGTAGTATTTCCGGGAACCGTTAAAATGATTGTTGTAAAAGGTGTTGATGCAGATTCTCTTAACGATGTTGAAAAAGAAGTAGAAGAACTTTTAATTGTAAGACATAACATAGGTAAAAATCAAACAAATGACTTTGAAATAAGAAATTCTGCAGAATTTCAGGAAAGAATGAAGTCGACAGTGAAAACATTTGCTATATTGCTTGCATCTATTGCTTCTGTATCATTATTAGTTGGAGGTATAGGCATTATGAATATTATGCTTGTATCTGTTACAGAAAGAACTAAGGAAATAGGTATAAGAATGGCAATAGGAGCAAGAGCATCAGACATTCGCTGGCAATTTTTAATTGAATCATTTATGCTTTCTATTATTGGCGGATTAATTGGAGTTTTAACTGGTATTATAGGTGCTAAAGCAGTTGAATTTTTTTCAGAAAGTATGAGTGTTTCTATCTCACTTTTTTCAATTCTTCTATCATTGGGTTTTTCAGGACTTGTAGGTATAGGTTTTGGTTATTATCCTGCATATAAAGCCTCTTTATTAAATCCTATTGATGCTTTAAGATATGAATAATTAAATTTGATTAAAACAGTAGATTATAAAATAAAATTGGGTTATAATCTTTAAAAATCAGTATATTAAGGATTAATATGTCAGGACGATTATTCATAATATCAGGGTGTTCAGGGGTAGGAAAAGGTACTCTTCTAAAGTTGCTTCTTGAAAAAAATCCTAATATTAAATTATCTATCTCTGCCACAACAAGAAAACCGAGAACGGGTGAAGAAGACGGGGTAAATTATTTCTTTATTTCTAAAGAAGAATTTAAACAAGCTATTAATAACAACGAATTTTTAGAATGGGCTCAATTTAGTGATAATTATTATGGAACCAAAAAAAGTTTTGTTGAGAAAACATTAGCAAAAGGAATTGATTTAATTCTTGAAATAGAAGTTCAAGGAGCAAAACAAGTTAAAGAAAAAATGCCTGAAGCTATATCAATATTTATAATGCCGCCTTCTATTGATGTTCTTGAAGCAAGATTAAGGGGCAGGAAAACTGAAGATGAACTAACTATTCAAAAAAGATTACATGAAGTTCAAAGAGAAATTGAAGCAGGCGAAAAATTCGATTATAAAATTGTTAATGATAATATAGAAGATGCTTTAGCTAACTTACAAAATATATTCAATACAAAGAGGAATACAAAATGTTAAGCGGCAAAACAGTATTAATAGGTATAACAGGTGCTATTGCAGCTTATAAAATATGTGAACTTATTAGATTATTTAAAAAGAACAATGCAAATGTTAGAGTTGTAACAACTCCTAATGCACTTAATTTTGTTACTAAAACAACTCTTGAAGCATTAAGTCAAAACCAAATATATATAGACCAATTTAACATAGATGAATATAAACCTGAACATATAGCATTAACAGATGAAGCGGATATATTTATAATTGCACCTATAACAGCAAATACCATTTCAAAAATAACCCTTGGAATTAGCGACAATTTGCTCACATCAACATATTGCGCATTCAAGAAACCTGTAATAATAGCCCCGTGCATGAATACAAATATGTGGGAGAATCCTGCTATAATTGAAAATTTAGAAATTTTAAAGAAAAGGAACATAAAAATAATAGAACCTGAAACAGGTTTTCTTGCGTGCGGAACTGAAGGAAAAGGAAGATTAGCCAATATTAATGTTATCTTTGAAACTGCAAAAAATATATTACTTCCAAAACAAATTTTAAAAGGAAAAAAAATTGTTATAACAGCAGGCGGAACCAAAGAAAATATAGATGCAGTAAGATATATAGGAAACTATAGTTCCGGTAAAATGGGAATAGCTCTTGCTGATAATGCATATAAATTGGGAGCTGATGTAACTCTTATATCAACTGTTGATGTTAAAAAACAATATAAAACAATTAATGTTCAAACAGCACAAGAAATGTATGAAGCTGTTAAACACGAATTTAATAACGCACATTCTTTAATAATGGCTGCTGCTGTTAGTGATTACAGGGTTAAAAATATATCTGAACACAAAATTAAAAAAGACGGTAATCCGCTTACTATTGAACTTATTGAAAATCCTGACATATTAAAAGAAATTTCAAAAAATAAAAAAGATAATCAAATTGTTATAGGATTTTGTGCAGAAAGCCAAAATTTAATAGAAAATGCTAAAAATAAAATTAAAAATAAGGGATGCGACTACATTTGCGCAAATGATATTTCAAAAAAAGATATCGGCTTCTCGTCAGATTACAACGAATTGTATATAATAGATAAAGAATTAAATATATCTAAAATAGAAAAAACTGATAAACAAAATGCAGCATTAAAAATATTGGAAGAGATTTATGGCTTGTGTAAATAAGATAATAAAAAAAATAGAAGAATTTGCACCGTTAGACACAATGCAAAATTGGGATAATTCAGGCTGGCAAATTAATCTTAATAATAAAGAAACAAATTCTATTTTGCTTACCTTAGATGTTACAGAAAAAACAATAGATGAAGCCATTGATAAACAATGTGATTTAATTTTATCTCATCATCCAATATTTTTTAATTCTATTAAAGTAATTGAAAAACCATTTATAATAAAAGCTATACAAAATAATATACAAATATATTCTGCCCATACAAATCTTGATATAGCACAAGGCGGAGTAAGTGAATATTTAGCTGAAAAATGCGGATTTAAAGATTTAGATACAGCTTTTGAATTTATTAAATATAAAAAATTTGATGAAAATAAAGATTTTAATGAACTTATAAATAAATTAAAACAAACTTTTAATATAAATTCTTTAAGAGTTGTTAATAGCAAAAGAAAAACTTATAATTCAATAGCATTTTGCTCAGGAAGCGGTGCTGATTTTATTGACAATATTGAAAAAATAGGTATTGATGTTTTTATTACAGGCGATTTAAAACATCATCAAGCTCTTAATTCAAATAGTATGACTATTATTGATTTAGGTCATTTTCAAAGTGAAAAATTTGTTGTTGAAATTTTTGAAAACATTTTAAAAGATGAAGATGTTATATTGGTAAAAGCATCTGAAAAACCGGCATGGGAGATTATATAATGAAAAAGATATTTTTATTGATTATTTGTTTTACCTTTATACAAGGTATTTGCTTTGCAAAAGATATAATACAATTTGATTTTCCAAATGAAGGCTGGCATAAAGTCATAAGTCCTGATAATGTTGAAAGTAAAAAATGTTATGTTCCTTATAATCAAACAAATGACAATTATACAGAAATGTTAATATTCTATGAAAGAATACTTAAAAATCCGGGAATAAGTCCTATTGTTATATTAAACAAACAATTAGGAAAAGACAAAAATAACTATAAAGATATTGCACCGCAATATATAAAACAAGATATGGATGATGCCATTGCAACCTGGTGTAGTAAACTTTATTCAACTTGTTCAATTTCACGTGCATTTCAAGGAAATCAAGGTATTGTACTTGTAACATATATAAATAAAATGCCTCATTATTCACAAAATATTTTTACTAATTGGGTAAATATTCTTGGAAGTGTAAAATTATACACCCCTGATAATTCACAAGAAAAACCTTTAAATCTTATTGAACTTTAAGGAAAAAATATGCAAATTACCGGAGGCAGGTTTAATTCAAGAAAAATAAAAACTCCTGATTATGATAATATTAAACCGACCTTATCTAAAACAAGACAAGGTATATTTAATACCCTTTCTTCTATTATTAATTTTGAAAATAAAATATTTTTTGATTTATTTGCAGGAAGCGGTATTATGAGTTTAGAAGCTATATCAAGAGGTTTTAAAGCATTTACTTTTGAACAAGATAAAAAAACTTTATTCGCTATAAAAGAAAGTTTTAAGAGTTTAAATTTAAATCCTAATCTATATTTTGGAAATTCACTTAAAAATATTTTAAAAGTTAATATAAAAGCTGATGTTATTTTTATTGATCCGCCTTATGAATCAAATCTTTATGATAAAGCATTATCTATAATTAAAGAAAATAATATTCTTAATAAAAATGGTATCATAATCCTTGAACATCCTATTAATAAAATAATAAATTTAACAGGATATCAAGAAATAAAAATTAAAACTTACGGAAATAAACAAATAACATTCTTAACTATTAATCAAGAGGAATAATTAATTTTTGACCTATTGAAAGTTTATGTGGATTAGTTAAATTATTAGCTTGTTTTATTTTTTCTACTTTAGATAAATCATACCTGCCGTAAAAACGAGAAACAATACTGCTCATAGAATCACCACTTTTTACTGTATAAGTTTCAACCGTAGGAATTTCTTCTTGTTTTTCAGCAGTTGTTTGAACAGCTGGTATAACTTCAACTTGTGAAGCAATAGGCAATTTACTTTTTCTTGAAATTTTCTTTTCAAATTTAGGTTGACCTAAAGATGTTTGAGTAGAATTTTCAGATAAATTAGAACCGATACTCAAAATGGCATTCATTAAAAACATACATAAAGCACCAGCTATAAAACCTGTTAATAAATAAACTCCCGGTGACTTTTCTTCTTTTGGATTTATTTTAAAATTCTGCCATAAAAGATCTAATTCTTTTTGTTTGCCGGGTCTTTTATATGTTTTTGGTGCATTATCATCTTGATTTAATTCTTTTTGATTTTTAATTTCAGATAAAAAAGCTATTTTTTCACCTGAAAGATTTGACCTATACATTGATGAATTTCTCATATAATTAACCCATCCTTTCCCCAATCCTTCTTAACTAATATCATGATATCTAAAAAAGAATTAAAGAGTCAAGATTTTCGGATTTTTTCTTACAATAAGATACAAAAAAAAACGACCGCCGATATACGATCGTTTTTTTTAATAAAAATTTTTAATTATGCAGCAACACCTTTAATTTCAGTAATTAAATAATTAGCAATCCATTCAAAATCACTATTAGATTTTGCTGCTTTTTTAAGATAATCAATTGAAGATTCCCCAATTCTTATTAATACCATAGCAACAATACCTCTTGTTCTGCCTTTTACAACTTGAAGTGAATCAACTAAAGAAGGTACTGCATCTTTGCCTATGTTAACTAATTCATTTTCTATTTCATTTTTTACATTGTTATCTGCATTTTCAAGTTTATTTAAATATTCATTTATTGGTAATAATACTGTGTTCATCTATTTAGCCTCTTTTATATAATTCTCAACTTCCGATTTTATTATAAAGCAAAAAATTCAAATTTCCGGTTTTTTAATATAATCTTTATATCAGCGTTCAAATTCAATAAAAATAAGTATCTTTACCATAATAAAAATTTATATTTTTATTATAAAAAAATAAATAATAGCCCATTTATACAACTAAAATATTATACCTTGGTATATTTTATTAGTTTTAAAATAAATTTAAACTTAATATATCCTTACCTTTTAAGGATGTATGGGAGTGTGTAAATAAAAGTTATTACGGGGTATAAAAAATGCTAGTTGAAAAATACATTAACGGACTAAATCAAAGAAGTCAAATTGAATTCAAAAATATATCTAAAGAACTTATTCCTTGGCTTGAAAATACTGCATTAGAAAATAACTGTCTGATTGATAAAAAAGAATGGAAAAGTAAATATAACAGTTATGTTATTTATGATTATGAACCATTTTGTTCTGATGGTTTTGAAATAAATATTACAGTTTCTTCCAACGATATTAATTATTTATATTTTTTAAAATTTTTATATGATAATAAAATTGATACAATTGAATATTTAAACAATTGTATAAACGATTAATCAGTTGTATTATTGTAAAAAGTTAAAACAATATATATAATAAACTTGCAAAAAGAAAGGAAGCACTATGGAAGAAAACAATAATAATGAAAGAAAAAATATATGTTTTGAAAATCATTGTTGGAAAAAATGTCTTGCTATGATTATTGCTGCATTTATTGGTGGATTTTTAGCTTTTTATTTTGTAGCTGATCAAATGATGTATAGATATAATCATTACTATTTTAATCCTAAAAAATTTGAAAAAAGATTATTTGATGATATGGAAAGGTCATATAAACATGATTTAAAATCATTTGAGAAAATTATGAAAAAATATAATATGCCTAAAATGAAAACTAATGACTTAAATATGCCATTTTTTATGATGGATTCTGTTAAAATAAAAACTGAACTTGAAGATAATAATTTTGAAATTATCATTGATTTAAAACCGTTTCAATATGATGAAAATAAAGTAAATTATAATATAAAAGGCAGAAAACTTACTGTATTTGGTCAATCAATGGTAAAAGATTCTGATATGGAACAAGATATTTCATTTTCTCAAGATTTTATACTTCCTATTAATGCAGATATAGAAAATATACAGAAAATAAAAGATGGTAAAAAACTTATAATTCAAATACCTTTAAAAGAAGAAATGGATGATTCAAACAATGATGATTAATAATTAACTTTTTGTTATAAATTTTTTCTTAAATAATAAAAAGAGAGAAAGAAAAAATCTTTCTCTCTTTTTATTATAATTTTGTATTTATTTATCATCTAAAGCAGCAACACCAGGTAATACTTTACCTTCAATAAATTCTAAAGAAGCACCTCCACCTGTTGAAACATGTGTAAAGTCTTCTGCCTTAAAGAATTTTTTAGCAGCACTAACAGAATCACCACCGCCAATAACTGATATAGCACCATTTTTAGTTGCGTCAACAATAGCTTGTAAAACAGCTTTTGTACCTTCTGCAAATTTAGGATTTTCAAATGCACCAACAGGTCCATTCATTAAAATAGTTTTTGATGATTTTAAAACATCAGCAAAAGCTTTCCTTGAATCAGGTCCTGCATCAACACCTTCAAATCCATCAGGTATTTCATTAATTTTAACAAATTTATTTGTTCCGTTACCTGAAAAATCATCAGTAACCAGAACATCTGTAGCCATTACCAATTTAACACCTTTTTTAGCTGCTTTTTCTTCAATAGCTTTTGCAACTTCCAATTGATCATCTTCACAAATAGAATTACCTATTTTACCACCGTTAGCTTTAACAAATGTATAAGCCATACCGCCACCGATAATTAAATTATCTACTTTATCAATTAAATTTTCCAAAACACCAATTTTAGAAGAAACTTTAGCACCGCCTACTACAGCTGTAAATGGTCTTGTAGGATTATCTAATGCTTGAGATAAACATCTTAATTCTTTTTCCATTAATAAACCTGATACTGCAGGTTTTAAAACTTTTGCTAATTTAGCAGTTGAAGTATGATTTCTATGTGCTGCACCAAATGCATCATTTACATAAAAATCACCAAGTTTAGCTAATTCATTTGCAAAAGTCATATCATCATCTTTTGCTTCTTCTGCTTTGTAATATCTAATATTTTCAAGTAATGCAACTTGTCCGTCTTTTAAATTTGCAATCATTTTCTCTGCATCAGCAATATCCGGTATAAACATTACTTCTTCACCTAATACTTTTGACAAATATTTAGCAACAGGTGCTAGTGTAAATTCAGGATTTTTTTCACCTTTTGGTCTGCCTAAATGTGCCATTAATATTATTTTTGCACCTTTATCTTTTAAATAATTTAAAGTAGGCATTATAGCTTGAATTCTTGTATCATCAGTTACATTTTTATTTTCATCTAAAGGAACATTTATATCAACTCTTACAAGAGCTCTTTTTCCTTTAATATCAACTAAATCTTTAATTGATTTTTTCATTTTTCTCTCCTTTCAAATAATTTATATAACTTTTGTACCTTCATTTTCTATATTAAATGTTCTTATATCACAATTAACATTTAAATCAGATAAAATTGTTTTAACATCATTATGAACTTTTTCAAAACCATTATCTTTTGAAATAATTAATATAGTAGGTCCTGCACCTGATATAACACAACCTAATATATCATCTTTATTTTCTAAAAATTCACTTAATTCTTTAAAACCTTTTATTAATTGTTCTCTATATGGCTGATGTAATTTATCTTTTAAACATTTTTTCATAGATTCGGCATCTTGTCTATATACTGAATCAACAAGCATTGCACACTTTCTAATATTAAAAGCGGCATCTTTTATACTAATATTAGAAGGTAAAACAGAACGAGCTATTTTAGTATCTAATTCATAATCGGGAATTATAACAGTTAATTTCCAATCAGAAGGCCAAGGTATTTTAGAATAAGAAACACTTCCGTCATTTTCCATACAAGAAAGACAAAAACCTCCAAAAATAGCAGAAGCAACATTATCAGGATGACCTTCTACTTCTGATGCTATTGATAATATTACGGCTTTATCTGCAGGTCTTCCTAAAAGTTCATTTGCTGCAACTAATCCGCCTACTATTACTGAAGCACTGCTTCCTAAACCTCTTGTTACAGGAATATTTGTTTTTATTGTAATTTTTATATCACTTACACTTTGACCTACAAAGTTATACAAAAGTTCTATTGCTTTATAAACTATATTATTTTCATCTTTAGGTATTGATAAAGTATCAAAAGTTTCACTATCTTCTATAATATTAATTTCTATACCGCTTCCAGGCATAACCTGTTCTTCAACAGTAATTTCATTATATAAAGGCAGTGCTAATCCTAAACAATCAAAACCAGGCCCTAAATTTGCTGTTGTCGCAGGAACTTTTACACTAACTTTCATTTTTAACCTTTTACCTTATCTGTATAGGCATTATTAAACATATATAATCTTCTTCGCTGTCAGGTTTAAATAATGTAGCTGAAAGACTACCGTTTAATCCTACTTTAACGTTTTTAGCTTCCATTGTTTTTACGGAATCTAATACATATTTATAATTAAATGCTATTGTTAAATCTTCACCATTATATTCACAATCAATTACATCTTCTGATGTTCCTGAATTAGGAGTTTCTGCTTTTAAAGTAAGCTTATTTCCTGCAAATATAAACTTAACTATGCTGGTTCTATCATTAACCATTGTAGAAACCCTATCTAAAGCAATTATTAAATCATCTCTTGATATAATAGAATTATTTGCAGTAGTTTTTGGTATTAACTGTTCATAAGGAGGATATTCACCTTCTATTAATCTTGAATTTATTGAAAAACTCATTGTTTTTAATGTTAATCTTGATTTATTAACAATCAAAACTACTTTATCTTCTACTATATATGAACATATTCTTACAAATTCATTTAATGTTTTAGATGGAATAACTATTTTAGCCGATTTATCATCTTTATTTTTAATAGATTCTATAATTCTTGTTAATCTATTTCCATCTGTAGCTGCCATTTCAAGTGAGTTATTTTTTATTAAACATAAAACACCTGATATAACATTTCTATTTTCATAATTAGCAGCAGCATATACTGTATTTTTTATACATTTTAATAAAGGTTCTAATTCTATTTCTATTTCACTACCGTCAGAAACTTCATCTTCTATATTTGGAAATTCTTGAGCTGATATACCTATTATTTCAAATTTTGAATTTCCGCAAGTAATACTTACTACATTTGTATCTTCATTTAATGAAAATTCAACAGGTTTATCAGGTAATTTTGCTGCAATTTCTAATAATTTTTTAGCAGGAAGTGTTATTTTACCTTCTTTTTTTACCGCAACAGTTGTTTTTGCTTTTATTGAAATTTCTAAATCTGTTGCACTTAAATTAAGTGTATTATTTTCTGCTTCAAATAAAACATTAGCTAAAACAGGATGTACATTTCCTCTTTGTGCTGTTACTTTTTCAACTATTTTTAGTTTATTCAATAATGAATCTTTATCTATTGTAAAAAGCATAAAATAATCCTCAATTTCTTTTTTTACCTTCTTATTATATAAGAAAAATAAAAAGTTTAAAACCTTTATTTTTCTTTAAAAATTAATGTATTTTTTTTATTAATTACTTATTTATATATATTTAATATAAAAGTAGTAATAAATAACTAATAAATTTGTATAAAAATATCTTAAAGTATTATTTTTATTGTATTTTTAACTTGTAGATAAAATGTAGATTATAATTTAAATTTGTTTATTAAATGTTTAATAAAACATATTTTTTTCAAATTAAAATAATTTTTAAAATATTAATTAAAATTATAAACATTTTTATAAAAAGTTTTCTACAGGTTTTATACATATTAATAAATTTTAAAGTTGTAAATTTTTAATACAAAAATGTCATGTAAACATGCTATTTTATTAAATTTCAGCATGCTTATAATTTTAAAATTAATTTGTCAATAATTTGTTTATATTTTTAAACTGTTCAAAACTTTAAATTTTATTTATTTTTTCAGCTATATTTACAAATTCTTCTGCAAATTTATCATATGTCATATTTTTTACAGTATCATATGCATTTTTTGATATATTTTTATATTTTTCATCATTTAAATTTAAAGCTTTACACATAGTTTTAAATAATTCTTTTGATTTATTTAATTTTGAATAATCAATTATAAATCCATTTTCTTCATTTTTAATTATATCTGCTGCACCGGTTACAGAAGAAACTATTGTTGGTAATGAATGTGCCATAGCTTCTGTTACAACAAGACCAAATGGTTCTTTTATAGATGGTACAAGTAAACAATCTATTGAATTGTAAAAACTATCCATATCTTCTTGTAATGGCATATATTCAATATAATTTTCTATATTAAGTATTTTTGTTAACAATATAATTATAAATTTGTTTATTGAATTTTTAAATGTGTCTTTATTTATTATTTTAACTTTAAAATTTTTATATTTATTTTTTAAATAAAATACTGAAAATAATGTTATAAAAGCACCTTTTTTATTAAAACTTTTTGCTACTATTCCAAATTTAAATATATTATCATTTTTTGTTTTAATTTTTTCTTCTTTTATTTCTACTCCAGGTGGTAATATATATATTTTATCTGTTGGTATATTATAATTTTTTACGTAATCTTCTTTTATAATATTTGAAGAAATTACTATTTTATTAATTTTAGATACATTTTTTAACTCTTTTTTATAATTTATAATTTTTCTTTTATATGCTTTACTAAAAATTTTGCATATAAGTAATTTTATTTTATTTTTTTTCCACAAATATGAGTGATTATGAGAATATGAAATTTCTGATGGACATTCTAAATCTGTAGAAATAACTAAATCATAGTTTTTACTATATTTTCAAAATTATTATAAAAATCTTTATCTTTAATATATAAATTTACTATATTACTTTTTTTAATGTAAGAAATATTTGCATAAACATCAACTATATAATTTCTTTTTAAAAGTTCTTTTATTATAAAGTGATTAACTTTTTCACCACCACCTAAAAAAACATTTTCAGTATATTCTTTAACTACAAATATAACTTTTTTTTGATTAATCATTTTTCATATTCCATAAATAAAAATTTATATATATATTAGTTTATTAAAATTTTAAGATCAATTAAAAATAATTTAATATATTTATTTTTATATTTTATTGAAATCATTAGATTTTTTATCGTGTAAAAATTTTGCCATTTTATATTGTTCAAAACTCAATGCAAAATTATATAAAGCATTAATTAAAGTTCTTCCTGTTTCACTTTTTGCTATAACTAAAGTTTTTCCGTTATTATTTTTTGCAAAATATAATTCTGTTTTTAGTATATTATCAACTTTATCTAATGATGGACGTTGTAATCTTTCTATTATCCATTCATTTAATAGATTTACAGAATTCTTATTTTTATTTTCTTGTAAGTATTTTGAAAATTCTTTTAATATCATATAATTATTTTATTATTTAATTAGTTAAAGGTGAAGTATGTCTGTTAAAGTTAGTATTATTTTAGCTGTTTACAATGTAGAAAAGTATATTAAACAAACATTAGATAGTGTTGTTAATCAAACTTTTAAAGATATTGAAATAATAGTTGTAGATAATAAATCAACAGATAAAACTCTTGATATAGTTAATGAATATGCAAAAAATGATAGCCGTTTTGTAATATATAAAAATAGTGAAAATTTAAAACAAGGTATTGCAAGAAATTTTGGCGTTCAAATGGCACGCGGTGAATACATTTTCTTTATTGATGGTGATGATTATATGGATTTAACCTGTATTGAGAAAATGTATAATAAAATAACCGAATCTGGTGCTGATTTAACTTTATGTACTTGGAATCAATTTGATGATGCTACAGGTAAAATAGATAAAAACCATGTATATGCTAAATTAAAACAAATTCCAGCAGAATTTGATAATAAAACTTTTAATTGGCGAGATATAAAATACAGTGTTTTTTGGCAAACCAGTGTTCCTTGGGATAAAATTTATAAACGTGATTTTCTCATTAAAAAAAATGTTAAATTTCCCGGCGGTACTTATTTTGAAGATAATGTTTTTGTATATGATGCATTATTTAAAGCTGAAAAAATGTCTGTGTTAAGAGAAGATCTTGTATATTATCGTATTAACAGAAAAAATGCTGTTACAAGTTCAAGAAATCGTATTTTCTTTGATTATTTTAATATATTTAATTTAATTGGTGATAATTTAAAGAAAATAAATTTATTTGATGAAATGAAATATTACTATTGGGATTATAAAGTTATAACTCTTTATTGGTGGTTTATGAAAGTAAAACTTCCATATAAACGTGAGTTTTTTAATAGAATGAAATATGATTTTAAAAATCTTGGTATGAAGGAAGAAGATAAAGAATTTGTTAGAAATCGTACATTATTTTTAATAGATAGATTTACTAAAATGCCATTTTTTGTTTATTACCCTTTATTTTTCTTTTTCGATAAAATTTTTAGAATAGAATTTGGTAAGAAAAATTATGCTGTAATTTTCTTTTCTACATTTGAAAAATGGTATGATTATAAAAAATAAATTGTTCGAAAAAAATTCACGATAAGCTGAAAGTGTGAGTTAATTTTTGGAGTAGCGTTTTTAAAAGGTGAGTACTTTGTTAGAGAGGATGACTCTCTAACAAAGTGTGATACTGGATTAAATAATAAATTAAATATCTAAGTTTTCAATCCAAATATTAATATCTTTATCTGTAGAAGCATTACCTCTTTCATAAATTTCAATACCTTTTAATACTTTAGAATAAGGTAATAATTTAGCCATATCAATAAATGTAGAAGAAGCACCTCCGCCACCGTGTGTGCAGAATGGAATAATTATTTTTCCTTTTAAATCATTTTCACTTATAAATGATTTAACTGCAGGTGCCATTGTATACCACCATACAGGCGTTCCTATAAATACTATATTATATTCATTTATATTTTCTACTTTTGATTGAAGTTCCGGTCTATAATCATTATTTTTTTCTTTTTTAGCTTCTTCTACAACTTCATTATAATTTTTAGGATATGTTTTTACTGTTTTTATTTCAAATAAATCACCTTTTGTTATTTTTTGAATTTTTTCAGCTATATATTTTGTATTACCTGAATATGAATAATATGCTATAAGTATTTTTCTTTCCGGCATAATAGCTCCTTTTTTTAAATCTGTATTATTTTCTGCATTAACTTTTATAAATAAAAATCCGATTGTTATAATAATTATTATTAAAATTAATAAAAAATTCTTTCTCATAATATTCCCTTTTTTATAAATTTTAATTCTTAATAGTAACTATCAGTCAATATGTCTGAGAAAAAATTCACGATAAGCTGAAAGTGTTAGTGAATTTTTTCTACAAAACGAACCAAAAACTTTGTTTTTGAGTGAGGTTGTATCCGTAGTTAAATGAAGGTTAGTAGCGTTTTTAAAAGGTGAGAACTTTTTTAGCGAGGATGAGAAGGTAACAAATTGTGACACTAGATTAAATTTTTTTATAGAAAATCTATCATTTTTTTTGCTTCACCAAAATTTATGTTTAGTTGTTTAGCAAGTGGTAAATTCATTATTATTTTATTATTTAATCTAAAAATTTTAGGGTATATTTTAAAGTTATTTTTTTCAACTAAATCCATTGATAAATGTTTTTTTTCTTTATCATAAATTTGTGAATAATTTAAATTTAAAGAAGCACAAAAAGGGAATGTTGGATTTCCTTTTGCATCTTCTGTAAGTACGCCAAAAGTTCTGCATACAAAAGGTCTGTATTCGTATATAGAACAAATATCATTTATTAAAAATGGACAAACATAGGAGTCTTTATTTTGTTGTTCTTTTATTTTTTTTATATTTTTATTTATTTCTTTCTTTGTTAATTCATCAAGCTTATTAAATCCTAACATTAAATATTTATATTCAATTTCAGATATTGGAAAATCACCTTGCTTGCAGCAGTATGAACAACCTTTTTTACATAAAATATATTCTTTTTGATATTCAAAAATTTTAGCTAAATCTTCATTAACGCTATTTAAAAATTTTTCAAAATTATCAATATCCATTTATATCTATATCCATACTTCCGCTTCTTATGCCCTCAACATCAAGTGTAACATATTTAAAACCAATATTTTTTAATTCTTCTGTTATTTTTTTACTATGATTTATAAAATTATTAAATTTATTTTTATCTATTTCTATCCTTGCAATGTTATTATGAAATCTTAACCTATTATTTATAAATCCGTATTGTTTTAGTATTTTTTCTCCTTTTTTTACCATTTCAATATTTTTTTCGGAAAATTCTTTATTATATTCAAACCTTGTAGCAATACAAGGTTTTGATACTTTATTATAAATATCAATATTTAATTCTTTTAAATAATTTTTAATTTCATCTTTTTTTATTTTAAAAACAGCAAAAGGAGAAATAATCCCTAATTCTTTAAGTGCTTTAATTCCCGGGCGATATGTCTTTGTGTCATCAAAATTTGTACCGTCAATTATATAGTTTAAATTGTTTTCTTTTGAATATTTAATTAATTCTATAAAAAAATATTTTTTACAAAAATAGCATCTATCAATTGGATTTGCCTTTATTAAAGGATTATTTAATGGAAAAAATTCTATTATTTTGTGTTTAATATTATATTTTTGACAGAAATTTATTGTTTCTTGTATTTCCTCTTCAGTTTGAAAAATTGATTTAAAAGTAATTGCATGAACATTAAGATCTTTACATAAATAAAGAAGTAAGCTGGAATCAATTCCACCGGAAAAAGCAAGGCAAATACCTTGCTTTTCTATTTTTAATAAATACTTTTTAAGTTCTTCAAATTTATTTTTCATCTTTTCTTATTACTTCATAACAAATGGTTTTCTTTATAATTAACATAATTATCATTATAATAAATATGCCAATAGTATTTGCTAATATTGAATTAATATTAATTAAAACAGCAAGTTTTTCTTGTAAGTAAGTACTGAATGAAAATATTATACCTTGAGTTAATTCCATAAAAGAATCAGATATTTTTAATAAAGACCATTCAAGACCATCTGGTTTATTTGATGCATATTGTGAAATTATACTCGCAAGAACTATAGATATACTATAGAATATGTAATTTAATTTGTTTGATAATTCATATTTTTTTATTAGAAGAATAATTAAAGCAGTAAAAATCCCTTCAATAATTCCTATTGGAAGATGAATTGTTTGCATTAAACTTAAAAAATAACTTATATTATTTGAAATACTTCCTGATAATTTCGCTTCAATCACAACAGCTAAAGAACCTAATTGTAAAGCAGCTATGCTTGATATAATTGCTGCTGGTATAAGTTTATTCTTATCTGCTAATGGTTTATAAATATAAGGATAAACAATAAAGCAAGTTAAAAATGCCATATTAAATATATTACAGCCTAAAGCTAATAATCCTCCATCTGCAAAAAATATTGCTTGAATAAGTAAAATAATACACATTGCAATATATCCAATATATGGTCCTAAGATAGCTGAAAGTAATACAGCACCTATTATATGTCCGCTTGAACCTGTTTGCGGAATTGAAAAATTAATCATTTGCATTGAAAAAACCAGCATTGTTAATGAACTTATTAATGTTATATTTTCTTTTTTTATATCTTTTTTAGCTTTTTTATATGAAATATATGCCATGATACCAGCTAGAACAATCATTGGTATACCTGTTACAGGGCATATAATTGAATTACCTAAATGCATTAATTTTCTCCTTTTATTGACATTACTCTTAAAATAGGATTTTTATATTTTCTTTTTCCTGCGCCATAACCTATTTTTTCTATTATAAAAGAATCTGGTAACTTTTCTTTTGTATATAATGCAGCAGCAATAGCAGCACCGGTTGGTGTTATCATTTCTCCGTTATTATCTGTTATTCTTATAGGAAGATTATATTCTTTAACTATTTCACAAACGGCAGGAACAGGAACGGGAAGTATGCCGTGTGTACATTCAACAAAACCTTCTCCTTCACTTAGTGTTGAAAAATATACTTTTTCAACATTTAAACTATCATACAAAACAGAAAAACTTATTATATCTATTATAGAATCAATTGCTCCTACTTCGTGGAAATGAATTTCTGATATATTTTTTCCATGAACTTTTGCTTCAGCTTGAGCTACTATTTTAAATATTTTTTTTGATAGATTTCTGGCATTTTCACTAATATCTGTTCTATCAATTATTTTATATATATCATCTAAATTTCTGTGTTCATGATGATGTTCAATATGATGATGATGTAAATCTTCTTTTAAAATTACATTGAAATCAGTTGATTCAATAGAATTTATTTTTACTTTTGAAATTTCATAGCTGAATTCGTCATCTAACATCATTGAATTAAGAGCTTTTTCTAGTAATTTTTTATCAGCACCTAAATCTAATAAGGCTGCAACTGACATATCTCCTGATATTCCTGATTTACATTCAAAATATAAATTCATTATTTAACTCCTGATATTTTTCTGTTTATTTGATTTGCGCTGTATCCTGCATTAAAACCGTTATCAATATTAACAACAGTCATACCTTCTGCACAAGAATTAAGCATTGTAAGAAGGGCGCTTAATCCGTTAAATGAAGAACCATAACCTATTGATGTTGGAACTGCAATAACAGGTACATCTACTAACCCTGTTATGATAGAGCCTAAAGCACCTTCCATGCCTGCTACTGCAATAATTACATTAGCTTTTTTAATTTCATCAATTTTATCAAGTAGTCTATGCATGGCAGAAATGCCTATATCATAATATCTTTTAACATTACTTCCAAAAAATTCTGCTGTAATAGCAGCTTCTTCTGCAATAGGAATATCACCTGTGCCTCCGGTGCAGACTGCAACTTCTCCTATTTTGTTAATTTCATTTTGAATAAGAGTTAATATTCTTCCTTCTTTATGATAATTTATATTATCAAATTTAGTTTTTAATGCTTGATATTGTTCAAAACTTGCTCTTGTACCAATTATATTTTTATTTTTATCTTTTAATTCTGAAAAAATTTTAATTAATTGTTCATTAGTTTTACATTCACAAAATATAGCTTCACTATATCCTCGTCTTTTTTCTCTATCAATATCCAATTTTGCAAAATCAATATCAATATATTTATTTTTATCTTTCATTCTATAATTTTACCTTTTAAGAGTAGCTGTCAGTCAAGAGAAGTATTTTCATTTTCTACAGGTGAAATTAATTGTTTTTTGCTTTTTTTTGAAAATAGAAGTCCTGCTTCAAATAGTAAATAAGTTGGAATAGCAAGCATTAATTGACTTATAACATCAGGAGGAGTTAAAATACCGGCAATAATAAGCAATACAACAATAATGTAAGGCCTTTTACTTGCAATTGTTTCATAAGAAATAAAATCTGATTTTATTAGTGCCATTGTTATTATAGGTACTTGAAACATTATACCGAATGCTATACTTAACCATAATGAAAGCATTACAATATTTGATATATTTAGTACTGCTTGAATATTTTCTGTTGTAAAGCTAAGTCCAAAATTTATTATTAAAGGAAGAATAAAAAATATACAAAATAATACTCCACTTATGAATAATAAACTTGAAAATAGTACAATAGATTTTATAAATTTTTTTTCATGTTCATATAATGCAGGAAGAATAAAATTCCAAATTTGTTTTGCTATATATGGAAAACATATTATTAAGTCTATTAAAATAGCTATTTTTATTTGAATTAAAAAAACTTCAACAGGTGAAAAATAATTTAGAGTAACTTTATTATCTCTTAAAATTATGTCTAGTAGCCAATTTAAAGCCTTTGGTGAAATAAAAAATGTAAAAGGAAGAACAATAGCAACAGAATATAAACACTTTAAAATAGTGCTTCTTAAAGCTTCTAAATGTGAGATAAAACTTTCATTATTTTCTTCATTACTCATTTTATTTATACATCATTAGGTTTATATTCTTCAGGTTTTTCCTGTGCATCTTCAATAGCATCTTTAATTTCATCTGCTTCTTTTTTTATAAGTTCTTTTGCTTTTTTATATTCATAAGAAGCTTTTCCGAGTGCTCTTGCAAGTTCAGGAATTCTTTTTCCACCAAATAGAAGTAATATAACAACTAATATTAATGTAATTTCAGTTATGCCTAATGACATTTATTTCTCCTTTTTTGTTTATTATAATACTTTTTGCTCTTTTACGGCAAATATATTAATAGCATTGACATTACAGTTTTTAACGCAAGCTCCGCAGCCTATACATTTAGATGCATCAACTATTGATTTTCCTCTCTCTGATTTAGAAATAGCATTAACAGGACATACAGAAATACAATAATTACAATTTATACATTTATCTTCATTAATTGTAGCCATTGCAATTCTTGTTTTTTGCTTTTCTTCTAATGAAATTCTTTTTATAGCACCTGATGGGCATACTTTTGAACATTCATTACAGTTAAACTTACAAAATTTTTCTCCGCTATTATAATCAATATGTACCGCATTAAATTCATTATCTGCTTTTTTAATAATTTTATTAGGACAAGCATTTACACATAAATTACAATTTAAGCATTTATCTAAAAGTCTTTCTTCATTAATACTGCCAGGAGGTAGAATAACATCTCTAAATTTACTAATTGTATTATTTAATTTTTCAAAACCTATTTTTATAGCACCTAAAAATATTGCACAAGCTGATATTGCTATTATTGTTTCACGTCTTTTTATATTAAATTTAACTTCTTCTTTTGGTTTTATTCCGAATTTTATAGCATCTTTAGGACAATTACCAATACATTTTAAGCATTTTATGCAGTTTTCATTATCAATAATTTCTTCATCAGAATTAATACAACCGGTAGGACAATTTCTTTCACAATTAGAACAAGATAAACATTCATTTTTATCTATGTATAACTTAAAAATAGAAATTTTAGAAATTAATCCTAAAATAGTTCCAACAGGACATATATTAGTGCAGAAAAATCTATTCTTAAAGAAAGTAATAATTGCAATTATTATAATTGCTGATAAACCTATTATTGAATATGTAAAAGCAGAAGTAAATAAAGTGTATGGATCTAAGTATTTTATTAATAAAGTGCTTCCACCAATCATAAATCCTATTGTTATTGCTGAAATGAAATACTTATATGGTTTATTTTTCTGATATTCGTTATCTTTTTTGAAAATTAAACCTAGTATTTCTTGAAAAATGCCCATAGGACATATTAATGAGCAATATAATCTTCCGAAAAATAATGTTATTATTAATATTACAGAAAGTATAATAATAGTAATTATTGAGAAGTTTATAATGGATTTTTGTAAGAGAGGAACTAATTGAATATCAAATATATTAATAGGATAAAAAATACCTATAATTCCTAAAATTATAAAAATAAAGATTATAAGTGTTATAAATAATCTGATTTGGTAAAGTTTATTTTTCATTTATTTCCCTTTAATATTTTTATATGTATCTTCTACTTTTGTAAGTAATGTTGGAATATCAAGACCTTGAGGACAGTTTTTATTACATAATCCGCATTTTATACAATTTTCTGCTTTTTCTGAATCATTAAGAGAATTATAATACATTTTAAAAAATGAGTTTTCTTTATTTCCTTTGTAATTATTGTAAATATTAAAAATAGCCGGAATATTAATTCCTCTGGGGCAAACTTCTAAGCAATATTTACAAGCAGTACAATTAATTTCACCTTGCTGTTGTATTATTTTAACAATATCAGAAGATATATTTTCTTCCTCTTTTGTAAATTCTCTATAATTAACAAATGTATCAAGATTTTCTTTCATTTGTTGAGTATTACTCATTCCGCTTAAAATAAGGAAAATTCGTGATTTATTTTGTGCAGATAACCACCTTAAGCCAAAAGAAGCCGGAGTATCATTAGGACAATTTTCTTTTAGTATATTAATTGCCTTATCTGGTAATTTGCATAAACCTCCGCCTCTTAACGGTTCCATCACTATAATTGGAACTTTTGCTTTATCTGCTATTTCATATAATTCTTTTGCATTAGTAATTTCCCAATCAAGATAATTTATTTGTAATTGACAGAAATCCCAAACGTGTTCATTTATAACTTCTTTTAGCATTTTTGTGTCGCCATGAAAAGAAAACCCAAGATATTTAATTTTTCCTTCTTTCTTGAGTTTTAAAAGCTCTTCGTACATATCATTATTTCTGTAGTTACTTATACTATTTTTATTGATATTATGTACCATATAAAAATCAAAATAATCAACTTGGCATTTTTTTAATTGTTCCTTAAAAAGTTTTTGTACATCTTCCTTTGAATTAACAAGATAAGCAGGACATTTATCAGCTAAGAAAAAACTTTTTCTTGGGTATTTTTTTAAAATTTTTCCGATAGCAATTTCTGATTGAGATTTTACATACATATAAGCGGTATCAAAATAATTAGCACCATGCGCCATTGCATGTTCAACCATTTTTTCCATTTCAATAATATCAATTTTTCCATTTCTCATTGGTAGTCTCATACAACCGAATCCTAAAATAGGTATATCAATATCTTTAAATTTTATTCTTAATATTTGGTTGTCAGATTTTTTTATTTCTTTTTTGGTGCATCCTGAAGTTAATAATGTACTTGCTCCAAGAGTCATTATTGAACTTAATATAAACTCGCGTCTTTTCATTAATTCCCCTTTTTATTATTTATTTATTTTATAATCTGAGATTTACTATCAGTCAATATATTATGTCCTAGAAAAAATTCACGATAAGCTGAAAGAGTGAGTGAATTTTTTTACAAAACGAACCAAAAACTTTGTTATTGAGTGAGCTTGTATCCGTAGAGAAACTGAGGTGAGCAAAGTTTTCAAAAAGGTAATTACTTTGTTAGCGAAGATTATATGCTAACAAAGTGAAATACTGGATTAATTAAAAAAGAGGGTTTTCTAACCCTCTTCATTAATATCATCATAATATACTTTATTTACAGGTTCTAATATTTTAACTACATGTTCTGAATAAGGTGATATAGTAATTATAACTAAATCATCATCTTGTGTAGAACCATGCCAGCTTTTTACCCCTGGTTTTGTGTATATAATATCACCTTTTTTTATTTTTTTAACTTTCTCATTTTCTTCTTGATAAAAACCATAACCACTAACTACATATAATAATTGACCATCTTCGTGTATATGCCAACACCAAGGAGTTGCAGCATAATACTTGAAACTTGATACAATGTAGTTAATTTTATCAAATTTAAATATTTTTTCAATTTCTATTTTCTCGTATTCATTAGTAGTAAGTTGTTGATTTGAAACTAAAACCATTGTCTTATAAGTATTAATTTCATTGTTAAATTTTATATTAAAGATAATAGAAATGATTAATAAAATTGTTAAAATAAGTAAGAATATATTTTTCATATATTGCCCCCCTATAAAATGTTGACATTTTATTATGTATATTTTTTTATAATATTTTAATATTTTTTAAAATTATTTATACAAATTGTAGCATTATTTAATAACAATATAATTATTCTATATTTTATCTATATGTCTATTTTTAAATAAAAGGAAAAGTTTTTAATATAAAAATTGTCCGAGAAAAAATTTACGATAAGCTGAAAATGTAAATACTTTTTTACTTAATCATTATAGCTAACAAAGTGTAATTCTGAATTAAATGGAAACAAATAAATGATTAAAAAAGTTTACAAAAGATTTAAATTTTGTAAATTTTTATAGAAAAAAATCTTTTATATACATGTGTAGAAAAGGTTTTAGGAAAATATATGGTAAATGGAATAAATGCAAATAATGTTATAAATGTACAACAAGTAGCTTCTGATGTTTCAGGTGGTACAGATCAGGTTAAAAAATTATTAAGATATACAAGTGGTGAAGCAATAAAAGATGTTCCTGATACTTTTGTAAGCAATACAAAGAGTGGTGCTTCAAGTGCTTTATTATTTGAAGGTTTACCTTTTGCTTTTCTTTTAAAAAGAAATAAAAAACTTCAAGGAGTATTCATCAATGATTCAATGAAAGAACTTGCTCAAGTAAATAAAAAAGCATTAGAAAATTTATTGAAAGGTGAAGGAAAACTTACAACAAGAATAAAAGATTTTATAAAAACGGCAAATGAGTCAAATAAAACATATTCAGAAATTAAATCTGCAGTTAAAGCGCAATTCAAAGCAGAAAAAGCAGCAGCAAAACTTGCTAAAAAAGGAGCAGAAACAGCTGCAAAAGAAACAGTAGAAACGACTGCAAAGAAAGCAGCAGAAACAGCTGCAAAAGAAGCAGCAGAAACAACAGCAAAAGAAGCAGCAAAAACAGCTGCTAAGTCAGCTGGAAAATTAAGCAAATTTACTAAGTTTATGAAGTCATCAGGTGCCGGATTTATGCTTGTATTTAGTGGTATTATTGAAGCCGCTACAGAAGTAATTCCAACCTTTAAAGAATTAGGCACAGAAAAAGGAATTAAGCAAATAGGTAAGTCTGCTGTTAAAGTTGCAGGTGATACAGTAGGATTTATAGCAGGTCAACAGGCAGGTGTTGCAATAGGTACTGCAATAGGAACAGCAATTTGTCCAGGAATTGGCAGTGCAATTGGTGCCGGTGTTGGATTTGTTGGAGGTTTGTTAGGTTCTTTTGTTATGGGTAAAGTTACTAAAGCTATTGTTGGTAAATCTGAAAGAGAAATAGCAAAAGAAAACCAGGAGAATAATTTAGCACAAGAAATTGTAAATAATGATGAAAAAATGCAAGAATTAAAAGAAGAAACAATGACTAAGATACAAGAAGAAGCTGCTATAAATAATGGACAATTATCAGAAGATTCACAAATTGCTCTTGATACATTAGAAAATCTTGATAGTACAAATCCTTTTGCAGCATAGTTATATCGTTTCATATAATATATAAGGCCGCTGTTATAGCGGTCTTTTCGTATTATTTTATAAAATAAAATGCGACATTAAGCCGCATAAGTCAAGAAAGGAATGGTTAGACTATTAATTTATTTGTATTATTACATATATTTGATTAGTACGCAAATATATGAACATTTGTTAATAGTTTTTAACAATCAATTTAAAATGTTAATCTAAAAAAGAGGTAAAAAATGAATATTGGTATAATTTCTTTAGGTTTAATAGGCGGTTCTTTATTTAAATGTTTGATTGAAACAGATAATAAAATTTATGCAGTAACAAGAAACAAAGAAACAATTGAAGATGCAAAAAAATATTCTAGTTTTGTAAGTGATAATTTAAATATTTTAAAAGATTGCGATATAATTTTTGTTGCCTCTCCTATTAATAAAACTATTGAAATGCTTGATGAACTTGAGAAAATTGTTTCTAATAAAACAATTGTACTTGATTGTGCCAGTGTGAAAGAATTTATAATGATGAAAAAAAGACCATATAAATTTATAGGGTCACATCCAATGGCTGGAACTGAGTTTAGTGGGTTTAAAAATTCATTTAAAGAACTTTTTGATGAAGCAAAATGGGTTTTAATTCCTCAAGATAATGTTTTACCTGAAGATGTTCAATTGGTGCAACATATTATAAGTTTAACAGGAGCAAAGACTATAATTGCTGAAGCAAAAGAACATGATATTGCAGTGGCATTAATAAGTCATATGCCAATGCTTGTTTCACAAGCTATATTTTCTGCAGCAATGAATAATAATCTTGCAATGAAACTTGCTTCAAGCGGATTTAGAGATATGACACGTTTAGCTATGTCTAATACAGATATGGCAAGTGATATGCTCAATTATAATACTGAAAATATTAATCAAGCTGTTAATTTATTGGAGTCTTCTTTAAATTCCCTTAGAACTACAAAATATTATGAAAAAATTATGGATATAAAGAACAAACGCTCAGTTATGTATTCAAAAGATGGAAAAAATATTTTTTAGAATTTATTGGAAAATATCTGAGAAAAATGTCCAAGAAAAAATTCACTATAAGCTGAAAGTGTTAGTGAAATTTTTTACAAAAACGAACCAAAAATTCTGTTTTGACTGTGCTTGTATCCGTAGTGAAACGAAGGTGAGTACTTTGTTAGCGAGAATGACTCGGTAACAAAGTGCGATAATAGATTAAATATTCACGATTATCTAAACTTATAAAATAAAAAAACCGATTTTATCGGTTAAGTTCACTATATATTAGAGAGAGGAATAGAGAAAGAGAACACTTATTTATCTCGTTTATTTCTATTTTATTAGTTCCACTTTATTTAAATAATTAATCGTGTACTTTTTACACTTTTAACATTTTGTTACAAAAAAATAATATATTAGAAAATTTGTTAACAAAATTTAATAATGTATTATACTAAATTAAATTTATTTGATATTAATTTAAATTAAACAAAAGAATAGAGATATTTTTCTATAGTTTTTCTTTTTTTATTTGTGTTATTATCTAAAGAGTAATATTTTAGGGTACAAATGAGAAATAAATCAAGATTAAATCAACCTCATAATCTTCCAGGGACTTTAATTTGTGTTGAAGGAATTGATGGCTCAGGTAAATCTACACAACTTGTAATATTAAGGGATTGGCTGAAATCTCTTAAGCAAGATGTAATTTTTACTGAATGGAATTCTTCTGATTTAATCTCACAAACTACAAAATTGGCAAAAAAGAAGAATCTTTTAAGTCCCAGAACATTTTCACTTTTACATGCAGTAGATTTTGCAGACAGATTGGAACAGGTTATTATACCTGCATTAAAGGCTGGTTTTATAGTTTTAGCGGATAGATATGTTTATACAGCATTTGCTCGTGATGTTGCAAGAGGTGTAGATAGGAATTGGGTTAGAAAGGTATACGGTTTTGCTGTAAGACCTGATTTAACCTTGTATTTTAGAGTGTCTGAAGATGTTTCGCTCGAAAGAATATGTTCAAATCGTTCACCTAAATTTTATGAAGCAGGTATGGATTTAAAAATAAGTAATGATCCATACGAAAGTTACAGAATTTTTCAAAAACGTGTAAATGATGAGTATCAAAAAATGATTGAAGAGTATGGTTTAGTTGAAATTGATGCTAATGATAGCATTCATAAAAAACAATTATTCTTTAGAGAAGAAGTGAAAAAAGTATTGGCTCAAAAAGGAATTACTTTATAAATGGCTGAATATAAATCAAAAAGTGGCTATGATGGCTTATTAATAGTAATAGAAGGGACTGATGGTTCCGGTAAATCTACTCAAATTGAGCGTTTAAAACGTTGGATTGAAGATCAATCCTACGGAGTTATGGTAAGTGAGTGGAAAACTTCTAAATTTATTGCAGATGCTATTAATGATGCAAAAGAAAGAAATCTTTTAAATGCTACTACATTTAGTTTATTATATGCTGCTGATTTTGCAGATAGATTAGAAAATATAATATTACCTGCTTTAAAAGCAGGATTTGTTGTTATTCTTGATAGATATGTATATACTGCATATGCACGTGATGTAGTAAGAGGGCATGATATAAATTGGCTGAAAAATTTATATGAATATGCCCCAGAGCCTGATATGGTTTTTTATTTAGATGTTCCGGTTGAAATTCTCTTGAAGAGAATTATAGGTACTACCGGTCTTGATTATTGGGAATCCGGCAGAGATATTGGTTTAAGTAGTGATTTTTATAAAAGTTTTCAAATTTATCAAGGTAAATGTTTAGATGAATATCAAAAAATGATTAAAGAATATGGGTTTATTTCAATAGATGGTACTTTAAGTGAAAAAGAAATTCATAAAAAGATTGTTAATAAAGTAAAAACTATTCTTGATATAGTAAATGATTAAGTCTTTTGAGAAAATTAAAAATAGCTTTATAATAATATTTATGAAAAAGATAAATAATTCAGATTTTGAATCAATACAAAATATAATTAATAATATTGATTTTCATTATGAAGAAACAAATCAAAAAGCCCAAGCAGATTTGTTTAACAGTTGGGAAGAAATAATTGGTAATAAAATTTCAAAATTTTCTAAACTTTTTGAAATTTCTGCCGATAATGTTCTTACAGTAGTATGCAAAGATTCTTTTGTCGCAAATGAATTATATTTTGAAAAAGAAAAAATTTTTTCATTAGTTAATAAAAAAGCAGAAAAATTGGGCATTAAATTAAAAGATATTAAGTTTGATTATAGAAAATGGAAAGAGCATAATTTATGATGAAAAAAATGAAAGGTTTTTCTCTTGCAGAATTATTAATTTCTTTATTGGTAATTAGTATTGTACTATCTGCAGCAATACCAACATTAACAAAAAGATCGGCAGGGTCAGAACAAATATGGCGATGGGCTAATTCTAATAACAGTGCATATTTTGGAATGGGGGCTCTTCAAAGTGCAATATTAGGTAATGATTCTGTTCCTGATGTAAATATTTCAAATACTTTTGCAAGTATTGAAGGGCTTGATGGTATTGATACAACAAGCTTAAGATATACAAATTCAGGTGATAAACTTGTTATATTGAAGCAATCACCAAATGATAATGCAAATGCACATTTAATGAATTCACATATTTCATTTTATACTCTTTCAAATACTTCAGGTGCAACAACAAATGATATTGTATATGCCGGTCGACTTTCTATGGAAAGACATAATATGGCTTTAGGTATTGGTGCACTTCAAAGTATGGATGATACAACTCAAACAGATTCGGGATTTTTCGGTAAGAATACTGCATTAGGTCATTATACTTTATTAGCAAATAAAGGTGGTTCTTATAATACTGCAGTTGGAGAAAATGCTCTTTCTAATAATAAATATGCAAGTCATAATACAGCTGTAGGTTTTCAAGCAGGTTTATATTTAGATAGAGATTCTACAGCTGCTGCTGATGATAATGCAGCAAGAAATACTGCAATAGGTTCACAAGCATTAAAACTAAGTAATTTAGGTCAGGCTAATACTGCTGTTGGATTTAGTTCTTTATCTGCACTTACTACAGGACTGGGAAATACAGCAATAGGTGCTAATGCTTGTAACCAAATAACTACAGGTGTCAATAATGTTTGTATTGGTTTAAATGCAGGAAATTTATATGATTCTACTTCTTCAATGGAAGCTGACTTTATAGCAAATGAAGGATTAACAGAATCTTCAGGAAATATATTATATATTGGAAGTACGCCGGACGGAACAGATTCAACAGGCAAAATATCTGCTGCTCCATTAATATTTGGTAGAATGCAGCATGACAGTACTAATAACAGAACAAGAAAAGTTGGCTTTAATACTTCTCAATTTGCTATTAATACATTTAATGGTGCGCTTCCTATTTTAGGTGTATCATCATATGCCGGTACTGATGGTGCTACTATTGGCAGTGATTATTCAGGTAGATTAAGTTTAAGAGCTTATAGAAACGGCAGTGGAAATGATACTTTCTTCTCTATATATGGTAATCCTAATGATATAGATATTCTAGCTAATGATAATGGTAATGAAACGTCTACAAATTATAAAAATATACATATTAATAATGATATGTTAAATTTAGATTTTAATTCTTCAGGCAGTGGTGCTGGCGGAAATGATTTAGTTGTTACTTCTGATGCTGATAATCTTTATTTATTTGATAACAGAATTATTATCGAAAATGGAACTAAAATTCCGGGAATTAAGTTTGATTCTTTAGGTAATATAAGATTACAAAATGCTGCAAATAATGCCGGTATAATTTTAAACGATGATACTTCTATAACTTTAATGTCATCTAACTTTAATATGGATACAACTGTTGCAGAAATAAAGGTTCCTTTTAGAGTTACAAAGGCTGCTACTTTCACAGATAATGTCAAAGTTTCTAATTTAACAAGTACACCTGCAGGTACTGATAATATAGTTCAGGCATTTGTAAATGTTTATCAAAAAATAAATCAACTAGAATCAATGATATCTGCATATTCTGATGAACGATTGAAAAATATTATAGGTGATAGTAGTGCAGGTTTAAAAGAAATTAATGCTTTAGAGGTTAAAAATTATACTTATAAAGATGATAAAAACAATACTCCTCATGTTGGTGTTATAGCTCAGCAATTACAAAAAGTATTCCCTAATTCTGTAACTGAAGATGAAAAAGGATACTTAAAGATTCGTACTGAAGAAATATTCTATGCTATGGTTAATTCAATCAAGGAATTATATGCTTCGATTGTTGATTTAACTGCAAAAGTAACTGGATTGGATAAGCGAATTACTGAACTTGAAAAAGAAAATGCTGACTTAAAACTTCAAAATGCTGAATTTGAATTAAGGCTTCAAAAATTAGAAGAAAAGTTAAAATAATATAATTATTTAATTTTAAATGGAGTTTCAATATTGAAACTCCATTTTTTTAGTTCTGGAAAAATTCATAATATGTTGGGTTTATAAGAGGGTTTTATTGAGTAGTATTTTCAAAATGTGAATACTTTGTTAAAAAGTTATTATTGATAACAAAGTGCTATACTGGATTAAATTGTTTAATTGTAATATAGTTTAATTATGAGATTAGATAAGTTTTTAAAAGTATCAAGGTTAATAAAAAGAAGAACTATTGCAAATAAAGTTTCTGATCAAGGTAGAGTTTATGTTAATGATGTAATTGCAAAACCGTCTAAACAGCTAAAAGAAGGTGATGTTATTACAATAGTGCAATCTGATACTCAAATAAAAGTTAGAATAATAAAAATACCTTTAAATAATGTTTCTGTTCAAGAAGCTTCTGGTTTATATGAAGTCATTAATTAAAGGTATTCTATTAAGTTTATTAATTTTCGTCTGTTTCTATTTCATTTTTTGAAGGTTCGTCTATTTCTTCCTCTTTATTATCCAATTTAATTCTGGATAGTTTTACAATCTCTTCAAAGTCTTCATATTTTTGACTTAATTCTTGGAAAGTTCCGACATCTATTATTTGACCTTCTTTAAGGTAAACTATTCTATCACAATTTATTAATGTACTTAATCTGTGAGCAATAGCTATAATTGTTTTATTACCCTTTATTTGATTTAATATTTCAGTTAATTTATTTTCTATCTTTACGTCAAGATTAGATGTTGCTTCGTCAAGAATTATAATTTCAGGATCTCTATATAATGCTCTTGCTATTCCTATTCTTTGTTTTTGTCCAAAAGAAAGACCTGTGCCATCTTGTTTTAGTTCAATATCTAAACCATTTTCTGTTTGAACCAATTGATCATATAATTGTGCAGTTTTTAAAACTTCATCAGCTTTTTCTTTATCAATATCTTTTCGTTCTACACCCCAAGCAACATTTGTATAAATGTCTCCTTCAATTGTACATATTTTTTGAGGTACATAACCTATTATATTTCTAAATGTTTTTATATTGTCCGTAGTTAGAAGATTGTCATCAACAAATATTTCACCTTTATAGCCTAATAATCCTAACAAACAATCAATTAATGTGGTTTTACCTGCACCAGATAAGCCTACTATGCCAATAAATTCACCTTTATTTATTTGCAAATTAATATTTCTTAGTACATCAGTTTTTTTATTGTAAGAATAATTTAAGTCTTTTATATTTATGTTTTTTTCGAATTTTATTCTTGTTTCACTGTCTTGATTATCTGAATATTCAAATTTGTTATAAGCGTCATATAGATTGAATAGTACATCAACATTTTTTGAATATATATTAATGTAGTTTAAGTACATTTGATTTTTATATATTTGTGGAACAACTCTATATATTGCAATTGCTACTACACCAAATGTAATTAATATGTTAGTTGGATCTTCTCCGTATTTATTTAAAATGCCTAAACATAGAATTATCATTGTAAAAATAAAGATAATTTCTATAATATATTGTGGAATTATTGGAATTAAATTTATTTTTTCATTATATGGGATTATTTTTTCTGAAACATTCTTATAGAAATTATAGAAAAATTTTTGACAACCATTAATTTTTATATCTTTAATACAACTTAAACTGTTTATTACAGAACTATATATACCATTTGTCAATTTATATTTTTTATCTGCAAGTTTTTGACCCCAACTTCTGAAAAATCCACTTTGTATAGTTCCTGTAATGGTAAAGAAGAATATAGCAATTATAGTAAACATTGGTAATAAAAATATTAATATTGCAAATACAAGAATTATTACTAAAGTATTAGATATAAAATTAATTACTTTAAATACAAAATATTGCATAACATTATCAATGTTTGTTGTTATTTGATTAATAATATTAGAGTCACCTCTAATTAAATCTGCTTCATAAGGAGAATATAGAAAAAATTTCATCATTTTTTCTTTTATTTCAAGGCCCCATTCACTCATAATTTTATTTTGCCAATATAAAATACAGATGCTGTAAATATTTTTTATAATAATGATTCCGGCGATTAGACAACCAATGAATAAAATCATATTATTTATGCCGTGTATACCTAAATGTTCTTGGAAATATATTGCAAAAGGGTTATTAACAACTCTTCCGGGATTAACCATTATCATTATAAATGGAAATACAAGAACAATACTTAGAAATTCCAATAAACTTGTCATAAATGCCATAAATAACATATATAAAAGTTTTAATTCATATCCTTTGCCAAAGTATTTTAGAAATTTATTAAATTGACTTAGAAACATCATTATCTCCTTATTTAATGTCAATTATAGCATAATTAAATCATTAGTTATTAGGAAAATATTTTCTTACATATATGTTATTATCGTTCTTTAAAGCAGTTATTATGCCATCTAATGAATTATTATATTGAATAATACCAATTAATTTTGCTGTCTTTTCTCTTATTGTATAGTCTTTTGATTTATATGTTATTTTTATAATTTCAATAATGCTTTTAGAAATTGTATAATTTCTTGCTTTTGTATTGAAGAAAATATTTATTAACGCTTCAAGATTCCAATATAAATTGAAATTTTTCTTGTTATTTACATAAGAACGACTTTTACTTTTATCATCAATATTATTTAAAGTTATTTTAATTTCATTAATTATGTTACTTATAAGATATTCGGTATTATCAATATAGGTAATTGTTTCAATAATATTTCTTGATACAGTTGGATTTATATCTGTAATTCCTTTTGTCAGAATATTAATAATTTCTTTTGTTTGAAAAAAATTTTTATATAAATTATTTGAGATTAATTCTAATATTTTGTAAGAAGCAGCTTCTCTTACAGGTCCTGATTTACCTGTAAGATTTTGGGTAAGTATATTTGCATCTTCTTGAGAATTTATTTTTTTTAATTCAATAATACAAAGCTGTTTTTTAATGTCGTTATCTAAAGCTAGTTCTTTTATTATTTCTTCGTGAGAATAGTTTTGCTCACAATAATCAAGAGCAAGAGCAAGTGTTTTCATATTATTTTCATATAATTCAGAATAATCCTTCATAAAAATAAATATAGCATAATTGGAGGTTAAAAATGAACTAAAACAGTTATAAAGTAGTTATATAATATGTAGTGTTTTTAATGTGAGGCTGTGGAAAAATATGAGTGAAATAATTAATTTTGTTAAAGAAATATTGATGCTTGGCGGAAATTGTGAAAAAACACCTATAGGATTATGTCAATTTGAATATGTCGCACAAACTCCATCAAAAAGAGTTAAGCCAAAACGTAAAAGAGAAATGAGATTATCTGAGCTTATGGATAAATAATATCTGAGAATGATTCACTAAAAAATTGATGAGTAAATCATATGATTGATATTTTAGTAGTAAAAACTTTGTTAGTGATATAACCAGCTAACGAAGAGCGATACTAGATTAAATTGCTTGAACAATATTTTTTGTTGAATTATAATAAGACTCGTTAGGTTATGTGATATGGAGTTTTAATATGAATTTAGCAAATATGATGAAACAAGCTCAGCAAGTGCAAAAAAGATTACAAGATGCTCAAGCTGAATTAAGTAATACGGAAATTACTGCTCAAGCAGGTAATGGTGCTGTTAGTGTTGTTTGTGACGGACATGGTAAATTTAAATCTATAAAATTAACAAAACAAGCTTTGAATTCTGAAAATCCTGAATCTGTTGATGAAGAAACAGTTGAAATGCTTGAAGACTTAATTACTTCTGCAATGAAGCAAGCAACAGGTGATGCCCAAAAGAAAATGCAAGATAAAATGAAAGGAATTGTTCCTGCTGGAATTAATATTCCGGGATTATTCTAATGGAGTATACAAAACCTTTAGCTCAATTAATTGAGTTTTTTCAAAAATTTCCTGGTATAGGACCAAAATCTGCTCAGAGAATGGCATTTCATTTACTAAAGATGCCTCTTTCTGATGTTAAAAGATTTTCTCAAATATTAGTTGAAGCTAAGGAAAATATTCATTATTGTAATATATGTTTTAATATGTCTGCATCAAATCCTTGCGAAATTTGTTCCGATACAAATCGTGATAAGTCTATTATATGTGTTGTGGCTGAAACAAAGGATTTAATTGCTATAGAAAAAACAAGAGAATATAAAGGTTTATATCATGTTCTGCAAGGTACACTTTCCCCTTTAGATGGAATAGGTGTGGAAGATATTAGAATAAAAGAATTATTAACCAGAATTACAGATGAACAAGTAAAAGAAATAATTCTTGCACTGAGCCCTTCTGTTGAAGGTGAAGCTACAAGTATGTATCTTACTAAACTCTTAAAACCTTTTAATGTTAAAATATCAAGAATTGCTTTTGGAATTCCTGTTGGTTCTGATTTGGAATTTGCGGATGAAATAACACTTGCAAAAGCAATTGAAGGAAGAAGAATTATAGATTAAGGAGACAATCATGAGTCAAATTACAATTAGATCAGACAGAGATACTGACTATACATTTACATATAAAGGAGAAGATGTAACACTTGAAGCAAGAAGTGTTATTAGTATTGCTAACGGTCTTCAAGATGTTGTTCTGCCTACTTGTAAGATGAAGATTGCAAACAATTTAATTATTATAAAAGAATAATTAAATTCTTTGTCCGGTTTCAGAATCAAATAATAAAACATTATTTGTATTAATTTTGAATGTAAATTCTTTTTCAACCTTTAAGGAAGGTGGAATTGTTGCTGCACAACTGCAGGAATTTGCACTGAAGTATAATATTTGTTCATTGCCAAGCATTTCTTTTATTTCAATATTAGCGTTGAACTCAAAATTATTATTTAATTCATTTAGATTTTCTGCTCTAATTCCTATTAAAACAGATTTTTTATTTAATAACTTTTCAGCTTGTTGAGAATTCAATTTAAATAAAGAATTATTAATAGAAATACTCTCATTAATAATATCTGCTTTTATAAAGTTCATAGCAGGAGAGCCCATAAATCCTCCCACAAATTTATTAATAGGATTATTATATATATTTTGCGGAGTATCTATTTGTTGAATTATACCTTTATCAATAACGGCAATTCTATCACCCATAGTTAAAGCTTCTGTCTGATCATGAGTTACATAAATAAAAGTTGTCTTAAGTTTTTCATGCAATTTTTTAATTTCAGCCCTCATTTGGACTCTTAATTTAGCGTCAAGATTAGATAAAGGTTCATCCATAAGAAAAACTTTAGGCTTTCTTACTATTGCTCTTCCTAACGCAACTCTTTGTCTTTGTCCGCCGGAAAGTTGTTTCGGTTTTCTTTGGAGCAGTTCTGTTAAATTAAGCGATTCCGCTGTTTCTTTTACTTTTTTATCTATGTCTTCTTTTTTCATGCCTTTCATTTTTAGGGGGAATGCCATATTTTCATATACACTCATATGTGGGTATAGGGCATAATTTTGGAATACAAAAGCTATATCTCTTTCTTTTGGATGAACATTATTAACACATTTACCATCAATCAAAATTTCACCTTGAGTAATATCTTCTAAGCCTGCAATCATTCTTAAAATTGTCGATTTTCCGCAGCCTGATGAACCTACAAGTACAAGAAACTCTTTATCTTTAATAGTTAAACTTACATTATCTATTATTTTCTTCTTATCGTAAATTTTGACTACATTTTTTAGTTCTACTTTTGCCATCTTATTGTGCCGATTTATCTTCTAATATTGTTTTTTCAATAGGAATTACAAATACAAATGAAACCTGATTTGCATATTGATTATTTATCCAAATTTCACCTTTTAATTTATTAATATATTTTTTTGAACTTCCAAGAAGTAAACTTTGAAGTAAAAATTTTTTTGAGTTTTTTTCTACTTGAACATAAGGGTCAAATATATCGGGGTCATTATATTGCGTAGGGTCTATTCCTTTTGCAGTAATTTCTGCCATAAGATATGATTTTTCGTTGACATTATTACTTATTTCAATACCTTTAGATAAAAGAAATTCCGGTATAGGATTAGAAATATTTATATTAATAGCTCCTGTTTCTATTGAACTTATTGCATTTTCAATTAAGTTAGAAATTATCATTTTTATAATATTTTTATCAGAATAACAATTTTGTTTTATTAAATCTGCTGTGTTTGTTGTAATTTTTATATCTTTATTTTGAACTTTAACGGAAGTTTCATTTACTATAATTGATAATAATTGAGCAATATCAAAGTTCTTTAAGTCTATTTTAATAATGTCAGATTCTACTTGTGACAATTCAATAAGTTTTTCAAGTAAAATAAGTAATTCAGATGAGTTACTGTTCATTATTTGCAAATATTTTTGTTGTTTATCATTTATTTCACCGCTTAAACCTTCAAGCATTGCCTGAGAAAATCCTACAACGGAATGAAGAGGTGATTTTAAATAATTAGACATTTTTGAAAGTAAAACATTTTTTGTATGATTAAGAATTTTTTGTTCTTGTCTTTCTGTTATTAATTGATCTAAAAGGGAATGATCTTGTGTATTATCAATGATAGTTAATATATATCTTTTCTTTTTTTTTGAAGATACATCTGTAATTTTTACATCAGTAATTTTGGTATTTTGTTCTTCTGATACAATTTTTAAAATTTGTTTAATTTCTTCATCTTTATTTCTTATTATATTGTCAGAATTAGTGATGAAGTAATCATTTATATTTTTCCCTCTAAGCTTATTAGTTTCAAACAATTTAAAAGCTTGTTTATTGGCATAATTAATTCTGCCTGTTTCGTCTATTACAAGGACTGCTTCAGGTAAATAAGTAAGTACATTATATTGTTTTCCCAATAATAAGCTAAAAAAATTCATTTAATATCCCTTTTAGTTAATTATAACTACTTTAATGTGACTATTTTAGCATATTATAAGGAAAATAAACAACATGTCCGAGAAAAAATTCACGATACGCTGAAAGTGTGAGTGGATTTTTTTTGAGTGGCGTTTTTAAAAAGTGAGTACTTTGATAGCGAGGATGACTCGGTAACAAAGTACGATACTAGATTAAATATTTAATCATATAAAAAATCTTTTAGATGTTTTATATTTTCTTTGGCTCTAAGTTTTCTTAAAGCAATACTTTCAATTTGTCTTATTCTTTCTTTAGAAAATCCCATTTCTTTTCCTAATTGTTCTAAAGTTTTTGGCATCTCTCCATTAATTCCAAAACGATTAATTATTATTTTTTGTTCTTTAGGGTTTAAGTCTTTTAGAATTTTATTAATATGCAGTTTTAACATAATATTTTTTGTTTTATTTTCAGGAGACAAATAGTTCTCATCAGGAATATAGTCCTCAAGTGAAAGATTATCTGCTATAGGAGTATCAAGGCTAACAGGTTCAAGTTTTATTGTTTTTAAAACAATATCAATTTGTTTTTCAGGTAAATTTATTCTTTTAGAAATTTCTTCAATATTAGGTTCTCTGCCAAGTTCATAGTTTAGAGAAAATATAGCTTTTTTAACAAGTCTTATTTTATCAATCATATGAACAGGAATTCTAATTACTTTAGAGTTATTTGCAATAGCTCTTACAATAGTTTGGCGAATCCACCAAGTTGCATAAGTAGAAAATTTAAAACCTTTTGAATAATCAAATCTGTTTGCAGCTTTAATTAGACCTAAAGAACCTTCTTGAACTAAGTCCATAAATAGTACACCTTGTCCTACATATTTTTTTGCAATACTTACAACAAGTCTTAAATTTGCCTGAATTAATTTTTTCTTTGCTTTAATCATTTCTTGTTTATTTCCGTAAAGAATTTCTTTACCTAGTTGTTGTTCTTCTTTTCTTTTAAGAAGTTTTGTTTTTCCTATATCTTTTAAATACATTTGGAGTAGGTCATCTTTAAAGACAATATTATTAAATGAAATAATTTCATCATTATCTTTATCATCTTCATCTGAACATAAAAAATTATTTTCCAGCTCAAAATCTTCAACATATTGAATACTCATAAAAAAATCCTCATATTAATTTAATCTAGTATTGTACTTTTTAAAAACGCCACTCAAAAAAAATCCACTCACACTTTCAGCGTATCGTAAATTTCTTCTCAGACAATTTAAAGTTTCTGACGTGAAAACTTTTTATGAGTTCCGTTAAAGTTAAATTTTATATTAAAAACCTAAAGACAATCCTGCACAAATATTTATAGATTGACCTGTAATGGTTTTTGCATTTTCGGATATTAAAAATTCACAAGTTTTAGCAATTTCTTCAGGAGTTACAAATCTTCTTTGAGGAATAGTTTGTATTATTTCGTCTTTAGAAAAATCATTTTCCAAATTTTCGTTATTAATCAATTCAGTGTCAACCCAGCCAGGATTAATTATATTAACGGTAATTCCATATTGAGCAAGTTCAAGAGCAAGTGCTTTTGTCATACCAATTAATGAAGCTTTTGTCATAGAATATAAAGAAGCATTTGCTTCCCCCATAACTCCTGAAATAGACCCTATATTTATAATCCTTCCCCAGTTTTGTTCTTTCATATACGTAACAATTTGTTTGATGAGTTCTAATTGTGATATTGAATTTAACATAAAAGAATTAATAATTTCTTCGTGTTTTAATTTTTCAACAGGTGAATATATGTATTCACCTGCATTATTAATTAATACATCAATATTTTTATCTAATTTATCTAATAAATATTGTGCTGCATTTTCTTTGGATAAATCAGCATTTATGAATCCTGCAAAATTATTTTCTTCACATAATTTTTCAAGTTTTTCTAAGTATCTGCCTGTTATATAAACATTATTATTAATAGCAAAATTTCTTGCTATTGAAAGACCAATACCTTGAGAAGAACCGGTTATAAGAATATTTTTTTTATTTATGATCGACATTTGTTACAAAGCTCATTAAAGACATTATAAAAGCATTAATTAACTCTTGTTTTTCATTATCATCCAGAGTTTTGATAAATTCAATACAGGTATGTAAATTATAATTCTCATCATACCATCTGTTATATCCGGGAGGAGGATTATCAGTCATATGTTTTATTGTTTTATCAAATTCGTTTTTATATTTATCAAGTATAATTTGCAAAAAATCCTGTGCAATAAGTTCAACATTATAATCATCAATATTCTCTAAAAGAGTTAATAATGATTTTAATTCCGGATATTTATCATACCATCTTTTATATTGCATAATAAATTAACCTGCCGGCCAAGTGAAGTTTCTGCCTGCCATAACATGAACATGAATATGAAAAACAGTTTGTCCTGCACTCTCGCCTGTATTTACAACAGTTCTATATTCTTTTATATTTAGTTTCTTTGTAATTTTAGGTATGGCAGAAAATATTTGTGCAAAAGCTTCATCTGAATCAATTTCATTTAATGAAGCATAATGTTTTTTGGGGATTACAAGAAAATGAACAGGTGCTTGCGGATTTAAATCGTTAAAAGCAACTACATTTTTATCTTCATAAATTAAGTTTGATGGGATTTCTTTATTAGCAATTTTACAAAAAATACATTCTGAACTCATTTTACACCTCGTTAACTTATATTAATAATATAACTTTTTTCAGAAAATAGGAACTATTATAAAGATATTTTATAAAATTATGTCTGGAGTATAATAAAACCAAGAGATATGAGAAATGAATTTTTAACAGATACAATAGCAGCTATAGCTACTCCGATTGGAAATGGCGGAGTTAGTATAATTAGAATTTCAGGTCCTGATGCTTTTTTGATAATTGATAAAATTTTTACTCATCAAAATTTAAAATCAGGAATAATATATCATGGCAGAATAAAAGAGAATTCTGAAAATTTAGATGATGTAATAGTTTTACCTTTTAAAGCTCCTAAAAGTTATACCGGTGAAGATGTAATAGAAATTCAATGTCATGGCGGAGTTTATATAACTAAAAAAATATTAGATATAGTTATAAAAAACGGTGCAAGATATGCAGAAAAAGGTGAATTCACAAAAAGAGCCTTTTTAAATGGGAAAATGGATTTATCACAGGCAGAAGCTGTATTGGATTTAATCCATGCCAGAACAGAAAAATTTGCTGTTAAAACAGCTAAAAATCTTTTTGGTAAATTATCATTAGAAGTAGGACAAATAAGACAAGATATAATGAACTTACTTTCAAGAATTATTGCCGCTGTTGATTTTCCAGAAGATGTTTCGGAACCTGAATATTCATATATTATAGAAACAATAGAAAATATAATTTCTAAAATAAATTATATTTTAAGCTTTTCAAACAGCTCGAATATATTCAGACAAGGAATAAAAATAGTTTTAGCAGGAAGACCAAATGTTGGTAAATCTTCTTTATTTAATGCGCTGTTAAATTTAGAACGAGCTATTGTAACTGATATTGCAGGAACAACGAGAGATATTATTCAAGAAACAATAGATATAGATGGAATTGCTGCTACTATAATAGATACTGCAGGAATAAGAGATGATAAAGATATTAATAAAGTAGAAGCAATTGGTATTGATTATTCAAAAAAATATCTTCAAGATGCTGATATTGTTTTATTTTTATATGATTTAAGTGCTGGTTTTACTTTAGAAGATAAAGAAATTTATGATTCTGTTAAGGATAAATTGAATATAAAAATAGCTACAAAATCAGATTTAACAAATAATACAGACAATGAGTCAATATGTATTTCGCTTAAAACCGGAGAAAATCTTCAATATTTAAAAGAGCAGATTAAAAATGCAATAATAAGTACTAATTTAACAGAAGTTGAGTATATAACAAATCAAAGACAGCAAAAGTGTTTAGAGCAAACTAAAAATTCTTTAATTAATGCTCTGATTGCAGCTCAAAATAATGAAATTCAAGATTTAATTTCTATTGATATAAAATCAGCATTAATGTTTATTAGCGAAGTATCGGGTGAAGTTATTACGGATGATATTTTGAATAATATTTTTGATAATTTTTGTATTGGGAAATAACAAAGTACGACATTTGATTAAATAAGAAAATATCCAATCGGGGAATAAAATTTCTCATATTTTAATTTAGATTGTAATTAATATTATAAATGGATTTAGATTGGTATAATATGAATTCTTTATTGAATTTATCAAGTGAAGAAACACAATTTATAAAAGAAGCTTTTTTAAATGTTTCAAAATATTCATCAGGTGAGATTATTATTACTGATGAAAAGTTTAATATATTATTTCAAAATACAAAATATATTGCAAATAAAGAAAATTCTAATTTTCTAAGTTTGGATAAAAACTTTATTACAGAAAATTTTAAAAATACAATTAAAACTTTTGTTGATTCAGAGAAGAATCATATTTATATAAAGATGATTTTTAATGATGAAGGTAATTTTAATAATCTTCCGGTTGATGTGCATGTTTGTAAAATAAGAAATAAAGATAATATTTTAAAAGGATTTGTAATAATCATACAAGATATTACAGAAGAAATAAGAAACAGAATACAGAGAGAAACTTTTATTGATATTATTTCTCACGATTTAAGAAATCCGATAAGAGCAAATATTCAAATTCTAGAACTAATTTTGAATAATAAATTCGGGAAAGTAGAAAATAACTTAAAAACAATATTGGATGAGTTATTGGGTTCCTGTCGTTTTATTAATTATATGGCAGAAAATCTTTTAATAAAGTATAAAAATGAATTTAATATGTATGAATTAAATAAACAGAATTATTCAATAATTAAATTAATAAAAGATAAATGTAATTCATTAATAAATATGTTAAACAGAAAGAACCAAACCATAGAATTTGTTGTTAACGGAAAAATAAATGATGTAAGTATGGATGTAAGTGCAATAGGAAATGTTGTAAATAATTTGATAGTAAATGCATCAGAACAAAGTTATGAAAATTCAAAGATAATTATTCAAGTAGAGAAGATTAAAAATAGTGTAAAAGTATCTTTTATTGATACAGGTAATATTTCAAATATAAATAATCCTAATGATATATTCGAAGAATATTTTATGTGTTCAAATAGGTTTAGGAAAATAGGTTTTGGTTTGGAATTTTATAATTGCAGAAAAATAATAGAAGCACATAATGGTTCAATTATAGCTAAAAACGTTAAAAATAAAGGGAATGCAATAATATTTTCACTTCCGTTATTTAATTAATCTATAATTTTATTTTATATTGAAATCTTAATTAAAAATAAATTTTTTCTGATTTCTGAAAAAATAATATTAAACTAAGAATATAAAAGGTAAGCAAAAAATTCAAAAAAAAAATGCTTATATGAAAGAGGTGTTCTAAATATGATAGATTTTAACAGATTAACGGATTATACAAAAGAAATAATATATAGTTCGCAGCAAATAATGTATAGATACAAAAATTCTCAGCTTGAACCTATACATATAATGCTTGCAATCGCAGAAGATGCAGAAGGAATAGCAAAAGATTATTGTAGTGAGCTCAAAATAGATAATGATAATTTTAAACATCAATTGGTAAATGAAATATCTTCTTTGCCGCAAGTACAAACAACAAACCCAAACCAACAATTATATATTTCTCAAATGACAAATAATATGTTTGATATTGCACAAGAAAAAGCAGATAGTTTAAAAGATTCATTTATAAGTATTGAACATATATTAATGGCAATGACTGAGTTAAATGGGTCAAAAATACAACAAATATTAAGTAATAATAATGTAAATAAAAATTCAATATTAAATGCAATGAAGAAAGTAAGAGGAAATAAAAAAGTGGACAGCAAAAATGCAGAAGATTCATATAAAGCTTTAGAAAAATATTCAACAGATTTAACTCAAATGGCACGAAAAGGCAAATTAGATCCTGTAATAGGAAGAGATGATGAAATAAGACGTGTTATTCAGGTATTGAATAGAAAGACTAAAAATAACCCTGTATTAATAGGTGAACCAGGTGTTGGTAAAACGGCTATTATAGAAGGTTTGGCGCAAAGAATAATACGTGGGGATGTGCCTGAAAATTTAAAAGAATCAAAATTAATATCACTAGATTTAGGTGCATTAATTGCAGGTGCAAAATTTAGAGGCGAATTTGAAGAAAGATTGAAAGCCGTATTAAAAGAAGTAGAAGATTCAAATGGTGAAATAATAATGTTCATAGATGAACTTCATACTGTAGTAGGTGCCGGAGCGACAGAAGGTTCAACAGATGCAGGTAACCTCTTAAAACCAATGCTTGCCAGAGGTACTTTAAGATGTATAGGTGCAACAACAATTAATGAATATAGAAAGTATATAGAAAAAGATCCGGCATTAGAAAGAAGATTCCAACCAGTAATGGTAGATGAGCCTTCAGTTGAAGATACAATAAGTATTTTAAGAGGTTTGAAACAGAGATATGAAGTTCACCATGGTGTAAGAATTAAAGATTCAGCTCTTGTTGCGGCTGCAAAATTATCAGACAGATATATTACAGATAGATTTTTACCTGATAAAGCTATAGATTTAGTTGATGAGGCAGCATCTTCTTTAAGAATTGAGATAGATTCAATGCCTGAAGAACTGGATATGCTAGTTCGTCAAAAAATGCAGCTTGAAATAGAAAGAGAAGCTTTAAAACAAGAAGAAAACTCTGAAAATGCAGAGAAAATTCAAAATATTGAAAATATTTTGAAAGATTTAAATGAAAAAATAGACAAATTAAAGGCACAATGGGAACTTGAGAAGAAAAGTATTCAAGGTGAAGCATCAATAAAAGAAGAAATAGAAAAAGTCAAAATAGAGATAGAAGCTGCAGAACGTGATATGGATTTACAAAAAGCTGCAGAATTAAAATATGGCAAATTGATGGCACTTGAAAAACAACTAAAAGAGGTTGGTGAAAATTCTCAAGAACATAAAAATACTCTTCTAAAAGAAGAGATTGATGAAGATGATATAGCAGAAATAGTAAGTAAATGGACAGGAATTGCAGTAAATAAATTATTAGAAAGTGAAATGCAAAAACTTGTTAAAATGGAAGATTATCTTCATAAAAGAGTAATAGGACAAGATGAAGCAGTAGAAGCAGTATCAGATGCTATAAGAAGAGCACGTTCAGGGTTAAAAGACCCGAATCGTCCAATTGGTACATTTATGTTCTTAGGACCAACAGGTGTAGGTAAAACAGAACTTGCAAAAGCATTAGCAGAATTTATGTTTAACGATGAAGATGCTTTGATCAGAATAGATATGTCAGAATATATGGAAAAACATACTGTTGCAAGATTAATTGGTGCACCTCCGGGATATATCGGTTATGATGAAGGTGGACAATTAACAGAACAAGTAAGAAGGAAACCATATTCTGTTGTACTTTTCGATGAAATAGAAAAAGCACATCCTGATGTATTTAATATAATGCTTCAAATTTTTGATGACGGTAGATTAACTGATTCTAAGGGCAGAACTGTTGATTTTAAAAATACTTTGATAATTTTAACAAGTAATATAGGTAGTGAAATAATATTAAAAAATACTTTAGAATCGATGCTGTCAGAAAAACAGGCAGAACAGACAAAAGAAGAAGTTTTATCATTATTACAGCAAAGATTTAAACCTGAGTTTTTAAACAGAATAGATGAAATAGTATTCTTTAAAGCCTTAACAATGGTTCAACTTGCTAAAATTGTTGATATACAAGTTGTTCATCTTCATAAATTATTAGCTGAACAAGATATAACGGTTGATATAACCGAAGAAGCTAAAGAATTTCTTGCTCAAAAAGGATATAATCCGATATATGGTGCTCGTCCGTTAAAAAGAACAATAAGACAACTTATTGAAAATCCGTTGTCTAAAAAGATTTTAAAACAAGAGATAACACCTCATTCAAAAGTTGTTATTGATGTTCAAAATGATGAATTAGTTTTTAAAAGCGAAAAACTATAACATGTCCGAGAAAAAATTTACAATAAGCTGAAGGTGTGAGTGAATTTTTTCGAGAGACGTTTTTAAAAAGTGCGATACTAGATTAAATAAAAGAATCCCGAAGATTATTTATCTTCGGGATTCTCTTCTTTATCATTAAAATTTTCGTGTATAATTTTCCAAAAGTTTTTTATTTTAGTTCCTATAGAATCTAAATCTTCCATTAACGGGTCTTCTTCTTTTTTCTTAGAAGACAATTCAAAAACATCTTGTTCTTCTTTTTGTTCATCTTTTTTCTTTTTTCTTTCTTGTTGAAAATAACCTAAATTACCGGCACCTCCATCATTAGTGTGGTGGGATTTTTGAATTGCAGGTATATTATTATCAGGACCATTAATACCGAATGACATATTTTATGCCTTTCTTTAAGAAAGTGAACAATTTCCCAAGATTATTAAAATCTCTATTATTATTATATACTACTTTTGTAGGAATTGAAATCATGAATATGTATGATTATTACAATAAGTAATCAAATTTACATAATTTCACAAAAGCTAAAGATTTGTTTTTTT
>CALVED010000004.1 GCA_944326485.1 Candidatus Gastranaerophilales bacterium | reverse complement strand
TGGTGCCACAACTCGGAATCGAACCAAGGACACAGGGATTTTCAGTCCCTTGCTCTACCAACTGAGCTATTGTGGCTCACCTATGTATAAATAATATCAATTAAATACTAATAGTCAACTATTTTTTTTTATTTATGATTTTATTCTATTTTATACATAATACAAATGCATTAATCGTCCACTAAATTTTTTTCAGCATATTCCGCATAAGATAAAATATGCGCAATTGAATGTATTCTTTTCAATCCAATTATAAACCCTAATTTTGCGAGCAGACATGAAGTTACTAATGTTTTACCATCAACATCTTCTTTCTTTAAAAATACAGATTTTATCAGCAATTTTGAATATTTAGGATATTTCAAAATAAAAAAGTTTTCCATTAAAGAACATAATCCTTTTCTCGAATATTCTTTTACACTATCCGAAATATAACATTCTTCTTTTCTTATCAAAGGCTTATAATACAGAAAATTTTGACAACCGGATAAAGATGCATTATTTAGTTTTAAAAATTCATCTAATCTTATTAATTTAGAAACAAAAATTTCAGCTTTTTTGCTTACTATAAAAGAAGATATTCTTTTTAAAGTATCAAAGCAAGAATCACAAGAACAAACAATATAATCGCAATCATCATTAACTATATTAATAATCTTATTTGCATTATTAATAAAACTTTTAAAATTCCCTTCATTTAAATATGGATAACCACAACATAAAGAAATAATGTTTGTTACTTTATAGCCTAATTTTTCAATTATATTTAAAGAGGCATTCTTATCACTATTATTTATATATTTATTAAAACAACCTTCAAAATATATAACATTTCCTTTTTTTAGTAAAGAATTATCTGTTTTTTTTCTTATTATTTCAGGTGCATACATTTTTTCAAAACATGTATTTAATAACAATGATTTAAAAGGGAAGATTTTATATAATAAACTTGATATAAAACAAAAAATTAAAATGCATTTATATATAAAAGAAAAATAGAAGATTGAATATCTATAATTATATTTATTTTTCATGGTAGAAAAGACCTTATAGGCATCAATATTACTAGGACAGAAGTCTTTACAAGCATTACAATTTAAACATACATCCAGACTGTCAATAAAATTTTTACTTAACTTTTTACCGTAATTGTAAAAACCATTTAGAACATTATATCGTCCTCTAGATAAAAACATCTCATTTCTCGTAGCGAGATAAACAGGACAAACACACTGACATAACCCGCATTTTGAACATTTATATATTTCTTCTTTTAACTTTTCTTCTTCATACATAACAATATTATCATACAAAGTTAATTACATAACAATTGCATTTTATATTTAATTATATGATAATTAATAGTTATGACATTAAAAAAAATAATATCTGATAAAAAAAATTTCGCATATATAATTCTTTTTTTAGCCATAGTAATATCTTGCCTATGGGCATTTATTTCAGCAGGTGTCATAACAAAATCATTTAAAAATAAAATTATTGATCAAACGTATCAAAATAAAGAAGCAAATATAGAAAGCTTATTAGTAACAGAAACAAAAGATGGTACAAAGTTATGGGAATTATTTGCTGATAAAGGAATGTATACAGATTCAGATAATGTTGTTTTACTTGAAGGAATTATAGGAAACTTTTATGATAATAAAGTTGTAAAAGCAAGTTTTAAAGCAGATAAAGGTACATATAATGCCACAAAGAAAGAAATTATATTGTATAATAATGTCATACTAGTATATGAAGATGGTACAAATTTATCTGCAGAAAAAATAATTTATGCAGGAAAAGACAAAGACATTGTTGCAGAAGGCAATATCAGACTAGAAAAACCAAATGAAGCAATTATATATGGAAGAAAAGCAATTTTAGAAGGCGACTTTTCTGATTTTCACATAGAAGGAAGAACTAAAACTCAATTCTATATGTAATTTGAATAGAGGGATAAATATGAAAAATATAATAAAAATAATTCTTATTACATTTACTATGCTGTCATACATAGCATATTCTGCCTCATTAACCGTTGAATCGGACAAGCAAGAATTTAAAGATTCCGATAACAAAATTTATCTTGAAGGTAATGTAAAAGTAAAGACCGGTGATGTAAATGTATTAAGTCCAAGAGCTGTTGTTGAAATAGATCCCAAAAACAATAAAGTAAATAATGTACAATTCAAAGAAAATGCATACACATATCAAATGCAAGATGGGAAAAAACATGAAATAAAAGCACAAATACTTGAAATGTCACTTTTAAATAAAGTTTTTAAAGCAGAAGGAAATACCCTTTCTTCTATCACAGAAAAGAATAAGCCTATTGTAATAGTTACAGCAGACAAACAAGAATATAATAAAAATGCAAATGTTATGAAAGCATTTGGAAATGTTAATATACTATATAAAGATGTAGAAACATTATCTAATCAAGCTATTGTTGATTTAACAAAAGATAATGATGTTAAAAAAATACAACTTATTGGTAACGCAAAGTTAAATCAGAATGGAAGCAGAATTAGTGCAAATAAGCTTAATTATGACAATATAAAACAAGAAGCGACAGCAACAGGTAACGTTTTTACTGATATTATTACCGAAGATAATAAAAATATAAAAGTATGGTCAGATTTTCAATCTTATGATAAAAAAGCAAATGTTGTAACAGCATCAGGTTCTACCACAATAAAATTTGAAGACTACATAGCAAAAGGTCCGAAAGTAAACGTATTTGCAGATAAAAACACAAAGAAATTGAATGAAGCAGTATTTGTTGGCAGATCAAAAATAGAAACAAAAGGTAGAACAATAGAAGCTGATAGAATATCAATAACAATGAATCCTAAAGATTTTAAAGCTGAAGGTAATGTAAAATCCATAATACCAAATATAGGAAATATGAAATAATTTATGAAATTTATTAAAAATTTTTTCAAAAATTTTACTAAGAAAAAATTCATATGCCCTGGAGCTTTTTCTCAAGTATATATTTACCCTGACGGCAGAGTTTTTTTATGTCCGGATTGTTTAATGAGCCCTGATGCTGAAATAGGCAATCTAAATAATAATACATTTGATGAAATTTATAATTCAAAAAAAGCAGTTAAAATTAGAAAAGAAATATTAAAAGGTAAATATAATTATTGTTCGCCGCAACAGTGTTTTTCAAAATCAAATTACAATATACGGCTTACTCCCTTTAAAAATATTGAGTATAAATCAATACAAAAAAGTTACCCTAAAATGGTATGTATTGGAGCAGATGCAGAATGCAATGTTAATTGTATTATGTGCAGACCAAATATTTCAAGATTAAATAGAGATGAATTAAATGAATATAATAAAAAAATAAATAATTTATATATGCCAATACTAAAAAATGCTCAAGAAATAACATTAAGTACAACAGCTGACCCATTTGCAAGCAGAAATACAAGATTACTTATGAAAACAGCAGCAGAAAGATATCCTAATCTTAAATTTAATCTATTAACAAATGGCATTCTCTGTGACAAATTCAACTGTGATGATACTTTAATTACAGACAGAATATCTAATATAATGGTATCTATACATGCCGGAGATGAAGAAACCTATAATAAAATTGTAAAAAATGGTAATTTTTCTAAAGTTGAGACAAATTTAAAATGGTTAAAAAGCTTAAAAGATGAAAAGAAAATAAAAGGATTATTTTTAGCATTTGTTGTTTCATCGAAGAACTATACAAATATACAAAAGTTTATAGAATTTGCAAAAGAACATAATGCTGTTGCTTTATTTTGGGGTTGTTTTGACTGGGGAGGAAATTTAAATAATAGTGATGAACCGCTAAATATACTAAATCCTACGCATCCTAAATTTGAAGATTTTATCAATATATTAAATTCCATAGAACTAGAAACAGAATATTCTCATTTTTCCCAGCCAATAAGAAATATAAAAAGTTTTTATTCAGCAAAAAAGAAGGAGAATTAAAATTCTCCTTCTTTTTTAAATTAAAACTACATAAAATGTCTTATCCAAATATAAAGAGAAGATAATGTTAATGAAATAAAGACAACAACAATACCATATTTCATGAACTTTAAAAATTGTATTGGATAACCATGTTTTGCAGCATTTTCAGAAACAATAACATTTGCAGCAGCGCCAATAATTGTAAGGTTTCCACCTAAACAAGCACCTAAAGACAAACACCACCACATTGGAAGAACAAATTCTCTTCCTTTTTCAAGTTCTATTTCATGAATCATTGGTGCCATTGTTGCAGTATAAGGTATATTATCAATAATTCCTGATAAAATACCAGAAGCCCATAAAATTACAAAAGAAGCAATTTTTTGTGAACCTGCAGTAACTTTTAAAAGCCAATCAGCCATTAACTTAATACCACCTGCAGCTTCAAATGCACCTATTATTATAAATAAGCCAATAAAGAAAAATATTGTATTCCACTCAACTTCTTTAAAAGTTTCTTCTGGATTTTCAAATAATAATAAAATACTTGCACCAATAAATGCTATTATACAAGTAGCTATATGTGTAATATCATGAGTTAAAAACCCTAATATAACAAGACCCAGTACTAACATACTTCTTTTTAACAAAGCATAATCAGTAATTGTTTTAGAATTATCTAACTTTGAAATTGTAGCCATTTTTTCTTCAGTTGTTTTTAGCTCTTTTTTGAAACAAATATATAAATATGCTAAAACTGCGATCATTATAATAAAACATATTATAGTTAACTCTAATATAAAGTCCATAAAAGAGAAACCTGCAGCACTACCTATGATAATATTTGGAGGATCACCTATTAATGTTGCAGTTCCTCCAATATTTGATGCAAAAATCTCAGAAATTAATAATGGTATTGGATTTAAATCCAATTGTTTTGCAACAACAAAGGTTATTGGCATAATAAGAATTACTGTAGTCACATTATCTAAAAATGCTGATAAAACAGCAGTAAAAAAAGATAATACAATTAAAACCATTAATGGTCTGCCTTTTGTCAGTTTTAATAGTTCTATTGCAATCCACTTAAATACACCACACCGTGTTGTTATATTCACAATAATCATCATAGAAACAAGCAAAAAGATTACATTAAAATCAACAAAATTAATAAAATAAAGCTCATTTAAACCAGTTTCAACAATTTTTTCCTGACTAACCAGTCCTGAGAATACAACAACTGCAGCACCTAATAGTGCAATTGTCACTTTTGGTAATTTTTCAAGTGCAATAAAAATATATGCTAATATCAAAATTACAGCAGAAATTATTACCGCGTGGTTTTGAACCAGTGTGTAAAAATTTTCCATACTCTACCTTTCTAAATACATATCATATTAATGATATCAAAAACAAATTAATATTTTATTCAATCTTTATATTTTGTTTAAGAAATGCTTCTATGAAACCATCAATATTTCCGTCCATAACAGAATCAACATTTCCTACTTCATAATTTGTACGATGATCTTTTACCATTTTATAAGGATGAAAAACATAAGAACGAATTTGAGAGCCAAAATTAATATCAACATTTTGTCCCTTTAACTTCATTAATTTTTCTTCGTGTTCTGCTTGTTTAATTGCAAGCAGTTTTGAAGCTAAAATCTGCATTGCAGTTTCTTTATTTTGCAATTGAGAACGTTGTTGCTGACATCTTACAACAATACCGGTAGGTTTATGCAATATTCTTACAGCTGTTTCCACTTTATTTACATTTTGTCCGCCCGCTCCACCTGAGCGCATTGTATCTACAACAATATCTTCTTGAGGAATAACAATTTTTTTACTAAAATCTTCAATTACAGGAGATACTTCTAAGCTTGCAAAACTTGTTTGTCTTTTTCCGTTTGCATTAAAAGGAGATATTCTAACCAATCTGTGTACACCTTTTTCAGCTTTTGCAAGACCATAAGCATACTTTCCTGAAATTTTAATTGTTGCAGACTTTATTCCGGCTTCTTCACCATCAGAACGCTCAATTAAATCAACCTTCCAATGTTTTGATTCAGCCCAACGCGTATACATTCTTAAAAGCATTTGTGCCCAATCCTGAGCATCAGTTCCCCCAGCCCCTGCATTTATTGTTATTATTGCATCAGATTTATCATACTCACCGCTTAAAGTTGATTCTATCTCCCAAACTTCCAATTCTGATTTTAACTTTTTTATAGATTTCTCTACTTCATACAAAATTGATTCATCTTTTGTTTCTTCATATAACTCAAAGAAAGTTTCTATATCACTTACTAAAGTTTTCCAATGTGAAATTTTTTCTAAATTATCTTTATCTTCTTTTATTTCTTGTGAAATTTTAGATGAAATATCCGGATTTGACCAAACATTACTTTGTTGAAGTTTTACCTCATTTTCTTTGATAGAATTTTTTAGAGATTCAACATTAAAAACTTTTAATGCTTTTTCAAACATTATTTTTACAGGAGTATAGCTTTGTTTAATTTCCTCATATAACAATTTAGCTTAACCCTTCTTTTTATCAACTGCAAATTCTGAATCTAATCTTAGGAACACCGGCTTTATTTTTTCCTTTTCTGTAATTTTCCCAGATTTAATAAAGCCCCACTCTATATTTTTATATGAAAAATCAACATTCTGATTCAATTGAACTAAAATATCTTCTGCAATGTTAGGACAATATGGATATATCATAATGGCAATATATCTCATCGCTTCTAAAACATCATAAAGAACCTGTGCACATTCTAACATTTTTTCTTCTTTAGCTAACTGCCAAGGAGCATTTTCTGTTACGTATTTATTAACTGAATCTGCAAAACTTACAATTAAATTTGCAGCTTCTGCTAACTCATATGAATTAAATTTTTCAATAACTTGATTTTTCGTATTATTAGCTAATATTGCTATCTTTGAAGTTTTATCAGTAATAAATTTTTCTTTTATTTCACCATCAAAATATTTAACCAACATGTTCAATGTTCTGTTTAACAAATTACCAATATTATTTGCTAAATCAGCATTTACTTTTTCTTTGAAATCTTCATCGGAATAATTACCGTCTTTCCCTGATAGAGCAGCTGAAGCCATATAATATCTGAAAGCATCCGGCTTAGAAAGATTGAAAGTTTTCAAAACGTCATGGGGAGCAATAACATTTCCTAATGATTTACTCATTTTTGATTGATCAATAGTAATCCATCCATGAGCATAAATTGTTTTAGGTAATGGTAATCCTAATGACATTAATATAGCAGTCCAATATATTGAATGAAATTTTATAATATCTTTACCTATAACTTGAACATCAGCAGGCCATAAGATTTTAAACTGTTCAGAAGGATTATCAACATCATAACCAATCGCTGTAATATAATTCGACAAAGCATCAATCCACACATATATTGTTTGACTTTCATCATCAGGAACACCTATTCCCCATTGAACAGATGATTTTGTTCTCGAAACAGAAATATCTTCAATATTTTCTAACTGATTTAAAATTTCGTTAACTCTATATGAAGGCTGAATAAAATCAGGATGCGACTTTATATGTTCAATTATTTTATCTTTATATTTTGATAATCTAAAGAAATAATTTTCTTCTGTAACTTCTTCTGGCTTTTTTAAATGATCAGGACATAAACCGTCTTCTGTTAAATCTTTAGGATTTAAAAAGCATTCACATCCACTGCAATATAAACCAGTATATGAATTTTTATAGATATCACCATTCTTTAATAATTTTTTAAATATTTGTTTAACAACTTTTATATGTTGTTCATCCGTAGTTCTGATTATTTTGTCATAACTTATTTCTAACTCTTTCCAAGCCGAATCAAATTTTGAAAAATTTTCATCACAAAGTTGTTTTGGCGTTAAATTCTTAGAAGCAGCAGTTTTTTGAATTTTTATACCGTGTTCATCTGTTCCTGTAAGAAAAAAAACATTATCACAAATTTGTCTTTTGTGTCTAATTATTACATCAGATAATATTTTTTCATAAGCATGACCTATATGAGGTGCTCCATTAACATAATCTATTGCTGTTGTTAAATAAAATTTTTCCTGCATTTTCAATTCACCTTCAAACATATGTGATAAAATAAATTTATCACAAATGGAATTTATAAAAAAGGGTTTTAAAATGAGTGAACGATTAAATAGCAGAAAAAATAACGAGCTTAGAAAAATAAAAATTACAAAAGATTACACAAAACACGCACTTGGTTCAGTTCTCATAGAATTTGAAGACACTAAAGTAATTGTAACGGCTTCAGTTGAAGAAGGAAAACCGAAATGGATGGATAAAACGGACACAAGAGGATGGATAACTGCTGAATATTCTCTCCTTCCTTCCGCAACTCATACAAGATGCCAAAGAGAAAGAACAAAAATATCGGGCAGAACTCAAGAAATCCAAAGACTTATAGGCAGGAGCCTTCGTTCTTGTGTAGATCTTGAAAAACTAGGAGATAGAACAATCACAATTGATGCTGATGTAATACAAGCTGATGGAGGAACGAGGTGTGCTTCAATATGCGGCGGTTTTATTGCTATGAATATTGCTTTTAATAAACTAATTAAACAAGGTCTTTTAAAAACTAATCCAATAATAGAACCAATAGCAGCTGTTTCTGTTGGTATTATTGATGGAGAAATTAAATTAGATTTAGACTATTCTGAAGACTCTCATGCACAAGTAGATAGTAATGTTGTAATGACAAAATCAGGTAAAATAATAGAATTTCAAACAACAGCAGAAGGTGCTCCTTTTGATAAAGAACAGCTTGATGAAATATATAATTTAGCTAATACTGCAATCAAAAATATTATTAATTTATACTAGCAAAAATTATTATTATATGTTTTAAAACAGTATAAATAAAAGGAGGATATTACATGCCAGTAAATGCAGTAAGTAGCGTTTCATTTGGAAGAAAAAACAATAATGCTAAAAAAGCAGACAAAAATCAATATTTTAAATGGGTAAGCCAAAATCAAACAAATAATGCATTAAAAATGTCTGTAGGAAGAGAAGTTGAAAACGGAAAATTCCAAGTAGCATCAGCAGCTACTAAATTAGCAGGTATAGCAGGAATGTTTGCGTCTGTTTTAACTCTTGTTAATCTGAGAAATAAAACATATGATTTAATTTCAAACCCAACAACAAAAGAAATGGCATTTAAAAAATTATCTTCATTTACCAAAAAATCGAAAATTGCAAAAGTCGGTATGATTGCATCTGCAGGAGCTTTATATACAAGCTTTATTATTAACGAAGTTAATAGAAAAAAAGCAGATAAAACTGCAAATGAAAGAGGTTTTCTTACGGAAAGAGATAGCTTAAAAATCAAAAATGCCCAAGAAAATTACTTTGTTAATAATCATATCTATAATGAACATATTAAAGGTTAAATAATAAACAAAATTAAGAAAGCAGATATATAAAAATCTCTGCTTTCTTAATATATAGCTATTTTAAAACAATCATCAGGTTTATATTTAAAGAACTTATATGCATCTTCAATATCACTTAACTTAAATTTTTTTGATATTAAAATATCAGTAGAAATTTTTGATTCAGAAATCAAATTTAATAACTTATCACAATATATTGCATCAACGCCCCCTGTTTTAAATGTAAGATTTTTACCATACATTAAAGGTAATGGCAGTACTTGATTTTCTTCATACATCGCAACTATACCAACATTTGCATTTGGACGAGCAATTTTCCAAGCCATTTCAAACGTAGATTTATCTCCTGCCGCTTCTATAACACTATCAGCACCGATATTATTAGTAATCTCCTTTATGCTAGTTTCAACATTTTCCCTATTTGGATTTATTATAAAATCAGCAAAATTATTTTCTTTAGCAATTTTCAGTCTATAATCGTTAATATCGATAGCAATAATATTAGACGCCCCCATATGTCTAGCAGACATCATGGAACATAATCCCACAGGGCCTGCACCAATAACCGCAACACTATCATTATTATTTATTTCACACATTTGTGCGGCAAAATATCCACTTGATAATATATCACCAACAAATAATGCATTCTCATAAGTAACATTTTCAGGCAGTTTTGATAGTCCCATATCTGCATAAGGAACTCTTACATATTCAGCTTGGCAACCGTCAATTCTGCAGCCAAGCTCCCATCCGCCTTTTTGACAATTATTAATAAAACCTTTTTTACAGAAGTAGCAATCACCACAAAATGTTATACAATTTGCAGCAACTCTATCTCCAATTTTTAATTTTTTTACATTTGAACCAATTTCTACAACTTCTCCGACAAATTCATGCCCAAGGACTATATCATTATTTGCTCTGGGGACAAAACCATTTATAATATGTAAATCACTCGTGCATATTGAAGATAAAGTCACTTTTACTATAGCATCAGAATTTTGCTCAATTACAGGATCTTTTCTTTCTGTATATTCTATCTTATTTTTAAATTCATTGTTATAAACAAGAGCTTTCATATAATAATTATAATCTATTTTATGCTATCTTCAAATTCTTTATATATTTTTGGAATTTCAAGACTTTGAGAGAAAGTAAATATATCTAAATTATTTTTAGCATTTTCTTTTTGTTGATGATTATACCTGTATTGTGTCCACAATCTTGTTATTGCAGATAATGTAAATCCCATAAATAATAAGCTGAATGCGTAAGGAACAGCACTAATGAAAGCTTTTTCCTTCGTTAATCTTGCAAGTTCTTTAGAAGGCTCAGTATTTTTTGCTTGTGCTATTTTCTTAGCAAGTTCAGGAAGCTGTGCCCTAGATGGAATATCAAGTTTTCCTTGTGCATTTTTCTTTAATATATCCGGGAATTTATTTTTCTTTTCAAGTAATTTAGTGAATCCTTTTTCAAATAATTCACCACCAAATATAGTATAAAAAACAACCAAAGGAACTCTGGTCCAAACTTCAGCAACATCAAGCTTTCCTCTGTCTTCAGCCGCTTTTGAATATCCAAATAAACCTAATATTGCAGTTAAAGCCAGTTGACCTTTACTTAATGCTAATTTTCCATTATTCGAATCAAAGTCTAAAGAAAATCTTGATAATGTACTTTTTACTTTATCTGATTTTATACCAATTTTTGAAACTAAATTAGCTGCAACTTTGCCAGGTTCTAAAATTGCTTTGCTAATATTCTGCAATTTCTCAGATTTATGGCCATACAAAGCAAGACCAATACCAGAAGCAACTCCTAATGCAGATATTACAGCTGCTTTTTTGAATTGTTTTTTAGAATTTCTTTCAACTCTTTCTTGTTGTTCTTTATTTTCTGTTTCTTTATGTGATTTATCTAAATTAGCTATATTATTAAAATTACTTTTTTTAAAAGCCTTTAATGTAAACAAATTTTTAGCAAAGCTCAATGTATATTCAGCGACAGGAATTGCACTACAAGCTAAAACAATACCTGCTTTTGTTGAAATTGCACGTTTTTTTACTTCGTCACTAATTGCTGTATTTGATGTAATTTGTTCAACTGTCTTTGGAATTTGCTCATTTACCTTATCTTTTATAGCTGAGGGAATAAAGTTTTTAAAAATTTTATTTCTAAACAATTTTTCACCCAATATTGGAGAAGCAAAATAAAATATAGCTGATTCTAGGAATTCGAGGAAACTCATTTCAGCAAAATCTGCCTTACTTCTTGCAAATATTGCTTTAGGTGCCCAATTGGTTGCTGTATCTTGTATAAATCTTGTTGATGACAAATTTTCTTGTGACTTTATAAATAAATCAGCAACTTTTGTAATTCCATCAAATGTTGTATTAGGTAGTGCTTTAAAAGAAATTTTATTTTTTTTATCATTTTTATAATTTATTAATTGTTTTTTATATTCTTTTAGATTTATAGTGTTTCGATTATCTATTATTGTCATTTTTATCCCTCAATTAAAAATATTAACTATTAAAAAAGCTGCCATTTATACTTGGCAGCTTATAATTTATTTTAAATGAGGTTTCACATTCGCAACAAATAATGACTGCCTGACTCTGAGCCTTGCATTTGCATCATCATATTAATCATTATTTGTTCATTTAAAAACATTATATTTCCTTCTTTTGTACTTAGGTTAACCTAAGCAATATTATTTGTCAATATATAAACCACAGATTATATATCTTTATATGAACCTTTAAACTTATCAGAATATGTTGTATGAAGAAGATGATGAGCTTCTTCGCTACCAGGTTTTCCGCCTAAGCATTCATTATAAAGTTTTATGATATCCGGATTTTGATGTGAACGTCTAAATTGTAAATTTTTATCTTCTTCATAAAGACCTTTTGCTCTTTTTTCTTTTATTGTTGAATCAGAACAGCTTGTTGGTTGCCCGCCACCGTTTACACAGCCTCCGGGACACGCCATTACTTCTAAAATATGAAAATCTGATTTACCTTCTTTTAATTCTTTTAAAGATTTTTCAGCTTCTTTTAATGTAGAAACAACTCTAACTTTAACTTTTGTCCCTTTAATATCAACAACAGAATCTTTAGTTCTGGAGTTTTCATCAACTCCTCTTAACGGCATAATATCAACATTTGAGAGTTCCTCTCCTGTTACAAAATTATAAGCCGTTCTAACAGCAGCTTCGGCCACGCCACCAGATGCACCAAATATTGTAGCAGCACCTGTATATTGACCAAACGGAGAATTAGCTTCTTCTTCTTTTAACTTTTTAAAGTCAATACCGGCAGTTTTTATCATTCTGGCAAATTCTTTTGTTGTAAGAACAAAATCTGTTTCATTAATTAGTTGTTCTCTAATTGCTTCATATTTTTTAGCTGTACAAGGCATAATAGAAACTACAACTATATCTTCTTTTTTGTAACCTTCATAATACTTGGGTAAAAATTCTTTCAATACTGGAGAAAGCATTCCTTGCGGTGATTTACAAGTTGATAAATGCTTTAATAATTCAGGATGCTGAGTTTCTAAATATCTTACCCAAGCAGGACAGCAAGATGTAAATAAAGGTAATTTTTCTCCTTTTGTTAATCTTTGAACAAATTCATTAGCTTCTTCCATTATTGTTAAATCAGCGGAGAAATTTGTATCAAAAATCAAATCAAAACCAAGTCTTCTTGCAGCAGCATAAATTTTACCTATTGAATTTTCACCTGGTTCCAAGTTAAATTCTTCACCTAATGCAACTCTTACCGAAGGTGCAACTTGTACAACTACTTTTTTATTCTTATCATTAATTTTTTCCCAAACTGCATCTATGCTTGATTTTATAGTTAAAGCTCCTGTTGGGCATACAGCTTGACATTGACCGCAGAATACACAATCAACTTGGCTTAAGAATCTTCCATTCATAGGTTCTATCTTAGTATTTGCACCTCTGTTTACAAAACCTAATACACTATGGCCTTGAAACTCACTACAAGCTCTTACACAAGCTCCGCATAATATACATTTTGAAGGGTCTCTTACTATTGAAGTATTATAGTCATCAACAGGTTGATAATCTTCTTCTTTCAATTTTGGAAATCTTATTTCTGTTATTCCATACTCCATTGCATACTTTTGGAGTTCACAATTTCCAGATTTATCACAAGTTAAACATTCACATTTATGATTGGCAAGTAATAATTCTAAAACTGTTTTTCTTATTTTTCTAACTCTTTCCGTATTTAAATGAACTTTTAATCCTGCTTCAGGCGGCATTGTACAAGAAGATTGAATACCTCTTCCTTCAATTTCAACAACACACATACGGCAAGAACCAAATGATGTTAGATCAGGACGATAACAAAAAGTAGGTACGTTTAATCCTTCTTTTCTTATAACCTCAAGTAGATTTCTTTCATTTGTAAATTCTACTTCCCTGCCATCTATATATAATACTTTTCTATCTGTCATCTTTCTTTCCTCATCTTTTTTATTCTAAGACTATAGCTCTAAATGGACAATTAGTTAAACAAGCCTCACATTTAATACATTTTTCTTGATTAATGTGATGAGGATTTTTAACAGTTCCTTCAATTGCACCAACAGGACATACTCTTGCACACTTTGTACAGCCTTTACATAAATCTTCATTAATTACTACTTTTTTCATTGCAGTACAAACACCTGCCGGACATTTTTTATCTTTAATATGAGCAATATATTCATCTTTAAAATATTTTAATGTTGAAAGAACAGGATTTGGTGCAGTTTTGCCCAGACCGCATAAAGAACCGTCTTTTACAACTTTCGCAAGTTCTTCTAACTCATCAAGATCTTTCATTTCACCTTTACCAGCTACAATTTTTTCCAATAATTTTAATAAATTTTTAGTACCTTCACGGCAAGGAACACACTTACCGCAGCTTTCATGCTGTGTAAAATTCATGAAGAATCTTGCAACTTCAACTATACAAGTTTTATCACTCATAACAACTAAACCGCCAGAACCGACCATAGCACCAGCTTTAATCAAGTTGTCATAATCCATTGGTATATCAAGGTGCTCTTCTGTTAAACATCCGCCGGAGGGTCCGCCTATCTGAACAGCTTTAAATTTTTTACCGTCTCTCATACCACCACCGATATCAAAGATTATTTCTCTTAAAGTTGTCCCCATTGGAACTTCTATTAAACCAGTATTATTTACATCACCAGTTAAAGCAAATGTTTTTGTCCCCTTAGATGTTTCAGTTCCCATTTTAGAAAACCAATCAGCACCTTTCAGCATTATAACAGGAACATTTGCAAGAGTTTCAACATTATTAATTAAAGTTGGTCTGCCAAATAAACCTTTATTTGCAGGAAATGGCGGTTTCGGTCTTGGCATTCCCCTTTCACCTTCAATTGAAGCGATTAATGCAGTTTCTTCACCGCAAACAAAAGCTCCAGCACCTTCTTTAATATGAAGATCTAAAGAAAAATCACTTCCCATTATATTTTTACCAAGAAAATGTCTTTCTTCCGCATCTTTAATAGCTTTTCTTAGTCTTTTAATTGCCAAAGGATATTCAGCTCTAACATATATATATCCTTCATCTGCTCCAATTGCAAAAGCAGCAATTGCCATACCTTCAAGAAGTTTATGAGGATCACCTTCCATAACACTTCTATCCATAAATGCACCCGGATCACCTTCATCACCATTACAAACGATATAAGATTTTCCTCCTCTATTTGCGGCAGTAAATCTCCACTTTCTTCCTGTTGGAAATCCCCCTCCGCCTCTTCCTCTTAATCCTGATTTTTCAATTGTTTCAATAACTGCATCCGGATTATTTTCTGCCAAGACATTTGCCAATGCTTCATATCCTCTTACGGCAATAGCTTCGTCTATACATTCAGCATTAATATTTCCGCAATTTGCTAATGCTGTTCTCGTTTGTTTCGCATAAAAATTAATTTTTTCATCATTTTCAACATGTTGATATGTTTTTGGATCAACATATAATAATCTTTCAACTACTTTATTATTTTTTATATGACTTTCAAATATTTCTTCAACATCTTTTTCTTTTACTTTTACATAAGTAACCTTTTTTTCCGGAATAACAACTAATACACCTTGTTCACAGAAACCATGGCAACCTGTTGGAACTATTGTCATTTTATCGTAATCAGTTAATATTGATACATTAGCACCAAGCTCTTTGAATTTCTCAATTACTTTTAAAGAACCGTTTGCAACACAACCAGTTCCGGCACAAACTAATACTCTTAATCCTTGAGATTTTATTAATTCCTTCGCTTTTCTTTGTTCAAATTCTATATTTACATCCAGTTTGCGATTTTCCATTATTTTTCATCCTCCTGAATTAATGTATCCAATATTATTGTTATTGCATCAGATGTCATCTGAGGATAAACTTTATCATTTATAACAACTACAGGTGCTAACCCACAAGCCCCCAAACAACTAACTGTTTCCAATGAAAATAATCCATTCTTACTTGTTAATTGTCCTTCCTGCATATCTAATTTTGCTCTAATTGCATTAAGAACAGGCATAGAACCTCTTACATGGCAAGCTGTTCCATCACATACCTTTATTTCAAATTTTCCTTTTGGTTCTAATGAAAATTGAGCATAAAAAGTTGCCACCCCAAACACTGTTGCAGGTGACAATCCTTCAATTTTATCTCCTATATAAATCATTGCTTCTTCAGGCAAGTATCTATATATTTCCTGTACTTTTTGCAACATTGCAATTAAATTAGACTTCTTCCCACCGTATTCTTGAATTATTTCATCCAATCGACCAGTGTTTACAGAATGATTTTCTACCCTCATCCTAAACTCCTTTTCTCTGAGATCTATTAATTTCCTTTTTACTAATTATATCATGTTTTTATTTTTTTACTGTTTTGTTATTTCATACTTAACGAATCTATTATCGCACTTTCTTACCGCCACATCCTCGCTATTAAATTACTCACCTTTAAAAAACACAATCATCTTTGTTTTTCTACTGATACAAGCACACTCTAACAAGTTTTTTTACTTATTTCCATCACTGTAAAATTTTTCACGGACATTCATTATTTTTTTATTCTTGCTTACATTTTTTATATTCTTTCATATACTTTTTTGCCATGCCATTGGAGTTAATATGTAAACTTATATTTAAAAGTTTAAAATATATATCTTCTGAAAAATAAGCTCTTCCTTCCGCTTGTTTCATATTATTTTTTATATTTAATAAATATAATTTATTATTTGTTACTTTGTATTTATTTAAATAGGCCTGAGCTATAGCTATGTATATATATGGATTTTCAGGATTTATTGATATAGCTTTATTAAAATATTTTTCAGATAAATCATCATTTATCCCTATATTTAAATAACCCATAATAATATTTGTATAAATATCATAAGGATATTCATTTAACTTCTTTTTACATTCTTCTAATGATAAACTATCAAAATCTGAAATTTTTAATATTTTATTATCCGGAAAAAATGCATTTTCAATAACATATTTTTTATAATAATTTCGTGCTTTTGTTTTATCTTTTTCAATATTGTCATAATATTTTGCTAAGTTTAAATATATTTTTGCTTTTAACAAATGGTTAATATATATATTTGGTTTTTCAATTTCAACTAAACTTTTTTCTAAATATTCTTTTTGTTTAATAACATCTTTATTTTTTTCCTCTAATAAACTTAACTTATTATAAGTATCTGCTAATAATAAATAAAATCTATCTTCATTCTTTATTTCTGCAATTTTGAGCACTTTATTATAATAATTAAAAGCATAATCTGTTAAATTAGTATTAAAATAAGCATAACCTAAATTCATATATAAATTTGCAAGTTCATATTCATCAGGATTCATAAGAGTATCTTTGATTTTTATAGCTTGTTTATAATAATCAAAAGTAATGTCATTATTTCTATATGTACTTGAATATAAAATTCCCATAAAAGTTAAAATATCAGAACGCAATGCCATATCCGGATTTTTTTGTTCATCAATTTTATTTAAAGCAATATTACAATATGACTTCGCTAATTTACTATCATTTAGATAATACACAACTTTACACATATTAAAAAAATCTAGAGCATCAGGTTTATCATTTAAACTCTTATTGTATTCAATATATGCTTTTTTAAATTCTGACTTTGATATATATTCCTCATCATATGAAAAAACAACATTTTGAGAAAAAACTAATAGGAATAAAATTAAAATTATAGTTTTTAACATTATTAACCTTTCTAAATAAAATTATTATAAAAGCTTTTTTATATTCTATCTATTTCTTTACAATAAATTATCACAACTAATATAAACTAATAAATATTACATATAACTATATGCATATTCTCTTTATTGGTATAAAATAAACATGAACATTAAGGGAGCCTAGTCGATTATGAAAAAACTTCTGAGTATTTTTATATTATTTATTACTATCCAGAACTATGCTTTTTCTCAAACAGTATATGATGATAATTATCAAGAAAATCCAAACTATATACAAGGTAATAAGTATTTAAAAAATTCTCAATATTCAAGTGCCATAAATGAATTTAAAAAAGCATTAAGAACAAACCCTAATGACATTTCAGCAATTATTGGTCTTTCTAACTCATATAGTATGAGAGCTACATATTATAATAACACTGTAAAAGCAACTGATAACGCAATATCAGATTTAAAATCAGCCTTATTCTTTCTAAAATATTTTTCAGCAAACGATCAAAATTTTGCATCATCACAAACAATTCTTGGAATGGAAAAAAATTTAAATACTCTTGAAAATTCAAATAAGAAAACAATTGCACAATCAGAAAGACTTTCTATGGCAAAAAATTCAAGAATAAAAGGAGAATTTGCTGCTTCTGCCTATGATTATTATCAATTAATAAATGATTCGAAATACGCATTTGAAGCAAACTCTTCACTAGGTGATATTTATAAAATATTTAACAGACCGGATAAAGCTTTAATTTTTTATCAAAAAGCCCTTGCCGTAAAACCTGACAGCACTGAAACTCACTTAAAATTAGCAAGAACTTATGAGCAAATGAATGATTTTAACTCTTCATTAAAAGAATATGATTATGCACTTGCAAGTTCATCAGAAAGAGAAGACATTTTAAATTCCCTCGAAAGAATTTGGCAAAAAAAAGTAGATGAATACCCTCAAGATGCAGAAGCTCACGCAAATTTAGGTGTTGTTCTTCAAAAACAAAAAAGGTATATTGAAGCTTTAACTGAATATCAAAAAGCAGAACAATTAAATCCAACAAATTTGAATACCAAAATTAATATTGGAACTCTTTTTCAAGAACAAAAAAAATATAATGAAGCAATTAATACCTATAATAATATTTTAAAGATACAACCTTATAATGCAAAAGTTCTTGTATACAAAGCTGAATGTTTAAAAGCACTAAACAGGAATGAAGAAGCTGTTAATTTGTATAAAACAGCACTAAACATTGAACCAAAAAATACGCAAATAAAAGCGCAACTTTATGATTTATTAAAAGATACAATGTCAACAGAAGAACTATTATCGTTTTTGTATAAAAATGTACAAAATAGCCCTATGAATGCTGATTCTTACTATGAATTTGCTTATGAACTTCACAAAGCTAATAAAATAGATGATGCAATTGTATATTATCTTGAAACAATAAAACTTGATAACAAAAAAATTGATGCTTATATTAACCTTTCACAAGCCTACAGACAAAAAAAGAAATATTTAGATGCATATCAGGTAATACAAAAAGCCAAAATGCTTGAACCAAACAATGAACAAGTATTGAAACAATTTGATATAGTAGCAAAAGAATTTGCTTCAAATAAGTACACAACAGCAGCAAATGCTTTTCAAAGCGGAGACTATAGAAAAGCCATAGCTGAATATCAATTAATAAATCCTCCTACAGCTGACTCTTTAATTGGTATTGCTGCCTCATTTCAAGCTTTAAATAATAATATTGAAGCAATAAATTATTATAAAAAAGCAATGTCACTTGATAATAAAAATGATGAAATTCCTTTTTATATTGCATCTATTTATGTAAATTCAAATGACCTTGAAAATGCAAAAAACTATTTAGATAAATCTATTAGTTTAAACCCAAATAACAAACAAGCAAAAGATTTATTGCAATATATCTCAGATAAGAAAACTGAAGATTTACTATCTGAAGCTGTAAAATTGTATGATACACAAAAATATAATGAAGCAATTTTAATTTTTGATAAAATAATCAATACAAACCCACAAAATGCTACTGTATATTACTATAGAGCTTTATCTTTTGATGCATTAAATAATTATCAAAAAGCTATTGAAGATTACAAATCTACAATTAAATATGCACCTGAAATGGTTATAGCATACTATTCTTTAGCTGTAGATTATGATTCACTAAAAAATTATCCGCTTGCAAAAGAAAATTACAAAAAATATATTGATATGAGCATAGAAGATAATGAATACAGACAATATGCTAAGAAAAGATACGATGAAATAAAATAATGAATAAAACACAAAAAGAAAGTTTCATTCAAATTGGTCAATTAAAATTAAATAGTAAAGTCGCACTTGCTCCTTTAGCTGGTATTACTGATTTTGTTTTAAGAGAATTAATTAGAAAATACTCAAAAACTTGTTTATTAACAACTGAAATGATTAGCTCAGAAGCATTAGTCCAAAAAAATGATGCTAATATTGCTTTTTCAAATATGAAAGAATCACCTATATCTTTTCAAATTGAAGGACATAAACCTGAATTAATGTCAAAATCTGCAAAAATTCTTGAAAAAAAAGCTGATATTATTGATATTAATATGGGATGTCCCATAAATAAAATTGTTAAAGGTAATGATGGATGCTCTTTAATGAAAAACCCTAAACTTGCATCAGATATTGTAGTTGCGGTAAAAGAAGCTGTTAATAAACCTGTCACTTGTAAATTTCGTCTTGGCTGGAGTCAGGATTCCAAAAATTTTATAGAATTTGCACAATTAATGCAAGAAGCCGGTGCTTCTGCAGTAACTATTCATGCCAGAACTCGTTCTCAATTATATTCAGGAAATGCCGATTGGCATGAACTTGCAAAACTAAAAGGAGAAATTGATATTCCTTATTTTGCAAATGGAGATATAATAAATCCAGAAACTGCAAAACAATGCCTTGAAATATCTAAAGCTGACGGCATTTCCATTGGAAGAGCTTCAATGGGGGATCCTACATTAATATATAGAGTAGAAAAATTCCTTAATGAAAATATTCTAATAGAGGAACCTGATTTAAATAATAAAATAACTTTGCTAAAAAATCATCTTGATGCAGAAATTGCTTTTAGAGGTGAATTAAATGGCATAAAATTTTTTAGAAAGTTTTATCCTTGTTATATTAGAAATATAAGAGGTGGTGCAGAATTAAGACACAGACTTGTTACCGAACTTAATTATAATAATATAATTTCAATTCTAAAAGAAATTTGTAATAATTATGGAAATCAATAAAAAATATTATGTATATATTATACTTACAGTAAACAATAAACTATATTGCGGTTATACTGATAATGTTGAAAAAAGATTTAACTTGCATATGGAAGGAAAAGGTGCTAAATATACCAAAGCAAATAAACCTTTAAAGATAGTATATACAAAAGAATTCGATACAAAGCAAGAAGCACAAAAAGAAGAATATAGAATTAAACAACTTACTAGAAAAGAAAAAGAAAAATTAATTAAATAAAATTAATCTAGTATCGTACTTTGTTAGCGAGTCATACTCGATAAGAAAATACTCAGCTTTTAAAAACAAAACGCTACTCACCTTCGTTTCACTACGGATACAAGCTCACTCAAAAACAAAATTTTTGGTTCGTTTTGTAAAAAAATTCACTCACACTCACTGCTTATCGTAAATTTTTCTCGGACAAGCTATTTTGTAGAAACTATATCTAATAGTCTTTTTTCTGTTTTTTCTTCTAAAATCTCTTTTAATGATCTAAGGGAAGAATTTTTTAAACAAGAATCTTCTAAAACCTTCAATGTATCTTCTCCGAAAGTTAATTTTACAAATTCCTCTGCTTCATAATTAGAATACTTCTTTATTGCCTCAATATATGGCATTAATAATCTATTTAACAAATCACAGCCTTTTTCTCCATCTTCCGGTAAAGATTTATCTTTCCAGTCTTGAAATGGCTCTATTATATATTTTCTAAAAGATTTAGCACAATCTTTTACTGTTTCATAATCAGCAGTAGTTCTAACAAATTCATCAGATAATGTACCTTTATGTGATATACAAATAGGAACATTTTGTTTCACTATTGGAGAAACATTTTGAGTATTTATGTTTTTTGTATTAAAAAAATTTATCATACTATAAATAAAACTAACCAATATTTTTATTGTTAAATTAAAGAATATTATTAATTTATATTAATTTAACATACTAAATTCACAGCCACAATAATTCTGCCTGTAAAAATTCTCTTCTTTTGCTATTTTCATAGTTTTTAAGAAACCATCTTGCTTTTTAAAATCAATGTCTAAGAAAGTTAATTCATATTTTCTTGCTATTTCTTTAGCAATATCAAATATTACTTTAGATTGTTTATGAGGACTTACAGTAAGCGTTGTTGAAAAATATTGATATTCAAGCTTAAATGCTTTTAACGCAGTAAAAAGCAACCGGTATTCGAAACATCTTGCACATCTTTTACCACGCTCCGGCTCATTTTCAAGCCCTATTATACAATTATACCAACCTTCGGAATCTTGCTTATCTATAATTAATTCAACATTTTTCTTTTTTGAATATCTTATTAATTCATTTAATCTTTTTTCAAATTCTTCAGGAGGAAATATATTTGGATTAAAAAAATATAAAACAGGTTCATATCCCATTTCTCTCAACTTATCAATAGGATAAGCACTACAAGTAGCACAGCAGGCATGTAGTAATACTTTAATCATGATTTATTTTTTCTTTTCCACCTTGTTCTATAACAATCTGTTTAAAAGCAGGGTATGATGTTGTACCAAGTATTCTTCTTATTCCAATATAGAAAGTCGGTGTTCCATCTACATTTTTTGAATCTGCAAATTCAATAGATTTTTTTATTTCTTCTTTTATCTCAGCACTATGAGCATCTTCTTTTAATTTTTTTATATCAAAATCTACTAATCGAGCTTTTTCAATTATTTCTTTCTCTGTTTCAGGATTTTCAGCAAACAATATATCAGACATTTCCCAATATCTGTTCTGTTTAGCAGCAGCCAAAGCATAACTGGTTTTCAAACAAGAATTTTTATGACCGTCAAATTTCATATTATGATTACATGTTTTATCTAACGGAACATTATGTTGTATAACTTTTACATTTTCAAATTCATTAATAATTCTATGCAAATATAAATTAGCCAGAAAACATCCCCCGCAGTTAAAATCCATAAACTCGTGAATAATAACATTTGCATCTTTTGGTCCCATTATGTTTCCATCAACTAAATTACTATATTCACTAAATGCACTAAGCATCTCTTTTTTCTTTGCTATTTGAGGAGTTAATATGTTTGAAACTGTAGTATAAGATAGAAAAGCAAAAGCAAACAATACTATTAATATAAACCAAAATGCATATCGTTTTACTTTTATTGCGTCAACGAAATCTTGTATACTTTGTTTTACTTCATAAAACAGGCCATTTCCCCAATTTTTCGATACTAAAGTTATTAATAAATCAATAAAATATGTCATAAAACAAAATACGCATATTGAATTTATCTTTTTTACAGATATACAACCTAAAATCATTGAAATTATAAAAGATATCAATCCAACACAAAATATATATGATGATTGATTTTTAAATACATTTAAAAAACTTAGAAACTTTGCTTTTCTTATTTTATCAACGTATGTCATAAATAATACGAATAAATAGAAAAACACACCCCAAAGAGATAGAGGTATACCAAAAAATTGAGAATACGCAGTTTTTGCAACACTATCACAATCAATCGATTCACTTATAGCACAAATACTTGGCCTTGCATCTACAATAAAATTGGCATTATAGTATACAACACACAATTCTATAGAAAGAGCTAATCCAATTAATACTAAAACTGTTAATATTATTCTTTTTATTTTACCCATTATTACCTCTATTGGAATTGTTTTATTACATCTTTTATAGAAAAATCACTATTAACGGTCTGTTTAGCTTTTGCTATAACATCTTTATATCTTTCTTCATAAGTAGGTCTTTGTACTTTATAAAATACTCCTGTATATAAACCATCAGAAGAAAATGCATATTTCATAGCATTAACTCTATCTGTTAAATCATGATCATTAGGGAGTTCACGAACTATTTCCTTTATTTTTTCAAAAGAAGATACTTTATTGTATTGGACACAAGGTGAAATAATATGGATGAAGGAAAAACCTTCATGTTGTAATCCGCCAATTATAAGTTTTTCTAATTGTTTTACATCACCTGAATAACCTCTTGCGACATAAGATGCATTAAAGGATAACGCCATTAATACAGGATTTATTCTGTCTGCAGTCCAAGCGTATGGATTGCACTTTGTTGTTGTGCCAATTCTTGATGTAGGAGAACATTGTCCTTTTGTAAGCGCATATATTTCATTATCCATCATTATATATGTAATATTAGGATTTTTTCTTCCTGCGTGAATAAAATGATTACCACCAATGCTTAAACCATCACCATCCCCGCCAACGGCAATTACATTAATTTTAGGATTTGCTTGTTTTAATCCTATTGCTACAGGAAGTGCACGTCCATGTATTGAATGAAATCCATACGTAGACATAAAGAACGGGAATCTGCTTGAACAACCTATTCCTGAAACTATTGCAGTTTCATGGGTTTGATAATTTAATTGTGCCATTGCTTTTTTTAGCGCCATCAAAACCGCATGATTTCCACATCCCGGACACCAGGATGGTTTAACTTTACCTTTATAATCAGAAATTTCCATTTGTTTCATATTATCCCCTTTTTAAAAATGAGTGTGTTTATTAGTTGAAATATCTTTTTTAGCGCATTGTAATTTATCAACTTTTATAATTTCTTCTATTATTTCTTCTGGCGTAAATGGCGTACCGTCATATTTCAGAAATTCCAATACTTCTGTACCTTTATTAATATGTGTACACCTTTCTACAATTGTTGACTTAAATTGCGCATTATAATTTGCTTCAACTACAATTATAACTTCTTTATCTTTAACAAAATCTTTAATCCAATCAGTAGGAAGAGGATATAATGTCCTTGGATATAAAGCTTGAACTTCAATTCCTCTTTCTTTTGCCATATCTATTGCTTCAAAAACTGCACCAGAAGTAGAACCCCAACTTATAATACCAATAGAAGCACCTTCTACTCCATAAGTTTTAGCTTTTGAAAACTCACCAGCAGCAGTTTCTAACTTTCTAAAACGTTTTTCAGTCATTTGTCTATGAACTGCTGGTGAAGGTGTTGGTGCATTTTCTTCCGTATGTTCTAGACCTGTAACAACATGTTCACCGTACAAATCTCCAGGATTTGTTATTGGAGAAATTCCGCTTGCTGTATCTTCATACCTTTTATAAACATCACCCTCTTTTAATGATGGTTTTGTTCTATTTACAATTTTTAAATTATCAATATCAATTAAATCAACGCATTCTCTCCTTGGACCCAATGAAGCATCTGAAAGCACAATAACCGGAACCTGATATTGTTCTGCAAAATTAAAAGCATTTATTGTTTGATAAAAACAATCTGCAACATCCATCGGTGCTAAAACAATCTTTGGACAATCACCATGCGTACCATACATTGCCGCAAATAAATCACTTTGTTCAGTTTTTGTAGGAATTCCTGTACTTGGTCCACATCTTTGAACATCAGCTATTACAACAGGTAATTCCGCCATTGATGCAAGCCCTATTGCTTCCTGCATTAAAGAAAACCCGGGTCCTGAAGTAGCAGTCATTGATTTTACACCACTATATGAAGCACCCAATGCATAATTTATTGCAGCTATTTCATCTTCACACTGAACCATTTTTCCACCAAATTTGGGCAACTCTTTTGCAAGCCACTCCATTATTTCTGTTGCAGGTGTTATAGGATAACCTGAGAAAAATCTACAGCCTGATACCAATGCTGCTAATCCTATTGCTTCATTACCAGACATGATAAGCTTAGATCCTGTCGTTTTCATTTCTATTCTATTTAAGTTGTCTATTCTTTTTAATGTATTTAAACAATATTCAAGCCCTGAATTTAATGCTCTTTTATTTGAATCTATTACTTCTTTTGGTTTAGCTTTATATCTTAATTCAATATCTTTCAATATTTGTTCTTCCAAATGAAGATTTTTTAATAAACCAACAACAATTCCAAGTGCAACCATATTTCGTGAACGTTCAGAATCAAGTTCTTTTGCAATTTGAGTCAGAGGTATTCCATAAATAGTAATATCCTCTCTACTCTCTTTTAAGCTTGATACTATATCACAATCATAGATTAATACACCATTTTTTGTAATATTATTTATACCTTCATATATAGTATCTTCATCAAGACAAACCAATATATCAGTAGTTCCCGTTGCAGTAAGAGCTTTATGCTCGCTTATTCTTAACGTATAATAACACTTTCCGTCACCTCTTATTTCTGACGGAAAAGCCCTGTATGTTGTTACATAATAACCTTTTCTTGCCGTAGCGTATGACAAAATATCACCTGAGCTGATTATTCCTTGACCTGAAATACCAGATATCTTTATTATTAAATCTTTCATGAAAACTATAGCCTCCTTTTATAATTGTATTACTAAATTAAACTTTTTAAAAAAAGTTAAGTAATTTTAACAAGAAAAGTATAAGTTACTATATCTAATCTGGTATCACACCTTATTAGCAAGTCATCCTTACAAAAATTAATCCTATAAATATACGACATTCACTTCGTATCTTGCAGCATAAAGAAATACAAAACAAAGTTTTTGGTTCGTTTTGTAAAAAAAATCACTAAGACTTTCCGCTTATCATGAATTTTTCTCGGACATTTTTTTATCAACCGACTTACAATACTTCAGAAAGTCGTTTTATACCAGTTCTTATTGTCTCTACATCTGCATTAGTGTAATTTAGCCTTAAAGTATTAACTTTATCCGGATTTACATAGAATGGATGTCCAGGCACAAATGCAACTTTCTTCTCTATTGCTTTATTAAATACATCTAATACATCAGCATCTTCATCTAAAGTAACCCAAGTAAACATTCCACCTTTTGGAATTGTAAATTTTACATTAGATGGGAAATATTCTTTCATAGCATCAACCATAGCATTAGCTTGAGTTTTATAAAGCTGTGTTATTTTTTCTATATGTTTATCTAAGTCATTATTTAATAAATAATCTGCAATTAAATATTGTCCAAATATATTAGAATGTAAGTCAGATGCTTGTTTTGCAGTTTCTAATTGTTTAATAATTTCCTTATGAGCAATCACATAACCAAGTCTCATACCTGGTGTAACTATTTTTGAAAAAGAACCCAAATAAATATTCTTATCACTTTTATTCATTCCTATATAAGGTATTTTTTCATCATTTTCAAATCTTAATTCACCATATGGATCATCCTGAATTAAAATCATATCTTTATCTTTTATACATTCAAAAACTTTTTCTCTATTTTCTTTTGAATATGTTAGTCCCGTAGGATTCTGGAAGTTAGGAATCAAATATGCAACTTTTGGATTATATGCGCTCAAAGTCTTTTTTAAATCTTCAATATCAAGTCCATCATCATTAAGTTTTGTTTGTACAAAATTTGCTCTGTACATACAAAAAGCTTGCAATAATCCAAGATAAGAAGGTTTTTCAACCATTACACAGTCGCCCTCATCAACAAAAACTTTTCCTATCAAGTCTAATGCTTGTTGAGAACCAGTCGTAATAATCACATTGTCTATAGTTATATCCATTGACCAATTTTTTTTATATCGGTCAACAATATATTGTCTTAGACTATCCAAGCCCAATGTAGTTGAATACTGATATATTTTTGCACCATACTTATCTGCAATTCTATTCATTGAGATTTTTAATTCCTCTTGCGGAAATGATATAGGATTTGGAAGTCCTCCTGCGAAAGAAATAATCTCAGGATTCTGCGTTACTTTTAATATTTCCCTTATAAATGATGACGGAGTATTTTTTATTCTTTTTGTAAGAAATTTTTCAAACATAACTTTTTCCTTATCTATCCCATACTTATCTGCTTCGGCAATTTATTACAAAATTAATTATATTATTATTTCATCTTTTTTACAACGATTAATATTACGCCCGTTAATATACAAAATATTCCGCAAATTATCTTATAAGTTAATTCTTCACTAAAAAATATAACTCCAAAGAAAATTGCTGTTAAAGGTTCTAATGCTCCCAATATTGCAGTTGATGTAGAACCTATTAATTTTATAGCAATTGTAATAGTTTCTATTGATATTATAGTTGGGAATAAAGCCAACCCAAGTGTAAATAGCCATAAATATGGCTTATTCGGTATTTGTAAATTAGTACAAAAATTTAAATTTATTATATAAACCCATAAACCAAATAACATCACATAGAAACTTAATTTTTCACTTTTAATATGCTGCAGTATCTTAATTTTTTTTACACTTACAATGTATAAAGCATACAATAATGCGGAAAGTAGAACTAAACCAATACCTTTTAAATTTAAATTAATATTATCCTTACCATTATATAAAAGAATTATACCTATTGAGGTTAAAAGAATTGCACTAATTACTGTTTTAGAAATTCTTTCTTTAAAAAATAAAGCCATAATAATTGTGACAAATATTGGATATATAAACAGAATTGTACAGGCAACTCCTGATTCAATATAATTAAACGAATCAAAAAGAGTTAACGATGAAAACGAAAAGAATAGTGCAATAAAAATAAGAGGAAAAAACTCTTTTAACGTTATTTTTAAATTTATTTTTTTTATAAATTTTAACCAAACATAATAAATTAAACAAGCAAAAAAATACCTATAAAACAATACAGAATTTACTCCTAAACCAGCAGAATATAAAGGTAAGGCAAATAACGGATTAGTTCCGTAACTTGTTGAAGCTATAATTCCATATAATGTACCGGCTAATTTTCTTTTCATAAATCCTCAATGAAACAAGTTATATTAAAATTTCTAAAAAATCAATATATTTTTTGATAATATAAAAATATGATTAAAAATTTCAATAAAATAATAAAAAACATAAAAGCAATGAATCTTCCGAGAACTGAATTTGTAAATTTTATGGAAGAGATACACGATCCTTTTATTGTTTTAATTGCATGTATACTATCGTTGAGAACTAACGATAAAACAACATATCCTGCAACAATGAGGATGTTAAAACTGGGGAAAACTCCAAAAGATTTTTTAAATGTTAAACTTGAAGATTTAGAAAAAGCAATATTTCCAGTCGGTTTCTATAAAAATAAAGCCAAACAAATTCTAGATATATCCTATGAACTATACAATAATTATAATAGCTGTGTTCCAAAAGACATTGATGAACTAATAAAATTCAAAGGTGTTGGAAGAAAAACCGCAAATTTAGTTCAAGCAAAAGGATATAATCTTCCAAGTATATGTGTAGATGTTCACGTACATAGGATTTCTAACAGATTAGGTCTTGTTTGTACTAAAGAACCTGAAGAAACAGAGTTTGCACTCAAAGAAAATCTTCCTAAAAAAAGTTGGTCTGAAATTAATACATTATTTGTTACGCTTGGTCAGAATATATGTAAACCAATTAATCCTAAATGTAAAATCTGCAATTTAAATTCTTACTGCGATTACTATAAAAAACAATTATCTTGATATTTTATTTTTATTCTTACTTGATAGACCATTGGAAATATAGTCTAATCCAGGTTCTACAGTTTTCTTTATTATAAAATGCTCAACAAATTCATCTATAGGTTTTAACATAAGTGCTAATGCGATAAATCCGCCAAGTGTTTTTATCATTTTATTTTTAAATATTTGCTGTTTATGAAAATCTTTCAATATACTTTTTACCGCTTTTCCCATATATCTGTCAGCAGGATATATTTTCTTATACTCACCTTTAATATTCTGGAATTTTTTAAATAATTTAGCAGATAATTGTTTAGGTTTTTCATTATTCATTAGTTTTGAACGCATTTCCATTATAAGTAATGCTTGTTTTTGAGCATAATTAGATAATTTTTCTTCATTAGCGAAAGAAATAGAATCAATATTTTTCAATGGGTTTAACAAAGCAAATGTTTTTTTCTTCGTTGATAATGCTTTAAAGTCACCTCTCATATCACCAGCTATTGTTAAAATTGCATTTTTAAATCCTTCTGCATATTCAGCCGGCTTATCAACATAAGTATGTAAACTTTTTGACTGCATATAAGCCAATGATTTTTCTATAACTGTCTGTTTAGTTGTTGTAGTTAGGCCTTCAGGAGTAAAACGATTTAAAGAAGAAATAGTATTTTGTCCCATTTTAACTGCAATTGTTGGCATTACAACACTAGCCATAGCTTGAAATATTGCCTCTTTTAAACCGCGTCTTTTACTAGGATTATATTCTGTTTTATCATTCTTATACTTATCGTATATATCTGCACCAAAATACATTAATGCAGGAACCCATAAAGCAGTACCTAATTTGGGAGTAATACCACTTACAACTGCACCTAATTCATTTGAATAAGCCAATCCTTTTATTGGCCATTTCCTTAAAGGATCCTTATATAAGTTTTTACTATCTTCTTTGAAATTTGCTTTCGCCTGATTTGACGAAGAAACTGTTATCGGCTTTGTATAAATATCTACTAAATTCATTATTAATTCCAAAATATAAATCTATATTATTCTCTTGGCATACAACAATTTTTATATTTTTTTCCGCTTCCGCAAGGACATTTATCATTTCTGCCAACATTAGAATAATCTATTCCTTCTTTTTTCTTACTTTCTTCTTTTGTTGATACTAAATTCATCATTTGCTCAAATATTTTTGATGCATATAAAACACTTGCTGAAGAATATATCTTTTTTTCAACTGAATCTGCTTTATAATAATTTAGTAACTCTTCTAACGAATAATTAGTTTCTAATATTTTATTTGTAATATCCATAAAAGAAGGATACTTTCTTGACATATTTTTAATTATATTTGCAGGTACTTTATCATTTTCAAGAAAACTTTTTATACAATCCTTATAGCCTTGAATTGTTTTGTAATCATCAACTTCATATATTTTACAAAACGTTTGATAAAAAGGTAGAACAAACAAACCAAGTTCTTCGTCATAAATTATTCCAATATCATATATTGATGAATGAGAAGAAAAACCTTCTAATGATTTTTCCATAAAATCTGAATATGAGTTTTTAAAATCAGAAACAGTAAAATATCGGTTAGTTTCAACTTGATGAATATTCTCTTCAATTTCTTTTTTATCAGGCATAACTCCATCATCACAATATACATTAAAAAGATTAATTAAATTATCTGCATACAAATTAGTTGTAATTACTTCATTACTTCCAAAACACTCATTGAACTTAATACCAAAATCTTTTACTATTTTTTCTATTTGTTCTAATTTCCTAGGATTTTGTTCATATGCATCTTCCGGTTTTTCAATTATTTTAGCAATTGCATATTTATATACTTCATCTTTATTAATGCTTGAAAGAACATTAGATACTTCTAATAAGTAATACTCATCATGCATGGGAAATATTCTGCAAAGCGTAAATTGCCCCGGTGTTATTCCTCTAAAATTATTCATTTTGACAAGAGATAATACTTTATAGTTCTTTTCGTTTACCAAATTGTATAGTTCAAAGCCGTTGCTCAAAACTCTTTTAACCTCAAAGACAGAAGAAAAAGATTTTGATAAACATGATAATATTTCTTTTTCTTCATTTGAAATATCTGAATTATTATCTTCATATAACTCAATAATGGTTTTTCTTTTTTCGGTTAGTCTTCTTTCAAAAATATAAGGAATAATTAACGCTTGCATTCTTGCACTATCTGCATTTTTTGCAGATAAAGTTGCAAGATACTCATCAAAATCAGATTTGACAAGTTCATTAGATATAACAAAATTCATTAATTTAGTAATTGTATCTGATATTACTGCTAATTTTTCTATTACAGACATTTTTATCCCCTCTTTATTTTTACTATGGCAGAATGCCTTGCTGTTATCCCTTGTTCTTTTCTATAAGAAAAAAATATATCAGACATACAACATGTGCAATAGTCGCATATATCAATATTTTGTATACCTGCTTTTACTAATTGATTTTTATTCAATAATTTTAAATCGATATAATATTTACCATTTTTTTCAATATATAAAGATTTATCTAACCTATCTAAAATCAATTTATCAAAAACATCATAATCTGTTTCAAAACAACATTTTCCAATAGAAGGTCCGATTAAAGCTATAATATTGCTTGGTTTTATATTAAAATTATCAATCATTTTTTCTGCAGACAAAAAAGCAATATTTAAAGCAGTACCTCTCCATCCTGCGTGTATAATTGCGCCTACATTATCCTTGGGACTATACAATATTATTGGTACACAATCAGCAAAATTCAAAAGCATTATAGAATTTTCAATATTTGAAATTAAAGCATCTGTTTCATCATAAAAATACTTATTATTTTCAACAATTGAAATATTAGCACTATGAATTTGCTTAGCTGTACATATTTCATCACAACTTGTTTTTTCAAGAAGTAAAGCCCTGTTATAACTAGCATCTTTAATTAAATCATCTCGCTGAGCAGAAGTTAATACAAACTCTCTTGTCGTAAAAAAACAATCAAAATCGGCTAATAAAGAAGACTTTAATATTTTTTTTCCATAGAAATTATCAAAATAAAACATTAATTTTCAACCGTATTAAATATTCTATCACCGGCATCACCAAGACCAGGTCTTATATATCCTGACTTATTTAAACAATTATCAATACTAGCTGTAATTATTTTTACATCAGGATAATATTTTTGGACATTATCAAGGCCTTCCGGTGCACTAATTAAACTTACAAACCTAATATTTTTTTGCGGAACATTTTTATTGGTAAAAAGTTTTATAGATTCAATTGCAGAATTCCCAGTTGCAAGCATTGGATCTAGAATTAATATAATTTTACTTTCCGGATTATCGAATTCAACAGGAATTTTATTATAATACCATACAGGAGTTAGTGTTTCCTCGTCTCTATACATTCCTATATGCCTTACAGTTGCAAATGGCATAATTTCATTTGCGATATCTGAAAAAATCAAACCGGCTCTTAAAATTGGAGCAATAATGATTTCTTTATCTGTCTTTAACATTTTTGACTGACACATCTCTAACGGAGTTTCAATATTAACATCTTCCAACTCTAAATCTTCTGTTGCTTTATAAAAAAGTAAATATGTAATTCTTCTTATTGCATTTCTAAAAACTTCTGCATTTGTATATTTATTTCTGATAATACTCAAATTATGACAACATAAAGGATGATTAACTACAAAAACATTATTATATTTATTCATAATTTTTAACCTCTTCCTGATTTTGAATCTTATCTAATTGACTATCTTGTATTTTTTTATCATCAGCATCATCATTTTTATTATTTTCTATTTTTTGATTTGAATAATTAAGAGTAGCTTCAGTAAGCTTATATATCATAACAGATTGAACAGTATTAATAACACTAGCTTGATTAGAAATTTCTTTTACCAAATTACTTTGTTTTAATAAACTTTTATTATTCAATAAACCGGTAGACTGCATAGTTTTACCAACTCCACCATAAATGTCAATCATAACATTCGCAACCAGCTTTTGTCCGTCCCAAAAATCTTGAATACGATATGCTTCAACAGGTAAAATTAACTCATCATCATTATCATCTAATGAATTACGCGGATTTAACTCTAACGAAGTAGAGCCGCCAAGTCCATAAAACTCAATACTCGCATTTGCTTTTCTAGGAATATTTACATTATTTTTTGTAACTAAAAAAGAAACAAATACTTTATTATCAAATATTTTTACATCTCTGACATAACCAATATTAATTCCCATCAAACGGACAGGAGAACCTTTAACTAAGCCGCCTGCATCATCAAAAAATAGATAATAACTATTTTGTACATTTTCTTTTATAGTTGAACTATATATAAAAAAATAAAAAGCACAACCCAGAATAATCAACCAAACTATAATTTCAACTAAATATAAATTTTTTATTTTCATTACTATATTATAAACCAAATTATTTAATAAAAAAAATATTTACAAAAATAAGAATTACGTCTTCTTTAAATTAACATATAATAGCCCAAAAAATGCGAAAAGCATAAAAGCTAAACTTGCAATATGTGCAAAATGAACAACAGAAATATTTAAAACACTATCAAGTCTTATTGTTTCAATTAAAATTCGCACTAGTGAATATAAAAATAAATAGGTAAAGAATATAATACCATTTTTCTTTTCAGATTTTTTATTAAGAATAAAAAGCATAATTATCAATATTAAGAAATTTAACATTGATTCATATAAAAAAGCCGGATGGAAAAATTCATAATTTCTATATTCAACAGGACGCATATTGTAGGGTATATAAAGTTTCCAAGGAAGATTACAGGGCAAACCAAAGGCCTCTGAATTAAAAAAATTCCCCCATCTTCCAATAATTTGACCAACTATTATCCCAAAAGAAAATAAATCAGCATATTTCAAATAATCACAATTATGCTTTTTAGCATAAAAATAAAAGGCAATAATTCCGCCAATAATAGCCCCATGTATTGAAATTCCTCCATTCCAAATGCAAGGTATAAAAAAGGGATGATTAAGAAAGTATCTATAATCTAAAATTACATAATATATTCTTGCAAATATAATCCCCGCAATTATTAATAAAAAAGAAATATCAAAGATTCTATCATTAGAAATTTCTTTATAAAATTTATTTTTGATAAATAGTATTGTAATAATCCCCGATAATATAGAAAGAGACATTATTATTCCATACCAATAAATATCAATAGATAAAAAAGAAAAAGCAATATGACCAGGAGAAGTAAACATAAAATTATTCTTCTATCGAACTGTCTTCTTTTACAGAATTATCGACTGTCACTTCACTTTCAAGTTTCATAGTAAATTCTTTAATTTGAGAATTTAATTCTTGAATTCTTTCATTAATTTTATCAGTCTCTTCTGCGTTAACCTTTTTAACAAGATATTGATTGTAAAGATCAATAACTTCACTAGCTTTATTATTAAAATCAGACATTTGTTCCGCTGTGTAAGTTAAATTTTCAGAAGAATCCGAAGCATTGGTATTATCTAAAATTTTCATTGCAATAGCATCTTTTGCAACAGCAAGTGAATATAAAGCATCATAAAAATCCGGTTTTAATTCTAAAACCTTATTCAATTCAATAACAGCCTCTTCGTATTTTTCTATATTATTATATGCTATTGCTAAGTTATAATGAGTTTGATATATTTCATCATCTAAATCTAAACTCGATTTTAAACGACATATTGCTGTCTCGCTATCACCATTATCCATATATTTAACTGCTTTATTATTAAGTTCTTGTACTGCAAGATTATTTATACAAGCTGTTGTCATCACAGATACAAATAGTAGTGTTAATAACAAAAGTATTTTTTTCATAATAATCCCCTACTTGTGTTAACACTATAAACTCAAAATGAAAATTTTGCAATATTTTTAAAATAGTATACAATATTTGGAGGACAATAGTAAAAAGAGATAAAGTATAATGAGCGATTCAGAAAAAATAGTATCTTTAAAGAGTGCAAGGCACAAGCCAAAAGAAAAACAAATAGAGCAATTAAAAGAAGAAAAAAATAATACTCCGGAGCCGGTTTATTGTAGCTTTTGCGGAAGACCAAATACCCAAGTTGTAAAAATGGTACAAGGTCCTGGAGTCAATATTTGTTCAGAATGCACTATGATTGCCGTTCAATATCTTATATTAGAAGATAAACTACCTTCAAGTGAAGCACAAAAAATTCTAGATATTTTCTGGAGTAAAATCAAATAATGACTCAATTATCTAAACTTCAAATAAGAGCTAAAGTTTTATCGATTATTTCAGCAATTAAAACATCTAAAGAACTAAACGAAAAAAAACTTAATTTTTTTATTGAAGAATTAAGACAAATTGAAGATAGACATTCACTTTTTGATGTATTTATCAAAGAATATATTAAAATGGATGAAAATGAATATACCTTTTCAGGATGTCTTCTTAAGGAACTAATTGATATTAATTACATACAAGAAAAAGTTTTTGATATTTTAAAATCAAATAATTATTCTGATGAGTCAAAATACAAACTTGTACAATTACTAAGAATTGCAGGAAATGATTTTGATTATAATACATTACCGCAATATTTTGATAATCCTCAGGAGGTACTTGATACAGATACTAAAAAATTACTGGAAAAAGCTATATTTAATCCTGAAGCTATGCTCGATTTTTTAGACTTTGTATCTGCAGTTCCTGAAAATGATAGAAATCTTCTGATACAATCATTAGAAATTGACTATAAAGGCGATTCTCTTGCAAATATTATTTATCCTATTTTATATTCTGATTTTGATGACAAATTAAAATTAAAAATTATAGAAATATTAATAAATTCAAAATCTTCATTAGCAATTGCCCCATTCAATTATTTAATAAAAACTAGTGATAACAAAGAAATAATATCAGCTTGTAGTACCGGTTTAAAAAAATTAAGATTTTCAGGAGCTAATGAAAATAAAGCAGAAGAGTATTTTTATAATATTATCAAAAACTCAAAACCTGCAGAATTTTTTACAACAATTCCTGACGGAAATGGAAATCAGGCTTTATTAATTTCAAGAATAAATGATAAAAATAAATTTTCTCTTTCAGCTGTAGTTATTAATGATATTCTAGGAGTTATAGATTGTTTTGGTTTCTTTAATATTTCACAAAATGAATTAACAAAGGTAATAAGTAAGTTCTATCAATCTGAAGGTAAATATAAAGTTTCACCGCAATACATTAAAACAAGGATTAACAATGCTGTAGAACTTACCATTAAAAACAAAAGAACATTTCCTTATGAATTTATATGTTGGGATGTTCTTACTAAAGATATTTTACCATTATCCAATTCTATTGAAGAAATTATTGAAAATAACATCGAAAAAATAACAACAACAAAAGATAAAATATTATCTCTTCTTACAAAAGAATATACATTCAGATGGTATATAAAACCATCTGAAAATAAAGTTTTAGATGAAATAATAAATAAAATATATAAACAAGACAACATAACGATTGATTACATAAATAAGATAGTTAAAGATAATATTAATATTGTTTTTGAAGAAAAAACAATAAACTCATGGAAAGAAAGAATAACTCAATGCATATATTTATTATATGAAAATAATAAAAAAGATGATGCAAAGTTATTTTATACAATTTTAACAAATAATGATAATTTTCAAATATTCAAATTTGTAATACTACAAAGAAGCATATTTAATTCCTTTATTGCAAAAAGAGAACTATCAAAAGAAAATGTACTTACAACAAACATATTCAGAAAGAAACAAATACAAAAAGAAAATTATGATACAAAAAAAATTGATAAAATAATAAATTTATTAAAAAAGAATTGGATTTATGAATAGAATACTTGGTTTAGACATAGGAAAAAAAAGGATAGGTATAGCAATGAGTGACGCTCTTGGCATTATAGCTCAACCCGTTGAAACAATAGCCAGAGAGCCAGAGAGTGAAGCAATTGCAAAAATCAAAAAAATTTGTCAAAATAACAATATTAAAATTATTGTAGCAGGACTTCCTAAACATATGAACAATTCAATAGGAGAACAAGCTCAAGATTGTATATCATTTGCTGATAATTTTAAAAGTGAATATAAAATTATTTTTGAAGATGAAAGATTAACAAGCAAACAGGCTGAATATATTCTCGCCCAAACAGGAAGAAAATATACAAAAGATAAAAAATTAGTAGATTTAAAAAGTGCCTGCATAATTTTACAACAATACTTAGATAGAAAGTAGAAAGTGAGATAAATATGACAATCGAAAATGAACAACTGATAGAAACATTCGATGAAGAAGGGAATAAAGTTTCTTTTGAATTATTAGATATAGTAACTGTGGATGATGTAGAATATGCATTATTACTTCCTGTAGACAAAGAAAAAAATGAAGATGAAAAAGAAATATTAGTTATGAGATTAAAAAAGGATGGTGAAGAATTTCTTTTTGAAGTAATTGAAGATGATGATGAGTTTAATAAAATAGCTCAATACATAGAAGAAATAGAAAACGAAATTGATGAATAAAAGTAAGATATAAAAAAAGACAGGCTTTAAGCCTGTCTTTTTTATATGATTAAACTTAAATAATTCCTTGAGAAATCATACCTTCAGAAACTTTTTTGAATGCTGCAATATTAGCACCAACAACATAATTTTTAGGATAATTATATTCATTAGAAGCCGATTGGCATAAATTGAAGATATTAACCATTATATCATCAAGTTTCTTATCAACTTCATCAAATGACCAAAAATATCTCATTGAATTTTGACACATTTCAAGAGCAGAAGTTGCAACACCACCTGCATTAGCTGCCTTACCCGGAGCTACTAGTACTTTATTTTCTATAAAATATTGAATAGCTTCATTAGTACAAGGCATATTTGCACCTTCACCAACTGCAACAACACCATTTTGAACTAATACTTTTGCAGTTTCAAGATTTATATCATTTTGCGTTGCACAAGGCAGTACAATGTCTGCTTTAATATTATAAATTGGAGGAACAGAAGAATTATTTTCCATATATAAAGCAGTTGGAACAAAGTTCAAATAATCTTTTACTCTTCCTCTTTTAACTTCCTTAATATCTTTAATAATATCGAGCTTAATACCATTTTTATCATAAATACAACCAGATGAATCACTCATTGCAATAACATTAGCACCTAAAGCCTGAGCTTTTTCACAAGCATAAATTGCAACATTACCAGATCCTGAAATTATAACATTTTTACCTTTGACATCAATATTATTAGCTTTTAACATTTCTCTCATAAAATACATTAAGCCATAACCGGTTGCTTCTTTTCTAACTAAAGAACCGCCATATTCAAGACCTTTACCAGTTAAAACTCCTGCTTCATATGAGTTTCTGATTTTTCTATACTGTCCGAATAAATAGCCTATTTCTCTTGAACCTACACCAATATCACCAGCCGGAACATCAACATCTTGACCAATGTGTTTTTGAAGTTCATTCATAAAGCTTTGGCAAAACTTCATTATTTCCATATCTGATTTACCTTTAGGGTCGAAATCACTGCCCCCTTTTCCTCCACCAATAGGCAAACAAGTTAACGAATTCTTAAAAATTTGTTCGAAAGCTAAAAATTTCATAATACTTTGATTTACACTAGGATGAAATCTTAATCCACCTTTATATGGTCCAAGTGTACCGTTAAATTGAACTCTGAAGCCTCTATTAACTTGGATTTGACCTTTATCATCAATCCAAGGAACTCTAAAAGATATAATTCTTTCAGGCTCTAATAAACGTTCTAACAGAGCACTTTTCCTGTATTCTTCTTCATGTTTAAGAATAACAGGTTCTATAGAAGTTAAAACTTCCTTGACTGCTTGTAAGAACTCTGGTTCATTTGCATTTTTTGCTTCAACTTTACTAAGTACTTCACTTAAATATTTAGATTTAACCTGTAAATCACAACAACTCATATTTTTCTCCATTATTTGTCGGCCTGTTGAAATTATAACACAAATTTTTTGTCATATTTTATTTGCTTATATAATTTTTATATTTTATATTATTTTTTTAGTAAAATCATAAATTGTTCTAAGCTTTTTGCAATAGACTTTGCAACTTCCGTCTGAAATTTATTACTTCTTAATTTTTTATATTCATCTGGATTTACCATATAAGCGACTTCTACTAAAACTGAAATTGGGTTAGTAGACCTATTTAAAGCATAACTTGATTTATATAAACCATTATCTTTTATTTTTAAATCCTTAGATAAATTATTCTTAATAATATAAGCTAAAACCTTTGCATTATCATTATAATAATATACTTCACAACCATGAGTAATAAATGGATTTTTATTAGGAGGCAAAGAATTATTATGAATACTTAATGATATAAAAGCATTATTTTCTTTTGCTTTATCAACTCTATCATATAAATTTACTTTAGAATCATCCATTCTGGAATAAGAAACAATAGCGCCTTTATATTTTAATAAATGTATAAGTTTTTTAGAAATAGCCAAATTTATATCTTTTTCAGGAACTCTTGTCGGACCAATAGCACCTTTTTCACTTCCGCCATGACCTGCATCTATATAAATTCTAACTTTATGTAAAGGAGCGTAAGGATTAATTTTATCTGCAACTTTAGCTCGTCTTAAAATAAATTTATCTTCCTCATACAATCCATCATAACCTAAGACTTGATTATCATCTTCAAATACAAATTCTAAATTTCCACTATTATTTGTATTATTATTAGAATCTTTTACACCATATAACGTCAAAATTAATTTCTTACCTTCCTGTTCAACTGTATACATTACAGGATAAGATAATGCTATTTTTGTATAGTTATAAAACTTATCAGATTCATTTTCAGGCTGTTTTATTTTTGCCTGAAAACGTTTAGATACAATAACCGGTTCTTCAATGTTGGATTTATGAATCCAAAATTCTGTTTTACCGTTTTCTTCTATCTTATAAAAATCTCCCTTCTGTCCTGCGAGATATAATACAACTCCTTTTGGAAGTTCTATAACTCTTTTTGATGATTTAGATGGTTTTTCTCTAACTGTAGATCTAGCATTAATTGTTTTAGTATATAAAAAATAATTTTTATTTCTTGGCACATAAGACAACGGTAGTGTCTTTTCTGCTATTGGTTTATTTCTTGTAATTTTAAAAACTTGCCTTTCTACTTTACCATTATGAACAGACTCAACTGTAATATCATTAGCACCATAAAAAAGAGGTACGACCTGAACAAAAACACCATCATCAAATAATTTAACAGATTCGGAATTAATCCTTAACATTGACTTTGGATTAGTGTTACCATAAAAATAAATAGATGCTGCATTTACAGTAAATTCTTTTGACGATGGATAAACAACATCAAGTGCAAATGAAGAATTTAATGTAAAAATAAAAAAAGAAATTATTAAAAATATAAACCTCATAACAATTATAGTTTAGTGTATATTCAATAAATAAGCAATTTAATTTACAATATAAAGCAATGTTGCTATAACAAAAAGAAAGATAGTATAATAAACATTATGGAAAATAATAAAGTAGAAGTAATAGTAGTAGGAGCAGGACCTGCCGGTGTAAGTGCAGCAATTACACTTGCAAGAGCCGGTAAAGAAGTATTACTAATAGAAAGAGGAGATTGTGCCGGAGATAAAAATATCTTTGGAGGGACAATATACGCAAAGCAAACTGCAGAAATATTCCCAAAGTTTTGGTTAACAGGTCCTATTGAAAGAGCAATTACAGAACAGAAAATTTTTCTATTAACAGATTATAATTCCACACAATTTTCTTACAAATATTCATCAAAAGGAGCATATAAAGCTTTTACTGTAAATCGTGCAAAATGGGATAAATGGTGTTGTAATCAAGCTGAAAAAGAAGGTGCATATTATGCACCTAAAACTCTTGTAAAAGAATTGATTTTAAAAGATGGAAAAGTTATAGGAATTAGAACAGAATTTGAAGAATTTTATTCAGATATTGTAATTATTGCGGACGGAGTTAATTCCTTACTTGCAAAACAAATCGGACTAAGAAAAGATATAAAAGATACTGATGTTTCATTAAGTGTAAAAGAAGTAATAAAAATAAATAAAGAAAAACTGGAAGATCGATTTAATGTTGATGAAGAAGATGGCTGTGCTTGTAAAATATTAGGTGGTCCATTAAAAGATAAATTTGCCCTAGGTTTTATGTATACAAATAAAGATACTATTTCTATAGGTTATTCAATAAGTCTTGATGAAATAAAAAAGTATAAAATAAAACCTTATGAATTATTAGATGAATTAAAAGCACATCCAACAATTTCAGCTTATATAAAAGACGGAGAAACAATAGAATATTCATCCCATCTTATACCTGAAGGCGGTTATAAGGCAATTCCCAAGCTATATGATAACGGCGTTATGATTGTAGGTGATGCGGCAATGCTAGTTAATAATGTTCATTTTGAAGGAACCAATTTAGCAATGCTTAGCGGGAAAATAGCCGCAGAAACAGCAATTGAAGCAATTAACTCTAAAGATTTTTCTGCTTCAAGTTTGTCAAAATATTATACAAAACTTAAGGAAAGTATTGTTATAAAAGACTTAAAAACTCATAAAAATACTATAGAGATTATAAAAAAGAATATTCATACACTTTCATCTATATACCCAGAAACAGCGTGTGAATTTATAGAAATTTTAACGGAAGCTGACGGAATAGAAAAGAAAGTTAAATATAGAAAATTTTTAAAAGATATAATAAAAAAAGGGGTAATAACTTCAAGTATACCTTTAGCTATTCTTGCAATGGAGAAATGTTTAAAAAGATGAACATTAATGAAAAATTAGCTACATTAAAATATAATAAAGATAAAGAAAGTCACTTAGCAGTAGATAATGATGTATGCATGAGATGTAATGAAAAAGTTTGCACATATATTTGTCCGGCTAATGTCTATGAATGGAATGAAGAAAAGTGTATAATGACAATAAGGTATGAAAATTGTCTGGAGTGTGGTGCTTGTAAAATAGCATGCGATAAAAAAAATATAATATGGCGTTATCCAAATTGTGAATATGGTGTAAAATATAAAAACGGCTAGTAAAGAGAGGTTATTTATGCGTGAAGAATACAATAATAAACAAAGAAGATGGTATGATAAAGACCCTATTTTATCACGTTCAATGAAAACACTTGAGGCCTCTGATGATGAAACACAAATCAAGGTTGCTTTAAATCTTATAAAAATCATAGTAGAACACAATCTTGCATTTAGTGAATATACAGATGTAAATGAAATAATAGAAGCCGTAGAAGAAGGTATGGATACAAGAGCAAATTCCAGATGGTATGATATAGACAGAACAGTAAGAGCTGCCATTAATATGCTTCAAAATTCTCCACCTGAAACACAAAAGATTATAGCAAAAGAAATGGCTAAAATTGTTATTGATAAAATTAAAGAAGATAAAGATGTTGAAGCATTAAAAAAAGAGCTAGAACAAGAAGAATTCTTTGATGATTCAAAAGATGATTTTTATGACGATAAAGACGATAAAAAATAACAAACAAATCAGAAAGTAAACAGAATGTCAGGACACAAAACTTGGATAGTAAAAAAAAGTGATATAGATTTAAAAAATATAATAAATGCTTGTGATTCTGACAAAGTACTTGCTGTTTTATTAAGTAATAGAGGCATCAATACTGCAGACAAAATTAAATCATTCTTAAATCCACTAAAAATAAAACATAGTTCACCTGATGTTTTTGTTGATATGCAAAAAGCAACAGAAAGAATAAGTCAGGCAATAAAGAATAAAGAACATATTACAATATATGGTGATTTTGATGCAGATGGAATAACCTCAACTGCACTATTATTTCTAACATTAAAAGAAATAGGTGCTGATGTTGATTATTATCTGCCGGATAGAATGACAGAAAGCCATGGTTTAAATACAAAGGCGCTCGTAAATATAATATCAAAACATAGAACAAGATTAATTATTACTGTAGATTGCGGTATCAGTAATGTTAAAGAAGTTAATTTCGCAAAAAGTTTGAAAACAGATATTATAATAACTGATCACCATGAAGCACCTGAAATAATACCTGATGCTTATGCAATAATAAATCCCAAAGCTCCAAATTCAATTATTTCAACATTAGAAATAGATGAACTGCAAAGTTTAAGCTATTTAGCCGGAGTTGGTGTAACTTTTAAACTAGCTTGTAAGCTGCTGGAAATTTATAATTGTAAAGACTTTATACATAATCTTTTACCACTAGTTGCAATAGGAACAATTGGTGATGTTGTTGAACTTTTAGACGAAAATCGCAGTTTAGTTGAGATGGGACTTGAATTAATAAGAAATTCAAGTCATAAAGGCATTCAAAAACTTATAGATGCAATTGGTTATACAAATAAAACAAAAATAACCTCTGAAAATATTGCTTTTGGCATAGTACCAAGATTAAATGCTGCAGGAAGATTAGAATCACCTCAAACCGCAATAAGCATTCTTATTTCCGAAGATGATAATGAATTAGATGAAAATATAAAAAAATTAAATGATTTAAACCAATTAAGACAACAATTATGTGATGAAACTTTTGAAACAGCAAAAGAACAATACGAAAAAGAAAAATATATAAATAAAAAATGTATAATTCTTCTAAATGATAATTGGCACATTGGCATAATTGGAATTGTTGCTTCAAAACTTGCTGAAGAATACAATCGTCCTGTATTTTTAATGACCAGAGATGGAAATAATCCAAATATAATAAGATGTTCATCAAGAAGTATTCCAACAATAAATATACATGAGTTATTATCTCAGTTAAAAGATTTATTTGAAGGATTCGGTGGTCATAAAATGGCCGCTGGTTTTTCTTTTGATGAGAATAAAATTAAATTTGATGATTTCAAAAAACAATTAATAAAAGCTCTTGAAGAAACAACTCAAGAAAATGACTTTACAGAAATAAAAATATATGCAGACATGATTGTTGAACCTGAAGATATAACAATTGAAACTATAAAAAGAATAAATAAACTTCAGCCCTTCGGGAGTGCAAATCCTGAACCTATCTTCATAATGAATGATTTAATTGTTCAACAATCAAAGAAAATAGGACAAAACAGCAACCATTTAAAAATAACTGCTTCTAAAAATAATATGGGATCTATCGATTGTATAAAATGGAATGAAGAAAAAATTAATTTACCTGATTTTTCAAAAATTGATATTCTATTTACGCCCCAAATAAATGAATTTAACGGAAATACAACAATTCAATATATAATTTCAGACATTCACGGCGATTTTATAAAAGAAAATGAAACTTCTTCAGACATTAAAATATTAGACCATAGAAATAAAAAAGATATTCTTTCTCAAGTACTGGATTTTGTAAACTCAACAAAAAGAAATACCTGTATTTTTATAGAAAATAAAAAAATTAAAAAAGCCATAGAAAATTGTAAGAAAGCAGTTGAGTATAGCTTTAATACTGAAAATATACCAAATAATAAAGAACAGTTAATGTTATTTGATTGTCCTAAAACAAAAGAAGACTTCAGAGCAATAATATATAACTCTAATGCAAGTATTATTCATCTTATGAATTTTGACATACAAACGCTAAATACAGATAATATTTTAGCAATTTTATCAGGAATGTTAAAATATGCAATTAGTAATTTAAAAGGTGAATTTGAAATAAAAAAACTAGTTGATGCTTTAAATTTAAACGAAGAACTTCTTATAAAAATATTGAATTTATTTGATGAAATAGAAATGATAGATTTAGAACAAATTTCAGATACAACATATAAAATAACTCACTTAAACCCATTAGAACTTTCTATAATAAAGCAAAATGAGCTTTATAAAGAAATAGAAGAAGAAGTTGAAGAAATAAATAATTTCCGCAAATTTTATTTAACTGCAACAGTAGATGAAATAAAATCAATATTATAACAGGAGAAAATATGTTTTTTTTCAAGAAAAAAAATAAATATATAAGCTGCGATTTAATAGAACACGGTATGGATTTTTTTACAGATAGCATAAATTTTTGTTGCAGAATACCTCCTACAGAACACGGATATAAAAAACTTATTGAAAAATATGACGGTGAAAAAATCAATTGGAAAGAATTCTTCAAAATAAAAAGAAAATACAGAAACCAAATGAAAAAAGGGGATATAGTTCCGGAATGCAAAAATTGCATATATTTACAAGAAAAAGAATGGGACAATGAAGATTATATTTCCTTTATAAATTTTAATAACTGGACTATATGCAATGAACACTGCATATACTGTTGGTTAAATGATGAAGACAAACCAAGACAAAAACAATACAATGTATATCCGGCAATAAAAGATATGACAGATAAAGGTTATTTAAAAGCAGGCGGACACATTACAATTGCAGGCGGAGAGCCATGTATTGCTCCTGAATTTAATGATTTAATACAACTTTTTCTTGATAAAAAAATGGAGAATATAAGAGTATTAACAAATGCTACTAAATTTAGTCCTATTGTTCAAAAAGGTATTGAAGAAGGCAGAATTAATACAGTTATTTCTGTTGATTCCGGAACTCGTGAAACCTTTATTAAAGTAAAAAGATTTGATTTTTACGACACTGTTTGGGAAAATATAAAAAAATATGCGTCTGTACAAAAGAAACCGGACAGCGTTAAAACTAAATTTATTTTAATTCCAAATATAAATGATTCAAAAGAAGAAATAGATAAATGGATTGAAAAATCTATCGAAGCAGGAGTAAAACATCTTGCATTTGATGTAGAGATGTTTTGGTTTAACGATAATAAAAATAATCTTCCAGAGTCATTATTTAATATTTTTGAATATATGATGAATAAAATTCATGAAAATAATCTTGGTATAGAATTAATAGATAGAGGGGTTATACTCTCTGACCTAATTAATAAAAGAAAGTGATTGAATTATTTTCATATAAAAAATAACCAATTAGACTAAGACAATCAATGATATATTTTCAGGATATTTTATAAGATATTCATATTAACAAAGGAGGATATATGAATAAAATTATAAAATGGATATTTTCTGCAATAATAATATCATTTATCGCTTGGATAATTCCAGGAATAACAATTTCTAACTTTTTTAGCGCTCTATTTGTAGTACTAGTAATATCACTTATTAATACATTCTTAAGACCATTTGTTGAATTTATTTCCATGCCTATTAATTTTTTAACATTAGGTTTATTCGGACTTATAATAAATGCATTATTATTTTTATTAGCAGGCAAAATTGCTCCGGGTTTTGAAGTAGAAGGATTTTGGAGCGCACTATTAGGTTCATTAATATTATCTTTCTTTACACCAATAATTGATAATATAAAAGAATATAAGAGCAGATAACGACAACAAATTATTTTATTAAATCACTTGCATGAAAAAAGTATAAGTGATATCTTAAAGTTACTAAATAAGGAAAAGGATTAAGAAATTAATTTAATTTTATATCCTGCTGGTCCACAGCCGTTTAGCCGGAATGCTTATTTAGTATGTAATACCTAGGGAAAAAGGTGAAGTTATGAAAAAGAATATTTTACTTGCAGTAATTTTGCTGCATTCTATAGCAAATTGTGCCTATGCTATAGATGAGGAAGAAAATTATTTTATAATTCCCGAGAAAGGAAATTATAAAATTTTAGGGCAGGCAAAAAAACACTCAATAAACACATTGGATAATTATATCGAATCAATTGATAACAGTAGTATAAGCATTGAAAAATTTACAAGAGAAGATATTGAAAAACAAAATAATCCATCGTTAAAAGATATAATACAGCAATCAACAGGTGTAATTGTAAATACGAACAACGGTTCCGACGGAAATATAAGTAACGTGAGAATAAGAGGAACGGATAGAGTTCGTATGACTATAGACGGAATTAGGGCAGATAGAACAACAGGTATTGGATATAGTGCTGAAACTCAATTTATAAACACTGACGATTTAGAAGCAATAGAAGTTATAAAGGGAGCTCAGGGAAATGTGCTTGGAACAAATGCACTTGGCGGAGCTATAAACATGCAGACAAGAAGAGGAAGAGGCCCTTTCAAATTTGAACTTGGTTCAGATATGGGAGAATTTGGACTATTTAAAGAACGAGCTGCCATTATGGGTGAGTATAAAAATCTGGACTACTATTTATCAACAACATATTATAAAACATCAGGAGGAATGAGGACTTCTGACTTAGGAAGACTTTATAATGACGGATATAGAAATTTTCATCTTGTATCTAACTTAGGTTATAGAGTTTTGGATGGTAAAGCAGAGTTTAGAAATATATTTAGATTTTCTAATGCGAAAAAAGGATTGGGTTATGGCTATGGAGATTCTTGGAGAGGTATAGCACCATATAATGACCCAAATAACTATGTAAGAAATCTTGATATTATGGAAAATATCTCATTTAAACATAGTGTAAACGATTTTTATGACTATAATGTGCGTTTTGGAATTTATCAAAATAATAATTACAACTATGATTTAGTACCGGATAGTTTCGACCCAGTTGCTTGGGACTACGCAAAATACAGAGGCAACAGAATTAACTTTATGACTCAACATAATTTTAATTTAGCAGACTGGAATAAGTTATCCGTAGGCTATAACTTAGAACGTGAATATGCTCACTTTTTATCATCGGGAGATGTGGGTTATGGTTCTGTTACCTCTTATAATTTAAAGGATTCTACCCTTCAAAATGATGTTTATATTAATGATGCAATAAACATTAAAGACAAACTATTCATAAGAGGCGGAGTAAGATATATTCATAATAACCAATATGGTGATTATGTAACACCAAATGGTTCAGCAGCTTTAGTTTTACCGACATTTAAAATATCAGGAGCGAAAACAAAATTGCGTTCATCTTGGGGGCAAAGTGTAAATAACCCTTCACCTTTTCAAAGATTTGTTAATATTCCTGCTTGGGGATACATACCGAACCCTTCACTAGACGCAGAAAAATTAACAGGTTGGGATGTTGGTATTGAACAAAGTTTCTTTGAGGAAAAAGTCAAATTTGAATTTGGCTACTTTAACAGCAGTTATAAGGATTTTATAGCAATCTCGGCTGTTGATGGTACTTGGAATTATCAATACCAAAATATTGATACGGCAAAAATATATGGATACGAAGGGAAATTTACATTTGAACCTAATGAAATTATCAAATTTGTATTAAATTATACATATACTGATACAGAAGATAAATCAACAGGACTAGATTTACCTCAAGCTCCCAATAATGCATATAGTGCAATGATTTATTATACGCCTATAAAAGAAAGATGGGATTTATATGCAGGATTAACTGCAACTTCATCAAGAAGAGCATCCGGAGGGTCAGATGCTAATAATAGAGTCGGCGGTGTCCTTGATGCAAAAATCGGAACAAAAGTCAGATTATTTTCCTTAAAAGGTGTTCATGTATATTTAAAAGCTGATATACTAAACTTATTCAATCAAGATAACTGTGTATACAGACAAGGTAATGTATATTACTACAGTCCTAAAATACATTCAAGAATAGGTATTTTTATTGAATATGATAGAGAAAAGCAGAAAATGCTTGATGAACAAAAACTTGTAAAAGCTCAAATAAAAAAAGAAAAAGAGCTAAGTAAATTGCAAAAAATAGAAAGTTTATAAAAAATGACTAAAAAACAAATATTATCAATAATACTGTTAGTATTTTTATTTTTTATTTGTCTATTTTTATGTCTTTTTTATAAATTGGATATCAATAATAAAGAGTTAATTCTCTCATATATAAGAATACCTACTATTATAAAAGCTATAATATCCGGTTCTTGTCTTGCAATAGCAGGCATGTTTTTACAAACAATATCAAAAAATGCGTTAGCAGACCCTTACCTGACAGGTTTATCTGCAGGAGCAGGGTTTGGTATAGTAATATCAATTTTACTATTTAACAGCGTCAACTATTCTATATTTGGATTTATAGGAGCAATAATAACAGCATTTCTGGTTATATTATTAAGCGGTTTCTCTAAATTTTCAATTACAAAATTAATTTTAATAGGATTATCACTAAATTTATTTACAGGAGCTATTATTTCATTTCTAATTCTGAAAAACCCTGATAAATCTTATGAAATGACTCTTATCTTAACAGGGGGATTTTCAAGCAGTGAAATTTCTGATAAATTCTTAGTTATTTTATTTATATTAACATTAATTATCTGTTCAATTTTTATACCTAAGCTAAATGCTTTAAGACTTGATAATAAACTTATATTCAAAAATCAGTCAGCAGCAAACAAATACAACATAATATTTGTAATATTAGCAGCTTTTTTAACATCAATAAGTGTATATTGTGCAGGAATATTAGGCTTTGTTGGAATTATCTGTCCACTACTTTCTAAATTGATTTTTGGAAATGATATAAGATTATTATTTTTTACAAATATATTACTTGGATCATCTCTTTTATTATTTTCAAATTTCATATCGACAAATATAATTTATCCGCTTCAGATACCATTAGGAATTGTAATTTCAATTGTTGGAGTTCCATTTTTTATATTTTTCCTTTTAAAGAAGGGAGGGATTTTAAATAATTAAAATTAATAATTTAAACTTTAGCTTTGATGAAAAAATAATATTTAATGATACATCTGTTTATATTGAAGAAAATAAAGTTAATGTAATTTTAGGTTCTAATGGGACAGGTAAATCTACTCTTTTAAAAATAATTACAGGGAATATAAAAACTAACCTACAAATAGAAAATTCGTTTAAGAATATATTTTATTTGCCTCAAAACCCATATTATCCTTCTTCAATAACTACTTTTGATTATTTATCTTCAATATTCTTCAAAAATAATTGGAAATGGTTTATCTCTAATACAGAAAAAGACAAGATAAATAATATTTTAATGCGAATTGGATTATATGATAAAAAAAATATATCAATAGAAAATCTTTCTGGCGGAGAAATGCAAAAAATAAATATAGCACTTGGATTAATTTCAGGTGCAGATGTTCTATTACTTGATGAACCGGCTTCTAATATGGATTTAAATAATCAAGTTAATATTTTAAAATTACTAAAAGAACTTACATCTAAAAATATCACTATTGTAATTATTATGCACGATTTATCTTTAGCAATGAAATACGGAGATAATTTCATAGGAATTACAAATGAAAATAAAATAATACAAAAAAATTCTATTGACTTTTTTACCCCTGAGAACCTTAAAGAAATTTTCAATATGAATTTTGAAATAGTAAAAGGACAAAATAATACATATGTACAAATTCTTGATTAGTATTTTTTTTATATTTTTAATTATTTCAAATCCTTCCTATGCAAATAATAATTCATTTATTAGCATATCACCGACCATAACCGAAATTATATATTCAATTGATACACAAGACCAACTTAAAGGAGTAACAACTCAATGTAATTTCCCAGAAGAAGCAAAACAAAAGCCAATTATCGGCGACTACTATTATATAAATGAACAAATGCTTCTTGATATCAAACCAAACTATATTCTAGCTGATGATTTATCTGCATTTATTGCAAAAAAATATAAAAAATACAACATAGAACCTATCTGCCTAAAATTTACAAATATAAACTCAATTTATGAAAATATATTATTTCTTGGTAAATTAACAAATAAAGAAGAAAATTCAATAAATGTAGTTACAGACATAAAAAATAAAGTAAAAAAAGCAAAAAGTTTAAACAAACATCCAAATAAAAAAGTACTATATATAATTTCAACAAAACCATTTAGAACAATTGGTAAGAATAGTTTTATTACAAACATTATTACTGAATCAGGGAATATAAGTATAACTTCAGAATTAAATACATCTTATCCAATAATTTCTTTAGAATACGCAATCAATAAAAATCCGGATATAATTATTCTAGATTATCATTGTAATAAAAACGAAAATATATCTAAACTGTTCCCAAATTCCAGAATAATAAAAATGACAAAACAACAAAGCGATATCATAGATAGACCATCACCAAGATTTTATAAAAGTATAGAATTTTTTGCACAGCTTGGAGAAAATTAAGGAAAAAAATATGAAAAATTTAAAATGTCTGCTTATTCATACTCCGAGACTACATAATAAAAATGGAACTATAACATCAGAAATTAATTATTGTGCAATGGGTTTATTTTCATTAGCAGGAGAGCTTGTAAAAAATAATTTTAATGCAAAAATCATAAACTTAGGCATTGAAAAATATTTAAATAAAAAATTTTTACTTAGCAATTATATTAAAGAAAATAATATAAAACTTATAGCTTTTTCTCTTCACTGGAACCAAACAAGTTACGATGTAATAGAAACAGCTAGAATAATTAAAGAAAAATGCCCTGAAGTATTTATTACGCTTGGAGGCTATAGTGCATCTTTTTTTGCAGAAGAAATCCTTGAAAACTTTCCTTTCATAGATTCAATAATGAAAGGCGAAGGTGAATTATCTATTGTAAAACTTGCTGAGTCAATATATGAAAATAAATCACTTAAAAATGTCCCAAATTTATATTGGAGAAAAAATTCAAAAATAATTTTAAATAAAAATATATATGTTGCTTCTTCTGAAGATTTAAACAAATTTGAATTTTTTAACCCTAATAATATGCTTCATTATAAAGAATATTCAAAAATTCCATATATACTTAATTATTCAGAAAATAATCAATTAACTGCAATATCTGCAACACAAGGTATATGTTTAGGCAGAGGTTGCCTTGGCAACTGCATATGGTGTGGAGGAGGATATAATTCAGAAAAAGAAGTTACTGGAAGAACATACCTATCTTATAGAAGTTCTAGAAGCGTTATGTCAGAAATAAAAAATATGAAAGAAAATTATAATATAAATTTATTTAGATTCAGTTTTGACCCAAATCCTAAAGATAGAAAATATTTAATAAATTTATTCAATGAACTTGCTAAAGAATTTAAAGGTGAACTTAATGTTATATATAATATGGATGGACTTCCTTGCAAAAATTTCTTAGATTCCTTTAAAAAAGCTTGCACGCAAGATTCAAGACTTGTTATAAGTCCTGTTTGTTATAATGAAAATTTAAGAAAAATATATAAATCATTTTATTATACTAACTCCCAATTGGAAGAAATTCTTGACTATATTGAAAAAGAAAACATAAAGACAGAAATATATTTTTCTAATATTCCCGGAATTAATAAAGAAGAAAATGAGAGATCTAAAGAATATGGAGAATATCTGAAAAATAAATACAAATGCATATCAGAATTAAATAACTACGAAATGATAATAGTACCCGCTTCACCTTGGACAAAAGAGCCACAAAAGTATAATCTTGGAAGTATTCCTAAAACATTTTTAGACTACTACAACATAAATAAAAGCTTTGATGAAAGTTTCGAAAAATCCTTTTATTAATCTAGTATCGCACTTTCAGCTTATCGTGAATTTTTCTCGGACAAATTAAAAAAGCGGGGTGATATTTAATCACCCCCTATAATTATTTAACTACAATATTTACAAGCTTTGAAGGAACAACAATTACTTTAACAACTTGCTTATCTTTGATAAGTTCCTTAATTCTTTCACTGTTTAAAGCAAATTTTTCCAATTCTTCTTTAGATGATTCAGAATCAACTTCAATTTTATCTTTAACTTTACCGTTAATTTGAACAACTAAAGTAATTGTACTTGTTTTAGCCAAAGCTTCTTCATATTTTGGCCATTCTAGTTTATGAACAGAATCTTTACCACCAAGACCTTCATAAATTTCTTCTGCCATATGAGGAAGAACAGGAGCAAACAGCTTTAAAAATGTAACTGTTGCAAAGCTAAATACCATTTTATCTTCATCATTGAATTCTTTTTTATTATTTAAATAATTATAAATAACATTGGCAAATTCTCTGTATTTAGATATTACAGTATTAAACTGGAATTCATTAGCAATATCTTGCGACACTTTCTTAATCATCATATGAACTTCCCTTACAAGATCATTGTTTTCTTTAGATAAAGAAGAAATATCTGGAAGTTTATAATCAAGAACAATGTCTTTTTGATATTCCGAATAAATACGCCATAACCTGTTTAAGAATTTATAGCATCCTTCAACACCGGCATCAGACCAATCAAAATCTCTATTTGGCGGAGAATCAGAAAGAATGAATAACCTTGCAGTATCAGCACCATAGTTTCTAAATATTTCATCCGGATCTACTGTATTACCTTTTGATTTTGACATTTTAGAACCATCTTTTAAAACCATACCTTGAGTCAAAAGATTTTTAAACGGTTCATCAATATTAATAATACCTAAATCTCTAAGAGCTTTAGTAAAGAATCTTGAATACAATAAATGTAAAATAGCATGTTCAATACCACCTACATATTGATCAATTGGAGCCCAATAATGAAGAATATCTTTATCAAATGGAGCTTTATCATTTCTTGCATCCGTATAACGATAGAAATACCAGTTTGAACACATAAATGTATCCATTGTATCGGTTTCTCTTTCAGCAGGTCCACCGCATATAGGACAAGTTGTATGTTTGAAAGTTTCTGAAGTTGCAACAGGTGATTTACCTTTTACAGAGAAATCAACATCTTCAGGCAATAATACAGGTAAATCTTCTTCTTTTACAGGAACTGTACCACATTTTGGACAATATACAATAGGAATCGGAGTTCCCCAATATCTTTGTCTTGATATTAACCAATCACGAAGTCTAAATTGAACTTTTGCCTCACCAAAACCGCCTTTTACAGCTTTATCAATTATAACTTGTTTTGCTGTTTCATTATCAAGTCCATTACAATCACCAGAGTTAACTAAAACACCTTTTTCTGTATATGCTTCTTTTAACTCGGTTAATGGTGTTTCCGGATTTTGTATAACTATTTTTATAGGTAAATTATATTTTTTAGCAAAATCAAAATCTCTTTGATCGTGTGCAGGAACAGCCATAACAGCACCTGTACCATATTCTGCCAAAGCATAATCAGCAGTCCAAATAGGGAATTCTTCTCCATTCAATGGGTTAATTAAATGAGTTCCTAAAGGGACGCCTGTTTTAATTCTTTCAGTAGAGAGTCTTTCTATTTCGGACATTTTTCTTGCATTTTGTCTGTATGCTTCAACAGCTGCTTTATTTTCAGGAGTAGTTAATTTTTCAATGTCTTTATATTCTGGAGCAACAACAAGATATGTAATACCATATGCTGTATCTGGTCTTGTTGTATAGACAGGAACTTCAAGTCCATCTATTTCTTTTACTTTAAATCGAAGAATAGCACCTGTAGATCTGTCAATCCAATTTTTCTGCATTGTTTTAACACTATCTGGCCATCCTTTTAATTTATCAAGATCATCTAAAAGTTCTTGTGCATAATCTGTTATTTTTAAAAACCATTGTGATAAATATTTTTTTTCAACTTGCCCGTCGCATCTCCAGCATTTTCCGTCAATAACCTGTTCATTTGCAAGAACAGTAGCACAATTGTTACACCAATTTACAGCAGCTTCTTTTTTATAAGCCAAACCCTTTTTAAACAATTTAACAAAAAAATACTGAGTCCATTTATAATATTCAGGAAGACAAGTAGTAACTTCTCTATCCCAATCAATCATTAAGCCCAATGCTTTTAATTGTTGTTTCATATAAGCGATATTATCTAAAGTCCATTTCTTAGGATTTGCACCATGTTGAATGGCCGCATTTTCAGCAGGAAGACCAAAACTATCCCAGCCCATAGGGTGCAATACATTATATCCATTCATTCTTTTATAACGTGCAATAACATCAGAAATTGTATAATTTCTAACGTGTCCCATATGCAATTTACCTGATGGATATGGAAGCATTGATAAAACATAATATTTTTCTTTATTTTTATCGTTATAAACTTTATTTAATTTTTTTTCATCCCAGTACTTTTGCCATTTTTTTTCTATTTCTTGCGGATAGTATCTATCTTTAATCACTTCAACTTTCTCCTAATAAATATTTATAAATAAATTATAAACTAAACATAAAAAACTAAATAAAAATTTTATATTAATAATGAATATAATATACTCCACAAAATAAGAGAATGAATTATATTGACTTTAAACAAATAATAATTAAAACCAATATATAGAAAAAGGAGATACAATTTTGAGAACAAAGAAGATTGTATGTATTATAATTAGTTTATTTATTTTAAATTTAACATTTCCTTGTTTTGCAAGTGATTTTAACAATAATAATCATTTGATAAGCTATAGTTCTGCAAGTTCATTAAAATATAAATTAAACTCATTAAACAAACAAATTAGAAAAAATGAATATCAAATAAAAAGAATAAAAAGGTCAACTTCTTTGAGCAAGAGTGAGAAAAGAAGTAAAATAAACAGGCTTGAATATAAAAACAGACAATTAAAAAGAAAAATTGCAAAAATCAAATCCGAATATAAAAAAGCCATATCATAAATGATATAAATTTAATCTAGTATCGCACTATGTTCCCGAGTAATCCTCGCTAACAAAGTACTCCCTCATTAAAAACGCTGTTTTCATCAGTTTCATTACGGATACAAGCTCACTCAAAAATAAAGATTTGGTTTGAACGCACTCTCACTTTCAGTTTATAGTGTATTTTTTTCGGACGAACTATAAACAAATTTTATCTACAATCTCATCAACGCTAATATCTAAACAAGAAAGATTTTGACAAGTAGTTTGTCTTTTTTCCCAAAGACAAGGACGACAATCAACATCATTCTTTATTGCAGTAAAATTATCTGAGTCCGGTAAAAGCTTTTTATCATCCGTCGGACCAAATATTGCAAATGTTTTTGTATTTGTAGCAACTCCAATATGCATTGGTGCGGAATCAGAACAAATTAAAATTTCAGATTTCTTTATTAATTCTGCCAAATCAAATATATTTTTTGTTTTTCCATACATATCTGTGAAATTAGTTAAATCTTCACTTCTTAATTCTTCTCTAATTTGAGTAATACAATCACTATCATCAGGTCCACCGGCCAAATGAACTTTTTTTCCTTTTTTTAAAAGCCCTTTAATAATTTCAGCCCACTTCTTTGCAGTTATTGTCTTTATTATATTTTTTGAAATACTAACTGCACTTACACCAGGGTGAACCAATACCGAATTGGGCATTTTTACATGTTCTGCAACTTTTATATGAGGTAATTCATATTCAAAATCAACCAAAGGTCTTATTAAATCAAAATACATCATTGAAGCATATTGATTTTTATTGAGTCTAACAGGATATGTTAGTAATTTTTTAGATATTGTAGAACTAGCATAACCAACTCTGGTTTTAATTCCTGTACAAAATAACAGTATTGAAATTAATGGATTTGAACCCGAAGATACAACTAAGTCATATTTACCTGTTAATGACTTAAAATACAATTTAAGCATTTCTATATATTTATTACTCGTTTTAATATCAACAAAAAAATATGAATCCAATAAATCAGTAAGTTTTAAAAAAGCAGAACTTCTGCCTTCAAGACATAGTGTCAATTTAGCATTGGGAAATTCTTTTTTTAATCCTTGAATTACAGGCATAAAAAGAATTTCATCACCAATACCGCCAAAATTTATTAATAAAATATTTTTATATGAATTCATACTAAAATGGCTTTGTTTGATTTAATTTATTTCTAAGCTCTCTAAAACGAGCGATATCTTCCTGTGCTTTTCCAGTCTCTCTAAAGACAACCTGACTTGAAGGATGAACCATCATTATACAATCAATATGGATTTCAAGAAAATTATATCTTCTTGGAGGATTATTTGAATTTCTTGCAATTATTTCTGCATTTGTAACTGCCAGAAAACGCTTTTCCTTATCATTTAATAAATCAGTTAATTCTCTGTTCGTTTTAGTATATTTTGATACATGAACTGTACCTTTAATTTCATGATCAGCAGTTAAAATAATAACCTCTATTGGAACTGTATCTAATTCTTTTGCCATCTTTCACCTACAATTTAATATATGATGATTATATTATAAATTTTGAATTAATGCCATAGATTAATAAAACTACACTTTTAAACTATTTAAATTTCTAGCCGAGACTGTTCAAAATTAACAACTAAAGATATTTTTTGATATGAAATAACCAATTTGTTCAATTCAAGATTATATATTTTTGATTAATTTTTGTGCCCGATGGGAATTGAACCCACATCTAAAGACTTCGGAGATCTTTGCTCTATCCAATTAAGCTACGGACACAAGGCTTATAATATATTATCATATAAAAGTTAAATTCTCATATTTCCTTGAGAATAATATGTCCTAAATGTATTAAAAGGATTATTATTATCTGTTTTTTTATTTTTTTCAACAGCCTTATCGATTAAAGTTTTTGATTCATCAACTAATTTAGAAACATCTGAAAAAGTATCAAATACATTTGACTCATTTGATACAGAATAATTTACATATTCAAATCTTTTTTTTCTATCAATATTTTGAGGTGTTTCTCCCATTTTTTTTAGTCTTTTTTCATATGATTTATTAGCAAGTTTATTTTTCAAAATAGGAGTAATAATAGCACTTGCAAGAATTGTATAACCAAGAGTAGCAAGAATTAGCATACCATTTCTTTGACCATTAATTTCATCATAAGCACTGCCATTATAAAACTTCTTAAATGCTTTTTTTCTAATAACATCAAAGTCAGTTGTCATATCTTCCATTGTTGCCATAGGAATTGCCTTATTAGGATCAGGAAGTCTTACATTTGGATTTTTTTCAATATATTTAATTAATTTTTCAACGCAAGCTGGTAAATTTTTAACCTTATGTAATTTATTTGTAATCTGAGCAACTACAGAACCTAAAGTTTCTCTTACTGGTTTTATATGATCAATATTATATAATTCATCTTTAGCAGCACCAATAGTAGGTGTAATAGTATATATTAAATTATCTCTAGCAGATTTTGTAGTCCATTGACCTGAATCTAGCTTTTTCATTAAAAAATTATTTAAAAGGAAGGGAGGAATTATTGTAAATATCAAATCCAATCCAAGTTCTTGCCATTCTTGAGTAACTAAATAATCTTTACTTTCTCTTTTACTTTTTCTAAGTCCTTGAATTTGCGCAATATGACTTGAAATAATTGAAACAGCATTAAATACCAACATTATTAATGCAGTTTCTTTACTTTTATCAAAAATGAAATTAGCTACTTTATTACAACAAGTATATAAAGCTGACCTACTTACATAATTTTTTCTAAATTGATAAATAGGAACTAATATATTATCTTGAATAATACTTTTGGGAGTCTTCATTTCTTAGACTCCTCTTTTTTATGTGCAGCTGAATCATCTTCACTAATTACTTTAATAACATTTTTTGTTTTATTATTTATTTTAGTTAAGATATCTTTTTTGCGTTTAAACCAATTTACTATTTTTTTACACCTATTATTTTTAACATCATTTAAAGATGTTAACCAGCTTTTCTTATCTTTAACAACACCTGAAATTAAATCTTGCAGATCACTTGTTAAAGGAACATCAACATTTGAATTTGAGAACAGAATCATAAATAAAACAGCAAAAAGTGTACCTAAAGTTTGACTATATTGTTTCATTCTAAGTTTTGCAATTTCAGGACGAACTTCTTTCAGTCTAATAGCTGTGTCTGGGAAGAATAATTTGTTCAATTTGTTATGTTTTTGAAAGCCGATAAAATGATTAGTAATTTTTAGAAAAGTTGCTCTTATTAATACCCCTGTAAAGCCGCCAGCCATAGCTTTAGATGCTGATTTTATTGCAGAATCAACATTTTGATCTTCTTTTGCATATTTTAAATCAATTAAAGGTTGAAACATTAATGCAGAAGTTGCCAGAAACAATTTTTGCTCTGGTGTATTTATGTATTCTCCAGCAACTTTTCCCAATTTGCCAATTATTTCAGGAATATATTTGGGATTAGGAGGAACACCTTTAAATGATTGATAGGATTGTTTACTATCTATATTATTGAAAGATGAACTTATTTTCATATTACCTACTATCGGCTTTACTCAAGTTGATAAAATATATGAATACAAATAATTGACAATATATTGCAAATTGTTAAATTTTCTTTACAACTTTTAAATTGAAAGCAATTTTTAAATTGTTTTTTTTTGAAGATAATATCAAAAGGAGTAAGGTATGAAAATTTCTGCAATTTCAAATGTATTCAACCAAGTAAAAAGTAAGACAAACTCTCCGAACAATACAAATAACCAAAGAAATAAAAATAATGTGTCATTTAAAGGAATTTATGTTGAAGACATCGTCGATTTAGGTGAAGTAGCAGAATCAGGACTACCTGCTAAATTTTTGAAAAAAGACGCATTATTATTAAATGAAATCGCACAAGATTATCCAAATCAAGATTGTTTTATAAGAAAAGGTTATGCAGGTCTTCCAAGACTGGAATATAGAGAAAAACCACCTGAAGTTCAAAATTTTACAGCATCAATATTTAAACAATATAATGTTTCAATAAATCCAGATGATAGAGATTATCCTTGCGAACCACTGCTTTTATATGCAGATTCAAATCTAAACAGAATGATAGGTATGACATCATTTATTTCCTTAAATCCATCACTACCATATACTGTAAAAGCAGGATTTGAACTACATAAAAAACTTTTAGAGAAAAAATATCAAATTATGGAAGTAATTGGACGTTCTGACAGCGTTGATTTAGGTGAAGAAACACTTGTTCAAAAAGCACATAAAGCTATTGCTGATGTAGAAGAAGCTGTTAAAAGATATTTGCTTGAAGCATCTTATGCAGCATTAACAGATAGAGCTTCTGCAAGTCAGATTTATGCATCAAACTATCCTAAAGTTCAATCAAGATTAGATGAAAAAAGAAAACTTGATTTAACAACAAGTACAGCAAAGCTTCCAAGAATAAATCCGGAAGATGCAACTAAAAAAATTGATATATGTGAACTTGCAATGAAAAATTACCCTGATTATAACGAAAATAAAGAAGCAAATGAAAAGCTTCTTAATTACATGGCAAATCACGGTATTATATTAGGTTAAAAGAGAGCAGGTCATAAGCCGGATTCTGTTTCTAAACAATCATCTGTCTGGGATGCAAGTTACCTTGCACCTCCGGCGATTTTTCCAAAGACGGCGGGTCACCTTAACCTTTGAGTCAATCTTGCACCCGAACGGAGTTTACCGAGCAGGTATTTCTCAATACCTCTGGTAGTCTTTTACACTACCGTTGCACCTGAACCTAAAAAGGTTGTTTACTTTTCTGTGGCACTAGTCCTAAGGTCGCCCTCGGCGGATGTTATCCGTCGTTCTGCCCTAAGGTGTCCGGACTTTCCTCATATAAGTTTTCTTATACGCGATTGTTCGTCTGCTCTCTTTTTCATTATTACATAAAAATTTTCTATTTCTAAATATTTACGAACTATCGTTCTTTAAACTTATCAGCAATTTCTTTCGGAAGTTTTATATTTTGTATAGACATTTGAAACTTTTTCATTTGAGCCAATTTTTCTTGTTCTTCTTCTAAATTTCTTCTTGGTATTTTTATACTATTTAATGTCTTCTGAAATTCAGATTCTACATCTCCCGAAACAATTTTCATAATTATATCATCGATATTATTATAGTTAAGGGAATAAGTACTATTTAAACTCTTTACCGATGTCCCATATGGAAGAGAATATAACCATCTAACAGAATTTATATCTCTCTGAGATAATTTTACAACTCCATATTGATGAGGAGTATACATAATATCATTAGGATTTGTAGAATGTCCCAGTCCCAAAGCATGCCCTATCTCATGCAATATAGTATGATATACTTCATTTTCATCCATATATTTTCTATGTATTATTCCATCTGATATACCTATTGAAACCTCAGCAGAATATAGCCTTGATTCATTATCATAATTAAAAGAGCAATTACCCAAAGATTTTCTTTCAACTCGTCGCCATTCAACATTCATCTGTGAATCGTGTAATGACTCAATTATATTAAAAGAAAATTTACCAGCACCAACTCTTTCCCACTCATTTAATGCATCTATTACCATTCTTTTATAAAAGAATCTATCAGCTTCACTCATAGAATACCAGGTGCAAGGGGCAATATAAACATTTAAAGGAAAACACTGAGATGGCCACCTTATTAACTTACCGTTTTTTAAATGTTGCTGTAAATATGTTAATCTATGCATTTTAGTTATTTTCTCTTTTTTCTTCTTGTTTTATGAACTCACACATTTCTTCCAGTCTTGTATCTTCCATTGCTTTTATTAATTCATCTACATTTTTAAATTTACCAATAGCCAAACCCGTTTCTGCAAGAAGCACACAATCATTACATAATCTATATTTACCATATTGGATAGACCCTGCTAAAGACTTTGTTTTTCCGCAACAAGAGCATTCAAAAAGTTCATCTTCCAGTGATGGATCCTCTTCTAAATCATCAATCTTCATTTGACTTACAACAGCTTGCATATCTTCTATTATTTTTATTTGTTCTTCTTTATTCATTTTTATTCCTATATTATTTATTTTTACCCTTCAACTTATATATTTTATCATATTCAGATGAAACATCTTCCTCTAGTACATAATTATTATTAATAAATCCTTGTATTTTACTTCCGAATGTAGTTGTAAAAGATGCTGTATTATACCAATTATACTTATTATTAAAAACTATAATATAGTCTGGTAATTCTTGTTGTAAATTATTTATTATTGAATTTTGAGAAAATATTTCAACATTTGGCGGTATTAAATAATAATAGAAATTATCTGATTTTCTTTGAGTAAGATAGTTTAAAATAACACCCTCCGGTAGGACCAATACAGTATCATTTGTAGATGTTTTTTCATTTATATAAGAAATAATTTTATTATATCTTTCTGAAAAATAGCTGTTGTTCGTATATATAGCTTCATTGTTCAATGTTGTAATTTTATTTTCTTTATATTTAAGAATCTGAATAATATCCATATTTAGATATAGATAAATAAATGAACAAAGTACAAAAAGTAATGAAATATAAATTTCTTTTTTATCTCTAAGTGAATATACTAAAGTAACAATAATCACTATAAATATAGGTAGAAAAAATGTGCCATATAATTCAAGTGCAATTGAACCTATTACCTTTATTGATGATAATAAAGCACTAATACACAAAATAGAGAACAGTATATTTTTTTTCTTTAAACTTAATAAAAATATTAAAACAGATAAATAGCCCATAAAAACAAAATGCATTGAAATATTAACGAAGAAGATATTTTTTAATACATTTAATATTATAAAGAGCAGAACTAAAATAGTTATTATTTGTATTTTTAAATCAAACTTTTTTAAGTATTTAAAGACAGAATATGGAATAACAAAAAATATACCTGCAAATATTAATGTTTCAATAAAACAATACAATGATCTTAATATAGATGGAACTGAAGGAATAAATCCAGTATAAGAATAAAAATACTTAACACTGTTTGAATCAGATAGTTCTATCATATATTTTGCAGACTTATATATATCTTCTAAAGAAACTCCTTGTATAAAAAGTAAAAAAATAGAAAATAAAGGAACAATTAAAAAACTTACAACAGATAATAAACATTTTCTAATTTCTATTTTTTTGTATATTGCAACAAAAATGATAACAAATAAAAATAAACAATACTCATACTTAGAGGCAAAAGATATTCCCATTAAAAAACAAGATAATAAAAAATATTTAAACTTTTCATTTTTTAAATAAAGAATCAACATTAAAAAAGACCATAAAAATGCGCACATTGCATATAATAACGAATAAGAATAAGGCACAATATAATTTGAAATACTTTGATAAAAAACACAAGAAACTATTACTAAAAAAACTGCCAATAAAGAACAAAGTCTATTTGTAAAATGTTTGGAAATAAAATATATAGCTATTAATGATAAATAAGAAACAACAAATCCTGCAAAATAAAATACAGACAATTTATTAGAAAAAATCTTTAATAAAAATGCATTTAATTGATATCCCAAAGGGAAATATACATTGAAAATATCTTTATATAGAACATTACCTTCATTCATTTGCCAAGGTATATAAAATTCTCTGCCTATATCTGAATATATTGAAGTAATATGTCCATAAGTAAAAATAAACCCAACAACTAATAGGAATAGAATCAAAAAAATATTAATTATATCAAATTTATTCTTCATCATTATTCTTTCTTTCATAGACTGCTATCCAAAAATCATTACCAAAAACTACTGGTTTTTTATAATACTTAGGAATAATATTACAAATTTTAAGTCCAAAACTTTCACAGAAAAATGTTTCTTTAAAATTAATATAAGACATAGGTTGAATAACAATATAATCCGGCAAATCATTTTCTAAATCTTTAACAATATTTTCCTCGCCAAATATTTCTATATTGGGCGGAATTAAGTAATAATATTTATTATTTGATTTTCTATTGGTAAGAAAATTAATTGCAGCTCCTTCAGGTAAGACAAGTATAGTATCATCTTTATTTGTATTATTCTGTATATAATTTACAGTATCATATATAGACTCAATTTGTTCCAAACCCGGCATTAAAGGACCTTTATCAACGTTTACAGAACGAAAACCATATACTATCTTTAATTTTTCAACATTTGATACATAATACATTGTACCGATAAGAAAGATAAGTATTGTAATTAGCTGAATATATATTAATTTTTTTATTTTTATTCTTTCAGCTAAGTTTATTTTGTAAATATACAAATATAAAACAGAACATATAAATAATAATGGAAAATAATAAGTTCCATACGAGTTAAAACTTATATTGAATATACATTTTAAAGAACATAAAATTACAGATAAAAATAACGTAAAAAACAATATATCCTGAATGCAGACTGTTTTTTCTTTATGTTTTTTTACCAGATTAATACATAAAACAAAAAACAAGATTAAAGAAAAAACTCCAATCCAATTAAAATAAAAAGCATTACTAATAACAAGGTTTTTCACAACAATAGAGATAAAGAAATAAAATAATAATAAGTATAATATAAATAAGATAAACATAATGATCTTATTAATTCTTAAAAATAATTTAGAAAATTTTATAAAGAAACAAACATATAAAGATATTACAAAAACAAATAATGTTGTTTGAATAAAATATAATAACAACACTTCAATAGAAGAAATAGTTGGGATAAATCCAAGATAAGTATATAAAATTTTAACACTTTTTGCCTTTGAAAGCATTATCATGTATATCATTGCTTGTTTTAAGTCATAAAAAGATACCCCCTGTATGAATAAAAATGAAAGAGAAATAAAAGGAATAATAAGAAAAGAAAGAATACACAAAGCTACAGTTTTAAAGTTTACTTTTTTGAATATCAAAAATAAAAATAGTACGATTCCAAAAGAAATAAACTCATATTTAAAACAAATACTCATTCCATAGAAGAAAAAAGATAAATATAAAAATAATCTATTATCATTTTTTATAAAACATAAAAGGCAAATTAATGACCAAATAAAAGAATTTAAAGCATAAACTAAAGAATAAGAATAAGGGAAAATATAATTAGTCTGAGTTACTGTATATATACACATAGTCATTATAGCTAACAAAATACTAAAAACTAATATTGAGCCTTTTTTAATAAATAACTTTAGAATATAAAACAATCCGAACAAAATTAATGTTGAATTTATAAAACCTGCAAAATAAAATGTTCTTAAATTTTCACCAAATACTTTTATTAAAAAAGCATTTAATTGATACCCCAATGGGGCATATACATTAAAAATATCTTTATAAAGAACATCTCCATTATTCATTGCTATAGGTACATATATTTCTCTTGATGAATCAGAGAAAATCATTACACTACTATAAAAAACATAAAAAAATATAAGATTAATAAAGAATAATAACAAAAGTATTTGATAATCTTTTAAATTACCAACTAAAAATTTTTTAAGTAATTTTATCTGTTTTAATTTTCCCATAATAATTTTTTATTTTCTTTTATGATAAAGTGTAACATGTTTATCATTTTTAAACTAAAATGTAAATATGAAATTTCAGAGATTATCAAATATAAATACAAAAAGAGATGCTTGGGTTGAGATAAACCTTGATGCAATAGAACATAATATACTTGAATTAAAGTCATTTGTAAGACCAAATACAAAAATACTTGCAGTAGTAAAAGCAGATGCATATGGACATGGAAGTACAATGATAGCACCTACACTATTAGCTTCAGGTGTTGATTATTTAGGAGTAGCTTCTATTGATGAAGGTATGGAATTAAGAAATAATAAATTCACTTGCCCTATTTTAGTTCTGGGGGCAGCTCCCGTTTGGGCTTTTGATTATGCAGCAAAAAATAATATTTCATTATCAATGTTTTTAGAAAATCATATTGAAGCAGCAGAACTTACATTTAATAAAACAGGTATAAAAACAAAAGCACATATAAAGCTTGATACAGGAATGAATAGAATAGGTGTTGAAAAAGAAGATGCCGTTGATTTTATAAAAAGAGTACAAAATAATAAATCAATAGAACTACAAGGCATATTCACACATTTCGCTTGTGCAGAAATAGAATCTAAAACAAAAGAACAATTAAAAATTTGGAATGATATTATAAGCAAAGTAAATACAAATGGATTATTACTTCATTGTTTTAATACGGCAGCAACAATAGCCGGATATAAAGAAGAAAATTATAATATGGTAAGATTAGGTCTTGCTTTATATGGATTAATTCCTGATTTACCTGATTTTGCTAAAACAATACCAAACCTTACTCCGGCAATGAGTCTAAAAGGAAGAATTATAAATATACATATTGCACATAAAAATTCCGGAGTAAGCTACTCTCATACATACACAACTGATAAAGAAACAAAAATAGCAACAATTCCAATAGGTTATGCCGACGGTGTAGACAGACGCCTGTCAAATAAAATATATGGCATAATTAATGGACAAAAAGTTCCACAAATAGGGAACATAACAATGGATCAAATGATGTTTGATATTACTGGAATAGAAGCAAATGAAGGTGATATTATAACTCTTATTGGTTCAGATGGAAATGAAAACATTTCTATTAATGAATGGGCAGAAAAATTAGGCACAATTAACTACGAACTTATATGCAGGTTAAAAGCTCGTCTATCGAGGGTATATACAAGATAATTTTTATTGTCCAAAAATTGTCCGAGAAAAAATTTACCAACACATTTAGCTTATCGTATTTTTTTGAGAGGAATTTTCAAAATGCGAGTACTTCATTAGCAAGGATGACTCGGTAAAAATTATGATACTAGATCAAAATATAACGGAGTGCAAAAACAAATTAAATTGTTTCAGCCTCAACAGTAAATTGTTCATTATTAACTTCACGAATAAAAGCATTCCAAGCATTGTAATAATCTGCTAGAGCATAAGTATGAGCTACTGTAATCATTCTATAAGATTCTTCCATTGTAACAAGTGTAGTTAAATCAGTATCGCCTTCTTTATAACTTTTTCTTGATTCTGTAATCAATTCTTTTGAATTAGAAAGCAATTGTTCATTATAAGTTCTAAGATTTAATTGAGCTGTTAAAAATTTTTCATAAGCTTTTCTTAAATCATTCATAGCTTTATTTTCAACAGATGCATAGTTTAGATGAGCTTGCTCTAATTTAATTTTAGCATTTTTAATTTCAGGTGAATAATTATATAAAAGAGGAATATTAACTAAACTAACCCCTAAATAAGCACCATTTTTAAATATAGGTTCTCCTGACTGACCCGGATTTTGATAACTATAGCCTGCAGAAACCTCAAAATCAGGAACCTTTTGCCTTAAAACAACTAAAAGATTTTTTTCAGCAACTTCTATTTCTTGAAGTGCAATTTTTATATCATATCTGTTATTTATAGCCTCATTCGAAATAGATTCAAAATCAGGCATTTTGGCATCAGGTTTAGGAATTAATAGAGGTTTATATTCTTTAGTAAAACTATCTTCTACTGTATCATAAAAACCATCAGGAGAATTAATAACTCTATTAAAATCATATAAGGCTGTTTTAACTTCATACTCTGCAGAATTTACTTCTGTAATAATTTGATTTAATAATAATTGAGCTTGAAGAACATCTATTTTATCTACTTTGCCGCCTTCATGTTTATATTTAGCCTGTTCAAGCAACTTTGTTAATAACTCTTCTTGTTCTCTCATAGTAGTACGAACAGACTTTTTAGCCAAAAGATTTGTATAAGCCTCTCGAACATCCATCCTTAAATCAAACTCAAGATATTCAACATTTCTAATTGAAAGATTATGATCTGATTTTGCTAAACTTTTTCTAACGCCTCTTTTCCCTATCTCAACTGTTTGAGATACGCCCACTTGTTGCGGATTACCTTTTCCTGCCTGACCAAAATTATAAAAAACTCCAACTCCCGGATTCTGAAGTCTATCTGCCGTTTTTATATTATTTTCTGCTATATTAATATTCAATCTTGATGATTGAATATCAAGATTATTTTTTTCAGCAATAGAAACAGCTTCATTTATTGAAACTTTAGTAGTATCTACCATAGCAAAACATACTGGGGTAAATATAAAAAAAACTAGTACAATAATAATCTTCTTCAAACTTTAACTCCGGCTTTTATTTAATTATAAATCAAAAATTTTTTTATGTAATTGTAGACTAACAAATAAAATCAAATATCAAAATTTCCTAAAAAGTTATAAAACTGGAGTAAATTTAACCCAATTTTTGCAAAAAAATGAAGAAATCAACTTTTTTATAGCAAAAACCATTTTTTTAATATGTATTTTTAGAAAAATAGAAATGTTTTTGTGCGTTTTTTAATTTTTATATATTAAATTTAGTCAATTTTTAGATTTTTATCTAGACAAACACTCAAAAAAAGTATAAAATAATAATATGGAAAGCGAGGTGTTATGAAGGTCTCTGCAGTTGGCTTTTTATTTCAAGATGTAATAAAAGGCAAAAAACCATTACGTGGTAAAAATTATACTTGTATAATTCATAAGATAAACCAAGAAGGCGAGTATAACCGAAATTTTATAAGTTCTCCAATCCTAAAAATTAATCAACTTGATACAATATCACCAGATGCAGCAAAAGCAGATATTTTATCTAATTTATTAAAAATAGATGCAAAAGATTCTACGAGTAAGTTTAAAGGTGCCACAATTAAAGATGGCATTAAAGAAACTGAAATTCATTCTATACTCTCGGATAAATTGTATGCAGTAAGAACAAGAGATGCTTTAGGTAAAAATCATTTTGCAATTATGGGTAAAAACCGAACTAAAGATTTATTATCTAAAAATTTATACATTACTGCCTAATATTATGTGAAAATATCACATAATATTAGAAAAAATAACATAGAATATATAAAGTCCGGCTAGAATCAATAATATACCGCTAAATTTTATCAATATTTCTGAAAATTTAGCAAAAGTTGCTGAATGCTTTAAAACTGATGTAAACATTGCAAAAACTATTATAATAACACACTGTCCTAAAGCAAAAGAAAATAGAAGCATAATAGAAAAAAATATACTGTTTGAAATTGTTGCAACTGCCATAATGCTTGCAAGGATTGGAGAAGAACAAGGACTTGCAGCCAAAGCAAAAAACATACCTACTAAAAACGGAAAAATAAATAATCCACCATTTTTATTTTGAGGCATCTTTTTTATAATTGCCGGGAAATGGATATCAAGTATTCCTATAAGATTTAGCCCTAAAATTATAATTACAGATGCAAATAATAGTATCACGATTGGCGATGCTATTGAAATAAAAGCACGACCGGAAATCGCACATAAAACTCCAATGATGCTTAAAACTAATGATAATCCTACAGAAAAAGATATCATCTGAATAAACAATTTTTTATTACTTCCTTTAGAATATCCTCCAACATAACCAATTATTAAAGGAAGAATTCCTAAACTGCAGGGAGATAATGAAGCTAATATACCGGCTAGAAATGAACCTATAAACAATAAAGGAACAAAAAAGCTATTCGTTTCAGAATATGATGAAATTATTTGTATTATATTATCCATTTATAACTTCCTCTATTTCTGAAACAAATTCCTCTTTAGGAATATATCCTTCAATTCGATTTACTTCATTTTCATTCAAGTCAAGGAAAACAATAGTTGGAACGAGAACTACATTATATTTTTTCACTAACTCTTTAACTTTTTTATCCTTTTCAGTTGCATTTATAGAAATAAAATTAATTTTATCTTTATAATCACCTTGAACATCATTCAATACGCTTTTCATTTTTTGACAGTCAATACACATAGATGAAGAGAAAATCATCAATGTAGGTAAATCTTTATTTTTTGCAACAGCACTAATATCAGAAGTTCCTTTAGACAATATTGAATATACTAAAATTGGAAGTATTAATATAAGTGCAATAGTAATTATGTTTTTCATAAAAATTCTCCTTTTGATAAACACAATACACTAAGCAAGTATAAACTAAATTCTCTATATAGGCATATTATTAAAATAAATTTTGCTAGAAAAAATCATAACAAATTAAAAAAATAACTATTCTAAATTAAATCTTCGGGAAGATATAATTCAAATTTATTTAATCTTTCACGTATTTCATTATAATTACCAGCACCTAAAGATATATTTTGATATTCTCTAACGATATTTATAATATCATCTGTATTTAACCTAATAGTTCTTCTTCCTTTAAAATTTTCAATAATCTGTGCCATAAACATCCTCTCTTTCTTAACAAAATAAGTTTCGGAACTATTATTTAGAACTTTAAAAATATCAACTAATTAATGTACATATGTTCATTAAGATTATATACAGTTGTCTAATTCAACTTAAAAAATATAGATGATAAAAATTATTCATTGAAGCAAAGAAGAGGAAAAAAAATGAATAATACAATTATTAAAGCCCCATTTATAAATATGACAAAACTTGAATCAATATTTATAGAAATGACAGCGCAAAATTGCAATCTAAGATGCAATTATTGTTACATTAATTTTAAAGATAAAAAAGTTAAAGATTATATTCCCATAGAAAAAATAAAACAGAATCTATCTATAGCAGACCGAAAACAACTAAAATACATACATTTAACAGGTGCTGAACCAATGCTTCATCCTGATTTTAATCAAATATTAAGATTATGTTTAAAATATTCATCTGTTGTAATACATACAAATGCAATGAATATAAACGATAAAAAAGCAAGATTTTTAAGAAAAGTAGAAGAAGAAAACAATTTAGGACACGAAATTATTTTTATGATAAGTATTGATCACTATAATGAAAAAGAAAACGACTCATTACGAGGAAGAGGATCATTTAGAAAAGCTATTCACGCAATTCAAAGTTTAAATAAATATGAATTTAATCCAATTTTAGCAATTGTAAATCACAAAAATATAAATGAAATTGAACTAAAAGAAAATTTTAAAGAATTATGTAAGTCTCTAAATTTTGAAACTAGTGATTTAAATTTTAAAATAATTCCATTAATTAAAAAAGAAACAAGCTATGATCTTCAAAATGAAATAAACTTCAACAATCTAAAAACAGAATGCTCAAATAGTAGAACAATAACAATAAACGGTATATTTTCCTGCCCATTATTATCTACAGATAATAGAGGAAAATGTGGAAATGATTTAAATGACTATTCTACAAAAAGCTATATGGAAACAAATTATTGTACTCAATGTATAAAACACAATAATTACTTATTCTCATTAAACATATAACAAATCATATTAAGAAATGTTACAAAAAATGTCAAAAAAAGTCATGAATTGAAGATAAAAAGTTTTCATGTATGTAAGGGGAACTTATCGAGGATAAAGAGATGGGCTACGCATTATTTGCTCAAAGAAAAATAGTATTAGACGGACAATTAAATAATGCACAATTGCAACAAACGCAAAGGTCAAATGAACAATATGCATTAGCAACACAAACTTTGAGTTTACAGCAACAACTAACCAGTATGAATTCAGCACAATCAGGAGAATTAGCTGACTTATACGGACTGTTAGCAAGTACAACAAACTCAAACTCAAGAGATTCGATAAATGCACAAATAAGACAAAAAGAACAAGAATTTGAAGCAGAAATTGATAGTATAAACAGAGAAATATATGAAGTATCAGTCAAAGAAAATGCAATAGAAATGGAAGTAAAAAGACTAGATACAATGGTAACAACACTTCAACAACAATTAGAAGCAGTAGAAGAAGCCGAAGGAAGTGCAATCGACAGAGCTACACCGAAATTCAATGGCGTTGGCTAAGGTTAGTTTTAATAATAAAAAAGGGGAACAAATTGTTCCCCTTTTTTTATAAAAAATTTTTACCTATCAAGTTTAATAACAATAATTTTTTTTATATATGATATAATTTTAAAGAGATAATCTTGGTAGCATAAATGGAAGTAATAACAAAACAGATACTCAAATTTATATTAATATTAAGTCTTTTTGCTATTTCAGCATTTAATATTTCTTATGCTATTGAAGAAAATAACATATCAGAGATTTCTGATGATTCAAAAATTACAAAAATTGAGTTTGAAGGAAATCACTTAATTAACGACTCTGATATTGTAAAAGTAATGAATATGCAGATTGGTGATGTATACAGTAAAGAGATGGTACAACAAAACCTAAAAGCAATATACAAAACCGGGTATTTTTCAGAAAAAATGAAAGCAATTCCAATACCAACATCGCCAGATTCATTAACGTTAAGAATATATCTTGAAGAGAATATACCAATAACAGGATTTGCAATAACAGGTAATACAGTTGTATCTACAGGAGAGATACTAGATATACTAAGTAACTTAGAAGGACAACCTCAAAACTTAAATACATTATCTGAAGCAGTAAGTCAGGTTGAAGATTTATATGCTTCAAAAGGGTATGTTTTAGCCAATGTATCTGATGTTCAAGATGATCCAGATGGTTGTGTAAATATAGCAATAGCAGAAGGGAAAATAAATTCAATATCATTTGAAGGAAATAAAAAGACAAAAGATTTTGTTATTGAAAGAAATATTTTATCAACACCAGGTAGTGTATATAACGAAAATACTTTAAAAGCAGACTTAATGAGATTATATTCAACACAAGCATTTAAAGATGTAAACAGAGCAATTGAAAGAAGTAATGATGATCCAAATTCTTATGATATAACAATAATGCTTGAAGAACAACGAACCGGAACAATTTCGTTAGGTGGTGGTGTCGATACTGCAACAGGTTTATTCGGACAAGCAGGATTTGTTGAAAATAACTTTTTAGGTAATGGACAAAGAGTTGGAATAAACTTTATGGCAGGTACTGGTGTAATTATGTCAGACAGTTCAACATTAGATCATGCGAACTTACAGGCTGAAGTAAGCTTTTTTGAACCAAGGTTGAAAGGAACAGATAACGGTTTATTAGTAAAAGCTTTTGGAAGAGATTTCGGCAGTTATCAAGTACCTCTTGCAATAGAAAGAAGATATGGTGCAGAAGTGGTATTATCAAGGCCATTTAAAAAATATAAAAATTTACTTGGTTCAATCAAATTTGGTGGTGAATATATAAAAGTAAAAGAAGGCGACTTCAACAAAATTTCTCAATTATATGACCAACATAATATACCAATTTCAGAACGTTCTAAGCAATTACAAGGAGGTACATATTTTACTCTTGGTCCAAGTCTTGTATATGATACAAGAGATAATGTCTTAAGTCCTAGAAATGGTGTATTAGCAACATTAAGATTTAACGAAAATGTTAATGTAACAGACTTTGATTATACACATGGCACTTTAACAGCAGGAATAAAAAGATATTTTCCTGTTATGAAGAAATCATCATTTTCTCTCTTAGCAAGAGCAGGAGGAAAAATTCACGGAGATATGCCTGAAGTTATGGCATTTAGCTTAGGTGGTCCTTATACAGTAAGAGGTTACAGAATGAGTACAGTTGGTACCGGTGAAGGATTTATGTTAGCCTCAGCAGAATTAACAACTCCTTTCTTTTTCTTAGATAGAATTGAGAAAGCAAAATTCTTAGATAATATTAAATTTTCAATGTTTATTGACGCAGGTCAAGTATTTGGAGGAACAATTACAAACAAACTATATAACAGACCTGAATATGGTATAGCGGGTGGTATTGGTGTAAAACTATTTATACCTGGTGTTGGACCTTTATCTATAGATTATGGTATTCCTTTTACAAACGTAGGCGAAGGAAACAGAAGAGGTGCATTCTCATTCGGAGTTGGAGATATATTCTAATGCAAGTTAGTATATTATGTAAAAACATTGATGAAACAGAAAATCTTGCTAAAAGATTTGCAAAATTAGTAAAAAATAAAGGTGCGTTTGTATGCCTATACGGAGATGTTGGCGCAGGTAAAACTGCATTTACAAAATATGTTTGTAAATATCTGGGGGTAAAAGAGAAAGTAACAAGTCCTAGTTTTGTGATTTTAAATGAATATAAAACAGGAGAAATTCCTGTTTATCATTTTGATTTATATCGTCTTGAAAAAGAAGGTATTAGCACTATAATAAATGAACTGGAAGAATATTCTGAAGGTAAAATTCTAACATTTGTTGAGTGGGCTGAGTTTTCACAAAATGCACTTCCTTTTGAAAGGATAGATATTAATATAAATTATATTGATGACAACAAAAGAGAATTTATTTTTACGCCTGTTGGAGATAATAACATAGAAATTATTAATGGATTAAAATATGAAAATACTTGTTTTTGATACTTGTTTTAATAAATCATATATTGTACTACGAGAAGATAATACAATTTTGTCTTCGAAAATAATAAATAGCACAGAAGATAACTATCATAGTGCATATGTTATACCTGAAATAAGAAATATATTAAAAGATAATAATATTCAAATAAAAGACTTAGAAGCAATAGGAATAAACATTGGTCCAGGAAGTTTTACAGGAATAAGAGCCGGAATAACAATAGCAAGAGTTTTAGCACAACAAACAAATTTAAAGCTTATTGGCATAGAATCTTTGATGATTCTTTCAAAATTAAATAAAACAGAAAAAAAGTCTTTAATTGTTACTGATGCAAGAAAGAACAAAGTTTATACAGCTTTATATGACAAACAAAATACTTTAATCAAGCCAAAATTAGAAGATAAAGAGAACATAATAAAATATATAGATAATAACACTTATATAATTTCAGACAAAACCATAAATAAATACTTAAATGAATTAAATATTGAAAGTACAATTTATGAAGAAAACGATGAAAATTTCGGATTATATTTATCTGAAATTACATATAATAAAATTAAGGAAAATAAAGAAGACTTCAACTGGGCGAAAGTAAAACCATTATATATTCAACAACCATCAATAACAAAACCTAAGGAAATAAAGAATGTATAGAATAGAATTTTCAGGTTGCCTGACAACACTATTAATATTATTTTTAATATTATTCTTGATAAAAGAGTTATGGTGGTTAATTGTAGGAATTATAATAATATTAATAGTATTATATTATGCAAGATTAATTTATAAAATATTTTTCATAAAAGAAACAATAGAAAAAGAAACATCACAACCAAAAATGGGCGAAGTTTATAAAGTATGTCCTTATTGCAATACGAAAGTAAAAGTAACAGCTGCGACATGCCCGGTTTGTAAACATGCATTAAATTAAAAAGAGATAAAATAAAAAAAACCGTTTGATTACTCAAACGGTTTTTTTTATAAAGATAAAGCCTATTTCACAGCATCTTTGAATTTTTTACCAGCAGAGAATGCAGGAACAGTTTTAGCTGCAATTTTAATAGCAGCACCTGTTTGAGGGTTACGACCTGTTCTAGCTTTTCTTTTACGAGCTTCAAAAGTACCAAAACCAACTAAAGTAACTTTTTTACCTTTAGCAACTGTTTTTTGTACAGTATCAATTGTAGCACTTAAAACATCTGCTGCTGCCTTTTGTGAAACTTTTGCTTTTTTTGCAACTTCTTTTACTAATTCTTCTTTGTTCATGAGAACCTCCTCTTGTATTACAAAGATTATTATACTTATATTTCAAGTTTTGGCAATACTTTTAATATATTTTTTTTTATTTTTTTCAACAAAAAATTAATTTATAGTAAAAATAACAATTGAAGCTGGCTTCATTTTGGCACTATATGTTGACTTTACAAGCTTTCCATCATCTATTTCTTTAATAAAATTAATCTTTGATTTTTTTGATATTTTCCTTACTTTTACATTTACATCTTCACTATTAATAAGGTTTCTGTTAATTATAACAACAATAGATTTATCTTTATATATTCTTTGATAAGCAAATATTTTTTCATTATCAGATTTAAGAGGAATAAATTTACCTTTTGTTATAACATCGAGATAATTATTTCTTAAATTCATTGCTAAAATGTGTTCATCAATTAAAATTTTAGAATCAGTACCTGGTTTTCTTGAAAAATTAAAAATATCAATTTGGCCTTGATGAACATAGTAAAACTCGTCATCAGTATAAGTTTCATTTGCTTTCTTGTTTGAATATTCATACATATAATCATCAGCTTGTAAAAAGCCGTCAACATAGTATGGATTTAAAGGTAAAGTTGCATTTAACCAAATAATAATTTTAGAAAAACCTTCACCGCCAATTAAAAGAGGACTTACAACATCATGAGTTTCAAAACTACCTATAACAGATTTTTTATCAGAATACTTTTTCAATATTTTTTGACGATTTTGTACAGAATCTGAAAGATCTTCCATACTTTTCCAATTTTTCAGTTCAAAGAAATCACCATAATAACCATCAAATCCTGCTTCTAAAAGTTTTTTGTAATCAGTAAAATAAGCCCTGTCTGATGCAGGTTTAGTCCAACTTTCAGAAGCTTCAGCAAGAAATAATAATCCTTCTTTTTTTGTTCTTGCATACTTAATTAACTCTTTCCAAAAAATATAAGGTTTTAAAGTAGCTACATCAGCTCTAATACCATCAACTCCAATGCTAAGCATGTAATTTATAAATATTTTATGAAGAACAAATATATCTGAATTTATGAGTTCCTGATATTTATCAGATACTTTAAACAATCTAACATCCATCCAATCTGCTGGAATAAAAGGTGAACCATCCTCACTTAAAACAAATAAATCCGGACTGTTAATATATAAATCATAAGCACCACAACTAGGTAAATCAACAATTACCTTGATACCTCTTTTATGACATTCATCAACAAATTTCTTTGCTTGTTCTTTTGGAGATAAATCACTTTGTACATCAACAAGCTGCAAATTAACAGAATGAAAATCTGCAAGAGCGTACAAAGAACCCGCAGTTCCAAGTGCTTTTATTTTCCCGACAGGAGTTATTGGAAGAAGGTGAATAGTATTTACTCCAAGTTGTTTTAATTCATCTAATCTATCAATAGCATTAATAAATGAGCCTGGTGTTTCTCCTTCATAAAAATCAATTATACCATTTCCATTTTTATCATTTGCATTAAAAGTTCTTAAATTTATCGAATAGATTACTGCTTTATTATTTTGAAACAATTCTCTTAAATCAGTTTTATTATCAGTATTTTCTTGTGCAAATACATAGTTACATTGAAACAAAAATAAAATACTTAACAAAAATATTTTTTTAAAACGCATACACAAATTCCTCAACTATTTAAATAAAACTTATTACATTCTTTGTAAGAAAACTATATTTTTAACAAATAATACACTTTTAAAATATCACTAGAAAATTTACTTAGATTTATAGTTCATTGTAAATTTTCTTTTGCACTATTTTGAGTATATCATAAATTTCCATTATAAAATTCAATGACATGTAATTATCTTTGTCATATAATTTTTTTAGTAGATATACAATGAGGCTTTTATGAAAGAGAATTTGGAACTTATTTTAAGAAATGCATCAGAAGAAATAAATAATGCACAATCAATGCAAAATCTAGAAGACATAAAATTAAAATATTTAAGCAGAAAAGGTGAATTAAATTCAATAAAGAAAAATTTGAAGGACTTATCAGACGAAGATAAAAGAATCATTGGTGCATTAGCAAATAAGGTTTCAAATGAGCTGGAAGAATTAATAACAAATAAGAATGAAGAAATCTATAAAAAAGAGTTAAATATAAAACTAAATCAGGAAAAAATAGATATAACATTGCCTTCTGATTATAGACCTCAAGGAAAAGTTCATCCCCTAACACAAACAGTAAACGAAATAGTTGAAATTTTTCAAGGAATGGGTTTTTCTCTCGTAAGACCTGAAAATAGCCCGGAAGTTGAAACTGAATATATAAACTTTGATATGTTGAATTTTCCTCCGGATCATCCTGCAAAAGATATGCAAGATACTTTTTACACAAAAGTTGCACCAAATGTTATATTAAGGAGTCAGACATCAGGCGCACAAATAAGACAAATGTTAAATCAAAAGCCACCGGTAAGAGTTATTTCTCCCGGAAGAGTATATAGATGTGAATCTGTAAGTGCAAGAAAAAATAATCTTTTCCATCAAATAGAAGGATTATTAGTTGATACTAATATTTCTTTTGGTGACTTAAAAGGTATTTTAAATGAGTTTGTAAGAATATATTTTGGATCAAACAGACCAACAAGATTTAGAGCAAGTTATTTTCCATTTACAGAACCAAGTGCAGAAGTAGATGTACAATGTATAATGTGTGGTGGTAAAGGCTGTAGAACTTGTAGCGGAACCGGTTGGTTAGAGGTATTGGGCTCAGGAATGGTTCATGCAAATGTTTTGAGGAATGTAGGTATTGACCCTGAAGTTTATTCAGGATTTGCATTTGGTATGGGTGTTGAAAGACTTACAATGCTGAAATATGCTATAAATGATATAAGATTATTTTTTAATAATGATATTAGGTTTTTGAAACAATTTTAATTATGCTTGCAAAAAGAATTATACCTTGTTTAGATGTAAAAAACGGAGAGACTGTAAAAGGCGTAAATTTTGAGAATTTACGTTATGCAGGTGACCCTGTGAGTTTAGCAAAGAAATATTCGGATGAAGGTGCGGATGAGCTTGTTTTTCTTGATATAACAGCAACAAATGAAGGAAGAAAAACAACCATAGAAATGGTAGAAAAAGTTGCGAAACAAGTTTTTATTCCATTTACAGTTGGTGGCGGAATTAAATCAATTGAAGATATGAAAAATCTTTTACTGGCAGGTGCTGATAAAGTAGCTATAAATTCTGCAGCAGTAAAAAATCCTGAATTAATAAGTACTGCATCAAAATATTTTGGCTCACAATGTATAGTAGTTGCTGTTGATGCAAAAAGAGAAAACAATGATTTTTATGTTCATACTAATGCCGGAAAAGTTAACAGTGGAATAAAATTATATGATTGGTTAATAGAAGTTGAAAAAAGAGGTGCCGGTGAAATATTACTCACGTCAATGGATGCAGATGGAACACAAAATGGGTTTGATATAGAAATGACAAAACTTGCATCATTAAATTTAAATATACCGGTAATTGCATCTGGTGGTGCAGGTCCTAATGAGAACCATTTTATAGATATTTTTAAATTAGGTTTTGCAGATGCCGCTTTAGCTGCTTCTATTTTCCACTTTAATACTCTTAATATTCCAACGTTAAAGAAATCATTAAAAAAAGCAGAAATTGAGGTAAGAATATAATGATTAATGAAACAGTTAAGTTTGATCCTGGAATTGGTAATCTTGTATTAGATTTAAATGATTTTGTAAACAATGTATATTCTCAATTAATGTCATTTCAAACAATACATCAAAAAAGAGCTCGCTTTAAATTATATACGGTTAAAATTCAAAAATATATAAAAAATAACATTGCATTTTATCTTGGATGCCTTTTGTGGGCATACTATATATACAAAAATAATATGAATTCACCAAAAGACATTGAAGGAAATATTTTTCTTAATATGGAAAATGAAGAAAAAGAAAAATATGACTACATGATGCAAATAAATTTTATTGAAAATTACATTGACTGTTATGAAAGGGATACTCTATATTATACAGGTAAAAAATTTGAAATACCGATAATCTGGAAGAATATTGTCAAGTTATATAAAGAATTTCTTGATTTAAATAAAGGTTTTGTTAATACTAAAACAACTAAAGACATTAAACTTCCTGAAAAGCTAAAAGATGCATCTATAAATATTAATATTAATTCCGTAATAGAAGAAGCAATCGAAAAAAAAGACCTTGAAATCTTAATGAATATTGATAATTTAACCTTTTTATCTTGATATAGTTTTGTTTTTTATTTATCCTATACATGTGTACTAATACATGCAAGCTATGGAAGAAAAAATTAATTTACCTCTTGAACAATTGGCAAATAAGTGTGATGTAATAAATCCGCATGACCCGAAAGAAACAATAGATAAAATCACAGGGCTAAGCGTCGACTTTCCAAGTGAACATTTAATTTTAATATATAATTATTTCTTTGAAGTTTCTAACTCCTATGAAGTTTTAATGTTTTTATTACACAAAATAGATAAATATAAAGATAAATCAAGCAGAGCATTACTAATAGATTCTTTATTAATGAAATCAAAACTGGCCCAAAGAATACCAGATCCTGATAATCTTACAAGAATCAGAGTAAATATAACAAAAGCTCTTGCCAATACCAAAGATTCTCAAGCTGTTTACCCTTTATTATACTGCCTTAACAGCAAGGATGAAAATTACAAAGTAAAACTATCATGTGCTGAAGCATTGGGTAAAATTGGGGATAAATATGCTGTATTACCATTAATGAAAATAGTAGAAGATGAATCAGAATCTTCGGTTTACGTAAAAGAATCTGCAGTATCAGCACTTGGAATGATTGGAGATGATAAAGCAGTTGATTCTTTAGTTTCTATTTTAGAAAGTAAAAAGGGATTTTTAGATAAATTTACATTTTTAAAAGAGCGAGCTCTTGAAGCATTAAATAAACTAAATTATAACTACAGAAATGAACGGATTCATAATGCATTAGTAAAATCACTAAGAGATGAATCTCCTCAAGTTAGAATAAATGCAATAGAAGTTTTAATGAACTCTGAAGATGAAAGAGCAGAAGAATTGATAAGAAATATGCTTAATGATAATAATCGAGAAGTTGTTCAAAATGCAGTTATTGCTTTATATAATATGCTTGGTGATAATATTTTAAAAGAAATAATTAATGGAGAAGAATTCTCAGACAAAGCAAAAACAGAAGCATTAAAATTACAAGAAGACATTTTAGAAGAAGAAGAGGAAGAAGACGAAGAGACAAATGGAAAATATGAATAAAGCAATAGTACTTTTATCAGGAGGACTTGACTCTGTTGTCAGCTTGGCTGTTATTAGAGAAACGTGTTCTGAAGTTATTTGTTTAACATTTAACTATGGACAAAAATCATATTTAGCTGAAAAAAAAGCATCTGAAATTATTTCTAAATATTATAAAACAGAACATAAAATAATTGACTTAGATTGGTTATCTATAATTTCAACATCTTCATTAACAACAAATGAAACTATCCCATATATATCGAAAGAAAATTTGAATAATATATCAATAGCACAGAACAGTGCAAAATCAGTATGGGTTCCAAATAGAAATGGATTGTTTGTAAATATCGCTGCTTGTTTTGCAGAATCTTATAATTTTAATACAATTGTTTTTGGAGCAAATAAAGAAGAAGGTACAACATTTAAAGATAATTCCATACAATTTGTAAATGCAATTAATTCATCACTTGAAAACTCAACAAATACAAATATTAAACTTATTGCTCCATTAATTAACATGACAAAAGAAGAAATAGTAAAACTGGCAATTCAAAAAGAAGTACCTTTAGAATTAATTCACAGTTGTTATATCTCAGAAGAAAAACATTGTGGTTTTTGTGAATCTTGCCAAAGACTAAAAAGAGCATTAGAGTTAAATAATAGAAAAGATATTATAGACAAGATTTTTGAACAGGATTAAATATGAAAACACTATTTATAGATAAAGAAATAAAATATACTGGAGAACAATTAAGTCCACATTGGATATATAAAAATTTTAAAATTAAAGGGAATTCAATTATATCTTTTATAGGTGAATGTGAAGTTAACCTGTCTCATATGGTAGATATAGAAGATGTAATCAATAATGAACCGATATATAGTAAAAAAATGCTAAGTTTTATCGAAGAAAATTTTAACGCAACTCTAGAGGAAATGGTTTATAAACAAAGATTACTTGTTACTATAACAAAAGAGTTAATAGAAAAAAAATCCCCTTCTGTTAAAATAATAAGAAATGGAGATGATTTATATATAAATAATAAAAAATTATCTGTATCAATTGCAACAAAATCAATAACATCTACACTTATACATTTTGGATTAAATATAAATGCAGAAGGAGCTCCGGTAAATGCTGCAGATTTAATACAAGATGCTAAAATTGATAATATTGAGGAATTTGCAAAAGAGCTATTAAATAATTATAAAGAAGAGACAGAAGATATAAGTCTTGCTGCTTGTAAAGTAAGAGGAGTTATATAATGCCAGATAATGAAGCACCTTTAAAAAGAAAAAAAAGGAAGAAAAAAAATAACTTTGGATATTTACTTTTATTTCTTATTGTTTTTGTTTCAGCTTTATTTTGTTTATCATACATAGTTAAGTCTTACACTCCGGATGTTGACGTTACAATAGGAAATAATGAAGCATTAACTCTTTCTGAATCAGATATGGATACAGAAATAAAAACAATTGATGAACGTTTAAAGTGGATTCAAATGGAAGATGAACTTCCAACTGTTTCAATAAGAAATCCAAAAGAAAAACAAGGGAAAAATAACTCTGAAGATAATGACAATAAAAAAGAAGAAAAAAAAGACAACATAGATAAGAATGTAAAAGAAAAAACAAGCAATAATGAATCAATTTTTGCACCAAGACCAACAAAAATTGATTTAAAAAAAGAAAATCTTAATTTCAGAATAAATCCGGTTCAAACACCAGATGAAAAAAAGAATAATACAATCAAAACAGTTTCAAAGGTTTATATTGGAAATTTTGACCAAATTGAAGATGCTATAAAAATTCAACATAGAATATCTCAAGAAGAAACAGATATTATTCCATTTATAAAATCGTTAAATGGAGTGTATGTTGTACAAATAGGCTCTTTTAATGACTCTGAAAAAGCTTATTCTTTATCAAAGAGAATGAAAGATAAAGGCTACAATTCTAAAATTATAACAGAATAAAAAACGACCGAAATAGTCGGTCGTTTGATTGTGGTTAGTTTAATAAGTTAGTTATATTTATTTATTTAGCCTACTCCATTAAACTTAGGTGTTGATCTTTCTATTGCACTTCCTTCTGCCTCTTCAACAGCTTGTAATTGTTGTTCAGCAGCTGTTAATTTTGTTTCAATTCTCTTTTGTTGCATATCTAATTGATTTTCTAATGCTTCTAATTTTTTAGAATATTGATTTGCATATTCTTGATTAACTGACTGATTTAACATTTCTGCTATTGAAGCAAGATAATCTTCGTTATTATTTTGTTCGGCTGCCATTGAACCAATTTCTCCTATTGATGTTGCAGCTCCGCCTTCATCGTCAGCTGTATTAATATAAGCATCTGCACCTTGTAAAAATTCTGAATAATTATTAAAGTTTGTTGGATCAGATGCAATCTCTTCAACAGTCACTTTACCGTCTGAAATATTTGCAGAGAAATTAATCAAATTATTCTTTTGTTGTGTAATGTTATCTAACTGTGACTGAAGAGTAAAAATAAGATTTGTATAATAAATCTTACGTCTGGCAAATAATGCATAACCCATAACTAACCTACCTTTTCTAAATCTTTTTAACTAACCCACATTTATATAAAAACAATTTAGTTTCTCGAATTGCTTAATCAATTACTAAAAAAGGCAAACAACGTTTTAAACAGCTAAAACACAATTATCTATTGAGTTTCAAACAAATCAACCATTATTTTGTTATGTATTTATTAGATATTGAACATAGATGTTATATATACTAATTAAATATTATATATATAAAAACAACTGTATTTATACTTTACATTTGTTTACAATTACAAATTTTAAATATTCTCTGACTTTCTCTTATACATAAAATAGCCGATAAAACCTAGTATTATATTAGGTAAATTAGCAGCATAGAAAGCAGGAATCGTATAATTATAACCTAATGACATTGAAAATGCCCTAATTATATAATAACAAAATATAACTCCTATACTAAACAAAAAGCCTCTATTATGTCTAACTCTTGGAGGAGTAATTGCAAGTGGAATACCTAATATAACAAAAACAACTGTAGTAATAGGCAAAGCAATCTTTTCCCAAAAACGAACTTGATATCTTGCCAAAATTTCAGGAGTAACATCAGTATTTGCACTTTTTAAATATGGAAGTAACTGAATAACATTAAAATCTGACCCGTCATTTTTTTTATCAAGTTGTTTTTGAATATCGCTTCCAAAATCTACAATAGTTTTTTCAATCCAAGAAGTATTAAGAGTCTTTCCTGCCTTAGAAATAGTATAAACAGAAGCACTATCAAACTGCCAGCCTTCAATAACAGAAGTACCCGTTTTTGCTTGTAATATTTGAATTTTGTCTTTATCTGATAAGTCCAAAATTGAAACATTAGAAAATTGTTTATCCTCACATTTTTCTACATAGAATAACCTTTTCAAATAATTACCTTCGGTCAATTCTTTCATGGAAAAATTATGTTTACCTTCAGGAATATTTCTTTGAACTAAAGCATAAAGAGCTAGTGTTTTTGATTGAGAAGTGGTCATTGGAACAATAGTTTCATTAATAAAAAAAGTTAAAAATGCCATAAAAATTGCAAAAATAAAAATTGGTTTAGATATTCTTTTTATGCTTATTCCGCAAGCTTTTAATATTGTTATTTCTGATTGTAAACACATTTTATTAACAACCATTACAGTAGAGAATAATACGCTCATAGGGATTGTCATAACAATTACAGCCGGAAGATTTAAAAGAATTATCATAAATGCTATTTTAAAAGGCATTCCATATGTAGATATTTGTTTTATTAATGAAATAAAAGTATCCGAAGCAAAAATTATAGAAGTAAAAACTATAATTCCAAGAACAAATACTTCAATAACTTGTTTTAATATATATCTATCAAGAATTTTAAAATTAAAAAATGACTTCATAAGTAAATTTTAAAACAAAAAAGTTTTTTGGGAAACTATAGTTTTTCCCAATCCTGTGCGAATTTATTTAGAACAAGGGCTATATCTTTATTATTAATAAGAATTTCCTGAATACAGTTAGATGACAATATATTTAAATCTTTTTTATTTTTGACAGTCAACAATGGTGTTTGAAGATTATTCAATTGAGCAGCACTTATAATTCTTGCCTGAACTTGTATATCATCAGTTTTTTTAGTAAAGAACTCATCTTTAATAGCATATTTATTTACAGGAAGAATTGAAGTTAATTTTGAAAATTCCAGTTGATTAACAGAATTTGTAAAGAATAAAGCAAACTCAAGAGCACCGTGTTTGTTTTTAGACTTTTCAGGTATAACAAAATTCATTAAAGAATAATCATATTTATTTGTATCTCCTGTTAGTTGAGGCAAAATTTTTGTTGATTTATAAACAGAAGGTGCATTTTCTTTTATCATATTTATAAAATTTGAACCTGTAACTAAAAAAGCCAATTGACCTGACATATATTTTTCAAGAGCATCCCTATGCGTTTGAGTAATACTTTCTTTTGGAATATAATTTTTTAAATATAAATTTTTTATTATTGAGAACAACTCAATACTTTTTGCTGAATTAATATTAGTATAAAAATTTATATTATATTTATTTAAAAATTTTAATAGCGTATCATTTTCAGTTAAACTAATCATTGTAATATAAGTATTTCTTTTAGGAATAATTTTAAACAACTCATCATAAGATTTTGGAAGTTTTCCAGAATATAATTCACGATTATACAATGTAACAGCAGATGTAGCATAAAAAGGAATGCCAAAAAACTTTCCATTGTATTTTAAAGAATTTTTAATTTCAGGAATATAATCATTTAAATATTTTTCATCAATAGAAAATAAAGCATTTTTTTGAGCCAATAAAAGAGAAAAATCTGGAGTTAAGTTAACTAAATCAGGAGGATTATCAGTTAAAATAGAAGCAAGTGTCCTTTTTTCACCTTCTGAATACGGTATATCAATCCACTTTATTTTATATTGAGGATTTTTTTTCTCAAACTCTGATATAACATTATTTATATATTCATCAAATGTTCCAAGCTGAAGAGTCCAAAAAGTTATAGTTTGTTTTGAATTATCATTCTTATTTTTAAAAAATAAAGGCAAAATAAAACTCAATAATATAACAATAATAATTATTAATACATATTTTAAATAGCTTTTCTTCATAATAAAAAAGTCCTATATTAATGATAAAATATATTATAAGTAAAGGCTAATTTTTAACAATGGATTTATTTGATAATTTAAAAGAAAACAATAAACAAACCCCATTAGCAGAAATACTGAGACCAAAAAATATTGAAGAATATCTTGGACAATATAGTATAACTGGAGAAGCTTCACCTTTAATGAATTTACTGAAAACAAACAGATTATTTTCATTAATTTTGTGGGGGCCTCCGGGTTGTGGAAAAACAACATTAGCAAGAATTATTGCAAATCATACAAATAGTCATTTTATCGAATTAAGTGCTGTTTCATCCGGAATTAAAGACATAAAAGATGCAATAGATTCAGCAAAAGAGAAACTCATCTATGGTCAAAAAACAATATTGTTTATTGATGAAATACATAGATATAATAAAACACAACAAGATGCCCTATTACCTTATCTCGAAGATGGGACAGTATTTTTAATAGGTTCAACAACAGAAAATCCATCGTTTCAAGTTAATGCGGCCCTTTTATCAAGAACTCAAGTATTAAGATTAAGTTCTATTGATGATAAATCAATGAAAAATATAATAAATAAAGGATTTCAATATCTTGCAAATAAATATTCTGAAATTAAAATAGATAAAGATGTATCAGACTTTATAGTAAATTATGCAAGGGGAGATGCAAGAAGTGCATTAAATTTAATTGAAAATGTATATTTTTCATCGCCGTTAGAAAATAATACAAGACACATAAAAGTAGAGACTCTTGAAGAACTCGTACAAACATCATCAATAAAATACTCAATGCAAGAACATTATGATATGGCATCAGCCTTCCAAAAAAGTATGAGAGGCTCAGATCCAAATGCTGCAATATATTGGCTGGCTAAAATGCTTACAGCTGGAGAAGACCCAAGATTTATAGCAAGAAGGATGATAGTTTGTGCAGCAGAAGATGTAGGTAATGCAGCTCCTCACGCACTTACTCTTGCCATTAATGCATTTAAAGCAGCAGAGATTCTAGGCATGCCTGAAGCAAGAATACCTTTAGCACAAGCAGTTGAATATATTGCTCGCTGTCCAAAATCAAATAGAGCTTGTAAGGCTATTGATGCAGCTATGCAAGATATTTATAACGGTTTAAATTTTCAACCTCCTATGCATTTAAGAGATTCTCATTATAAAGATGCTCAAAAATATGGTTTTGGTAAAGGTTATGTTTATACTCACGATAACCCAGATTATATTCAACAATTTATGCCTAATGAATTAAAAGATAAAAAATATTTTTAGTTTAAATAAATAATTAATTTTTAATTAATAGGTTAATGTTTTTATCTAATTTAGATGTAAAATTAATTAATGAAAAGGAGAATTGATTATGATTAACGAAAAATTAGAAAAAGCATTTAATGATCAAATTAATGCAGAATTTTATTCAGAATACTTTTATTTATCAATGTACGCATACTTTGATAGAATGAATCTTCAAGGGTTTAAAAATTGGATGAACGTACAAATGCAAGAAGAACATGCTCATGCTATGGGTATGTTTAATTACCTAAACGAAAGAGGTGGAAAAGTTACTCTTCAATCTATAGAACAACCAAAATCTGACTGGAGTTCACCATTAGAAGTATTCGAAGATGTTCTAAAACACGAACAATATGTTACATCAAGAATTAATGCACTTATGGATGTTGCTGATGAGGTTAAAGATAGAGCAGCAGTTTCATTCTTAGACTGGTATTTAAAAGAACAAGTCGAAGAAGAATCAAATGTTGGTAATGTTCTAAAAACATTAAAACTAATTTGCAATGATAAAAATTGCCTGTATATGTTAGACAAGGAACTTGCAACAAGAACATTTGTAGCACCTGTTATAGGTTAATTTAATTAATATATTATGAGAAAGAGAAGTTATATAAAGCTTCTCTTTTTTGTATAATTATTTAAAATTTGTTATCATAAATAAAAAGGGAATTTATGAATAATAATGTATTTAAAAATTTATCTTATGGTGTTTATATTATTGCTTGCAAAGACGATAATAAATATACAGGCTGTACTGTAAACAGTATTATGCAAATAACATCAGAGCCTCCAACTATTGCTCTTAGCGTTAATCACCAAAATTATACGCATACTTGTCTTGAAAAAAATAAAAAATTTAGCGTTTCTATATTATCAGAAAAATCTAATCCACTTGCTATAGGGACATTTGGTTTTAGAAGCGGACGTGATTTCAATAAATTTGAAGTAATTCCTTATTCAATTATAGATGAACTTCCTGTAATAACAGATGCATGTGCTTATTTAATCTGCGAAATTATTGATAAAGTTGAAACAAAAACACATAGTGTATTTATAGCAAAAGTTTTGAATGGTGATATTCTAAACAATAATAATCCTATGACCTATGCTTATTATCATAATGTAATAAAAGGAAAAAGTCCTAAAACAGCTCCTACATACGTTGAAGAATAAAATTGTTAACAAATTTTAATAATTTTTATAAAAAAAAACAATTCTTTAAATTGAAGTGTTTTATCTTGTTATCTAAAAGTAAAGGTAATAAATAAAATATGTAGAAAGGAAATTTTATGGAAATAGGAATACAAGGCTCACCAATGCACATATTAACAAACAAAAATATCCCAAACAAAACTGAATGTTTAAAAGATATATTAAAAGAAAACGCAAAAGACACATTAGTGCTTGGCGGTATAACTTTAGGTGCTGCAGGTACTACAGCATTATTAACAGGGACTTCAAAAAATGCACTAAATGCATTTAATAAATTAAAGGGAAATATTGCAGAAAAACTTGATTCAATAGTAATAAAAAATGGAAACATTTTATCTGACATTTCTTTAAAAGATAAAATAGGATCAACAAAATTATTTAAGAAATTAAACAATTTATCACCGGCAGCACAAGCTGGAATTTTAGCAGGCATTACGGCTCTTGCAATCGCAACACCTATAATAAATCAAATTGCATCAAATAAAGCCAGTTATATCGAAGGAAAACATGAAATAAAATAATTTTACATATTTTCTAAAAAAATACCTTGAGAAATTTCTCAAGGTATTTTTTTGTTATGCATTTAACTTTATATATTGTGCATTTTTTATACCATCAATTTTATTAATAGTATCCATTGTCGAATCATCTACATCTCTGTCAATAGTAATTATCATAATAGAAACATTATCATTATTATTGGATTTCTGTGCTACTTGCATTCTATTAATATTTATATTATGTTCACCAATAACAGCAGCTACTTTAGCAACCATTGCCGGTTTATTTTCATGCAGCACAATAAGCATATGCTTTTCTGCTTCTATACTCATATTATAATCGTTAATACGAACTATTCTTGGCATATTCTTTGCAATTAACGCACCTGTAACTGTATTTTCACCAATATCAGTTGTTAAAGTAACAGAAATAGAGCCAATAAAAGTACAATCTTTTTGAGACTTCGATGTAACTATATTAATACCTCTTTTCTTTGCAATTAGAGGAGCGTTTACAAAATTTACATTCTCAACAGAAGATGAGAAGATACCTTTCTGTACGGCAACTTCAAGAGGAGCAACATTCAATTCAGATAGGTTACCATTTACAGTAATATTAATATTTTTCAAATTACCTTTTGATAACTGCCGGACAAGCTCGCCTAGATTTTCAGCAAGTTGCATATAATCCTTAACAGGCTCTATAACATCTGATTTTAATGCAGGAATATTTATAGCTGCCTTAGCACTACCACCAGAAAGTACTTCTTTTATTTGTTGAGCAACATCTATTGCAACATTAAATTGAGCTTCTTTTGTACTTGCGCCCAAATGAGGAGTCATAACAACATTTCCTTCACAAGAATAAAGAGGAGATGCTTTGATATCTGGTTCAGTTTCAAAAACATCAATTGCAGCAGATTGAACTTGTCCGGATTCAATTGCTTCTTTTAATGCAGCTTCATCAATTATTCCGCCTCTGGCACAATTAATTATTCTTACGCCTTTTTTCATTCTATTTAATGTGTTTTTATTAATTAACGAAGTTGTTTCTTTTGTTTTCGGAGTATGTATAGTTATGTAATCACAAAGTGGCCAAAATTCATCAAGACTTGATATATATTTTGCACCTATCTTTTCAACAGCTTCCTTTGTGGTATATGGGTCAGATACAATTACATTCATTCCAAGTGCTAAAGCAACATTTGCCACGTGATGTCCTATTTTACCAAAACCAATTATTCCAAGCGTCTTTCCAAAAACTTCGCATCCTGTAAATTTTGAACGATCCCATTTACCTTCTTTTGTAGAGGCTGCAGCTGCCGGAATATTTCTTGACATAGCCAGCATCATTGCAATTGTATGTTCTGCTGCAGCATTTGTATTACCGTCAGGCGAATTTACGACAATTATTCCATTTTGTGTTGCTGCTTCTATATCTACATTATCTACACCAACACCAGCTCTACCAACAATTTTTAATTTTTTTCCTGCATCTAAGATCTTTTTAGTTACTTTTGTTTGGCTTCTTACCATCAAAGCATCATAATCTTTTATTTTTTCAGCAAGCTCATCTTCACTAAGTGTAGGGATAAAATCTACTTGAGCTACCCCTTCTAATTCTTTTCCTGCAGCTTCATTTATCTTATCTGTAATTAAAACTTTCATTTAAATCCTCTATTCACACATTTTTTCTATTATAGTAGCAACACCTTTACCAAGCTCAAACTTATAACCAAGTTTATACAAAGTTGCTTCTAAAGCTCCAATAGCAGTGATTGCATCTCTTTCTGAAACAAAACCCAAAGTTCCCATTCTAAAAATTTTATCTTTTAGCTGATTTTGTCCATTTGCTACAACTATATCGTAATCACTTTTTAATACTTTTCTTATATCAGGCACTGAGATATTTTCAGGTGGTAATATAGCAGTTATTGATGTACTTGCAATTGAATCATCTTCAACAAATAATTTAAGTCCTATAGCTTTTAATGCAGCTCTTAGAGCATTAGCAATTTTTGTATGACGATTAATTATATTATCAAGACCTTCTTCTTTCATCATTTCCAGTGCAACTTTCAACCCAGAAATAAGACTAACAGCAGGAGTAAAAGCTGTTGAATTCGCAATTACAGATTTTCTGTTTGTTTCCCAGTTAAAATAGAAATCAGGTCTTTTACATTCCCTATGAACAGCCCAAGCTTTTTCACTAGCAGCAAGAAAAGACAATCCTGGCGGTATCATAAAACCCTTTTGAGATCCAGAAATGAGTACATCAATCCCCCATTCATCCATCTTACATTCCATTGCGCCTAAACTTGTTACACCGTCAACTACAGATAATGCTCCATGCTCTTTTATGTAAGATACTAAAGTTTTTACATCATTTGTAACACCTGTTGATGTTTCATTCTGAGTAAGTGTAACTATTTTTATTTCTTTATTTACATCTTGTTCTAATCTTTCTTTAAGAACATCAGGATTAATAGCATTACCTGGTTCTACTTCAATTGTTTCAACATCAGCACCCAATGCTTTTGCTATTTTGGCCCATCTTTGACCAAAATTTCCTATTACTAATGACAAAACTTTATCACCGGGATTAATTAAATTAGACAAAGCAGCATCCATTGCTCCTGTACCACTGGAAGTATAAACTATTACATCATTCTTAGTCTGAAAAACATACTTTAAATCAGAATAAACAGATTCTAATACTTTTGCGAACTCACTACTTCTATGCCCCATTGGATGTTTAGCAATTTCCAGTAATACTCGTTCTGGTACCGGCGTTGGTCCTGGTATCATTAAAAATGTCTTGTCTTTCATTTAATATACTCTCCCCTGAATAACTACAAGTATTATTTTCGCACAAATTCTTCGCATTAGTAACTATTTGTTAAATTTGTAAACAATTATAGTTTTTGTGTAAATTCAAACAAAGTCAATGTTTTTATATATTTAGGTAAGTAAAGTAATAAAAATATTCAGAAGGTAGTTTATGCCAAACGGTATTTCTTGTGCATATTTTGCAGGTAAAAATTTAATATACGGACAAAAAGAAAAAAATGTCTTTAAAGAAGGAATTGCAGGAATTCAAACTACAAGGACAATTGATAGTGCTGCCCAAGCAGGTATTTTAAAAATTCCTCACGCTAATACTTTAACAAAGATAACAGGAACAATAAAAAAATGTTTATATCCTTTAATTATATTATCCGGTGCATATAACACAATAAAATCAGAGGATAAAGTTAAAACAGGTTGTCAACAAGCCAGTGGTATTGCTTCTATGTACGCATTTGAAAAAGTTGCTGAAAAAGGATTAAATTTCATAGATAAAAATCTTCGTTCTACTAATACAGTAAAGAATAATAAAAAATTATCTGCAAGCTTATACATTCTAAAAGGAATTTCTTTTGTATGTGCTTCACTGGCAGGATACGATTTGGGAAGCAAAATTGCCGGAAAATCAGTCGATAAAATAAGAAATAAAAATGAAATTATTAATTCTCCAGATATTGAAACAGAAAAAAATAACAATGAGAATGCTGATAAAAGTTCTGATTCTCAAAAAGAAAATACTTTTGAAGACTTTGTATAATACATTACATGATATTAGAGTAAAATAGCTAAAATCATAAGTAAAATGCCGCCTATTTGAGAGAATGTTGCAACATTTTGCATTTTTCTGTTATTTTCATATTTATAACTATTTTTCTTTGCATCATAAGCTACCATTATTCTTTGTAAACGGCTAATATCATTGTCTGATTGAAAAGTTCTTTTAAAAAGTTTCTGTTCAAGTCGTGTCAATCTGTTTGCAATATTATCATTATCATAAATGTTTCTTAACAATTCTTGTTCCAATACAGCCAATTGAAAAGGAAGAGATTGATCATTAACAGTTTCCAACCCGCTCTTTGCATAATATTCATTTAATTCATCACTACTGTATGAATAATTATTCATGTTATTAGCAGTATTTTTCATAGGACTAATTGCTGATGCCAATTTATTTACTCTTTCGTTTAAAGAGGCTGTTGATTTTGAATTAAATACTTTTTCTTCTAATCTGTCTAATCTTTTATATATATCTTCATTTTTATATATAGTTTTAAAAACTTCTTTTTCCATACTATCTACAATGGGATAATCTACCGTAGAATTTTCTTTTAATCCCATTAACTCATTGTTTAATGATTGATTAAGATTTTCACTTAACTTTTTATCAGAAGAAGTAGGTAATTTATTTTTTTGTTTATTTTTACTTGTAAAACCTATATCAGTTTTAATATCATTTAATCTTTTATCAATATCGCCGTTCTTTTTTGTTCCATATAAATATCGTTCAAGTCTTTCTATACGTTTTATATCAGATTCATTTTTATAATCATAACCGAATACGGAAGTTTCAACTTCAGTTATATTACTATTGGCACCAATAGAAATCATCGGAACTTGTATATTCATTAATAATAATGTTAAAAGTATTATAATCTTTTTTTTCATATTTTTTCTCTATATTGAGAATATATAACCCATTTTTATAAAAAAACATACCGCCCAATATATTGCGAAAAAGAAAGAAACAAATGGTAAAAATATTAACATAAAAGAGCGTGATAAACTTATATTATATGCAGCTCTAAGAGAATAAGCATATAGAAAAATAATCCAAAAGTATAATAAAAACTCAACTATTGAGCCTAAAAAATAGCCCAAAAGTCCTGCTTGTTTTACTAAATTTAACGGAGCATAAAAAATATAAGGAACAGGTGCAAATGCTGTATAAAACAAAATCTTTGATAAATTATTTTCTCTATAAAATATTTTTGCACAATATTCAAAAAATAAAGCTGTAAAAAACCATAAAAATATTGTAACTATTATATGAAAAAACATAGATGACCAAAACGTCAACGTTATTATAGATCCATCAAAGATAGATGAAGTCAATTTTATCAGTATTGATATAAATAATATTGTGCCCAAAGCAACTCTTATGGATATTTTTATATCCTTATTTTCATAAAATGCTTTTGGTGAAAATATTACACTATAAATGTTTTCAAAAAATTCATTAGTTGTTATTCCCATAAATATAAAGGCTTTCTATTTAATATCATACTAGTTGGCAAAAAATCAGTGATTTTAATGTTATTTTTTGCACCATACTCCGTAAAACTTGAAAAATACTCTGTAAAAGTACTTTTCTTATTATAATTAACTAATTTTGCACTATACAAATTATTGAACTTTTCCTGGGCCATTTTTTCAATCATATTTTGTGCTGTATCAATGTCGCCTATAGTATCAACAAAGCCCAATTTATACGCTTGGCGTCCTGTAAAAATTCTTCCGTCAGCATTTTCTGTTAAAACATTCTTTTTTAATTCTGTTTTTTGTACACTATACTTATCTGTCCTATTTATTCTACCAACGGTAATCGCTTCAATAAACTGATTATAAGAATCATTAATTATATTTTGCATAAGCTTGCGTTCTTCTTCGGTCATCTGCCTTAGACCTGAACCAATATCCTTATATTTCCCGCTTTTTATAACAACAGGTTTTACACTTAATTTATCAGCAAGTAAATTATGATAATCCATAAATGAGAAAATAACGCCTATACTACCTGTTAAAGAACCGTTCTGGGCAATAATTCTATCAGCAGCAGAAGCAATATAATAGCCCCCCGAAGCAGCCACATCATCAAAAACAACCACTACCGGTTTATTCTTTCTAATTGATAAAATTTGATTATATATGTTTTGGGACATTGCAACCGTTCCACCCGGAGAATTAATTTTTATAATTATACCTCTTATATTGTTATCAATAGCCGCTGATTTTAGTGATTTTAACAAATTAGATGCATTTGCCTCTTTTGAAAAGAATCCTGATTCATAAGAAGAAACAATAGTACCTTCTAACTCCATTACAGCTATCTTATTAACATTGCTTATTATGTTCTTTTCTGTGGGATGATTTATAGCAGTCTCCCCATATAGTGAATCCTTATCTATATTAAAAAAACCGACAAATAAAGCTAAAATACATAATATAATCACTAATTTTGCAATTGTTGCTGTTTTCATTTTTCCTCGCATTCTGATATTTTTTTAATGCTTTCATCTAATATTGAAATCATCACATTTTTATAATGCAAAGCCTTTTCTTCTGTTTTAGCCTCAAATCTTAATGTAAAAACAGGCTCTGTATTACTTTGTCTAATTAAAGCAAATCCATCCGGAAAAATTATTCTCAACCCATCTAAAGTTACTATGTCATTTATTTTTGTACCAAAAATATAATTGTCAGAATTAATCTTATCCGTAACATCTTTTAATACAGATTTTTTTAATTCATTTCTACATTCATATCTAACTTCATTTAATGTATACACCGACCTAAAAGGAGTTAATAAATCTGATATTTGAAAATCCGGATTATTAACCTTATTTTTTGCTATAATTTCAATAACTCTGCATCCGGCGTATAAAGCATCATCAAATCCATAATATCTGTCTTTGAAAAACATATGGCCGGACATTTCTCCTGCTAAAATAGCTCCTGTTTCTTTCATTTTTGATTTAATATAGCCATGTCCGGTTTTTGCCATTACAGCAATTCCACCTTGCTTATTTATTTCGTCAAATAAAACTTGTGAACATTTAACCTCTGAAACTATAACAGGTTTCTCTCCTCGAAGAGCTAAATCTTTTATAATATATTGTGCATATATATATAATAGTTTATCCCCAGGTATAGCATTTCCATCAGAGTCAATAACCCCAAGTCTATCAGAATCACCGTCAAATGCAATACCTAAATCTGCCTTCGTTTCTATAACCTTTTTTTTGATATCATCTAATGTAGATAAATCACTTGGATTCGGATGATGATTAGGAAAATTTCCATCCGGCTTTGAATATAATTCAATAACTTCACACCCAAGTTCCCTATATAACTGCGGTGCCACTACTCCAGCAGTACCATTTGCACTGTCAATTACTACCTTGATTCCTTTGCCTATAAATGGGAATTTTGATGCCACTGTAGATATATACTGTGGAACAATATTATATAATCTGGATTCCCCATGTTTTACTGAGGAAATGTCAATAGACATTTCTTCTATAGTATATTGTTTAACAATTTTAATTTCTTCTTCATTCAAAGAAGATTTATTATATGTCATTTTTAAACCATTATATTCAGGAGGATTATGACTTGCAGTTACAATTAATGCTGCTGATATTTTTGCATCTTTACATATATCTTCAGGATAAGAAGCAAACTCTGAATAATATCCTAAAGGAGTGGGAACTAAATCTAAATTAATTACATTTGCCCCTGTATGCACTATTCCTTTTGCTAATACCTTAGCTAAAGACTCTGAGTGTAATCTTGCATCTCGAGATAATGTAATCCATATATCTTTTGGTTTTAACCCTGATTTTTCTTGAATATATTTAACAAACCCTTTTCCAACATAATAGAAAAGCTCTTCATTTATATTTTCACCATATATCCCTCTAATATCATTTTTTCCAAAAGCACTAAAATCATCTGTTTTCATCATTTTATAAAATCCTTGTTAATATTAAAAAAAACGACTATACTTTTACATTATAAAAAAGAATATAAGTAAAATCAAAATTGATAAGAAATAATAATAATAATAAAAATACTAATAATAATACAAACTTAGCTCTATTATTTATATTGCCTTCATTTTTAGGCTGTTTAATTTTTATTTTTATTCCATCTTTTTCTTCTTTTCTGTTAAGTTTTTGTAATTGGAATCTCATAAATGAAATTAAATTCACAGGCATTGATAATTATATCGACTTATTATCATCTAAAGAATTTTGGTTTATACTTAAGAATACAATATTTTATGCACTTAATGTAACTGTTTTTGCAACAATATTACCAATGATATTGGCTTCATTACTCCACAATAAAATAATTTATAAAAACTTCTTTAAAACATCATATTTTCTTCCTTTTATAACGCCAATGATTGTTATTGCTATGATTTGGCAGTGGTTTTTTGACCCTAATATTGGTTTTATAAATAATTTATTAAAATGTAATATACAATGGCTTTATCATTCACAAACGGCTATGTTTGCTATAATTTTTGTTTCCGTATGGAAATTAATAGGATATAACATGATAATTTTTCTATCCGGATTTTCGACAATTAATGAACAAATATATGAAGCTGCAAAAATTGATGGTGCAAAAACACAAGATATATTCTTTAAAATAACTCTGCCGTTATTATCACCAACTATTTTATTTGTATTATTAATAACAACAATAAGCTCTTTTCAAGTATTTGACCTAATATACCTTATGACTCAAGGCGGGCCTGATAATTCAACTAATATACTTGTATTTTGGCTTTATAAAAATGCATTTGAATACTTTAATATAGGGAAAGCATCAGCAATTGCTTATATTTTATTCTGTATAATATTTATATTTTCTATACTACAGTGGAAAATGAGAAAAAAATGGGTAATTAATGAATAATATTTAAGCTAAAACAGAAAGCAACCTCTGATTTACTTCTCTTGAAGAATCATCATCATATATATCATCAATTTGTGATTTTATTTCTTTAGCTTCTTTCGTTACTTCAGGATGAAATAAATCAGCAATTTTAGTAACAAGATTTGAAATTCTATCTTGAAGATCATATTGCTTGTTAGAATATGCATCTTTATATTCCGGATAAGGAACAGCTGTATGTTTAAAACTTGTTTGTTTTAAAGCTATTGTGTTATTGAATGTATTGATAGAATTTATTTTCATAATTCATTACCTCGCTTGTTAAAGTGTTTTAATTACACTTTATTTTATACATTTATTATGTAATAGAAAAATTTTTTTGTCAATACTATTACTTCACATTTTTTATAATTTACGTAAAATCAATAATATTAAGCCTTTTGACATTAAGTGTATTTTTACCACTTATTTTTTTAAAATGATATTAGCCAAGGGGATTATTTTTTTTTAGCCCATGTGGCGAATTGTTAAATAGGTATTTATTTCGTTATATATAATTATCTTTTTCATACTTCCAACTATTCTTAATTCCAGACAGTAGGGCTTTATAGCCCTCTTTTTTTCTAGTTGAATCTATTCTGTGCCTTAGATATGTCATTATCTAAATAATAAATAAAAGCATCTATTGCTCTATTTAAAGTTGTTAGCAACAACTCTTGTTCATTTGCAGAGAAGGATTGAAGTACATAATCTTCTGATTTCATAAAATTAGGTTGAGGACCTATACCTATTTTTAATCTGTCAAACTTATCGGTCTGTGCATATTTTATTATTGATTTAACTCCATTATGGCCACCATCTGATCCTTTTGGACGAAATCTTATTTTTCCCAGTTCCAATGAAATATCATCGTATACAAGAAAAAGAGATTCTAAATCAACTTTATAAAAACTCTTTAGAAGAAAAAGGGATTCTCCAGACAAGTTCATATAAGTCATAGGCTTGACCAGCCATATAGCCTCATTATTATATGTTAATTTTGCTATTTCAGCTTTAAATTTAGTTTCATTTTCAAATTTCGCACTAAATTTATTTGCGAAATTATCTGCAAACATAAATCCGACATTATGTCTTGTATTTGAATATTTAATTCCCGGATTTCCCAAACAAAATACAAGTTTCATTTCATGCCTGCCTTTCTATATTTAAAAATTATCCCATAGTTATAATCAAGTTACCAGTTAAATTCTCTTTAATATATTTGATTATATTAAGAAACAGGAGAATATAAAAATGTCAACAAAAAAAGATTCTATAGTTACAATGAAAAGCAGTGAAATGCTTTATAATTTTCTTGAAAACACACATTTACATAAAAAAGACTTTGCTCAGATGATTGGTGTAACTCTTTCTTACGTATATAATCTTATAGATGAAACCATTCCTTTTTCAACAAGAAGTACTACATTAGAGCGTATTGCAACAGTTATGGATATTTCACCTGAAGAATTTGTAGAATATAAAATTCCTCAAGATCCAATTCTTATAGATGATGCAACTGAGTTTATTCGTGAAAAACAAAAAGAGAAAAATTTAACAACTGTTCAATTTTTAAAATCATTTCCAAGGAAACAAAGACTTGAGATAGTGGACATTTTAAGAGGTGCAAGACCAATTCCTTTAGACTGGGAAAAAGTTAGTATTATAGCACAAGTATTAGATATAAAAAAAGAAGAAATGTATGACTATTGGGAAATGAGATTAAGACAACTTCTTCAAAATTCAGGGTTTAATTTTGAAGGTAATCAAGAACTTGCAAAAGCTATTTTTGGATGTGCCAGAGATTATGTATATAAAACAAGCATATAACACTATACTTTAATTTTATTTACAATTACTTGTATATCTTTGGGAGATTTATAATTATTTTCATCATAGATAATTTTTATAAGTTGATAGGAATGGGGCATATCTTTAAAAGCTGGGGCTGAAATATGCCTTATTCCGTTTTCATCCTCAATAACAGCATCTTGGTGATAATGTCCGGATGATATAATCACAACATTTGAATGTTTTTTCAATATACTTTGATATTTCTCTGTATCTAACATTGATAACTGGTATTCCAATCTTGGCGGAACTAAAGGACAATGCTGAAATATTATAAACAGTTTCTTACTATATTTTGTTAAAAGGTTATCTAACCACTGTATTTGTTCATCTGAAATTTTTCCATGCTTTGATTGTGCAAAATCAGGCGTAGCATCTAACACTACGCACACAAAATCACCATTTGGTCTGAAATAATAATAGTTTTTCCCTTCATCCTGATTTCTATTGAAGGTAGTAACTATATCAAGATAAATTTCTTTTTCAAGACCACTTAACCTATGAGCATCATTATTACCCAAAACCAAATAATATGGAAGTTTTAACGAATGAATAGATTGCATAAAACCTATAACATCTTCTTCCCTTGATTTATCAACATTATCACCCAAAAATATAGCGAAATCCGGATTTTTTTTCCTTATTGATGATGCAAGGAAATAAAGATACTTATCCATATAATTTTCATCTAGAGAATAATGAACATCACTAACTTGTGCAAAAGTTAATTCTTTTGCGAACACAATATTATTAACATTTAAAAATGCTATACATAAGATAAATATAACAGTTATTATCTTTTTATGCATTATTGCATCTCTTCTGTAGTGTCTCTTGAACAAAAAGAGCCTGAATTAAATCTTCTTTACTTATGACCTTCATTGCTAAAAAGAGTTCACCCAAAGGCATCTTCTTAAATCTCTGAATATCTAATGCCATTGACAAATGATATAAATTAATTTTACCCGATTCAAGCAAAATTTCACCTATACGAAGATAAGAGTCATCTGCCCATTCAGCAATATTATACAGATTCTTCATATAACTATTATATTCAAAATAATAATTTTAATCAAATATTATGCATACAAATCAAGTTTATTTGCACGATATTCGTCTTGATGTTGTGGTTTTAGAATGTTAGCATCCATTCTATCTAAACGACCAACTAAACCTTCACCTGCTTGAGATGCAACACCTGAAACAGCTGTGGGTTCACCGGATACATTTGCACCATTAATTCCACCTACTGATGAAGAAGTAAATATATTTTTTTCTCCACTTTCGACAGGGTTAAATGGTTGTTGATTCTGTCCGGCAAAAGAAATACCACCTGAGCTTGCTCCGGCTGCTTGCATATTCAAGAAATTTAAACCTGGAATTGCCATTATACATTTCTCCTGTAAACATATATATAAACAACTTCTAAAAAATAAAATTGCTATCTTTTTATTTTTTTTTACATTTGTTAAAATAAAATTTTTCTTGAAATTTTAAATTTATATGTTTTAATAAAATTGTAAGCGTCCGTAGCTCAGCTGGATAGAGCAACTGCCTTCTAAGCAGTGGGTCGAGCGTTCGAATCGCTCCGGGCGTATTTTTAGAGAGAGGAACATTTTTCTCTCTTTTTTTATGTTTAAATCATTCGATTAATATTTTTAATTGTATTTTTCAAATATAAGAAAAAATATAAGAAAAGTGACTCTATAACAAAGTACAATAGAAAATCATCATAATATAAATTTAGTTATATATTTGACAATTATTTATAAAATAGATAAATTGATAAAAAAGAAAGAAAAATATGGCACTAAGAGTATTGTTATTTTTATTTACGCTTTTTATTTTAATTAATATTATTATAACTATTGTAAGCGTTATATGTAATGTTAACTTATACAAAAAGCATGGCAATAAAATTATAAAAGGTTATGGTATTTTTATATTATTTATTGTTGCTGTTTATGTTGTATTCGCAATACTCGGACTTACTTAATCGGAAAGGTTTACAAAATGAATAGAAATGAACTTGCGACACCTATTATGATAATATCTCTTTTAGTATTATTTATTATTTTTTGCAATCCTATAGCAATGGTTGGGGTTGGGCAAAGAGGAGTAAAGGTTACATTAGGTGTTGTTTCGGATCAAAGTTTTCCTGAAGGTATACACTTTGTAACTCCTTTTATTTCAAAAATAGTAACAATGGATGTAAGGACTCAAAAAAGATCCATAACAACTTCTGTATATACAAAAGATATTCAGCAAGCAAAAATTTCTTATGTTATAAACTATAATTTACAACCTGAAAATGCATATAAAATGTACAGAGAAGTTGGTAATGACTATGAAGATAAAATTTTAATGCCTGTTGTAGAGGGAAGTATAAAAGATGTTATAGGCAAATGGAATGCTCAAGATTTAGTTGCTAATAGAGAAAAAGCTACAAGTGAAATTCTAATTAAACTTCAAAATCATTTAAAAGATAATTATATTAATGTTACAGATTTCCAAATAACTGCAATAAATTATTCAGATGTATTTGAAAGAGCTATTGAAAGCAAAGTAACTGCAGAACAAGATGCTTTAAAAGCAAAAAATAAAACTGTTCAAATCCAGGAAGAAGCAAAACAAAAATTAATTTCAGCAGAAGCTGAAGCAAAGTCTATGGCAATTAGAGCAACTGCTCTTTCACAAAATAAATCTCTGGTTGAATATGAAGCTGTTAAAAAATGGGATGGGAAACTTCCTTATTATATGCTAGGCAATTCTGTTCCATTTATAAATATAGGTTCTGCTAACAAGAGCAGATAATTAAAACATTGTACATTTAAAAAGAGGATTTATGATTGTATTTAATTTACTAATAATATTTTTATTATTGTTAGCAAACGGATTTTTTGTAGCATCCGAATTTGCGCTTGTAAGTGTAAGACAAACCAGAATAAATCAACTCGCAAATGAGGGAAATAATACAGCCAAAATAACAACTACCGCATTAAAAGAACTTGATAAATATATAGCAGCAACTCAACTTGGCATTACTATTGCAAGTATTGGACTTGGTTGGGTTGGCGAAGCTACTTTAGCTAAAATTATTCATCCTTTATTTGATTTTCTTCCTTATGTATCTAATACCATTGCAACTCATACTATTGCTGTTGCTATTGCTTTTGTATTAATTACATTTATGCATGTTGTATTGGGTGAGTTAATGCCAAAATCAATAGCCCTTCAATATCCTGAAGAAACAGCTTTAAGTATAACAAGACCACTGGTGTTGGCAGCAAAATTATTTACACCGTTTATTTTTCTTCTAAACGGATTTGGTAATTTCTTATTAAAACTATTAAAGATTCCGCCGGCACATCCTTCACATGCTGTTCATACAGAAGAAGAACTTGATATGATTATTGATGCAAGTTACAAAGGTGGCGTACTTAATGAAACTGAAAACTTTTTGCTAAAAAACACTTTAAAATTTACGGATTTAACAGCTAAACAAATTATGATTCCAAGATGTGATGTTATATCGCTTCCTGTAAATATTGATGTAGAAGAACTAAAAGAAATCATTTTAGAAAATCAATATACAAGATACCCCGTTTATGAAGAAAATATAGATAATATTATAGGTATTTTACATGTAAAAGATTTATATTCTTGTAAAATGAGAGACAAAGAATTTGTTATTAAAGATATTTTAAGAAAGCCGCTTCTTGTTCCGGAAACAATGACGACTGATTTACTTTTACAAAATTTCAAAACAAATAAAACAGAAATAGCAATTGTAATTGACGAATTTGGAGGTATGTCCGGTATTATATCATTGGAAGATGTACTTGAAGAAATCTTCGGTGATGTTCAAGATGAGTTTGATGAAGAAGAAAAAGATATTAAGCAAGTAGGAGATAATAAATTCATTATCAATGGTCTTTTAAGAATTGATGAATTTTTTGAATTCTTTAACATTGAACAAAAGGAAGAAGAAGATGATGTTGAAACAATGTGCGGACTTATACAAAAACATCTTGGAAGACTTGCTAAGGTTAATGATGAGATTATTATTGATAATCTAAAAATTAAAGTTCTTGAATTAAAAGGAAGAAGAATTAGAAAATTATTAGTTGAAAAAATATAATTTTATTCCTTATGTATTTTTTATTGTAAAATTAAAGAAAAAAGAAGGATATTATCGTGGTATTAAATATAGCAAAAATTTATGATGCAGCAAAAGTACTTAGTCAAATAGCAAGAAAAACTGATTTAATATTATCAAAAACAATTTTAGAAGGCAGTGAAATATATTTAAAATCAGAAAACCTCCAGTTAACAGGTTCTTTCAAGCTTAGAGGTGCATATTATAAAATATCCAAATTAACTGATGAACAAAAGAAAAAAGGTATAATAGCTTGTTCTGCAGGAAATCATGCACAAGGTGTTGCACTTGCTGCTCAAAAAAATAATATTAATGCTGCAATATTTATTCCGGCGACAGCACCAATATCAAAAGTTGAAGCTACAAGAAAATATGGTGCGGAAATAAAATTAATAGATGGTGTTTATGATGATGCTTATAAAGCCGCTTGCGAATTCCAAAAAGAAACTCAAGGGGAGTTTATACATCCTTTTAATGATGAAGATGTTATAGCAGGTCAAGGAACAATTGGACTTGAAATTCTTCAACAATTGCCTGAGCTTGAAGCAGTAATAGTTCCAATTGGCGGAGGCGGGCTTATTTCCGGTGTCGCTTATGCTATAAAACAACTGAAACCTTCTTGTAAAGTATATGGTGTACAAGCACAAGGTGCTGGAAGTATGTATCAATCATTCATTAATAAAAAAATACTTGAATTGCCTGTTGTTCATACTTTTGCAGATGGTACTGCTGTAAAATGTCCGGGAGATGTCACTTTTGATTTATGTATGAAATATGTTGATGATATTGTAACTGTAACTGATGATGAAATAGCTTCAGCTATTCTTGCTTTAATGGAAAGGCAAAAATTAGTAGCTGAAGGTGCTGGTGCGTTAAGTGTTGCTGCTGCTATGTTTTCTAAACTTCCTATTGTCGATAAGAAAACCGCGTGTATAGTTTCTGGAGGCAACATCGACGTTAATATTTTATCAAGAGTAATAAATAGAGGTCTGTTAAAGTCAGGCAGATTATCTCATTTAACAATAGAATTACTGGATAAACCCGGACAGTTAAAAGATGTTTCTTCTATTATTGCAGAATATGGTGCTAATGTAATAAGAGTAAGACACAATCAAGGCGGTGAAAATACTGATATAAATGATTGTTTCTTAAAAATTTCTATGGAGACGAAAAATCAAGCTCACTTTGAAGAAATTCAAAAAGCTCTAATTGCAAAAGGTTATAAGATAGCTTCTAATGTAGAATAACCTTATTATTCTATAACCCACTTTTCAAGAATATCTTGGCTTATTCCATCTAAAAATCTAGATGGTTTAGAAAGAACCATATTTGTTGAATAGTCAAACATATCAATCGGATAAGTAATTGAAAGATATGTTTTCGCTCTTGTTATAGCAACATACATTAATCGAAGCTCTTCATCTAATTCTTCTGTTGAATTAAAAGAAAATAATGACGGAAACCTACCGTCAACTGCACCTATTATAAATACAGCCTTATATTCTAATCCCTTTGCACTATGTATTGTTGATAATGTCAAATATTCATCTTTTATATAACCGGAGTCTATATCTTCTACTGATGAATCAGGAGGCTCTAATGCTAAATCACTTAAGAAATCTTCTAAACTAGAATATTTTTCACTTAACATTAAAAAATGTTCTAAATCCTTTTGCCTTTTCTTATAGTCATCATATTTGTTCATCAATATTGGTTCATAATAATTTAAAATACTTCTTACTAATTTTGACGGATTGAATATATCTTTTTGACAAGAATTAATCAATTGAATTAATTTTATTACGGATTCGGAGTTTCTCACAGGCAATTTCTTTTCATCTAACGTTTCAGATGACATTATAACCGGCAAAAGTTTATTTGCACTCTGATTCCCAACCCCATCTAAAAGAAGCAAGATTCTTGTATAACTTATAATATCTGAAGGATTTAAGATAACTCTTAAATGGGCTATGACATCTTTTATATGTGCGGTCTCAATAAATTTCATTCCACCAAATTTCTTATATGGAATATTCTTTTTAGAAAGCTCTATTTCTAGGTTATATGTCATTCTTGCACTTCTTGCCAGCACACATATTTCATTTAACGGAATATTTTCTTCTTCTGACAGTTCTAAAACCCTTTGTACAATAAATTCTGCCTCTGTTTTACTGTCTTTTGCAACAATTATTGCAGGTTTAACTGTACTTTCAATTGTAGAAAATAGATTTTTACTATATTTGTCTTTAGCTTTTTTTAATACTTCATTTGCGAGTGCAAGAATATTTTGCGAGCTTCTATAATTTTGTTCTAATTTTATAATTTTTGTATTTTCATACATATTCGGGAAATCAAGAATATTTTTAAAATTTGCACCTCTAAAAGAATATATACTCTGAGAATCATCTCCTACTGCCATGACATTATTATGTTCAGAAGCCAAAAGTTTTACTATTTCTGCTTGAATTGTATTCGTATCTTGATATTCATCAACCATTATATATTTATATTCATTAGAAAGTTTCTTTCTTATATTTGAATTAGACTCTAATAGAATTTTCAAATATAAAAGTAAATCATCATAATCTAATATAGAATTATTTCTTTTATAACTATTATACTGTCTTATAATTTCATTAATTTTATCCGTACAATGTTCAAAATGCTTATATTCATTTTCAATTATCTCTGATGATGGAATATTCTTATTTACTGCTTTCGAATATATATCTAAAATTGTATTTTTCTTAGGGAATCTTTTTTCTTGCTTATCTATAACTTTTGCTCTTATATGATTTATAATATCTTCACTATCTGCTCTATCTGTAATAGTAAAATTATTTTTTAATCCTAATAAAGAAGAATACTTACGTAAAATAATATTTGCAAAAGAATGAAAAGTACCACCTGCTACCTGTTCACATCTTGAATCAAGAACAATTGAAGCTCTTGACAGCATTTCTTGTGCCGCTTTTTTGGTAAATGTTAACAATAATATATTATTAGGGCTTATACCATCTTCGATTAATCTTGCTACTCTATAAGTTAATGTTCTTGTTTTTCCACTTCCCGCACCGGCAATGACTAATACAGCACCTTCTTTTTGAATAACAGCTTCTAACTGAGATTGATTTAACTCTTTTTCATAATCAATTTTATATTTTATATCTGTACTGATTTTCTTCAGCTTATATTTTTTTACAGTAACTTCATTCATGAAAATATTATACGATTTAATTTATCAAGTGAAAACTATTTTAAAGGAATTGCAATTTCAAACAATGTCTCAACATTATTTGAATGAACTAATGATATACTTCCATTAACAAGCTCCATCTGTTTCCTACAAACAGCTAATCCTATACCGCTTCCTTTTTCTTTAGTTGTAAAATCAGGCTCAAAAATTTTATTTTGTATATCTTTAGGAATTTTTGCACCATTATTCTTTACAAAAACCTTAACAACTGTATTTTCAATAAAACAATCGATTGCAATACTATTTCCTTTATTACAAGCCTCTATTGCATTAAAAATTAAATTTAATAAGGCGCATTGAAATTTTGTCTTATCTGTATTTACAATACATTCATCAAATTTATTAACAATTATATCTATACCTTTTAACCTTGCTTTTTCTTCACACTGCATTACAATTGTCATAATTACACTTCTTAATTCAAATTCAGTAATATATGGAGCAGAAAGACATCTTAAATCATTAATATAAGAAGAAATATTCTCTGATGCTGTTACTATACTATTTAAAGCATTATTAACTGAATTAATAATATCTTCTTTTAATTCAACATTTTCCAATCTTTTTTGAGTAATTTTTGTATATAAATTTATAATAGAAAGATTATTCTTTATTTCATGAGCAATAAATTTGGCTTTATCAGCAACGATTGAAGCTGTTTCTAATTTATCATCATTTTTAAGTATTTGTTTTTTTTCAATTTCAGAGAACTTAATTTCTTCTATCTTACTATCTAACTTTGAAGCTATTTCATTTATTGATCTGTTTAATAATCTATTTTCACGCCTATCAGCTTGAAATTTAAACAATATATCTTTTATATCGAGATTAGAGTTATCATATATTTTTTTTGCTATTTCTGTTATTAATTTAGAATTATATAAAAAACAAACAGGTGAACAATCCGTTTTATCAGACAATGAATAATCCCATATAAGACAAGAAGAATATCTGTCTCCTAAAATCAATACAAACTCTGTGCTGCCCCAAATATCTTCTTTTTGGATATTTTCATATTCAAATTTATCTAAAATTTCAGAATATGAATATATAGATGACCCTGAAAAAGCCAGTCTTTTAATTATTGACTCTTTTTCTTCTAAATCAAACAATCTGAATAATATACAATTCTCAAATTTCTGATTTTCTATAACCGGAACTAAAATCGCACGAAAGAGACCATCAATGGTCTCTTTACAGCATTCCTTTATTGAATTTTCTACTATATATTTATGCAGAGTATTATAATTACTTTTCATAAAATAATTATATAGCAATTTTTAATTTTTTTCTATTCAAAAATCCATTATTTATAGCATATAAAACAGCTTGAGTTCTATCGTTAACTTGAAGCTTTTGAAAAATATTATTTACGTGAGTTTTTACTGTTGTTTCACTTATAAATAACTGCTGAGCTACACCTTTATAAGTAACACCTTGTGTTAACAATTCTAAAACTTCTTCTTCTCTTTGTGTTAAATATTGAAGCAAATTTTCTTGATTTGTATTTGTTGCTGTTTCTTCCTTAAATGATTTTTGAAAATATTCAAAGAAACGAGAAGAAAGACCTGAAGGAAGATAAATTTTTCCTTGCATTACTTCTTCTATTGCATATATTAATTGCGCAGAGGCCATTGTTTTAAGAATATAACCTTTAGCACCTATTTTCATAGCTCTAAAGATTAAATCAGGATCATCATATCCTGTTAAAGCGATGATTTTTGTCCCCAAATTCAAGCGTTCTATTTCACTTATTGCTGTTAAGCCATCTTTTTCTGGCATATTAATATCCATTAAAATAACGTCGGGTTGATACTTTTTTACCAGATTGATTGCAATATTTGCATTTGTTGCAGTTGCAATTACTTCAAAATTACCCTCTAAATTTACTAATTCTCTAATCCCTAACAAATGATCAAAATTGTCATCAACTAAAATAATTTTTACTTTTTTGTTAAATTCAATATTTCTTCTCATATACACACCTTAGCTCCCTGTAAATACCATGCCTGTACTATTTATAATACATGTGTATATACGAGCACTCATCAATATATAGGATTATTTATATATAGCAAAAGATTTATTTTGATATCTAGATCTTTAGATCTAGAAACCTATCAAAATTACTATTTTATATGAGTTTCCCAAGCAATTTTTCATCTAACACATTAATAATATTAATATTAATCTTTCAAATATTTGTATGATTTATTCATTAATCAGTTATTTTGCTTTTTTAACTTTATTTTTTCTTTTAATAACTTATACTTATTAACTTTGACGTTATTATTGTCAGATTTTTCATTATCCAACTCTATATCATTTTTTACAAATTCATTTAATTCTGTTTTTGTGAGGGTTTCTTTGTCCACATAGTTATTATTTTCATTAGCTTCATAATCAATATTATCTATTTTCGCAATAGCTTTTGTATCTTTTAAATTTATACATTGACTCTTTATATCTTCGCTACTATTTGATATAGAATATAAATCTATTATATTTAAACTTTTATTTTTATATTCAATACTTCCAATATGACTTACAAAAAATAGCCCGTCATCATTTTTATCAATATAAACTATTATAGAATCAGAAGATCCTAGTAAATTTTCAATAGCAGATTCAGATAAGTTTTTATAATAAAGTGATATTAATGTTTTAATATTTTCTAATATATTATCATAAGACTTTATATTTATTGTAAATACAAAACTTTTATAACCATATAATATAAACTCTAATATTTTGACAAATTCCAATATGTTTACATCCGGAACAATTATTCTATTTGCATTAATAAAGTTAATATCTTTATTAATATCATATAAAACCTCAACCTTTTCCGTATTTTTTATAAAAGTTCTGATATACTGCGTATTAATTGAATTATCACAATCAATGCTACTTGCAATTATAATATTTTTATTTTCAGCAAGAACTGAGTTAATAATATTTGAAACTTTATCATTCTGTATAAAAATATCAGAAATATCAATATCCTGTTTAAATTCAATTTTATTATCACTGACTATTTCTTTATCTTCCGAATTGTTAAATAAATTTAACCTATCCTTAAATCTCATACCTATACTCTATTTACTATGTATCTAGCAATTTTATTATAACTTTTTACAATATCCAAGTCAGGATTTATTTCCCTAATTGTTTTACCTCTATTAGAAGCAGCAGATGTTACCATTAAATTCATTGGTATTCTATAAAAAACTTCTCTTTTTAAAATAGTTTCAATATCATTTAATTTTAATTCATCCTTAGCACGATATTTATTTAATAAAATTCTAATTCTTTTATGTGCCAAATTAGTACTAATAAACCTACTGCTTCTTTGATTTGCAGTAAGACTTGAACTAATAATATAAAAAATAATATCAGAATTATTAAAAATAGTTTCATTTGTAACATCTAAAGACAAATTAACATCAACCACTATGTATTTAAAATACTTCTTAGCCTGATTAAAGAAATTCTGTACATTATCAAAAGCCAATCTTGTACCGCTACTTTTATATAGTCCGTTAGATATTATATATAATGAAGATTTTTTATAATTAAACACTTTTGAAAATAACATTTTCGCATTATTTTCATTAATATTTTGAATATAATAATTAGTATCAAGAACAGGGTCTATATCAAGTGAAAAAGTAACATTATTTAGATTATCATTAAAATCAATCAATAATACTCTTTCTCTTGTAATACCTGCAAGCTCTCTTGCTATGTTTATAGAGAAGAATGTTTTTCCGCAACCTCTTTCATAAGATGTAACAGCAATTATTTTTGATTTATCATCTTTTACGGGAGCTAACATTTCTTTCTTATATTGATTTTTTATAGCCGTTAAGAATTCAGCTTTTGCTAAAGGTTTTCTTAAATATTCTTTAGCCCCTGCTCTTAATGCTTTTACATATATATCAGTATTTAATTCTGAAGATATTATAAAAAAAATATTTTTAGGATTTGTAGATAATATCTTTACATCATCCAGAACCGAAATATTTCTTTTACTAACATCCATGAAAATAAATTTATAAGACAACTCACCTTTTATAAGAGCCTTGTCAAACTCATTGTACCTACATATTTCATAAGGGAAATCGCACTCTTTTAAATAATTTTCAATTAGTGTTCTGGACAAATCATCTTGGTCAAATATTAATATTTTAATGTTAGTTACTTCCATATATATTATTTTACTATATTTTTGAAAAAAAAGCTTGTTTTTTATGAGATAATAAGAAAAAAGTTGAGGAAAAATGAATAAAGTAGTAGTTATAGGAGCAGGGCTCGCCGGAAGTGAAGCTGCTTTGCAACTTGCAAAAAATAGAATTCATGTAGATTTATATGAAATGAGAGATATAAAAACAACCGGAGCACATAAAACAGCTAAATTTGCGGAGTTAGTATGCTCAAACAGCCTAGGTTCATATGATATAACAAATGCATCAGGACTTTTAAAACATGAAATGGAAAAATTAGGTTCTATTTTAATGCCTATTATATTAGAGTCTAAAGTTCCTGCTGGCGGTGCTCTTGCTATAGATAGAGAATATTTTTCTTCAAAGATAACTTCATTAATTGAAAATAATCCCTACATTAATGTTATTAGAAAAGAAGTAACGACTATTGACGAAAATATACCTACGATTATTGCATCAGGTCCATTAACCTCTGATAATTTAGCTGTTGAGATTAAAAACTATCTTGGAGAAGAATACTTATATTTCTTTGACGCTATTGCACCTATTATTGAAAAAGATTCAATTGATTTTAATAAAGCTTTTTATCTTAATAGATATAATAAAGGTAATGCCGATTATATTAATTGCCCTATGACAAAAGAAGAATATGAAAAATTTTATTCTATTTTAATTAATGCACCAAGAATAGAACTAAAATCTTTTGAAAAAAATGCCAAATTTTTTGAATCCTGCTTACCAATAGAAGTTATAGCTTCAAGAGGAATAGATACCCTTAGATTTGGTCCATTGAAACCGGTAGGTCTTGTTGATGAAAGAACAAAAAAAGAAAATTATGCAGTAGTTCAGTTAAGGCAAGATAATAAAAATGCAACGTTATATAATATAGTTGGATTCCAAACTAATCTTAAATGGGGTAGCCAAAAAGAACTTATTCATTCAATTCCAGGTTTAGAAAATGCTAATATTATAAGATATGGAGTTATGCACAGAAATACCTTTATCAATAGCCCAAAAACCTTAAAACCAACACTACAGTCAAGAAAAAATAATAATATCTTTTTCGCAGGACAAATTACAGGAACAGAAGGTTACACAGAATCAATAGCTTCAGGTCTTCTTTGTGGCATAAATATGGCAAAATATATAAAGGGACTAAATTTAATAGAACTACCTTCTACTACAATGCTTGGAGCTTTAACCCATTATATTTCATTTGAAGGACATAAAAACTTCCAGCCAATAAATTCAAACTGGGGTATAGTTGATTCCATAGAACTTGATAAAAAAATCAGAAAAGATAAAAAGTTAAAAAATGAAATGCTTGCGAATAGAGCTCTAAATACTATTGATTCTTTTTCAAATATGATTTAAAAGACTTATCAGGCTCAAAATAATATCCGCAACCATCTAAGGGTTTACCACCATTTATAAGAAATTTTGAGTCTGTTTTAGGGTATAATCTACATCCAAGCCCTCTAAAAAAATACACCTTACATTTATTTTTTTCATCAATTTCTTTACAAGTAAATAAAAGAGCACCTTTTTCACTTCTTCCTGAAATATAAAAATTTTTAAAATGTTTATCCCAAGTTTTTACATTTTCAAACTGTTCTTCACTAACTATTGGCATATTTTTTTCTGTATACAATAATATATTTCTACAACAGTTTCCACATCTATTACACTTGCCTTTTTTTACAAACTTTGAAGAAGTATATTTCTGAAATAAAAATTTTATATAATTTATAATCATTGAACAAAAAATTCTTTATGTATAAACGGATACCTTTTATTATTTAAATAGAAAAATTGTATAATATATCTTCCCGGTTTTTGTATAACAATATAATCTCTATATACCTGATCAGATTTTACCACATATATATCATTTGACTGAATTATAGAAAACCCCCAATTTGAAGTTTTCTCATTTTGCGAAGATACTTGCATTCGCATCCCTGAATATTTAAATCCATCCGGTACAATAACAGTATAATAAATTCTTTGCCCTGAAGAAAAAACCCGCTCTACTCTTTTCATACTTTCTATATTCATATACGAAGAAGACAAAATCACGTATGGTTTTTCCTTCTTTTTAAAGCCACAAAAGAATATTGTCAAAAAAATTAGAAATACAACTGATATTTTTTTCATTATTCTACTGTATTTTCAGCCTTTGATACTTGTTTTTTTAGGTTATTTACTTTATTCTGTACATTATTTTTTAAACTTTTATCTTGTGTATATTCTATAAATTGTTCATAATTTTCGATACTTTTGTCAAGATTATTTTCTTTTTCAAAAGCAAGTCCTAATGCATAATATGCGTAGGCATAATCTTTCTGGAGTTCGATTACTCTAGAAAAACTTTCTTTTGCCTCCGTTAGATTATTTAATTCCGCTTCACATAAACCAATATTAAAAAATGCATCAGGATTATTTGGATTTATTTCTATAGACTTTCTATAAGATTTTATTGCATCATCTAGTTTTGATAATCCTTTATTCGCATTACCTATTTTTATATATAAATATTCATCATTATTTTTTAGAACTTCAGCTTTGCTATAGTTTACAAGTGCATTATCATAATCTTTATTTTTATAATAATTATCAGCCATTTGAATATAATAATTATATTTATCGTCAACAGAAACAGTAGAAGTATTCATTGCCTTTTCATAAACTAATTTAGCTTCTTCTGGTTTATCATATTTTGTAAGTACTTTAGCATAAGAAGATAAAACATCACCATTTTCAGGAGCAATTTCCATTGCTTTTTCATAATACTCAATTACTTTTGATTTTGAACCGACTTTATCATATGCATTGGCAATGTTTATATATAATAAAGGATTATTATTATCCATTTTTAATGCTGATTCATAACTCAAAACAGCCTTTTTATAATTTCCTTCTTCATATAAAGAATCACCCTGAGCAATATAAGCCTTTAACAAATATTCTTTTACCTTCTCATTTGACGAATCTTTTTCCAAAATAGATTTATATATATCAATTGCTTCTTGATATTTCTTTTGAGCATGATAAGCAACTGCTTTATTTAAAAGCAAGTCAGAATTTTCAGGTTCAAGAGAAAGTAAAGAATCATATATTATAATTGCTGATTCATAATTTTTATCTAAATGATAAGCCTTTGCAAGTTCCATTTGTATTTCAGTATTTTTAGGTGCCATCTGACGACCTAAAGACAATATTCTTTCCGCATTTTTATAATCACCTTTTTGTGAATATAATATACCTGCATTTAAATATGCAACTTCATTATCTTTAAATGTTTTTAGATATTCCTCATACTGAACTATTGCCTCATCTGGATTTTTATTATCTGCAAGTAAATTAGCATAATCAAATCTAATAGAATTCATTTCGGGATTTAAAGCAAGCACCTTAGAAAATTCCCCAATAGCTTCTTTTTCTTTATGTTGAGCTAAATATACATATGCTAAATTTGCCATAGCAACATAGTCTTTACTATCCTTAGCTATTGCCTTCTGTAATATTCTTTCTGCATTATCATAATCAGAAATTCTATATAAAGCCAAACCATAATTAGAAAAATCAGTAAATGAAGAAGGATCTTTTAAATATATTTCATTATATATCTCTACTGCATCTTTTGGCTTATTCATTCTAAGATATAATGAAGCCATATTTTCTCTTGCATCAAGAGCTTCAGGATAATATGTCAAAAACATCTGATAATATTTTATAGCTTCCTCATCTTCTTTTAAATATGCTTTTACACTAGCTAAATTTAAATAATTATATTTATATTCAGGAAACATTTTTAATGCTTGATTATAAGCATTAAAAGCATTTTTATAATCTTGCATTTGCTCAAAAATATTACCAAGACTAATATATATAAATGCATCATCAGGATTTATTTTAAGTGCTTTTTTATATGCTTCAATAGCATCTTCCCATTTGCCAAGTTCAGAATACATTCCTGCAAGTTTCGTATATAAAAGTGCATCATCACCCGATAATTGAATAGCTTTATTTAAACTTTCAACAGCTTCTATATATTTACCATTATCACCAAGATTACAAGCATTTCTATAATATTTGTTTGCTTCTACTGTCATAGCAAATGCACTAGAAGCAATAAATGAAGATATTATAACTCCCGATATAATTAACTTTATATTAATGGTACGACCCTCCTGTTATTTTATTAAATTATCTTATTTAAAAAGAAAAAAATCAATTTATTTAATAATTACTTATGTAGTTTTATTAAATCAATAAATATTATTTTATTCATTTTTATTGGTCAGTCTTGCATATACTCTTGAGTTGATTTCTCCTCCAACTAAAAGAATTAATGATGTATAATAAAGCCAAACCATCATAATAGCAAATGCTCCAATTGTTCCATAAACTTTATTATATGCATTTAAATTGCTCAAATATATAGAAAAACACCAAGAACCAAGCATCCAAAAAAGACAGAAAAAGAATGTTCCCGGCATAACACTTTTAAATTTTATTTTATCATTACCTTCTATTGCAGGTAAAATGTAATAATTACCTATAGCTAAAAATGATAGTGCCAAATAAGAAACAGGCCATCTAATTACTGATATTATGTCAATTGAAAGTTTTGATAATATAGTATAATCTAACATAAAATCCAAGAAAACTTTACCTAAAACTATTAAATTAACAGCTAAAAATAGTACCAATGAATTAATGAATACCATTATTATTGAAAGAACTCTTGTATATATAAAATTTCTATTTTCCTCAATGGCATAAGCTCTATTAAGACCTTTTATTATAACTGCAATTGCATTTGAAGCAAGTGCAATTGTAATGATAAGACCGAATATTGCAATTAGTTTTCCTTGTTTAAATATCATTGCTTCATTTAAAGTATTTAAAATTAACGAAGCAACATCTTTTGGTGCAATATTAGTTATAAATTCAAGAATAGGTACAATTAAAGTTTTCTTTCCCAACCAAGCAAATAAAGATGTTAAAAATAATAAAAAAGGGAAAAGTCCTAAAATAAACCAAAAAGCCATTTCTGCTGCAACACCACAGAAATCTTGGTCAATTATTTTTTTTATAAGAGTTTCTATATAATTTCTCATTTTAATTCACTTTGAACACGTCTTAATAATTTATCAAAGGCAATTGCTATAGGTTTTTTTATCGTACAACCTGCTGCAAATGAATGACCACCTCCGCCAAAATCAATAACTATAGGTGTTAAATCTATTCTTTTGCTTCTCAAACTAACCTTTGTATATCCTTCTTTTGTTTCTTTTAAAATTGCTGAGATTTCAACAGTTTTTACAGTTCGCAGAACTTCTACAATTCCTTCTGTATATTCATCTGTTGCATTAAACCTACTCATATCGCTTCTTGTAATTTTAGAAAAAGCTATTTTACCTTCATTATAAAAAACTGTATTAGAAACAACATAAGCTTGAAATTGAACCATTGATTGCGGTTTAGTTTCATAACAAGCTCTGTATTCTTGTGTCGGAGAAACACCTAATTTTACCAAATCTGATGCCAATATAAATGTTTCAGGAGTTGTATTTTCATATTTAAAACCACCCGTATCAGTCATCAAAGAAGTATAAAGACACCTTGCAACGTCCTTAGTAATTTTCAAATTCCACTCTTTAAAAATTTTATAAAGTATACTGCCTACACAAGCTGCATCTCCATCAATTATATTTAATTTTCCATAACCAATATTTGTTTTATGATGGTCTATATTAACATTGTTCTTTGCTTTATCATATATAACACTACCTAAAACCATTCTGTCTTTCGATGCAACATCAACTGCAATAGCTAGATCATATACTTTTTTTGAATCTATATCTATAACATTTTTAAATCTGTCAAATTGAGGTAAATAAGAATACAAGGCAGGTAAATTACCAACATATACAGAATCAACATTCTTATTAAAATATTGCTCTATCATCAAACTAATAGCAAGATTTGATCCCAAAGTATCTCCATCAGGGTTAACGTGAGAAAATACTATTATATTATCTGCTTTTTCTATTAAATTTCTTAGTTCTATATAATTATTTTCCATACCAAAAGTTCAACTCTACTTCTAACATTATACTATAAAATTAAGGCTTAATTAAAACTTTCACAGCTCTACCATTCATATGTTTAATTAAAGCTTCTTCAGCACGTTCAAGAGGAAGAGTTTCCGTAATTAATTTTTCAACAGGAACTTCATTTTCCGCAATTAATCTCAATGCTTCTCTAAAATAGACAGGAGTATGATGAAATATACTAATAACCTTTAGTTCGTCATAATGGAGTCTTCTTGTATCTATATTTATAGATGTACCATCCTTACAACCGCCAAACAAGTGAACAATACCGCCACGCCTTACAAACGTAAACATTCTTTCCCAAATTTCCGGTAAACCAACACACTCAACTGCAACATCTAATCCTTTTTTTGAGTCAGAAAAGTCAATAAATATTTTTTCAGGATTTTTATATCTATTCAAATCTATAATCTCATCAGCACCGCCAAACTCTTTAGCTAATTTTAATTTTAAAGGATTTCTGCCAGCAGCAATTACTCTTGCACCTTTTAATTTTGCCAGTTTGACAAACATTAAACCAATAGGTCCTATACCTACAACACCTACAGATTGACCAGGTTTTATTCCTGTCTTTTCTATTCCATGTACTACATTAGCCAATGGTTCAGCAAAAGCAGCTTTCTCAAAACTTAAATCATCCGGTAAATGAAGCAGATTTCTTTTTACTATTGACTTAGGTACATTAATATATTCAGCATAAGCACCATTTAAAAATTCTAATTTTTCACACAAATTATAATCACCACGTTTGCAGAAGAAGCATTCCCCACAAGGAGCTGAATTAGCAGCAACTACTCTATCTCCAACTTTAAAACCTTCTACATTCTTTCCAACTTTAGTAATTATACCTGAAAACTCATGACCAAATCCGGATGGTACTTTTTTTATTAACACAGGATGTCCTCTTCTATATGTTTTAACATCAGTACCACAAGTAAGTGCAGCCATTATTTTAACCTGTACTTCTCCTTCTTTAGGGTCTTTTATTTCAACTTCCTCATATTCTACCTTCAATGGAGCATAGAATTGCAATGCTTTCATTTTCATAATTTTATAAATGCCTTCATAATCTTATTTGAAAGAGTATCACTAACTGCTTCATTTAAATTTTCCAAAGAATAAACTTTAGATAATCCTGAAACTTTTACTTTACCTTGTTCTATAAACTTTATTGAATCTTCTAAATCCATAGGAGATGGAGAATAACTACCCATTACAGTTAATTCCCTATAATATATATGATTATTTAAAAATCCGTAGTTATCTTTTATACTTGAAAATACAACAATTTTTGCACCATCTCTGGCAGATTTTAATGCAAGATTTAAAGCTTTTGTAGCACCTGCAGTAAGAAATATTGTATCAAAACCTATTGGCGCATACTCCTTCATTTGTTTAATAACTTCATTTTCATCTTCTAATAAAAAAGATTTTTCAAAACCATAACCGAGTGACAAATCAACTCTTTCTTTTTTTAAATCACAACCATACGCTTCATAACCAAAAGCCTTTAAAGCTCCACCCATTAATATACCAACTGAACCCAAACCAATAACAAGATTTTTAGTATGCAGATTTATATCTGCTCTTTGAATTGCTCTTATACAACAACCTAAAGGTTCAAAAAAAGATGCTTCTATATCACTTAAACTTAAGTTTACTCGAAATACGGTCTTACTTAAATGCTCTTCTGATACATATATATATTCTGCAAAACCGCCTGGAATAATATTTGTAGATTTAAAATGCCTGCACATTGAATAACTGCCATTCCAACAATAATGACAATTAAAACAAGGAACATGATGTCCAAGTACAATTTTATCGCCTATTTCAAAATTTGTTTCAGAATTAATTTCAACAATTTCACCAACTACTTCATGACCTAAGACATCTCCATCTTTAGCTTTACCATTATTAATTTTCACTATGTCAGAACCACAAAGTCCACAACCTATAACTTTAACGATTGCACCTGTTTTATATTCATCAAGTGACGGCTTTTCAACTTCCTTAATTACAAATTTGTTATTTTCTAATACTGCCGCTCTCATAATAATTCCCTGTTATCTATTCCAAATTATAGTTTAAAACAATTGTGAATTTTTTTCTATTATTTTTTTATCATATTTAGATATTTCAGAATTTATAAACTTCTCAAATAAATCAGGTCTTTTATTTTTAGTAATTATAAATTGTTGCAACCTTCTCCATTCCTTAATTTTTTCATGATTTCCGGATAACAAAACTTCAGGAACTTCAAGACCATCATAATTTCTCGGTTTTGTATAATGAGGATATTCTAATAAACCGTCATAATGTGAATCAAATTCAGATGATTCATCATCACCCAATACGCCTTTTATTAATCTTGAAACACTATCTATAATAGCCAACGCTGGTATTTCACCGCCTGTTAAAACAAAATCTCCAATTGAAACTTCTTCTGCTTGAGTTATGTCTATAATTCTTTCATCAAAACCTTCATAATGACCGCAAATAATAATTATTTGTGATTTATTTGCAAAATCTTTGGCCATTTCTTGATTAAAAACCTGTCCCTTAGGAGACATTATTATTGTTTTTGAATTTTCGTTTTTTTCCACTGCATTATAAGCATCAATATATGGCTGGCACATAAGCAACATGCCTGCCCCACCTCCATACGGAGTATCATCTACTTTCTTATGCTTATCTTTAGTATAATCTCTCGGATTTATAACATTAATATTTATATAATTTTGATTTAATGCACGTTTTATGATGCTATAATTACAAGCACCTGATATAAATTCAGGGAATAAAGTTAATACATCAAATCTCAACTTATAAGACCTTCTATATTGTTAATAACAACTCTATTATTTTTTAAATCAACAACAGGAACCAACTCTTTTACAAAAGGAACCAAATGTTCTTTACCGTTACTATCTTTTACAGATAACAAATTATTTGCTAAATTTTCACCAATAGCGATTATACTACCTAACAAACAACCATCTTCATCAAAAACATCCATGCCTATTAAATCACTAATTAAAAATTCATCAGACTCAAGATATTCTTCAACTTTTTCCTTTTCTAAATATAAATCACAGCCTTTATATTCTTCAACATCATTAACTGTTTTAAACTCATCAAATTTGACTATAGCAAAATGTTTATGAAATCTTACTGATATAACATTTAGTTCTTTATAATTTTTATCTTTAAGCACGAAAACTTTTTTTAAAGACTCAATTTGTTTTTCTCTTCCTTTAGAAAAACCGAGTTTGGCTTCACCTTTAATCCCATGAAAATTAAGAATCTTTGCAATTGAAATTAAATTATTATTCATAATTATGTAGTCTTTTTATATTCAGCAGGTGCATCTTCACGATTTTGATTCCACCTGTCAAGTCCCATTTGTTTTCTAATTAAACCAATACCGACATGAACTCTCCACTCATCCATTTTTAATTGAGCTGCTATTATTTTATGACAACCAATTGGAGGCAATGGTAATAATGGCTCATATAAATTCTTTATAGCAAATAACTGATCCGGAGAAACTGCCAATTTTCTTTTTGGAAATGGCAATTTAGGAAGCATTAATTTTTGTCTAACCAAATTTATACCAAAAAATACTTTTCTTGGTTCTAAACCAATAGCTTGACCTATAATTTCATGAACATCCGGATTTGGAAGAGGCAGTGCTTTTTTATAAAGAATTTCTATTTGTTCTAATTGTTCTTTACTAACTAATAGTTGTTTCTGACGTTGTGGCTTTGATTTAAAACCGCCTTGACGATTTCTGGAAAAACCGCCTTGTTTATTGAAATTATTTCTACCTCTTTGATTGTCATTTCTATTTTTGTTAAATGGTCTTTGGTAAGAACCTTGAGTACGATTTTCTCTAGATCTGTCATTACTGTTTTTATAAGAAAATCCTCTATTATATGAAGGACGTTCAGGTCTTTCATAACTTCTAAATTTTCTTTCTTCATTTGAATCATCATAAGAATAAGAATTTTTTTTCGAAGAAGTGTCTTGTGTTAATGATGCATTTTGAGCTTCTTGAGATAACTCTTCTGTATATTTTTTATCAGAATACAAGCAATTCGGACAAATAACTCGCTTGGGATTCTTTGTTTCGAACTCAGCACCGCACTTAATACACTTATTTACGTACATCTGGTATGCCCCTTTTTCTATAAGCAAAAATAATTTCTCTCTCTTTTAATATAAGAAATCTTGCTCCCTTGTTAATTTTAAATACTATGTTGATTAGATTAATAATTCTACCTTACATTCATTATAGTTTAAATTTAAAATTTTGTCATTTTAAATAAAAAAACTTGTGAACTACATTATAATTTTAACCATAAAAATAAAACATGACAAGTTTTAAATAATCTTTTTTTAAGAAAATTATTTATTTTTCATTTTTGAACTAAGCTGTCCGCAAGCAGCATCAATATCTCCGCCTCTTTCCAATCTTATTGTAACTTTTTTACCAGAGGCTTCCAGAATATATTTAAATCTCATTACATTTTCTTTTAAAGGCTTTTTATATTGACTATATTCATTTTGATTATAAATAATCAAATTTACATTACTTTTTAATTTAGAAATTGAATATGCTAACTTTTTAGCATCCTCTAGTGTGTCATTAATGTCTTTGATAAGAACATATTCAATTGTAACTCTACGCCCCGTTTTATCCGTATATTTTTTTAATGCATCAATAAGTTTATCATAAGGATATTTATTTGAAACAGGCATAATTTGTTTTCTTTTTTCATTATCAGATGCATGTAAAGAAATTGCTAAAGTAGATTGAAAATTTAAGTCTGCAAGTTTTTCTATTTGAGGAATTATCCCACATGTTGAAACAGTAATTCTTCTTGCTCCTATCTGAAATTGCTCTCTAAATATTTTTATGGAATTTAATAAATTATCGAAATTTAACAACGGCTCACCCTGTCCCATATAAACTATATTTGTAATTTTTAAACCAGTATCTGCTTGTATTAGAAAAATTTGTTGAACTATTTCATTCGTATCTAAATTTCTTTTAAAACCTAATTTTGCTGTTGCACAAAAACTGCATCCCATAGGACATCCAACCTGTGTACTTATACACGCTGTAAGATTAGCCCTGTTATCAAATCTCATTAACACTGCTTCTACAAAGTTTCCATCAATAAGTTCAAATAGATATTTAATTGTGCCATCTTTACTTACTTGTTTATCTTTTATTACTAACTTGCTAAATAAAGCCTTTTCTTTTAACAATTCTCGTGTTTCTAAAGATAAGTCTGTCATCTTTTCAAAAGAATCAACAGACTTTAAATAAATCCAATTGTATATTTGTTTTGCCCTGAATTTTGATTGATTATTTTCTAACATAAATCTTTCAATTTCATCAAGATTTTTTCCAACTAACTCAAATTTATCCATAATTTCTTTCTTTTTAAACTTAATTCACACAAATTTTAACATAAAAAGCCATAAGTATTTGTATTTAAAAATGTTCATGTTAACATGTTTTTTGAATATTAAAAATTATAAGTCAAGGAGAACTAAATTGAGAAAATACGAATTATTATCAATAATTAAACCAAATATTGATTCTGAAGAATATGATAAAGTTGTTGCAAAAATAGAAGAAACTATAGTTTCTTTAGATGGAAAAGTTATACTTACTGATAAAATGGGACGTAAAAAACTTTCTTATGATATTCAAGACTACAGAGACGGCTATTTTGCAGTTCAAACTTTTGAAATGGATCCAAGCCAAGTTGAAAAATTCAGAAGACAATTAAGATTAAATGAAAATATCTTAAGAATAATGCTTCTAGAAATTTCAGAAGTTAAAGCATAAAAATTGGAGTTAAATAATGTCAATAGCTAAAGCAGTTATTTCAGGTATAGTATATAGAAATCCGGAAAAAAGATTTACAGGAAATAATATTCCTGTTACTTCTTTTACTTTAAATATTGACGAAAAAGAACAATCACTAATAAGAGTCGTTGCAAGAGGTAATCTGGCAGAAACAATTGAGTCTGCAATTACAAAAGGTGACAAAATCGTTGTCGAAGGAAGACTTCAAGTATCAAGTTTCCAAGCTGAAGATGGAAATGAAAAGAAAGTAATGGAAATTGATTTATCAAGTTTTGAAGTTATTAATTCAACAAAAACAAATTCTACTGCTTCTAAGTCTACAGATGACGTTGTTAAATTTTCAGAAGTAGAAATGGACGATGTTTTAATTGGTGAAGAAGAAATACCTTTTTAAGAAATACAATAGGAAATAGAGGAAAATATAATGGCAAAAGAACAATTAGACAAGAAAAAACGTAAAAATTGCAGTTTCTGTGCAGATAAAGTTGAAGTAATTGATTATAAAGATGCTCAAAAACTAAGAAAATATTTAACTGAAGCAGGAAAAATTCTTCCAAGAAGAATTACAGGAACTTGTGCTGAACATCAAAGAATGCTTGCAAAAGCTGTTAAAAAAGCTAGAGAAGCTTCTTTACTTTGTTATGTTTTTGAATCTTAATTTTATAAATTAAATTTAAAATAAAAAGAGAACTTTTTAGGTTCTCTTTTTATTTTATAATATCAGTCCTGTAATATGTGAACAGAAGACCTGGTTGCAATATTTGTAGACATATCTGTTGGTAAAAGACTATTTCTATTATATGGATTATATGGACTATAAGACATATTCGGCCTATATGGCCTATATGGTTTATATGGCCTATATGGTTTATATGGTTTATATGGTTTATATGGTTTATATGGTTTATGTAATCTATTTGGAAATCTATTATTCATATTAATAATATTATTTGTATTCATAGATGGAAGGATAGAACTTATTTTATTTCTATTCGGCCAATTATTTCTAAAATATCTATTATTATTATAAAAAGGATTATTATACCCAAGATATCTTCTATTATATGGATAATAATTGTTATATCGATTAAAAAACCCATTATTATATGATGAATCGTAATAATAACCGTTATTTGTTATTGATGGAGTATATCCGGTAATACTCTCTGGATCGTAAAAAGATGAAGTTACATTATCAAAAAATTTTCTAATTACACTTTTTTTCTCTCCTGGATAAAAATTATCATCTGGGGGCATTATAGCACTATATTTGCCAACCCCAGCAACTTTTTGCAGTTTTGCTATTCTGGAATTTATATCACCTGATTGTGACATACCTAATATATCCATTTCCAAACGTCTTAATCTTGTCCCAAAATCTTCATTTGAATATATTTTCCCATATTTCGAATATTCAAGATTTTCGATTGTATTATCGCTATACGCAAAACTTATTATAAAAAATTGAAAAAATAATATAATTACCAATAAACTTTTTTTTAACATATCTTTCTCCTAATTTAATATAAGAGAAAATAAATATTGAATATAATAGACACTAAGATAAATAAAAGTATAATTATTCTAAATTTTTTAAAATAAATAAAGTTTCATTTACATTATTCAATAAATCATTTAGTTTTTTTTCAGTAGTTTCTTTTGTGTAAATATTATTAGAAGATGTATATGGAATATATTTTTCGCTTCGAGCACCTTGCATTCTATAATTAGCAACAGAACGAGCAGAATCTGAAACATATATTAAGCGAGCATAAGAAAGATAATTGCTTTCCGGTTTGTCTTTATATTCTTGTTTTATATATTCAACATTATCAATCAGATTACTAACAATTGCATTAAATTTTTGTATATTTTGATCTGTATTCAAACATCTTCTAAGTTTTTCAAGTATTAATATCACAGAGTTAACATCTTTTAAATACTGTGTTGTTTTATCCTTTTTTATGATTATATCTACATAATTATCATTATCTCTTGGAACATTACGTAATTCCTGTTCATTTTTTTTATCAAGCTCTTCAACAGTATATGGAGCCATAGCATTTTCACTGCTTTGTTTTCTCAAATAACTAAATTCAGCATCAATATCAGGCAGTGTACCCATATAGCCGGCACCTGATGTTATAAAAATAACAAAAATTAAGGATAAAACCATCAAAATTTTTTTCATATTTACTATTATACTGATATTTTTTTTAAAGTGAATAATGTTTAATCTCTTATTTTAAACTATTGCAAGGTAATCTTTATAAAAGTAATAAACATTAATAATTACATCTTTAATAGTATTTAGAATATATAAAAATATGATTTAATAAAAAAGAGGAAGTATATGAAAAAACTAATTTTAGCACTATTACTATTTATTATATTTTTTTTAACCGGCTGCAGTAAAAAAGAAACTATATCACAAGTAGATAAAATAATACAACGTGATAACCTTATTGTAGGAGTAAAAACAGACTCAAAACCTTTCGGATATATAAATAAAACAACAGGTGAAATAGAAGGTTTTGACATAGATATTGCAAAATATATAGCAAAAGATATTCTTGGAAGTGAAAGAAAAGTAAAATTTGTTCCTGTAACTCCTGCAACCAGAATAGAAGCAATTACTTCCGGTCAGGTAGATATGGTTATAGCAACTATGTCTATTACACCTCAAAGACAATTTTTAATAGATTTTACTACTCCTTACTATATTGCAGGACAAACAGCCATTGTTAAAGAAGATAGTGATATTCATACCTTTTCAGATTTAAAAAGAAAAACAACAATTGTTGTTCTTGGTACAACAACTGAGCAAAATATAAGAAGAATAATACCTACTGCAAGACTTAACGGATATAAAAACTATGAGGAAGCATTTAAAGCTTTTAAAGAAGGTCAAGCTGATGCTCTAAGCAGCGATAATACAATTCTTTCAGGCTTCTTGATGGATAATAAAGGATACAGGATTTTAAAAAATAAAATATCACAAGAACCATATGCCATTGGAATAAAAAGAAATGAAGAAGATGAATCTTTGAAAAAAAATCTAAATATAATCATCACAAGAATGCAAAAAGATGGAACAATAAGAGCATTAAAGAAAAAATGGCAATTAAAATAATTAAGCTCTTTGCAAATTAATTAAAGACATATTTTGTATTGCAAAAATATTCATGGAATGCCAAAATTGACATCTTGCTTTTTCCTCTTCAGGATTCTCTTTTATCTCGATAGGAGAAAAATATATTTCTTTCATTTTACAATTTATCAATTTTGTCATCATAATAATATCCTCATATATATAAAGTATATACAAGAATATATATTTCAAATTTTAGAAATATTGATACATTTCTTAACAAATAACTTTAAATATAACAAATCAGATTATCCAAGTCCAGCACCACAACTTGCAATAATATCCTTAAAGTCATTACAAAGAAGTTGGGCAAAAACTTTCGGATCTATTTGTGTAGCAATAAGAGCCATAATTTCTTGAGGAAGTTCTTCCATCATTGGTAGAAATTCTTTAGGTTCAAGTACTTCTAAAGATTTTAATACATCTTCTTTTTGCATAGTTTTAAAAGGATGAACCATTGCTTCAGGTGAAAATTCTTCAAACAAATCAGGTTTTTCTTGTAATAAATTCGAAATTAATTGTTGTTTCCCTTCTGGTTCAAAACTAAAGACAGCACGCATAAAATTATCATCATCTAAACCACTCATCTTTTGAAGAATAGCATCTTTATCATCATAACAGGCCTGCCCCGTGACATTTTCCATCATTTTTTGTAACTGTTCTTCATCAACATCTTCCATAGCTTTTAACATCATCTTTCTATCAAGCTTATCAGAAGATAAAAATTCATCCAGATATTCTTCAGGTATTGCTTTTAAAAATTTATCAACATCCATTTTTTCCAAAACAACAGTAGCAAGACTTTCAGGCTCTAAATATGTCATTAATTTTATTATTGCTTCTTGTGTAAATATACTTAAACCCAATATAAATTCATCAGTTTGAAGAAATTCCATAACTTTCATCAAATCTTCTTCATTCATATTCATTAATATTAAGTATCTGTTCTTAGGATTAACCAACTGAAAAACTTTAGCAAGTTCTTCTGGATCCGAAGTAACTTTTAACAAAAATTCAGCAGCCGCAGTATTACCTTTTGCGGCTTCAATTTGCATTATTTGCGTGATACTCTTATTTTGATACTGTTCCAGTGAACTCGTAGCAATATTATAGTATCTGCTTAAATACGATAAATCTATGTCTAAAGTAATCATATCTGGCCTGATGAATTTAGTCTTATATTATAATAAAGTTTTTTTTTTATAATTAATTGAAAGAAAAATATAAAATGTTATAAAATTTTACAATTATTTTTTTAAATAGAAACAATTTATTTATTAAAATATAATGTATTAAGGTAGATTATGAAAAGAAAAATACAATCAATTTTATTTTTAATATTAACAATAGTTTCATTAAATAATTGTTATGCACAAGAACAATCAATAGATGAACAAAAAAAAGAAATTATAGCAGTATACAATTCTAATAATATAGTAGAAGCATATAATATGATCTCTAAAATTATGGAAGAAGATAGAGATTATGAATTATGGTATATACTTGCAAATATTTCTCAAGACATGAATAATGAAGAAAATGCAATTTTCTTTTTAGAAAAATCTATTATATTAAAACCTGATTTTGACAAAGCTCATTATAATCTTGGAAATATCTATCTAAAAAATAATAAATATAATAGTGCAATAAATGAATATAAACTTGCAATAAAATATAAGAAAGATTATCCTTTTTATTATTACAATTTAGGTTGTGCATATTATAAACAAAAAGAATACAAATATGCCAGAAGTGCTTTTAAAAAAGCTGTATCATTAAAGAACAATGAACCAAATTTCTATTATAATCTTGCACTTGTAAATAAAAAATTAGATAAAATAAAAGATGCACAAGAAGCACTTGATAAATATAATGAATTAACAAGAGAAGAAGACTTATAAAATGTTTGATTATCTAAAAGGCACAATTATTTCAAAACAAATAAATTCCTACAGAGGAACCCATATTATTCTTGATGTTAACAATATTGGTTATCTTATTAATACAGGAAAAAGTACTATCGAAAAGATTAGTGAAGGAACTAATCAAGTAAAAATTTATGTATCTCTTCAACATAAAGAAGATGTAATGTCTTTAACAGGATTCATAACTAAAGAAGAAAGAGATATTTTTAACATATTACAAAGTGTATCTGGCATAGGAGTTAAATTAGCCCTTTTAATATTAGATGAATTTTCAATATCAGAACTTGTAGATATTATGATAAGGGAAGATTATAAGGAACTTTCAAGAGCAAAAGGAGTCGGGACAAAAGTTGCCCAAAAAATTATTCTTGAATTAAAAGATAAATTAATTAATTGGTCAAATGTAACACCTACAGACATATCAGATATTCAGACGACTCAAGAAATAAAACAAGATTCTATTATAGAAGTACAAAGTGTATTAATATCACTTGGATATAGTGCAAGTGAAGCAAAAAATGCTATAAAAGAAGTTTTAAACTACAAAAAAGAATATACAAAAACGGAAGATATATTAAAATACGCACTTGAATATCTTTCAAGAAATTTATAAGAGGCATTAAATGAAAATATTATTCGTAACATTTGAACTGGCACCATTTACAAAAGTAGGCGGACTTGCTGATGTTATGGGAAGTCTTCCAAAATATTTACAATCAAATGAAACAGAAATGGCAATTTTTACACCACTTATCGGTAGTATAGACAAAGAAAAATATAATATAAAAGAACTTGAAAATTCGCAGCTAAAAATAAATTTTGGATATGCTCAATATGTTTTTAAACTTTATATGAGTAAATTACCAAAAACAAATATAAATGTTTTTTTTATAGATAATCCCAAATTTTTTTCTTGCTTCAACTGCGTATATCCAACAGGTATTGACAGCTGGTACGAGCAAGAAAGATTTATCACATTTTCAAAAGCAGCGCTTGAATATACAAGACTAATAAACTTTAAGCCTGACATTATACACTGTAATGACTGGCATACTTCAATGATACCTGTATGGTTAAAAACTTCTTATAAAAATGATTCATTTTTTCAAAATACCAAAACAGTATTTTCAATACATAACCTGGCATATCAAGGAAGATATTTTCCGGAAATACTGGATTTTGCACAAATAAGTAGAGAAGAAGTATTTCATCCTTATGGACTTGAACACTATGGAAGTCTAATTTGGATGAAAGGTGCAATAAATTATTCAGACAAAATAATTGCAGTATCTCCCAAATATGCACAAGAAATTTTAACTTATGAATATGGAGAAGGTCTTGATTGGACATTAAGAAATAACCAAAATAAACTTATAGGTATTTTAAACGGCATTGATTATGAAGAATTTAATCCACAAACAGATAAAAAAATACCTTTCAATTATGATTTAAATAATTTAGAAAATAAAGAAAAATGCAAAATTAATATTACAAAAGATTATTGGCTCGAATACAAAAAAGATAGACCTCTTATTGCAATAATTTCAAGATTGGTAGAACAAAAAGGTATAGACTTATTAAAATTTGCAGAAAAAGATTTAATGAATCTTGATGCTGACATTATAGTACTTGGAACCGGAGAGAAAAGATATGAAGACTTTTTTGTATGGTTAAGTTACAATTCAAAAAATATAAGAGCGAAAATAGAATATAAAGCAGACTTAAGTAACAGAATATATGCAGGAGCAGATATGTTCTTAATGCCATCAAGATTTGAACCTTGCGGACTATCTCAATTAATTGCATTAAAGTACGGAACAATTCCAATAGTAAGAGCTACTGGAGGTCTTGATGATACAATAATTGGTTATCCAAATGATACAGCAGATGGATTTAAATTCTATAACTATAATGCAGACGATATGTTGAATTCAATAAAACAAGCAATAAATGTATACAAAGATAAAAAAGAATGGCAAAAAATAATAAAAAATGCAATGAAAGCAGATTTTTCTTGGTCTAGAAGTGCTCAAAAATACTTACAAGTATACAAATCTTTAATAAATATCAACTAAAAAGTATATTTATTTAATTATAAAAATTCGTATACTATTAATGTAATTATATAAAGGATCATACATGAAAAAAAGCATTGTTTTAATTATCTTCTTATTTATATTAACGAACACAATTAACAAAGCAAATGCAGACTTTGTATATGGATTTGCTCCTGCCCCAACAAATACATACAACCAAACAAATACAAATACTAATAATACATATCAAAACAATACAAATTCTTCTGTATACGGTTTTGCTCCTGCGCCAACAAATACATATAACCAAACAAATACAAATACTAATAATACATATCAAAACAATACAAATTCTTCCGTATACGGTTTTGCTCCTACGCCAACAAATACATATAACCAAACAAATATAAATACTAATAATACATATCAAAATAATACAAATTCATCTGTATACGGTTTTTCACCGGCCTATGAACAAAAACCAATAAATAATTATTCTAAACCCAAATTTAGTGAGTATTCAAAAGCACCAGAAAAAATAATAACTTCATATACTGAAAATGATGTAACTATAAAAAAAGTAGCAAAAGAAGTAAACGATACTATATATACATCAAATCCAACTAATAGCACAGTTTCTTTCTTCTACTATATACCAGCCCAATTAGAAAGTAATCCTTCAAAACCATATCCTGTAATCATTTGGATACCCGGTTTGGATGGAAACGGCGGAGAAAGTATTAGTGAAGAACTTTATGATCTTGCTAATACAAAAGGTTATGCAATACTGTCTCCAACATTTAAATTTAATGATGAAGATTTTAAAAATGAAAAAAGTTATCAATATCCACAAGCTTGGTCTGGTGAAGCGTTAGTTAGCATGTTAGAAAAAGCAAAAAGAAATGGACTAAACTACTCTAAACTATATATGGTAGGTTTTTCAGCAGGAGCCCAATTTGCATCAAGATTTTCATTTATAAGACCTGAACTAATAGATGCTTGTGCACTATTAGGAAGTGGTGCCAGAGTAAAACCAACTGAAAATAATGGGGTAAAATATTTTATTGGTATAGGGACTATGGATGACGAATTTAGACGAGAAAATGCAGAAATATTTAATAATGCTGCAAGAAATTTAGGAATTACTACAGTCTATAAAAAATATAATATAGATCATTCAACAAGTTCTGAGGAAATGAAGGATGTAGTTAAATTCTTTGAAGATGTTAGAAATGGGTTAATCTAAAAAATAAACTAATTTAATTTGTCTGATAAAAAATTCACGATAAGCAGAAAGTGTAAGTGAATTTTTTTTTAGAAAACGAACAAAAAACTTTGTTTTTGAGAGAGATTGTATCCATGTAAAACTAAGGTGAGTGGCGTTTTTTAAAGGTGAGTACTTTGTTAGCGAAGATGATTCAGTAACAAAGTACAATACTAGATTAAATTATCATAAACTTTTTTTATTTCTTTAATATCTTGCCACATTAACCACTTTGGACTTCCAACTTCTCTAGAATCATTTCTTAAAAGATATGAAGGATGAAATATTGGCATCATTTTAGAATTATATGGTCCATCAAACCACTTACCTCTAACTTTTGTAATACCGCTTGCATCTGGAATCATAGAATTAAGTGCAACACGACCGCATATTAAAATAATTTTAGGTTTCAATATTTCAATTTGAGCATCTAAATATTCTCTGCAAGCATTCTTTTCCTCAGGAAGTGGATTTCTATTTTCAGGAGGTCTGCATTTTATTGTATTGCAAATATAAACATCTTTTTCTCGCGATAAACCAACACAATTAAATATTTTATCCAGTAATTGACCGGCCTTGCCAACAAAAGGTTCACCTTTTTTATCTTCCCAATAACCAGGAGCTTCACCAATTAACATCAATTTACTATTTTCTATGCCACTTGAAAATACAATGTTAGTTCTTGTCTTACACAATGAACACTTTTCACATTTTTCACACTTATTCTTTAATTCTATTAACTTATTATTCATATATATAATTTTATTCTAAATAGCACACATATATACTAATATATTGATAAATATTAATATAAGAACGAATGCAAATTATTAAGTTTTGTAAATATAGAATATATACTGCTATCTCTCAATACTGTATTGATTTTTAACAATTTTTTATTATTTTTATATATTCTTTGTATATACTCTTTATGGCAATTATGCATCTCTTTTTGTTTTTATTTATATACAAGATACGAAAATGAGGATTTTTATTTATGGGTTACGCACTATTCGCTCAAAGAAAGGTTCAACTAACGGGTAATATTAACTCTGTTAGTTTACAACAAACTCAACGTTCTAACGAACAATACATTCTTGCTACTAACACTTTAAGCCTTCAACAACAAATGTCTTCTATTCAGGCCGCTCAATCTATCGAACTAGCTGACCTCTATGAACGATTGGCAAGCACTGATAACTCTACCGCTAGAGAAAGAATTAATGCTCAAATTAGACAAAAACAAGAAGAGTTTAATGCTGAACTGGATGACATTAACAGAGAAATTTATATGGTTAGCGTTAAGGAAAATGCTATTGAAATGGAAGTTAAAAGACTTGATACTCAATTATCTTCTCTTCAAAAACAATTAGAAGCTGTTGAAGAAGCTGAAAGCTCTGCTATTGATAGAGCTACTCCTAAATTTAACGGCGTTGGCTAATCTTCTCTTTTTCTCATTTTCGTTTTACTTATTTCGCTTATTTATATATTTTTATATTTTTATTTTCGTATCTTAAGAGGAACTTTTGTTCCTCTTTTTAATCTATATATAAGGTTGTTTTTTTTCTTTGGAGTATAATAAAAGAGGAAATAAAACAAGGTAGATTATTATGTGGAATTATACAGATAAAGTTATAGATCATTATACGAACCCAAGAAATGTAGGTTCTATTGAAGATGCAGATGCAATAGGTGAAGCAGGTTCTCTTTCTTGCGGAGACATGCTTAAGTTATATTTAAAAGTTGATAAAAATGGAATAATAACCGACGCCAAATTTCAAACATTTGGATGTGGAAGTGCTGTTGCAAGTTCCAGCATTTTAACAGAAATGGTAATAGGTAAACACATTGACGAGGCAAGAAAAATAACCAATAAGCAAATTGTTGATGCACTAGGTGGACTTCCGCCAGAGAAAATGCATTGTTCTGTTATGGGACATGAAGCATTAGAAGCCGCAATTGCAAATTATTATAATGAAGAAATTACTATTAAAGATGATGAAGACATTATTTGTCATTGTTTTAATATATCTAAATCATTTTTAGAAAATGAAATAAAAACAAACAATCTAAAAACAGTAGAAGATGTAACAAATTATACAAAAGCAGGTGGAGCTTGCGGCAGATGCAAAGGAAAGATACAAAATATTCTGGATGAAATAAATAACAATAGTCCAAAAGAAGAAAAATTAACAAAAACTCAAATGATTATAAAAATTAATAATATAATTGAGAAATATATATCAAACGAACTTAGAAAAGATGGCGGAGACATTGAATTAATAGATGTTGATGATAATAAAATAAAAGTAAAACTTACAGGCAGATGTCAAGCTTGTAACCGCTCTCAATTAACTTTAACACATTTTGTTGAAGCTACTTTGAAAGAACATATTAATGAAAATATAGAAATTATTCAGGTGTAAAAATGACGAATTCAAAAATAATTTATTTAGATAATAATGCTACAACGAAAGTAGATGAAGATGTTTTAGAAGAAATGTTACCTTATTTTTCAAAAAATTATGGTAATCCTTCTAGTATCTATGAATTTGGAGGAAGAAATTCTCTTGCTATTCAAGAAGCAAGAGAAAAAGTAAAAGATTTTTTTGGGGCAAAAAGCGCAAAAGAAATTTTATTTACAGCCTCAGGAAGTGAAAGCGCAAATACTGCAATACGTGGTGTTTTATCTATTGACAAGTCAAAAAACCACATTATTACAACAAAAGTAGAACATCCTTGTGTATTAAACTTATACAAACAGCTTGAAAAAGAAGGTTATAATGTAACATATATTGGCGTTAATTCGGTTGGAGAGCTAAATAAAGATGAATTATATGATGCGGTAAATGATAAAACTGCATTAGTTTCTTGTATGTATGCAAATAATGAAACAGGAACAATATTTCCTGTTGAGGAAATAGCACAAACTGTAAAATCGAAAAATAAACAAACAAAAGTTTTTGTTGATGCAGTACAAGCTGCAGGGAAAATTAAGCTTGACGTTAAAAATACAGATATTGATTTAATGGGAATTTCCGGACACAAATTCCACGCGCCAAAAGGAATAGGAGCTTTATATATAAAATCGTCTACACTTATATCACCATTAATAATAGGGGGTCATCAAGAAAACGGACGCAGAGCTGGAACTGAAAATGTACCATTTATCATTGGACTTGCAAGTGCAGCACAAAAAGCAAATGAAGCACTTAATTATGAAACAACAACAGTCAAAAGATTAAGAGATAAATTAGAAACAGCTTTATTATCAAAGATATATAATGCAAGATTAAATTCAGCTGCTCTTAATAGAGTTCCGAACACAACAAATATAGGTTTTGAATATGTTGAAGGAGAACTTATTCTTTTAAGCATGAATGAGTATGGAATTTGTGCAAGTTCTGGTAGTGCTTGCACTTCTGGCAGTTTAGATCCAAGCCATGTTCTAAAAGCAATGGGTATACCTTTTACAGCCCTTCATGGAAGTATCAGATTTAGTTTAAGCCGTTATACAACTGAAGAAGAAATAGATTATACAATAGAAAAAATGCCTATAATTATTGAAAAATTAACTAAAATTTCTCCTTTTCAGAAAGAATTAAATGAACTTAAACAAAGAAAAGGGATTATTTAAAATACAAATAACCTACTAAATTAAGTTCTATGCTTCCATACATAAGACGTATTCTATTATTATCAATTATTTTGGAATTACAAAAAGATATTGTATCTTGTTCTAAGTCTTGTTTAGTCTGAATTGCTTTTACAGATAAAACAAGTTGATTTCCTTGAGATAAATCCATTACATATTCATCTTTTGTAATTTTACGACACGTAAGTTTATAATATCCCGGGCTAATATATTTACCCTCATCATTATAAGCACGAATTGGTATCATAATAGTACCGGTTAAACCCAATCCTTCATCTGAAGTCTGTTCATTTGTAAAATTTTTTAAATGTTCCATATCATAATTAGGAGACAATGGTTTAACCTCTCTTTGGATTTTTTTCTGCTTGTTTGATAAAGAACGTTCCTTTAACATTTTTATCGTCTTATTAAGTTTATTATCAGTTACAGGTTCTTGACCTGTAAAGCCAGAATTAAAAACAGAAGTATTTTCACCCCAAGAGGAAGAACTTTCCTTTTCTGCGGCAAAAGTTACATTATTAATTTGCATTAACAATGTAAAAATTAAAAAATATAGTATGTATTTCTTCATATTTATATAATACTTACATTTCTTTTAAAGTAAAGCTTTTTCAAAAACAATATATTTATTAATATGTTATTTTTTTGCACAATATGGTATTATAAAAACAGGCAGTAAATAGGAAGGTTTTAAATATGTCAAAATATAAAAATGTTCTCTTAATATTTGTAGCATTAATACTTTTCGTATATGCAGGGTTAATTAGTATTTATCCTTCATTTAAATCTAAACATTTTGATATAAATGAATTTGAGAAGAAAGCATTACCTGCAACGGGATTAAATGTAACTTTCAATTATATTGATATAAAAGTTAAACCTAATTTTACGACTATAATTACACTTAGAGATTTAGATGTTCAATATCCTGACAAACAACCGTTATTAAAAGCAAAAGTTGTTGAATTAACAACATCTGTTTCGGCATTATTATTCAAAAATTTTGACATAAAATCATTATATTTGAAAAATGTTCAATATGATGATCAAATACTTCCTTCAAAAGAAAATAAACTGGCATATTTCCCAGAAGCGTTTGATCCTAAATACTTTGGATCAAAAAAAATAACCATTAAGCCAGGACCAGTATCAATAAAAGATTTGAATATTTCATATACGCAAACAGAACCATATTCATATAAAACTGAAGGATTAAGAGAAGCAAATTATACAAAAGAAGAAGTAAAAGAATTCCTTTCTTCATATAACTTTAAAAATATAAAGATTAAATAAAAATTATAAGAAGAGGAAAGTTAAACAAGCTTTCCTCTTTAATTAGTACATTTGTTAAAAAAATGGAGTATAATATGATAAGAAAAGCAATATTAATAGTATTACCATTATTAATAATAGGTTTTACTAGTATAGGTGCAGAAGCATACTATATACAACAACAAGATAATAATTATGAAGAAAATTCTAATGTTGATGTATTTAAACCAACATCAGGAGCACAAGTAAAAGCTTCGCCACTTGCTCAAATGATGGAGAATGCAACAAAAAATGCAACTCAAAGAAAAAATCAACAGAAACAGAATAATACAAATAAAAAACAAAATAATCAAAGCAATTGGTTTTAGTCTTTTATAATAGAGAAAGGAGAGTACATATGAAAAAAACTATACTTACAGGATTATTAATAGGATTTATTTCTTTTGCATACAGCTCATTTGCTAATGCAGCAACAGTAACTTTTACAAAACCAACTTTAAAAGTTAATACAAATCAAGAAGAATCTGCAATTTCAAAAAAAATGAAAGAGATTGAACAAAAGCAAACAGAAGCAAAAGCAAGACAAGAACAAAGACAAGCAGAAATAAAAGCAAAACAGGAACAAAGACAAGCTGAAGCAAAGGCTAAACAAGAACAAAGACAAAATGCAATAAAAAGCTTTAAAGATTCATTCAAATAAAAAAAAGGCTCTATTAAGAGCCTTTTTTATTGACATAATATCAAACTCCTAGTTAAACTATATATATAAAGAGGAGGAAGTATGAAAATAATATCAAAATTTTTAATATGCACTATTTTAGTATACGGAGCATTGGCATCAACAATAGCTATAGCAGAAGAAACCGCCCAACCGGTAGTAAAGATAGAGATTCCTGCAACTACAGATAACAATACTAATATCAATTACGTTGACAACAATACTTCTGCTACTTCAAAAGCAATTGAAGCAACTAAAGATGCCACTGATAAAACCATAGAAGCAACTAAAAAAGCAACAAAGAAAACAGTTGAGGCAACTAAAGATGTAACAGATAAGACTGTTAAAGCTACAAAAAAAGCTACAAAAAAGACAGTTGAAGCAACTAAAGATGTAACGGATAAGACGGTTAAAGCCACAAAAAAAGCAACTAAAAAAACAGTTGAAGCGACAAAAGATTTTACAGATAAAACTGTAGACGGTGCAAAAGATGTTATTGATAATTTAAATCCAAATAAAACAGTTACTGTCGAAAGTTTAGAAACCAATGCATCTATACAAACATTGAAAAATGAAAGAAATGAAATAAAAGCAGCTTATAATTCAAGAATAAAAGATACAAATGCTCAAATAAAAGCCACTCAAAAATCAACAACTATTTCAGAAGTTCAAAGACAAAATAAAATATATACATTAAACAAAGAAAAAGCATCTTTGATTGAACAAAGAAATGCTGAAGTAGCAAAATATAATAATAAAATTGAAGCAATAAAGCAGAAAAATAAATAAATTTTTATATAAAGCTAATAAAAAAGAAGATAATTTAATTATTATCTTCTTTTTTACAATTTTCAGAATTATATAAACAAAAACCATCTTCATACGCTTGAACAACAGATTTAGAAAATCTTTTTGATGTTGACCAATAAGAAGTATGAGCGCCGATAAAAGTTCTTCTGCTATTAACATCAGACTTACTATACAAAAAACCTTTAGCCGGATTTATTTGTAAATTTATTTTATCTTTTAAGTCTTTATATGAAATATTTTTTGTAGTCGGATATCCTAATGGATCATCTGCATAGTTTACCGTTAACCAAAACATATCATTTTCCAATAAATATTTATACAGAAGTTTATTATAATATGTAAGTGGATAGTTCGCATTTGAAATATCAGAATAAAAAAGTACAAGCGGACTTGCAAAGTTAACAATACCTTTTAACGTCCCATTGGGGATACATTCTGTGCAAGTATATTCATTTAATTTAAGATAATCTTTCTTTGATTGTTCTGTATTAAAATTTGGTATTAATCTATCATCGGCACTATATACCGCCAATTTTGATGCAATTAAAGCATCTATACAAGTTGGTTTCATTTTATTATTTTTTACAAATTCTTTAAATTCATCAGAAACATTTGTTCTACTAAAATAGTCATAAACATCAATATCCGGTAATTTATTAAATAAATATTCGTATGTTACAAAAGCACCTGCACTATATCCAAATAAAACAACCTGTTTATTATTTTGATAATTATGCATAACTTGTTTATGTAAATCTTGAAGGATAGGGTGCATATTTCTATATCTGGAGACCCATATTGCATCATGCAAATAATGAGCTATTAATGTTCTAACAGTTTGTGCAAGTTTTGGACTAAACATTTTTGTTATGCTTAAATCTGAATTTATTGTCTGTATTTCATCTTGACTTTTATCGCCCCAAAAGAATGCCTCTGGCTTTTCTGAAACAATATATTTCCCATTTTCTAGGAAATTTTTATTCATAAAATCTGAAGAATTAATTGCTTTTACCATAAAAGGATGCATTTTATGCATTCCTTTAAAAAACCAATCCTTCATCTTTTTATCATTATTATTTGAACCATTTATATATATAAACTGTATTTCATCATGATTTGAAACATTCCCAAACACTTGAGAAGGAAAGCTTAAAAATAAAATAAATATTATAAGTAATAATTTTTTCTTCATTTCATTGTCTATTATACGTGAAAAAAATAAAGATTTTAAATTAGTAATGTTACAATTTTATTGATTAATAAATTTATAGTATGATTATCTTATTAGATAATTAGGAATTTTTTATGAATATTTTATTTGGAATTACAGGTATCATTGCAATGTTATTAATAGCTTTTTTAATGTCTAATAATAAAAAGGCGATTAATTATAAAACAATAATAGTAGGTTTATTATTACAGTTTTTACTCGCTGTATTTATACTAAAATTCGAACCGGGTAAAAAGTTATTTGCAGGAATTGGACACTGTGTTGAAAAAATATTAGATTTTGCAAATGAAGGAGCAAACTTTGTATTTGGTCCACTTACAAATAGTCCTGAAATCCTGAAAGAATTATTCGGAGATAAGGCATTTATGTTTGCTCTTAATTTAATTCCTGCATTAATCTTTATGATGATACTTGTAAATATACTATATTACTATGGAATAATGCAGAGAGTAGTTGCATTTTTTGGAAGAATTGTAAATAAATTAATGGATGTATCTGGAGCTGAGGCTTTATCGAATGTTGCGAGTTCATTTGTAGGACAAGTTGTAGCACAAATTATGATAAAACCATACCTGCCAAATTTAACAAGATCTGAAATTTTAGCTTCAATGACAGGCAGTATGGCTTGTTTATCAGGAGGTTTAATTGCCGTATATGCAGGACTGGGAATTCCAGCACAATATATGTTGGCTGCTTGCATTATGGCAGCGCCCGGAGCTTTAGTTATTTCTAAAATAATTTATCCGGAAACTTTAGAACCTCAAACTAAAGACAACTTTAAAATAAGAAGAAGAAGAACAGATGTTAATGTTCTTGATGCAATTTCAAAAGGAGCATCTGAAGGCATGAAAGTTGGACTTAATGTTATCGCCATGCTTATTGCCTTAATTGCTTTAATTGCTCTAATTGATTATATTTTAGGAAAAGTTGGATGCTTAGCGCATATTTATTTGAATTTAAATTTGTCATTCATAGGAATAGATATTGAACATCTTTCTATAAAAATGATTTTTGGTAAAATATTTTCTATATTTGCGCTACTAATTGGAATTCCACTAAATGAAGTGACAACTGTTGGTTCTTTATTAGGTACAAAATTTGTGTTAAATGAGGCAATAGCATTCACTGACTTAATTTCATTAAAAAGCATTCTATCTGAAAAAAGCTTTATAATAACAACTTTTGCACTATCAGGCTTCGCCAATTTTTCATCTGTAGCAATTCAAATATCAGGAATAGGTGAAATAGCCCCAAATCAAAGAAAAAATCTTGCAAGAATGGGCATTAGAGCATTAATTGCAGGTACACTAACCTCTTATATCTCAGCTTGTATGGCTGCAATGTTAATATAAACTCTACATTTTTACATTAAGACGAGATTTAATAACATCATTTACCGCTGATTTTTGTTCGCCTTGATTATTAATATATTTGTCTTGAACAGAAAAATGAACTTTCTTCAAGTTTTGAGTAAGTCTTGTTGAAGAGTCCGCATGACGGTAAATATCAAAATGTACAGCCTTAAAAGGAAGAGTTGTGCATACCTTGCATTCTTTAACAACATATCTGCTACCATTTTCCGCATCTATATATGCTGCTGTATTATTTTTAATAACATTATCAATTTCTGATAATGGTTCATCTAAATATGGATAATAATAATATGTTTCATAGTCAGTATTAACACCTAATACAGGGTCTTTGTCAACCAGTCTTGTCGTTCCGCCCCACAATCCATTAAAACTTTGGTTTTTATTACTTCCAATACTATTATTTAAACCTATATTTAAAGATCTTATATTCATTTTTTATCCTAAGCTAATATCTGCCATAATATAAAAAAACATAAATAAAATTTTTGCTATTTAGTTAAGAAATTTGTCTGAGAAAAAATTCACGATGTGCTGAAAGTGTGAGTGATTTTTTACAAAACGAACCCAAAATGTTGTTTTTGAGTGAACTTATATCCGTAGTGAAACGAAGGTGAGTGTGATGTTTACTTATTTATTGAAAAATATATATCCTTTAATCGTTTTTTACTAATATGTGTATATAATTGTGTTGTAGAAACATCACTATGCCCTAATAATTCTTGAACAACTCTTAAATCAGCACCATTTTCAAGTAAGTGAGTTGCAAAAGAATGCCTTATTGTATGAGGTGATATATTTTTATTTATATTATGACCTATTGTATTTATGAAATTATATACATCCTGTCTTGTAATTTTCTTTCCATTTTCTTTTATAAAACAATACTTTGTAGACAAATTATGTTTTTTTATCAGATAATCTCGTTCTTTAAAATAATTTTTTAAAGCTATACAAGCCTGATTACCAATAGGAACAATTCTTTCTTTAGAACCTTTCCCTAAACATCTTATATATTTTGCATTCAAATCAATATTATTAATTTGCAGATTAGATAATTCAGAAACTCTTAGACCTGATGCATATAACAGTTCAAATATTGCTTTATTTAAAATACTCATTTTTTCATCTAAAAGTTCTTTAATTTCTTTCATAGATAAAACCTTGGGAAGTCTTTTGGGTAATTTGGGTTGTTCAATAGCTAAAGCCGGATTATGTTTTATATATTCTGATACACTCAACCACTTAAAAAATCCTTTTATCGAAGCTATTTCTCGTGCAATACTATATGCTGTATACTTTTTATCATAAAGATTTTTTATATACATATTTAAATGTATTCGTTTTATATCACATAATTCTTCAACGCCATGCATCTGTAGAAAATCAGAAAGAAAATATAAATCTCGTCTATATGCATCAATAGTATTTATTGATAGTCCTCTTTCAATTTCCAAATATTCTAAATAACTTGATATATAATAAATCAACATAAATTGATTTTATCACTGTTATCAGAAATTGTTAATTATAAAACTTTTTTTACATTTTTTATAGTTACATCAGTACTTTTCAATATTTCATCTACCATTTTTTCCATCTGTTTTTCTTGTTCTGCAGAGTTATCAACAACTTCTATTGATGGGATATAACGGTCTGAAGATTTATTTTTATTAAACAGATTTAAAGCAGCTGACGGTTGTGAATTTCTTTCATCACTTAAAGGTTGAGAAACTGATTTAGAATCACTTAAAGATGTAGAAGCACTGCTATCATTAGTATTATTCTTTTGTTCATATTTTTTTAGAAGATTTGTTTCTTCACCTTGTTTTGTTAATCTTGAATATTGTTGAGAAGTTTTAATATCGTTATTTTTTACAGAATTTTGATTATTTTGATTACCTTTCGAAGAATTTTGTGTTTCTTGGTTTTTCTTTGCTAAATATGCTTTAGGTTCACCAAATATCTTATGACATAACTTTGTAACCGGCTTTTGTATAAATGGTTGAATAACCATTAATATTAGAAGGAAACGTCCAAGACCACCTAAGAAACCTTTTACTGTAGGCTGTGGCATTTTTTTTCTTCCTAATATCGGTAAATTAATAAATTTAACTTTTTGTATTTTATCTAAGCCCATACCTAAAATTTGTCCCATTAATTTTAATGGTTTTTCCCAGAGTTTTATTTTTGTTCCCTCTTTTTTAAGAGATTTTGCAAGTTGCTTTACTTCACCTAATCCTTTTCCTGCCAAATCGGCAACTTTATTTTCATCTACTCCTTTTAACAATAAATTTCTTTGAATTTTTGCTATTTCTATTCCTTCTTTTGTAATATTTTCATCAATATTTGTTTTTTCTACTAAGTTTTTTAATGCTTCTCTTGCACTAACAGTCATACCTCTATATTTATTACCAGAAGCTTTATAAAGAAGATTTATACTTGGTTGGAATAATAATATACCAATATATTGTTCAGAAAGAACATGCATAAATGTACTTTTCTTTTCACCTTTAGGTGCTTCTTTAGCTGCTTTTACAGCTTGTATTATGGCATTTGCAGTAAAGGCAAGCCCTAATATACCACCACTGAAGGTAAGTAAATCTTTTGTTTTTATACTGCCTTTTGCAAATAATTTGCCAATTCCAGTTTTTCCAAGTTTTAAATCTGAAGCTTTTAACTTATTTCTCAACGTTGATAAATCTATAGGATCTGAGGTTATGCTTCCTTTTTTAACATTATCAACACCTTTTGATATTACGTCATCTGCTATACTGATTATTTGGTCTGAAGACATTGATGCAATTTTATCTTTGCTTGCAGATGCAACTGAATCTAATACATTCAATGTTTCTTTAGATAGCGGCTTAGATGAAAGAACTCTTAAAAAAGAATATTTACCATCTTTAAACTTTGACAATACTTTTGCTATTTCTGATGCAAGTTCTTTTGTTGATGAACTACTTTTGCCTTGAGTATTTTGAGCCATAAAATCAGAAATTTTGCCTTGAAGGTTGTCAATTACCAATTTATCTGCATCTTCAATTCCTTTTGCGGATAATTCTTTTAATGCACTTTGTACTGATTTTAAATAATCAACACTAACAGCTTTTTTTAAAGGACCAATCCCTTCATAAAATTTTAATGTTTCAGGAGTCAGTGAACCAGCTCCTTGTTTAAATAAATCAGAAAAGTTTATATTATACTTTAAATCAGACAAATTAGAAACTAATTCATCCGAGTATTTCTTCGCTAAAGTTGTACCTTTTGCAAAAGAAGATTTAGGAATTGCTTTATAATCATTAGTAAAATATTTTGTAAATCTATTATTCTTTAAAAAGGTAGAAATTCTTGAACTGTTTTTATCTGAAACAATATTATCTAAATGTAAAACATGAGATATTTTATCTCCAATATTTGCAGCTTTATTTAATAAGCTCTTTTCTTCAGAACCACCTATTAATTTATCTACAAATCTATTTAATAAAACTAAAGGAGGTAATAACAACACTGTTTTTTGTAAGACATCAGGATCAGAAGTATTTCCGGCTGCAACTTTTAAAGCGGAATTGCTTTCAAAATTATCAGTAACCGCCTGTTTTGATTTAGATAATCTATCTTGTATATCTTCCTGATTTAATCCTGAATTAGATACTTGATAACCAGCTAATGTATTTACACCTTTTACCATGCCACATCCTTTATATATTTATTAAAACAAATAAATATATAAATTGCCCTTATTTTTATGGCATCGATTTTTTATTAACAATTTTTAATATATTGATTATCCATTAGAGAATAAGTTAAATGTTCTTTCAACATTATTACTTATTACTTCTTTTACAGAATCATATTCTTTTAATATAGCTTCATGTTGAGTTTCTAATTGACTTAATTCCATATCTAACTGATTATCTTGTCTAGATATTCTTGCTGTTTCGTAATTATATTTACTTTGTGCTTCAGCATCATCTGACGTATCTAAAACATACTGCATATCTGTATCAGATTCCAATGAAGATATTGAAATTCCATCTTTATCATTTTTTGTATCTAGTAAAAATAGAACTCCGTTCATTATTGCTTGTTGCATAGTATCTGAATTTGTCAAATACTTAGTTCCATCTAAAATTTCATATTGTTCTGTACCAATTGTAGCTTTACCTGTAGTATTATCTATTGATAATAAATTATTACCATCTAAATCTGTTGGAATAATCCAATTACCATCATCGTCTTTTTTTAGATAAACTTGATTTTTTGCCGTTGTAGCAAGATACCCCATTTGAGTCATATTATCATAATTTAAATCTTGTGTTGAATAACCCTTATCTTCCGACTCATCAGTAACTTTTATAGTTAGCTTATAATTACTCATTGCTTCATTATACTCACTAGCTACTTTCTCTGACTGCCAAGCAAGTTGATTTTGTCTTTGTGAAATCATAATTTCACTAAGCTCAATATCACTTAATCTTGAGGTTAACATTAATAATCTTCCTTGTGATGATGATAAGCCCATTGCTTTTCTCCGATATTTTATATTACATGTATAATTTTTATCGGTATTTTTTCACTAAACTTTAATATATAAAGCTATCTTCGTTACAATTCTATACATTAACGATTTTTAATGTAATCAGCTATATCAATTACATTGTTAACTTCTTGAGGAATATAATATTCACAAGATGACCATAACAATGTTTCCGGAAATTCGCAACAATTTTGATCTTCAACAGCCTTTTGATTACAATAGCCTTTTATCATATTATTTGTTCCATCAATTTTAGGAGAAAAATAAGCACAAGATTGGCATATTTTAATTCTAAATCCATGTTGTTCCAATATATCAGATATATTTTTAACAGCATCACACATTCTTACATAACTCTGAGCTGTTTCTTGTTTCTTATTTTTATACCTAAATATTGCCTTTTTAAAGCCACCATCTGAAATCAGTTCAATTGCGCAAGGAAATACATTTCTGCCGTTTGTAACACTAACAGGAACAGTTATTTTTTCTATATTAGTATTTTTCTCTTTTCTTGTAAATTTAAAAACCTTTTTAAAAAATGACATTTCAGACAATGTATCAGATAGAGTAAAAAATGGACAAGATACAAGATATATTAAAGGTTCTACATATAAATGAGATTTATATACAGAAACACCAAATGCAACAGCTAATATAACCGCCAAAACAATTGACCACGGAAAATCAAAAAGAAAATAATAGTTAAAAGAATACATACCTACTAATACCAATAAGGCAATTAATATAATAGGATTTGGTTTAAATAAAGAAAATAAAAACTCTGTAAATTTCCAGTTAGTTAATGCTTTTATATTAAAACAATGTATAAACAAAGACATTTTAAAAGAAAATGTTGGTCTTCTAACTTCATAATCAATTGATGATACATAAGTTTTAACCTTAGGAACAAATACCGGAGCATAATTTACACTTGTTAATAAAAAAGAATATTTTAATTCAGAATTTGCATCCTTAAAATCAATACATTGGACTTTTTCTAAAACTTCATGAGAAATTGCCATTACATCTGAATCTATAGGCACTGCAAGTCCAAGATTAGAACGTCCAAGCTTCATAATATTAGAATTATATTCATTTACGTGCGCCCAAACTTTTTCATAGAAATCAGCATCTTCAAGATAAACTTCACTTGCACCTACAATAACTGGATTATTTTGAAGTGCTTCATTTATATTAAATAAAAAGTCATTCTTTACTATCCTATTAGCATTTAAAAATACATACCCATCAACTTTTTTAAAAGACATTAAATTTTCAAGCAGCCAAGATATAGCTTTATCTCTGCCTAAAGGTGTATCATCAGTAAGTCTCCATAGTTTAGCGCCACCAACAAATTCAAGCTTATTTGAAGAATCATCACTACAATTATCTAAAATAATGTGAACTTGATAATTACCTTTTGGATAATCTTGTTTATTTAATTGTTCTAACAAATTAACAATTGTTTTTTCATTATTATGTGAATATATAATAACAATTAAGTTTTTGTACTCTTTTCTTTCTTCTATATCAGATTTATTTCTTTTTTTCAAAATACTTGCAGCAACAATTATAGAAAAAAATACAGTAAAAATTGCTATATAAATAAAGAAAATTGCCAATAATAAAATATATATCTTATTAATCATGCTCCACCTCTATACATGATTTTATGAAAAAAAGAGATTTTTTTCCAGTGGATAAAAATTAAAATAAAATCAATACAATGTAAATTTTTATTAAAACTATATTTTAAATTATAAACATTTTTGTCAAAGTGAATTATTATAGTTGTAACAAATCCCCAAATCTCCTCCCAAGATTATTAAGTATTAGCTGCAGTGCAGCTTTTTTTTTTGAAATTTTTTGCTTGTAAATATAAAATTATGTTGTATTATATAATTACAATATGTGCCTGTAGCTCAGCTGGATAGAGTGTTTGGCTACGAACCAAAAGGTCGGGGGTTCGAATCCCTCCAGGCACGATTTTATATAATTTATTATTGACTTTACCATAGAGTTATCACCATAAAAAATGCACATACTTTAAGTTGTTCAAGAAAAATTCATAATAAGCTAAAAGCCTGAGTGAAAAAAACAAAAAACATTTTTAAGTATGCTTCTATCAATATTAAAACAAAAGTATATATTTATTTATAACTTTTTAAAAGTTCAATAGCTTTTTGTTCTAATAGTCTCTCGTCATAATCATCTGGCGCCTCAACAACAGATTTAAAATCAAATCCATATTGGAAAGCAGAAGGAACCTGAGTAACAATGTGCTCATATTCTCCTAGAATAGAATTAACACAATGAGCAACCCCAGGACCAACTATTGCCAAATCACCTTCTTCTAATATTTTTATACAACTTTTTCCTTCTTTTACAACATTCAATGCAGCAGCCCCACTTGTTACAAGATAAATTTCCGTTTGTCTTTTATCTTCTAAATTAGGATGTGCATGTAATTTTTCTTCTTTTCTAATAGCAGACATAGGAATAGCTTTTTCCTCATCTGTTTGAACCATAGAAACACCAATAAATGGTGTTTTTCCTTGTGAAGATGCTACAGCTGTTGAATTTGTAATCCAATTAGTCTTTTCATGAGTCCAATTATTTAATTTATCATTTAAATTATATACTGCTATATTTTCATTTATGAATTTTAATCCACTTATATCAAAACCTGTATTATTAAAATCTTTCCAATTTTTTATTATTATTGATTGTTCTTCATCTGTAAAACCACATTGAGATAATTTTTTTCTTAAAGACTGTTCATTTCCAAAACATTCAGTCCAATATATGTAGTTTTTAGGACCTGTTTTATTATCATATAACAATCCTGCATCTTTCATTTTTTTTATTAATTCTACAGGATAATTATCAGAACGATTTCTTATTGCATATCTTGAATCTATTCTTATTTGTCTGGCTTGTGTAAAGATAGGCAATATTTTATTTATTTCATCTTGACTAAATCCCAATTTTTCCATTTTTTCTTTTTGGTACAGAGGATGACAATATTTTATAAATCTAACATATCCATCATCTTTCGTTTCAACTAATTCATATGAATATAATTTATCTAAAAGAGCTTTAATAAATTCTATCTCTTTTCTTTTTTCTTCATCTAATGCATCTTTTTTTTCATATATATCATATATCAAGTTATTTCTTGATTTATATTTATCTATACCTATTGAAGCCAAGAAAGCATCATCTTTTATACCATCGCTTAATAACACATTTGGTGTAAATTCACCATTATAAAGATGTGAATTATAATACATCAATTCTAAAAACTTATTTTTAATATTTACATCTTTTGCATCAGCATTATATCTTTCGTACCAGTCAAAATCTTTTTTTGAAATAATTGCAATTGGATATCCTTTTTTTGTTTCAACTTTTGCTTGAGTACCACTATTAATAAGTACTGCTGAATTTTCCGGTAAACTTATAGATTTCCCGTTGATATGTATAACTCCTTCTGCTTTTTTGGGGAAAATTACCTGTGTATCATAGTGAAAATCTGTATTTGAATTCAAATATTTTATAGCATCTATCCCATATACCATTTCTGTTTGTGAATCAAATTCGACAACATAAGAATCATTCTTTTTCGTAACCAATAAAGGTAAATCTTCCTGCTCTCCAGTTATAATATATGCTTTTTTAATTTGAGGGGCATTTCCTTTAAAAGAAACCGGAAGAAAATTTGCTCTTACAACAGAACTATTAATGTCGTTGATTGAGCTTATATTTGTTTTCTTAAAATCAGGTAAACTTGTTTCTTCTTTTTTCGGACTAAACGCTAATGTAGTGTAACATCCCTTTGTATATATATTGTTTTTAACGCTATTAAGATACATAAAACCTACCTTTAATTACAATAGCATAAATGAAGAACATTAATAAAAATTGTGCATATAAACAAATTTTGTAAATTTTTGTAAATAAAATTAAAGTTTTTACTAATTCGTTCCGACTTATAAATAAAAATCATTAAAAAAAAAAGAGGAAAAATATATGCCATCAATAAATACTATATCTGCCTTTATTTCAGGGCAATCAAAAATCGCATCTAAAGGTGCTAATTTATCAGAAGAAACTATTGGTAAGTTACTATCTTTAGGCATTGATATAGAATCTGTTTCTTCTGAAGCTGAGGCTAAAAGAATTATTGAAGAAGAAGAACAAAAAAGCAAACCCACTAAAACAACTGATGAAGAAGAAAAGTCTTCTCAATCAGAAGCGGAAACTTTATACAATGATATTAAAAACCTGGCAAGGAAATTAGGAATTGATGTTAGTAAAAGTGAAAATATTGAAGATATTTTAGACAAAATTTCCAGTAAATTAGAAAGCCTGCAAGATAACTCTTATAATTCAAATTTAAATGTTTTCCAATCAGAATTAGATATGCTAAAGCGTCAATTTAAAAATTTATATGCAGGTGAATCATCTATTCTTAGTGCTATGGACTTATTATCTCAAAATAATAGAGCCGTTCTTGGTATATAAAATATTCAATAAAATTTATTTATACCACCTTATTTATTCGTACTATAATTTATATTGTATGGAATTAGGGTGGTTTTTGTTATGAATAAAAAACAATTTATAGAAGATGATTTGAAATATATATGGCGTCCTTTTACTCAAATGAAATCGTTAGAAAACGAAGAAAATAAACCCATTATTATAAAAAAGGGTAAAGGAATTTATTTAGAAGATATCGACGGCAACAAATATATTGATGCTGTTTCTTCTTGGTGGGTAAATACTCTTGGTCATTCAAATAAAAGAATTAATAAAGCAATATATAAACAAGCTAAAAAAATTGAGCACGTCATTTTTGCAGGTTTTACGCATGAACCTGTTGTTAAATTTTCTAAGAAACTTGTTTCTATGATAAATAATAAACTAACAAAGGTTTTCTTCTCTGATAATGGTTCAACAGCAGTTGAAGTTGCACTTAAAATGGCATATCAATATCAGGTACTAAAAGGGCATCCTGAAAAGAAAAAATTTATTGCATTAAAAAATTCATACCACGGAGATACACTTGGAGCTATTTCTGTTGGCGGTATTGATATGTATCATAAATTATATAAACCATTACTTTTCGAGATAAGACAAGCTGCAAGTCCATACTGCTATAGATGCCCTATGAATTGCAATAAAGAAACCTGCAACTGTGAATGTTTAAATTCTGTTGAGAATATATTAAAGGAAGAAGCAGATAAAATTGCAGGCATTATAATTGAACCGTTAGTTCAAGCTGCTGGCGGTATGATTATGTATCCTCCGAAATATATTACAAAATTAAGAAGCTTATGCGATAAATATAATATTCTTTTAATAGATGATGAGGTTGCTATGGGCTTTTATAGAACCGGAAAATTATTTGCTTATGAACATGCAAATATAGTACCGGACATAATTTGTGCTGCAAAAGGTATTACTGCTGGTTATATGCCTCTATCAGTTACTGTTACTACAGATGAAATATTTAATGCTTTTTATGATGATGATGAAGACGGTTATAAAACTTTTTACCACGGACACAGTTATACCGCATACCCATTAGCACTTGCGGTTGCACTTGAAAATCTTAAAATACTTGAGGAAATGAATATTGAGGAATATTTAAAACCTAAAATAGCAAAATTTTCTAAAGAACTTGAAAAATTCAGAAATCATCCAAATGTTGGTGATATAAGACAAACAGGTATGATTTGTGCAGTTGAACTTGTTAAAAATAAAGAAACAAAAGAACCTTTTAAATATGAAGAAGGCATTGGTAAAAAGATTTATCTTGAAGGATTAAAACTTGGTGCAATACTAAGACCAATGTGGAACTGTATTTACTTTATCACTCCATACATAATTACAGAAAAAGAAATAGAAAAACTTACAGATATTGCTTATAAAGCTTTGAATAAAGTACTGCCAAATAAGGACTAAATAATGGAATATTTTATAACAGGAATTGACACAGACATAGGAAAAACATTTATTACTAAAGGTTTAGCATTAGCATTCGAAAATTGCGGTAAAAAAGTCGGTGTTTTTAAACCTTTGCAATCAGGTGCAATTAAATCTCCAAATGGCTTTATAGCTCCTGACTTAGAAGCTATAAAAAAAGTATCTAAAAATATAAATACAAAATGCTCATATCTTCTTGAAGGAGAAGTATCACCAGCACTTGCTGCAAGACTGAGCGGTATTAAAATTGATATAGAAAAAATTAAAAACGATTTTCTTTCTTTTGAAAAAGAAAATGATATTACTTTAGTTGAAGGTGCCGGAGGAATACTTGCACCTGCAACTGATGAATTATTGTGCGCTGACTTAATAAAGTTACTAAATATTCCTATTATTATTGTTACAGTACCATTCTTAGGCCGGTTAAATCATACGCTTTTAACTATTTATTACGCAAAAACTATGGATATTAAGATTAAAGGAATTATTATAAATAAAGTTCCTAAAATAACAAATGATTTAGCAACTAAAAATTTTATTGATGAATTAAAAATGTATACAGACACAAAAATATTAGGTACTATAAAGGATTTTTCTTCACAAGACCATTCTTGCGAGGATATATTGAAGGAGTTTCTTTCTCTTTCTTTATAATTAAAAGAACTCTTTTATTTTCACCTTCAATAGGAAGTATATATTCAATTTTATCTATAACTTTAGCATTTAATGTTTTTAAAGCATTTTGAGCATTTATTATTTCATCATCTGCTTTTACAGATTTATATGCAATAAAATAACCGCCAATTTTTATATATGGCATTGCATATTCCAAGATAATTCTTAACTCTGCCATTGCTCTAGTTATAACAATATCAAAACTATTTTTATATTTAAAAGGTAAATCTTCTACTCTACAACAAATTGGATTTATATTATCAATCGAAAATTCTTTCTTTGCTGTTCTTATAAAATTTATTTTCTTATTAATAGAATCTAATGCAACTACATTCAAATTTTTATAATGTAAAGCACAAGGAATGGAAGGAAACCCTCCGCCAGTTCCTATATCCATAATTTTACAAGCATTTTTAATTTTATATTTATCAAAAAATAAATTAATTGCTAAACTATCAAATATATGTTTTTCAAAAAGTAAATTGACTTCTTTTCTACTAACTAAATTTATCTTTTCATTATATTTCAGGAAAAAATCTTGAAATTTTTTGAACTTATCAACTTCTTCTTTTTCTATGTTTATATTCAAATTTATTAAATCTTCATACATTATTTTTTCTTCTTAATTTCATTCATCAATTTTAAAAATTCAATTTCACCTAAAAGAATTTTTATCTTATTTATACCTTTATTTATTCTTGAATGAATATCATCTTGAGCTTGAGATGGAATCAATGTTTTCGCTAAAATGTAAGATTTTAAAGCTCTTTTATAATCTTCAACATCAAAATAATAATCTCCAATTTCAACATAAATGAATACAGCATATGTAATATCATCAAATCTTTTTGCAGCAGAAAGAGCCTTAACTAATAACTCATACCTTTTTGCAGGAGCTTCATCTTTATATATATTTGCAAGTTTAGAATATGAATAATATAGGCCTTCATAATTATTCATTTTTTTATCAACTTCTATAGACAATTCATAATACATTTTAGCCGCAGAAATGTTTTTACTCTCTATTGATAACTCCGCAAGATTTGAGTAAGCAGATGCTAAAAAAGCATTTTCATCAGGATTATTTGAAGACTGAATACACCTTAAATAATATTTTTGAGCCAAATCTGTATTGCCCGAATCATCCAATAACAGAGCATATTTAAAATAACACTCTGATAATAATCTTACATCTGAAAGTTTTTCTGCTTCTTGTAAAGCTCTCTGGGCATACTTAACAGCAGACTCAATATCTAAATTATTATCTTCCAATTCTGATAAATCCAAATAGACTCTAACGACCATATTAGAAGATACACCCTTTTCTGAATATAAAATTCTATTATAAACTTCTTTAGATTTTTCAAACTTGTAGAGTTCATTATATATTTGTGCAATACAAAGTAATATTTTATTAGCTTTATCTACAGAATCTTTTAAATATATTTGATAAACTTTTTCATAATAATTCACTGCTTCTTCGACATCTTGAATTTTTTTATAACAAATCGCCAATTTTGTATATATAATAGGTTCTTTTCTGGGAAATAAATCATCATCTTTATATGTTAAAGCTTTTTTATAATACAAAATAGCGTTTGCATAATTAAAAGCATCTTCATATTTTTGAGCAATTTCAAGATAATCATCAAGACTATCTGGTATACTTGAACTTATATCATTTTCACCATTATATATTTGTTTTATTTGTTCTTCTTTTGTTTGAAAATCAACTATATCTTTTAATTCTTTTGAAATATTATCTTTATTTGATGATGAATTTAATAAAATAGAATCCTCTTTGGACAATTCAAACCTTTTTCTTTTATCAGCTGAACTGCTTCTTATATTTTTTATATATCTCTTTTCTTTTGCTTTTTCCATTCCCGACTCATATCCGCTATTTTTAGAATATGAGAGATAATTAAAATCAGGCATTTCAGAAATTCTCGTTCTACCAGACTTAGAAAGCTCTTCATTTAACATTTGAATTTTCTTATTATGGTATGCAATTTCTTGCCTCATAGTTTGTCTTGATAAAAATAACTCTCTTTCAAAAGGCTTTAATGGCAATTCTGAATCATACAGCTTTACTAAATACTCATGAACCTTTATTTTTGTTTCTGTTGATATTGACTTTATATACTCATTTTTTACATAATCTTTAAGATAATATTGGCCAAATTTTTCTGCTATAACATGTTTTTGCAATAAATAATTTATATCTTCAAGAGATGCAAAATGTTGTTTTATAAGAAAATCCGCATTTAAACCGTGTCTAATTATAGAAAGAAGAATCAATAATTTTACAAATTTATCTGAAGACATTGATAAAACTCTTGATATTAAAAACTCAAGAAAATTTTTTGTAGATTTCTTATACTCTGAAGAAAATATAGTTAATGATATATTTAATAAATTCATAATCAATACAGATAACTCAAGAAGTATAAAATGTCCCCTTGTTGACTTATATAATTCTTCTATCTCATATTTACTACCTGTTATTGAATTCAAATTTAAATAATCATACATTTCTTCTCTTGTTAAAGATTCTAAATTATGAGAAATAACCCCATCATCAGAGATCAAATCTGTTTCTCTGAAAGACCTTGAACAAATCACTATTTTTACTTTTTCAAAATGACTTAAATAATTAATAAAACCTAATATATCTTTTTGTGTATCTTTGCTTCTCATATTAATTTCAAAAGAATCAAAAATGAATAACATAGGTGCATTACAATACTTTATGTACGCATTAATTTTATCTGAGAATATACTTGATTCAACCTTAGGAAGCACAATCTTTTTTTCATTATGATATATTGAAAAATCTTTAAATAAAGATAATAAAACATCATCTAAATTAATAGCTTCTTGGTACGAATTTCTAAAAACAAGAACATCCTCAGATAAAAAATCAATAAAAGAATCAGCAACATAAGTTTTTCCAGAGCCCATAAAACCGTTCATTATAAATATATTTTCTGAACTATTCAAAAATTTTAGAAACTGAGAAATCGCATCTATATTATGCTTTAGTATAAAACTGTTATCTTTGAAAGCAATAAAATTTTCAAGCTCGATTTTATTAACTCGAACCCCAGAAACTAGTGACTCAAAACTTTCATTTATAAAATTATAGTTCATATTTTATATAATATAATATTATGCCTCTATTTAAAATCTTTTAAACAATGTATTTTTACATTTACCACTTTTTAAATATAAAAAATACGGCAAAAATAATAAATATGAATCCTACAAGATAATTCCACTTAAATTCTTCCTTTAAATATAGAACTGAAAATACACTAAAAACAACTAAAGTAATGACTTCCTGAATTGTTTTTAATTGTGCTGTTGTAAAATATTCAGATCCGATTCTATTTGCAGGAACCTGAAAGCAATACTCAAAAAGTGCAATACCCCAGCTTACAAGAACAACAAGCCATAATGCAGCACTTTTGAATTTCAAATGTCCATACCAAGCAAATGTCATAAATACATTTGATATTGTTAGTAATATTATAGGTAAAAATTGTCTTATCATACTGTTATTATAATACAAAGAACGTCATTTACTTAATATAATTTTTAGAATTTAATGTTCTTAGTGAATTTAAAACAGCAATCAAGGTAACACCAACATCAGCAAAAATTGCACCCCACATAGTCATTAAACCAAAAGTCCCTAAAATTAAAAACAATACTTTTATTCCAATAGAAAAGATTATATTTTGTTTAACTATAGACATCGTTTTTTTGGCAATACACATAGACATATAAATTTTTGATAAATTATCATCAACAATAACAACATCTGCAGCCTCAATAGCAGCATCAGATCCCAATGCTCCCATAGCAATTCCAATATCACTTCTCATCAAAACAGGAGCATCATTTATCCCATCTCCAACAAATACCACACTTTTATTTTGTTTCTTCTTTTCAATTATATTTTCAATTTTACTTACTTTGTCTATAGGTAATAACCCAGCGTAATAATCATTAATTCCTAAAAATTCAGCTATCTGTCTCGCATTATTTACACAATCACCGGTTAAAATAACAGGAGTTATATTAAACTTCTTTAATATATCTATACTATATTTTGCATTATCTTTTATTTCATCCGAAATAATAATACTACCTATAAATTTATTGTTTTTAGCAACATATATAATAGTTCCATTATGTTCTTTTTCATCTATTTTAATAGCATTTTTGTCCATTAATTTTTTATTTCCGACTAAAATATAATTTCCTTGTATATATGCTTCAACACCATTACCTGCATATTCTTTTACCTCCTTTACAATAGATATATCAATATTTTCTTTATATGAATTTTTTATTGACAAAGCTATAGGATGGTTAGAATAATACTCTGCATATGCAGCATATTTTATTACATCATCTATATTATTTCCCGGAGAAGGGAGAATATTTGTAACTTTAAATACACCTTTTGTAAGAGTGCCTGTTTTATCAAAAACAACAGTACCAACTTTTGATAATAGCTCTAAATAATTACTGCCTTTTATCAAAATTCCAGACTTAGAAGCAGCTCCAATTCCACTGAAAAATGTTAGTGGTACAGATATAACTAAAGCACAAGGACAAGATATAACAAGAAATATTAACGCTCTATTAATCCAAACATTAATATTTGAGAATCCATATATTAAAGATGGAATTATTACCAACAATAATGCAAATAAAACAACTATAGGAGTATAGTATCTTGCAAATTTAGTTATAAAATTTTCAGCTCTTGATTTTCTGGAACTTGCATTTTCAACTAACTCTATAATTTTAGAAACAGCACTATCTTTATATTCTTTTTCTACGCGGATTTTTAATAAGCCATCAGTATTAACTACTCCACTTAATACTTCGTCATTTATTTTTACTTCTTTTAAAATACTTTCTCCTGTTAAAGAAGATGTATCTAAAAAAGAATTACCATCTATAACTATTCCGTCCAATGGAACTTTTTCTCCTGCCTTAACAACAATAATATCTCCAATATTAACTTCATCAGGATTTTTTCTTATTACTTCACCATTTATTTCAACATTTGCATACTCAGCTCTTATATCCATTAAAGCTGATATAGATTTTCTTGATTTATCTACCGCTCTATGTTGCAAAAATTCGCCAATTTGATATAACACCATTACACTAACAGCTTCAGGATATTCACCTAAACATATAGCTCCTAAAGTGGCCAAACTCATCAAAAAATTTTCATCAAAAACTTTTCCTTTTATTATATTTTTTAAAGCAGAAAATATAATATCAAAACCACTAATTATATAAGCTAATAAATACAACGAATATTTAACAATGACATTTTCTGAAATAAAAAAAGCAATTATCAATAAAAATACAGAAAGATAAACTCTTTTTATATCACTATGTGAATGGTTATGCTCACAATTTTTACCGCAACTTTGATGTTCTTCATGATTATGTTCCAATTCGCACATATTTTACCTCAATTGAATAACTGTTCAACTATATTTCAAGTATAGTTGATTAGTTGTTCAACTGTCAATATTATTTTAACTTTTTGTTACAAAAGTTTGACAATTGAACAACTGTTCATTTATTATTTTAATAGGAGATTGATAATGGATAATAAAAAAACAGATTGTGAAGCAATTAATATAGATATAGTCAACAAAGTAAAAAAGGACATGCCAGAAATTTTAAAATTATATGAGCTGTCTGATTTTTTTAAAGTAATGGGAGATGGTACAAGGATACAGCTTTTATGGGCCTTAGAAGAAAGTGAAATGTGTGTTGGAGATTTAGCTGTATTATTAGATATGACAAAATCGGCGATTTCTCACCAATTAAAAGTATTAAGGATGTCAAAACTTGTTAGAAGTGAAAAACGCGGTAAAAATGTATACTATAAATTAGATGATAACCATGTTAAAGAGATATTAAAAAAATCATTCGAACATATACTGGAATAATTTTTTAAATTAATTTTAAGTTTTGTATATAAAACTAGCCGAATGGCTAATCTATAATAATAAAAAATTACAAGTATTAAAATCTCTTTTTGTATCCTTATAGGTCATTTATAATATATAGAATAATTCGTAAATATTTTTGTTATTATTTTTTACCAATAACCAAATGGGGGATTTATTAAAAATTTATTCTATGTCATAATAAGATTTATCGTTGTTGGATAACTTGTTATTTTTTAAGTATGATTAAGAACTATAATGATATGAAAATACCAATAGATTTTGTTTGTCTTACTTGTTGCACATGTAAGAGACCCAAAATGTTGGAAAAATCATTAAATTCAATAAAAGAATTAATTATCCCACAAAATATACGAGTAGAAATTCTTGTTGTAGATAATGATTCAGAAAAAAGTGCAGAGAAAACTGTAGAAAAAATAAAGCAAGAATTAAATATACCTATACATTATAAAATTGAAATAGAAAGAGGAATATCTAACGCAAGAAATAAAGCACTAGAGGAAGTTTTAGAACTTGGAGCAAGCCATATCTTATTTTTTGATGATGATGAAATACTTGATAGAAATTGTTTGATAGAACATATTAATCTTTATCAAAACAATAAAGACACAGTAATAAGTACAGGACCTACAATAAATAAGTTTATAGATAAATTACCATCATATATAACAAAGCACTTGGTATTCAAACAAAAAACATCAAAGAGAACAGGTCAAATAATAGATCACAGTGCATGCGGAAATGTATTTTTTCCTGTTTCCTTAATAAAAGATTATAATTTAAGGTTTTCTAAAGAATATACTTTTATGGGTGGAGAAGACGGTGATTTCTTTAAAAGAGCTTTTGCTTTAGGTTTTACAATTGTTTGGAACAATGAAGCTGTTATTTATGAAATGGTATCAAAATCACGAGGAAACATTAATTGGATACTAAAGAAATGTTATTACAATGGTTATGCCGGAATAATGTTAAAAATTAAGAATGAAAAAAATATTCTAAATAAATTATTTATTTTATCAAAACAGCTAATAGTACTAATTATTAATTGTATTATTTTAATTCCATCCATTTTTTTTGGTTTAACAAATTTTCTTAATATTCTTGGTATTATGATAAGAACAAAAGGTAAAATTGATGCTATTATAAAAACAAAACCAATTGATTTTTATAGGAACATTTATGGTGAATAAATTTAAATATTTTATATCGAGATTAATATATCCCAAAATAAAACAAAAAGGAAATAATAACAATCTTGAAATTAGCAAAAATTCTTATTTGAGAAAGACAAGAATTTATATATATGGTTCTCATAATACAATAATAATAAAAGATAGAACGTATCTTCACAATGTCAATATAAAAATAGGTTTTCCTGATTGTCCAATTAATAATTGTAAAATAATTATTGATAAAGACACTTCTTTTAATTCTGCTAATATTCAATTAGGCGAAAGTGGCAGTTCTGTTTTAATAGGTGAAAATTGTATGTTCTCTTTTGGCATTGAAATTACTTGTACTGATACACATTCTATAACAGATTTTGAAGGAAATCTTATTAATAAAGGAGAAAGTATTGAGATTGGAGATAATGTATGGATTGGGAAAAATGCTATAATTTTAAAAAATACAAAAATCCCCAATAATTGCATTGTTGCTCAAAACAGTATAGTTACAAATAAATTTTATAAAGATAATTGTATACTGGCAGGTATACCTGCTAAAATTGTGAAAGAAAATATTTTATGGTCACGAAAAAGGCCGCAACAATACATTGATAATAAGGAATAATAAATGCCTAAAGTTTCAGTTTTAACACCGCTATATAATACCAATCCTAAATTTTTAAAAGAAATGATTGAATCAATACTTAATCAAACTTTTAATGATTTTGAATTTATTCTTTTAAATGATTCTCCTAGTAATAAAGAAATCAAAGATATTGTTCTTTCATATAACGATAAAAGAATTATATACGTTGAGAATGAAGAAAATATTGGAATATCAAAAAGTCGTAATAAGCTTTTAGAATTAGCAAAAGGAGAATATATCGCCATTTTTGATCACGATGATATATCTTTACCTCAACGATTAGAAAAACAAGTTAATTTTCTTGATAAAAATCCTAGAATTGGTGTTGTTGGTTCTAATTTTAGAAGATTCAGTAACAATAGAAAATCAAAAAATCCAGAAAATAATCTAGATATAAAAATAAATCTTGTTGTAAGAGGATGTATTATGACACATAGTAGTGTAATGATAAGGAAATCTCTACTTACAGAGAATAGTATAAAATGGGAAGAAGACTATTCTCCTTGTGAAGACTATATGTTATTTGCAGAACTTATTGATAAAACAATGTTTTATAACATACGAGAGCCACTACTAATTTATAGAGATCACGAAAATAATACAAGCCATAACCAATCAACAATTATGAAAGATAAAGAGAATTTAATAAAAAATATTTTATATAAAAAATATCCTTATTACGCATCATTTCCAAGCAACAGTTCTTCTATAAGTTTATTTGGATTTATTCCTATTCTAAAAAAAGAGAAAAAAGGAAATAGAGTTAAATATTTACTTTTTGGGAAAATACCGCTCTTAAAAATTATCAAATAATATTACCGTGTTAGTATTTTAATTATAATTAAATAAAAATAAAGGATAGTTATGATAAATTTTAATGTTCCAACATTTACATCTAAGACAACCGAATACATTATAGATGTGTTTAAAGAAAAGCACGCTTCTGGAGATGGCAAATATACAAAACTCTGCAACCAATGGTTCAAACAAAACTATAGTTTAAAGCAGGCTTTACTTGTTCACTCTGGTACTGCAGCGTTAGAGATGGCTGCTATACTATCTGATTTAGATGCAGGTGATGAAGTAATTATGCCTTCTTATACATTCTGTTCTACTGCAAATGCTTTTCTACTAGCTGGTGCTACACCTGTCTTTATTGATATCCGCCCTGATACATTAAATATTGATGAAACATTAATAGAACAAGCAATCACAAACAAAACAAAAGCAATTGTTCCTGTTCACTATGCAGGTGTTGGCTGTGAAATGGATAAAATATTAGAAATTGCCAAAAAATATAATTTATTGGTAATTGAAGATGCAGCACAAGCATTTGACAGTAAATATAAAGGAAAAAGATTAGGTACCATTGGGGATATGGGCTGTTTTAGTTTTCACGAAACTAAAAATGTTATGTCTGGCGAAGGTGGTCTTTTTGTAACAAATAACGAAACTTTAACAGAAAGAGCTGAAATTATAAGAGAAAAAGGTACAAACAGAAGTAAATTTTTTAGAGGTCAAGTAGATAAATATACCTGGGTTGACAAAGGCTCTTCTTACCTTCCTAGTGATATTATTGCAGCATATTTATATTCTATTCTTGAAATTGAACAAGATATTCAAGAAAAAAGAAAATATGTATGGAATTTATACAACAATGCTTTTGAAGGTTTAGAAAAAGAAGGAAAAGTAAGACGTCCTATAATACCTGAATATTGTACAAACAATGCACATATGTTTTATCTTCTATTTAATGACCTAAAAACAAGAACCAATTTCATTTCATACTTAAAAGAAAATGACATTTATGCTCCTTTCCATTATATTCCACTCCATAGTTCTCCCGCCGGTAAAAAATATTGTAAAACAGGATCAAAAATGAATATAACAAATAACATTTCTGATACATTAGTTAGACTACCGCTATATTATGATATAAGGAAAGAAGACATTAACAAAATTATATCTACCGTTCTGGACTTTTGGAGAGATTAATGAATATTTTTAGATGGGAAGATAATAAATTAAAATTCTTCAATATTACTTTATTTAAAATTTCAAAGAATAAAAAAGGTGTTGGAATTTATATATTAGGAATTTGTACTTGGCTAATAAGAAACAATATTACAAGATTAGCAGAAAGAATCAATAATAATTCAGATTTTGATATGAAAAATTTTGATGATGATATTTCTAAGCTAATAGATGCACCAACAACGAAGTTAAATGATTTTTCAGAAAATAAAATAGCATATCTTGCAACAGAATTATATGATGTAGGTGGTCATACAAAATGTATAAAGTCATTAATTGAATCATTCGCCGAGGATTATAAACAATCTCTATTTCTTACAAGATTAGATAGCACAAATAATATTGCAAAAGAAACAATAAAAGTCATTGAAAAATATTCAACAATAGACGGGCTAAATGAAAATTATTTATTTTTTAATAAACAAGTTCTTCTTTTATACAATAAAATAGTTCTTTTTGGAGCAAAAACATTATTTGTTTTTATTCATCCCGATGACATAACAGCAACAGCAATTCTATCCTTAATTAAAAGAACTACAAATATAAAAATAATATTTTTCAATCACGCCTCACATTATCCTTGCTTAGGAATGACCTTTGCCGACTTAATTTTGGAAGGGATGCCATCAACATTAAAAATAACGAAGGAGAAAAGACATTTATATAATACTAAAATTATTGGATTACAATCATTAAAAGAAGGCGAAACAAAATACTATTCTAAAGAAGAATTAACTAAAGTAAGAGAAAATTTTGGAATAAAAGAGAATGAACTGATGACTATATCTGGAGGTGCTGCCTATAAATTTTTTGAAGAAAATTCATCAAAATACTTTAATATGATAAAAGAACTTCTAAAAGAGAAAATAAATTTAAAGCATATTATTATGATTAGCTTAGATAAGAAATCAAAAACGATAATAGATAATATATTCTCATACGCTGAAGAAGAAAGAAAACGACTAATAATAACACCTTTATCAAAGGATTACGAAAAATTTTTCCAAGCAGCAGATTTATACATTGATAGCTTCCCAGTATCAAGTGCGCTAACTCAAATAGATTTAATGAGGTTAAAGGTAGCAAGCATAGTAAAAATAAACAAAGAAAAACCTGAATGGTCTTTTCATGAATATATGCCACCTAATTATCCATATATGTTTGAATCTGTAGAAGATTTTAAAAACGGAATTATAGATTTACTTGATAATCCACAAAGACGTGAAGCTTTAATAAATGAAAATTATAATTATTGGTTAAATACTTATGAAAGTAATTGTGTAAAACAGAAATATATCAAATATATGAATGAAATTCTTGATGATATTAAACTCGAAAATTTTCTAAATGTTGATTATGAATTGCAAATGGAGACAAGAAACTGGAGAAATTCGAAAAACGTTGCAAAATACTTTAAAATTCCTTATATAGAAGAAAATGTTCATAAACAATGGCTGGATAGCTTGCAAAAAACACAGCCAGTCAATATTGCTTATATTATAAAATACAAAAATAGTCCCATTGGAGTGACATACTTCCACTCTATAGATTATGAGAAAAAAACTTGCGACTGGGGCATATATATTTATAATGAAAGTTATAGAGGAATGGGTATTGGAGATAAAACATTAAAAAGATGCATAAATATTGCAAAAGAGCTTGAAATGAAATATATCTTTTTAGAAGTTTTATCAACAAATACAAAAGCAAAAATATTATATGAAAATAATGGCTTTAAATTATGTAAAACTTTAAAAAATGATAAATTTTTAAGGTATGAAAAAGAATTATTATAAAAATGGAGCATTTAATGAAATTTTATTTATTTAGAAATTTAAAGTATCTTTGTGTAAATTATTTAAAAAGAGAAATGAATAACAAAGGAAAACTATTATCAGAAGAATTTATCGATAATTTTCTATATGACTTAGAATTGAGCAATCAATTAAAAAATCCCAAAATTGAAAATATTGAAAATACGATAGAAGAAATAATTAATACAAATAAAAGCTGTATTCGTTTTGGAGACGGGGAATTTCAACTGTTATTCGGCAATTCAATTCCTTTTCAAAAAGCCTCTGAGAAACTAAAAAATCACTTATATACTGTTCTAACAAATCAAAATAATAACATGATTACTTGTATCCCCTCCTGTCTATTTTATCCAAAAACAGAATATACTGAACTTTCTTTAACTTTTTGGAGAAATAACGGATATAAATGGCGTAAATTTTTAAGAGAATCATTAGATTTAAATAAAATATACTATAGCGCTGAAATAACAATAGTAACAGGACTATATAAAAAATACAACTATGATAAATACTTCGAAAGAATTAAAAAGATTTGGGATAAAAAAAATATCGCAATAATCTGTGGAGAAAATGTTTTTAAAGATATTCAACATAATATATTTGATAATTCAGAAAGTATAGAATATTTATATATTCCATCACAAAATGCATATAACAATTATGAAAATATTTTAGAAAAAGCCAAACAAATTGATAAAAATAAATTAATATTAGCAATATGTGGTCCAACTGCAACTATACTATGTTTTGATTTAGACAAAGAAGGCTATAGAACCATAGACATAGGACATATTGCAAAGACATACGATTGGTTTATAAAAAATATTGATTCAAAAAAAAATGCGGAAGAATTTTTTGCAGCTGATTAATTTAAAAAGAAAGAAAACATAAGCAATGAAGAAAAAATATAATATCATATACTCTATAGGACAAGACTGTGCTTGTGGATTATATATGAAAAAAGCTCGAATCAGATGCTGTTCTGGACCTTTTGATTGGCTTACTAATACGGGTTTCGAAAATCGAATTAATATAATATTAAATGATTTTGAAGACTTTTTTAACAAAGAAGATTTTAAAATAATGCAAAAACCAACAAACTTCCCTGATGATAAAGGAAATGAGTATTATGAAAATACAAGGACAGGGTTATATTTCTGGCATGATTTTCCTACAAATATTGATTTTGAAACAATTTTTCCTTCTGTAAAAGAAAAATATAACAGAAGAATAAAACGATTTTACGACAATATAATAAATAATGAAAAAATATTACTTATATATTTTTCACATTTTCCTTTATGTGATAATTACATAATTCAAGAATTATGTAATAAAGTTTGTGACAAATTTAATAAAAAGATAGATTTTCTAATTATTGGATATGATAAAACAAAAAAAGATACCGAGATAAACTGCTATAAATTAGATGAAAACATAACTATATATAAATTAAATACTCGTGATTTTGATAAAAATGGGCAAATTACCACTCTAGGCAAAACTAATCTATGTCAGCCTATATTTGACCAATTAGAAGTTATTATGCCTTTTCATAAAATGATATTAAGGCACTTTTTATATATTCTATCTTACATTATTTGTATATTTATTTTTTCTAAACCGTTAAGAAAAAAAATAAGAGATTATTTAAGAAGGTAGAAATTAAAAATTTAAAAGTCAATTAATAATATATTTAATTTAAATAAAGAAGAGAAGAGGAGAGGAGAGTTAAATAAAACTCTCCTCTTCTCTTCTTTAGGCTTATGATTACCGAATTTCATTCGTCCGTAATTTCGCTGTCTTGAAATTACTTTTCGCTCGTTGCTGACGTTACATCATACCGCCCATTCCGCCCATACCGCTCATATCAGGCATAGCCGGAGCTGATGCTTTTGCAGGAATATCAACTACTGCTGCTTCTGTTGTTAATAACATACCGGCAACTGATACTGCATTTTGAAGAGCACTTCTTGTTACTTTTGCAGGATCTACAATACCAGCTTTTATCATATCAACATATTTGTTAGTCATAGCATCATAACCTTCATTAACTGGAAGTTTTTTAACGGTTTCAACAACAACTTCACCTTTAACACCTGCGTTATCAGCAATTTGTTTTAAAGGAATATATAATGAATCAAGTAAAATTCTGAAACCTACTTTTTCATCATCAGTTGTATATGCTACTGTATTTATAGATTTTTCTAAGTCTTGCATTACTCTGATTAATGCAACACCGCCACCTGGAACAATACCTTCTTCTTTTGCTGCTCTTGTAGCATTTAAAGCATCTTCAATTCTTAATTTTCTTTCTTTTAACTCAACTTCACTAGCTGCACCAACTTCTATAACAGCAACACCGCCAGAAAGTTTTGCTAATCTTTCTTGAAGTTTTTCTTTATCATATTCACTGTCTGAAGTTTCAATTTGACGTTTAATTAATTTTACTCTGTCTTCAATTTGACGTTTTGTTTCATCGCCAACAACAATTGTAGTATCATCTTTTGTTACTGTAACACGTTTTGCTTGTCCTAACATTTGAACAGTTACATTTTCAAGTTTAATACCAAGTTCTTCAGTAAATAATTGACCGCCTGTTAAAATAGCAATATCTTCTAACATTGCTTTTCTTCTGTCTCCAAAGCCTGGAGCTTTAACAGCTACTGCTCTTAAAACTTTTCTCATTGTATTAACAACTAAAGTAGCTAAAGCTTCACCTTCAACATCTTCAGCAATTATCAATAAAGAACGTCCATCACGAGCAACCTGTTCCAATACTGGAACTAAATCTGCTATTAAGTTAATTTTCTTATTTACACAAAGAACATAAGCATCTTCTAAAACAGCTTCCATTCTTTCAGGATCAGTTACAAAGTATGGTGAAATGTAACCTTTGTCAAATTGCATACCTTCAACAACCTTTAAGTTAGTACCTGTTGATTTTGATTCTTCAACAGTAATAACACCATCATGACCAACTTTCTCCATTGCTTCTGCAACAAGTTTACCAATTTCTTCATTATTACCTGCAGAAATTGCAGCAACTTGAGCTAATTTTTCTTGAGAATCAACAGGTTGTGCCATCTTTTTAATTGTATCAAGAGCTATATTAACAGCTTTATCCATACCTCTTTTCATACACATTGGGTTAGCACCTGCTGTTAAATTTCTTACTCCTTCTCTTACAATAGCTTGAGCTAAAACAGAAGCTGTTGTTGTACCATCACCTGCAACATCATTTGTTTTTGATGATACTTCTTTTAATAATTGTGCACCTGAATTTTCTAGTGGATCTTCAAGTTCAATTTCTTTTGCTATTGTTACACCATCATTTACAATTTGAGGTGAACCAAATTTCTTTTCTAATATAACATTACGACCTTTTGGTCCCAATGTAACTTTTACAGCGTCAGCAACAGCATCAATACCTTTTAAAAGGCCTTTGCGTGCTTCTTCATCAAATATTATCTTTTTAGCCATTTTACTTTCTCCCTAATGTCTATTATTCAATTACACCAAGTACTTCTGAAACAGACATGATTTTTAATGTTTCATCAGCAACTTTAACATCATTACCTGCGTATTTTGCAAAAAGAACAACTTCACCAACTTTTACATCCATTGGTTCTCTATCACCCTTTTCATTTACTTTTCCTTGACCAACTGCGATTACTTCGCCTTTTTGTGATTTTTCTTTTGCACTATCCGGAATAAATATACCGCCTGATGTTTGTTCGGCATCTTCAATAACTTTAATAACTATTTTGTCACCTAATGGTCTTATTGACATATTATTTCCTCCTTTACCTCTACCATAATTTTTATTTTTTATAATTAATTTATACACTTATTTTTTCAAATTCACATAAATATTAATGAAAAATTAATTATTCATCAAATAACCAGTTAATACACATTTTGATAAACTTTTCTTTATCTTGAATAAATAAATCTTCTGCGTGATAACATTTTTCAAAAAACTCATATTTTTTAATACATTGAGCTTTATCAAATAAGGTTTTCGTATGCCAGCTGCATACAATCTGATCATTTTCCCCTGCTACAAATAAAGTAGGACACTTCACTTTATCTATAATATCTATTGGTTTTATCTTTTTTCTGTTTATTAAATCAGGTCTGATAGAAAACCATCGTTCTAACTCAAATTTCTTTATCGTAGGAAGCCAAGCCTCTTTTCGCCACATTTTATTTTCTATTTTTTCAAAAGAAATAGGTGCGCTAATTGCAATTACTTTATCTATTTCTTCAACTTGAGATGCAGCTATTAATGCAATTGCAGCCCCTAAAGAAAAACCTATTAAATATATTTTTTTATATTTTTCTTTTGCATAATCAATAACACTCGTAATATCATTTATTTCTTTACTTGTAAAAGTATAATAACCGCTACTTTTGCCATGTCCACGAAAATCCATGGCAATAATATCTGATTTTTTGATAAATATTTCGCAGATTTGTTTAAAATATTTACTATCTTTTGTCATAAACCATCCCGGTGCAATTATTACAACTCTGTCAAACCCATTTTCATAATGATTTATAGCAATATCTATATTATCTTTTGTTAATATTTTTACTTCTTTCATTGATTGTTCTCTATTAATCATTAAATTTTTAACATAAAAAATCAAAAAAAAACATTACAAAAATTTAACAAAACGGATTAATAATTAAAGTCATAAAAAAAATTGCCGAATATTAAATTATCAGATAAATGGAAACTAAACATGAAAAATAAAATGATTTTACCTACCAATAATATATCAGAAGGCGTTGAATTCTTTTTAAGAGGTGCAAAAAAACGTCGTTCCATGGCAATTGCAAGCGTCAGACAAGTAAATACGGATTTAGGAGTTAATCTTAGACTTATTGCGGTCAAATAGATTATTGAGAGAAATTAAAAAACCGTCTTACAGACGGTTTTTTCGTTTTTCAATTCTTATTTTTTTTCTTATTATTTACATTTACCATCTGATTTTGTTCTTCTTTGGGCTTATTAATTATTATTAATACCTCATCTTCTCCAGCCATTTTCAAATTATTTCTTGCTATAGACTCTAAAATCATATCAGAATTAAAATTTTCTATTTCTGACTTCAATTGTTTGTTTTTATTTAATTCTTCATCCCTTTTTTGTTCTAATCCCTTAATTTTTGATGAAAAATTTATGTTTTTATTAATATTTTGAACAGCACCAAAAACAAGTTCTAATATACAAATTAACAAGACAAAAGTTAACAGAGAAATTTTCATTTTCCTGCCCTTATTATCTATATTTTTTTCCCCTTGCTTATTTTGTACTGACATAGTACTAAAATTATACTCCATAAAAAGATATATTAGTACATAAAAAATAAACTAATTACAATTATTTATATAGCCAACAATTAACAGCTGAATTATTAACAATAAAACTTGCAGGAATCTTCTTTTTACAAATTTCAATTTTTTGAGAACATCTTTTCTCAAAAGGACACCCTAAAAAATAATCTTTTATGGAAGGAGGCTGACCTTCTATTGCTTCAAGTTTCGTAGAATTAAAATCAGGAAGTGTTTTTAATAACGCTCTTGTATATGGATGTTTGGGATTTTTAAATAATTCTGCCGCTTCCGACTTTTCAACAACATGTCCTGCATACATAACAGCTACACTATCTGCAGCTTCATATACCAAACCGAAATCATGAGATATAAATATAAAAGAAGTTCTTAATTCTTTTTGTATTTCTTTTAATAAATCCATTATTTGAGCTTGAACTGTAACATCTAAAGCTGTAGTAGGTTCATCTGCAATAATAAGCTGAGATTTACAAGCAATAGCCATTGCTATGATTACCCTTTGCCTCATTCCTCCAGAAAACTCATGAGGATATGCTTTTAATCTTTCTTTTGCATTTGGTATCTTAACTTGTTCTAATACATCAATTGCTACTCTTTTAGCATCATCACCTTTTAAGTTTTGATGTGTTTCAATTACTTCAAGCAATTGAGAACCTATTGTATATAAAGGATTCAAAGAAGTCATTGGATCTTGCGGGACAAGAGCGATGGATTTTCCTCTTATTTTTTGCATTTCTTTTTCAGTTAAATTAAGAAGATTTGTACCATTGTATATAATTTTTCCTGACATTATTTGAGCATTTGGTGATAATAATCTTAGTACTGACATAGCTGTAATTGTCTTCCCGCAGCCAGATTCTCCGACCAATGCAAGAATTTTACCTTTTTCCAAAGACAAGTTTATATTATATAATGCTTGATATGCGATACCGCCTGATAAAAAAGATAAATTTAAGTTTTTTATTTCTAATATATTCATAAGAAGATACTATAAGATATTTCTATTAAATGCAATTGGTAATTTGTATTAAAGCCTATATTTCTATTTCTCCCTCAAATGAATAATCAGCTCGCCCTGACATAAAAACATCATAGTTTGTATCAGATAAAGAGCCTTCCCATTCTATAACCAATTGGCCTCCTGGTAGATTTACTTTGACTTCTTTATCACATAAACCATTTAAAATACAAGCTACAACACTTGCACAAGCTCCTGTACCACAAGCTAACGTTATTGCACAGCCTCTTTCCCAAACATCTAAATTAATTTCATTCCTCGATAATACTTTTATAAATTCAACATTTGTTTTTTCAGGGAATATTTTATGTGTTTCAATTTCACGACCATATTTTAATGCTAATTCTTTTGTATCTTCCTCTGTTTTTATTATGCAATGAGGATTACCCATACTGACAGCATTTGCAACAAATGTTCTATCATTTAATGATATTTCAAAATTTAAATTATTTTCTACATTTACTGGAATTTTTTTAGGATCAAGTATTGGTTTTGACATATTTACCTTTACTCTTCCATCATCTAAAATTTTAGGAATTATAATTCCTGCTTTTGTGTCAACAGAAAATTCTTTTTTATTTATTATTCCTTTATCATAAACATATTTTGCGAAGCATCTTATACCATTACCGCACATCTGAGCTATTGAACCGTCTGAGTTATAAAATATCCATCCAATGTCAGCACAATCCACATCCGGATATATAATAATAAGTCCATCAGCACCTATAGAAAAATGTCTGTTACACAACAATAATGCTAATTCAGATGGGGTCCTTCCTGTTTTTTTATATTCTTCATAATCTAAAATTATAAAATCATTACCTAAACCTTGCATCTTTGTAAACTTAATTTTTGTCATTATTTCTTCTCCAAAATCTTTTCTTTTTTTGTTTCGTCTCAACTTGTTTTGTTTCTTGCGGTATATTTATTTTAACATCTCTTGGCTCATAAGATTTATTAAATACCCTTGTAGTTAGAGCATCAACATAATCATCATTTAAATGAGCATAATCAAATAATATAGCGCCTTTTGTATTATATTCTCTGGTTTTATGAATTTGTAAGAGTAAATCATCCATACTACCCCCCATAAAAGTAACAAAAATTCCGGGATATATATCTGTATGTGGACTTGTATTTCTTACTACATCATTAATTAATAGGTCTGCAGTATTTTTATCTCCGGTCAATATCAAAGGAGTTAATCCGTCAACATAATTATTTAAAGACCAATTACGCCAATTCTGCATTTTGGTATCAATACACTTCCTTAAATCAGGGAAAACAACTGCTGTCAGTACTATATTATGAGCCTTGGTCATTTTTTTTGCTTCTTTTAAAAATTCTGTTATTTGATTTTGTCTATATAAAGCCCATTTATTCCAATAATACGTACCATATTTAATATCAATAGGATCTATTCCATATAAAGCCTTAAATTCATCTCTGGCATTTTGAGTATATCCCCAATTCATAGAAGCATAATTAGAATATGTAGGTTCTACAGTTTGAGGATATCTAATATAATCTAAATTAATTCCATCAGGATTATACTTAGTAATAATTTCATTCAAAATCCCAAGTAAATATGTTTGAACTTGCATATTTGAAGGATCTAAAAAATAACCATTATGTTCAGATAAAGATGGGACAGGTTTTTCTGAATTATAATTATATAATCTTTTATTAGCCCAATTTGGATACACGCTTAAAACATGATTTGGATTCATCTCAGGTTTTTCGTTCCCAACATAAAAAGTTTCAAACCAAATATGTACTTTTATATTTTGCTTATGTGCCTCTTTTATCCATATTTCTAATGGATCAAATCCAATAAATTCTTCTCTTTGATTTATAACACCACATTCTTTAAGATAGTCACTGGGATATATTGTCTTACCATGAAAATATGTTTCAAGAAAAATATCCGTAATACCCGCATTAGCTAATCTATCAATTGTTTTAGATATTTCAGAAGAATTTTTTTCTACAGGTCTAATCCAAACACCCTTTAATTCCTTATCTATGTATGGAATTGCATTTTTAATAGCTAAGTCAAGTACATTCATTGCATCATTAATATAAGTCTGAGTCTTTTCCGGTTTTAATTCTGCTTTTCTTAAATACTCCTTAGACATATTTAGATATTCATTAGCCTTTTTATCGTTATATAAAATATCTAATTGTCTATAGTACTCAATCAAATTATTGACTTCTTTTATTTTCTCTTTAGCAGCATATAATAAACTATCAGGAGTCAGAAATACTCTTAAGGTATTATTTGAGTAATCAATATATACTTTTGAACCAACCTGAATATTTTGAATTATCCATTTTTTTGCACTACCGTGACCCGAAATAACAAAACCATTTTTTGGGATTATAGAATCTGCACCATTAAGTCTTACTACCATATTCTTTTCAACGATAGCTTCCGTTCCAAATTCATTTGTTCCAGTCCTGAGTCCAAAAGAAGGCGTATATACTACTAATTGATTTGGACCTCTTAGCCCTGGATAGTTTGAATTAACATTACCTTCCTTTTGTGGATCCATTACATCTATATTTCTTTGTGTCTCTTGATAAATTATTCCCTCAGGTCTTATTTGGACTTGAGGCACTAAAACAACATTTAATGAGTTTGAAAGAACATCTATATTTTTAGTATTATTTTGTGTTTCATTAACAGAAAAAGACTTTTTGTTATCTACTTTTTGACTAACTTCAATTAATTTAGCTGCCTCATTCTTATTTAACTTTGCATTTATATCTTTTTTATTTTCTACTTCATATTTTACATTATTTGTATTTTGAAGATTTTGTTGTTTTAATTTTTCATTATTTATTTTTAAATTAAGATTATCTTTTAATTGAATAGATTTTTCTGCTGCACATACAGAAAATGCATTTATAAAAAATAATAAAAACAATATCCCAAAAACTTTTTTCATAGCATATATCATAGTTTAAAACAAGTATTTTGTTAATAAGTAACATATAAAGAATTTATAAAAAAACATAATTAAAAAAAAATTAATTATTTAAAGACAATAATCTTTTTATATTATTATTAGAATAAGGAGATGTAAGACAATGGAATATAAAGATTATTATAAAATATTAGGTGTTGAAAGAGATGCAACAGAAGCAAAGATAAAGTCTGCATATAGAAAATTAGCAAGACAATACCATCCTGATGTAAATAAATCACCTGATGCTGTTAATAAATTTAAAGATATAAATGAAGCTTATGAAGTTTTATCAGATAAAGAAAAGAAAAGCAGATATGATAGCTTAGGCGCAAACTGGCAACAAGGTGCAAATTTCACCCCACCTCCAGGCTTTGAAGGATTCAGTTTTAACCAAGGCGGATTTTCTCAAGGATTTGCAGGAAGTGCTGATTTTTCTGACTTCTTTAGTTCGATTTTTGGTGATTTAATGGGCGGTGCTTCTCAAAGAGCACAAAGAACTTCAGGAAGAAAGTCTTCTCAAAGTTTTTCATATGATGATATTTTAAATAATTATACAAGAGGTACAACACAATCTCAAAGAAATGCACAAAGAGAACCTCAAGAAAATCTTGATATCACTCAAGATTTAAATATTACTGCAAAGGATTTAATGAGTGATAGACCCATAAATGTTAAAATGAATACTGTTGAAAAATGTATGAAATGTTCTGGAGTTGGTTCTTCTTGCATTGAATGCGGCGGTACAGGTATTGTAAGTAAAACAAAAAATCTTACAGTAAAAATTCCAAAAGGTGTAAAAGAAGGACAAAAAATAAGATTAAAAGGTGAAGGTAAAGTTGACGCCTACGGAAGAAAAGGTGATTTATACTTTACTATAAAATTAAAGGACTCCGAATATTCTATTGATGGAGAAAACCTTTCTAAAACAATAGAAATAACTCCGGCAGAAGCTGTACTTGGCTGTAAAAAAGATATTTCTACTTTGCACGGCATTATTGCAATAAAAATACCACCTGAAACAAGAAGTGGTAAAACACTAAGACTTAAAGATTTAGGTTTACCTAAAAAGACAGGCGGCTACGGCAATTTAAATGTTAAAATAACTATTAATATACCAAATGTAATTACTGAAAAGCAAAAAGAATTATACAAGCAGCTGCTTAATATAGAATAATGCAAAATTTTATATTTCGTTAACTGTTTTGAAATGCATTTTAGCCACTTCATTTAATCTTTCAAATGAATATATATTAACAAAGTTTCTTGCTTCTTCAACTACTTTTGAAGAAGCACCTTTCGAGAGGGTAACATTAAATTTTTCTTGCATTTCGTCAATCCGTTTAACAAATTCTGCTCTTGCAAGAATAGATGCTGCTGCAACTGCTATATCAGATTCAGCCCTTACCATTTGATTTAAAATAATATTTTTACCTTTTGTCATAAGAGCATTCTTTATCAAACTCTCGTCTCCAAACTTATCTGCTAATGCATAACTACAAGGAGATTTGTCAAGTATATTTTCAATAGCTCTGGCATGTCCCCAAGCTAATAATTTATTTAAATTATTAAATTTAGAATATAGTTCATTGTATTTTTGAGGATTAATTACAACCACAGAATATATTGCATTATTCTTTATCTGAACAGCTAATTGTTTTATTTTTTTATCATCCAGTTTTTTACTATCTTTTATTCCAAGCTCAATAAACAAACGTTTATTTTCTTCACACACTTGAACTCCTGCTATTACCAAAGGTCCAAAAAAATCACCTTTCCCGGACTCATCTGTTCCTATATATTTCTCTTCTATTTTAATATTATCATCATTTTTATTTGTACATTCATTTATGTTTTTGTTCTTGATTATTGAATCTATTTCATCAGAAACTTTAGAAACATCTTTACCTTGAATTAACAATTTTCCGCTTGTATAATATATTGCTTGAAAACTTAAATTTTTAGCACGCCAAACAGAATATTGAACAATATCAAATACACAATTATATTTTGATCTCAAAATATTTTCTATTATTTTTGCCTGCTCAGGCGATATCTTTACAGAATAAGTATTCATAACATTAAAATATCATAATATGTAATTTTTATGAATATGATATACTAAAGAAAAAAAGAGGTATAAATGGAATTAAAAATTTTTCACACAGGTCCATTAGATGTTAACACATATTTGTTAATGGATAATGAATCGAAAGAATGTATTTTAATTGATGTTGGAGGTTCTTTTGAATCTATAAAAAAATATATAGATGACAATGGATATAATTTAAAATACATAATAAATACACATGGACACTTCGACCACATATTAGGTGAAGTAGAGATACAAGACAAATATCCGGAAATACCAATATATATGAATAAAGAAGATATCCCTCATTTTTCAAGACTAGAAGATGAACTTAAAACCTGGGGATTTAATTATAAAACAAGACCATTAAAACCAAATTCTTATATTGACGAAGAGAGTAACTTATATATAGGTAAGAACAAAATAAAAATCCTATACACTCCTGGACATTCAAAAGGTAGTCTAAGCTATTATATTGATGGAAAATTATTTTCAGGAGATGTATTATTCCAACGTTCAATAGGGAGAACCGATTTCTTTGACGGAGACTATGATACGCTTATTGATTCAATAAAATCAAAGTTTTTCCCACTAGATGAGAATACAATAGTTTATCCCGGACATGGACCATCTACTACAATAAAAGAAGAAAAGAAATACAACACTTATTTACACTAAATGATTAAGGATATAGAATTCAATTTATTCTTCAAGTTTTAAATATTCTTGAAGTCCTTTTACTACTTCATCTCTAAATCCCAATAAAAATAATCCAAGATTTTCCGCAAGGTTTTGATTTAATTCGTACATATTATTCCTTTTTATTCATCCGATACTACAATTAACGACATATCTTTTGTATATCTTTAATTTTAAATTTAAGTTTTAAATAATTCGTAACAAAAATTTATAAAGTAACTCCTATGAATGATGTATTTAATTCTTATATATGTTCAAAGAATAAATATTATTTACACCAAAAGAACGATATTTAAAAAAATTAAATATGGTAACCTAGATGTACAAAGAAAATAATAAAAAATAGAAAGGGTTAATATGCAGATAGGAAAAATAAGCTTACATACAACAAAAGCTGCACAACAAAATGCAGAAAAAACAAATAATATTAGTAATAAATTAAGTACTAATCCATTTGGAGTTAGTTTTAAAGGAAATGTAATACAAGCAGATGTGTTTGAAAGTGCAAAAAAGAATTTAAGTGGCAGCAATATAGCAGAAAAAGGGAAATTATTTGCAAGTGCTGTTGTAAGCGGTATTAATAGTTTTAATGAATCATTTAAATCAAGAATGAATTCAGTTGTATCTTTCGGTAAAAAAATTACAACAAATGTATTTGATACTATCGAAAAAATAGGAAACACAGAAATTTCATTTGATATAAATGGAATAAAAAACCGTCTTTTCCCTGACAGACAATATAGTGTTAAAAATTTAAGCAATAAATCCGTAGATGAATTAAGATCTCTATGGGAAAATTTAGCACCAACTGCTGCAGTATAACAAAAAATAAAGGGAGATAAGAGATGGAAAATAACAAAAAAATTAAAAATATAATTCAAGCACTAGGAGAACACAAAGACAGCGAAGCTGCTATTAACTTATTAACAGAACTTGGAACAAATTCTCCTGATGATGAAATAAGAGAACTAACTGCACAAACTTTAATAAGAAAAAATACACACGAAGCATTAAGAGTAGTTCTTATCTCTAAAGGAAAAGGAATAAATGACTTAAGCGCAAGAGTTGCAATGTCATCTATAAACGAATTATTATCATTAAAAGATAAATCTGAAGCAATTAAAATTTTAGATGATACAATAAAAATGCACTCAGAAGAAGATGTTAGAAATACTGCTCGTTCTGTAAGAGCTTTAATGACATTTTCATCATAATAAGAGAAGGGAATTTTATATAGACAAAAAAGCCTCTTTTAGAGGCTTTTTTAGTTTTTGACTATTTAAATAATAAATTTTTAAAAATATTAAAAAATACAAAAGAAACTAATAACAGAAAAAAACCAAATAGAATAAAAGTATTTGAAATTCCAATATGTTGAGCAACCGTTCCTGCAAATAAATTGCTAATTGAAGTAGTTCCCAAAAAACAAATTGAATGTATACTCATTACTCGGCCTCTTTTATCATCTTCTATTATCATTTGCAACAAAGTATTATCAGCAGTTATACAAGAGGTCATTCCCATTCCTAAAATAAACATTGCAAGAACAGATAAATATATTTCTTTAGAAAAACCCAAAATCAGCATACTAATACTAAAAATAAAAGCCCCAAAACATAATATATATTTGAACCCTCTTATTGTAGTTTTAGATGCAATTAATAAAGAAGCTGTCAATGCTCCTACTCCTGCCATTGCCATTAATAAACCCAACACATCTGCATTAGCTTGAAAAACTTCTTTTGTATATATTGGCATCAACATAGGATATGTTAAACCAATAAAACTAAATATAGCAAGAAAAATTAATAATAATATTATTTTTCTATTGTGTTTAATATAGGAAAAACCTTCTTTTAAGCTTTCAAATATAGTTGTATTTTTCACGGCAAAATTATTATTCTGAACAATTTTCATCTTTGAAACTAAGAAAATAGAAGGAATAAAGCATATAAAATTAATAAAGAAACAGACACCCGCGCCTACAGAGGCAATAAGTATTCCTGCTATTGCAGGACCTAGAAGTCTTGCAAGATTAAAACAAGTTGAATTTAAAGAAATTGCATTACCCAAATCTTTTTTATCATCAACCAAATTAACAAACATTGATTGTCTTAATGGTACATCAATAGCTGCGATTAAATTCAATAATACCCCTAGTGCAATAATATTCCAAATTTTTAGTAGCCCAAAGAAAGTAAGCGTAGAAATTAATAAAGCTTGAAATGCAAAAAGTAATTGTATTGTCATTAAGAGTTTATGTTTATTAAATTTATCAATAAATACTCCGACAAATGGCGTTAACAAAAATAGAGGGATTGCATTACAAAACATTATAAACCCCATCATAAATGGAGACCTTGTCATATCATAAACGAGCCAGCCAATAGCAATATTTTGTATCCAAATACCAATCTGAGAAACTATTAATCCAGGAAAAAATAACCTGAAATTTTTATATTTTAATGATTTAAAAGTTGATAATAACCTATTCACAATAAATTCCTTACATAATTTAATCTAGTATCGCACTGTGTTACCTTCTCATCCTCACTACCACTGCACTTACATTTGTTTCACAAAGGATACAAACTCACTCAAAACAAAATTTTTGGTTCGTTTTGTTAAAAAAATTCACTCACAGTTTAAGCTTATAGTGAATTTTTTCTCGGACAGAATATTATTTACTCCAAAAAAAATTTTTATCTACTTTTTTCAAATCAATTTAAATAAAAAGAAAACTCTTATTTATGCTAATATAAAAATTAACAATGGAGGAAAAAACAAATGAGCACATATAATATAGCATTGTTAGCCGGTGATGGCACAGGGAAAGAAGTTACAGATGAAGCTGTAAAAATATTAAAAGCAGTAGGTGATAAGTATTCTATAGACTTTAATTTTGAACCTGCTCTAATCGGAGGTTGTGCATATGATGAATTCAAAACTCCTCTTCCTGATATAACATTAGATATTGCAAAAAAATCTGATGCTGTATTATTAGGTGCTGTAGGTGATTGGAAATATGACAAGCTTCCTCCTGAAGTAAGACCTGAAAGAGCTTTATTAGGCATAAGGAAAGCATTAAACTTATTTGCAAATTTAAGACCTGCAATTGTTTATCCAGAATTAACCTCATTATCACCATTAAAATCAGACATTGTATCTGGCACAGATATTATGATTATTAGAGAATTAACAGGCGATGTATATTTTGGAACGCCTAAAGGCATTGAAATAAAAAATAATGAAAAATTCGGTTTTAATAATATGTGCTATTTTGAAAGTGAGATAAAAAGAATTGCACATACAGCATTTAAAGTTGCAATGCAACGTAATAAAAAACTCTGTTCAGTTGATAAGGCAAATGTTCTTGATGTTTCAAGGCTATGGAGAGAGATCGTAACACAAGTTTCAAAAGAATATCCGCAAGTAGAATTATCTCATATGTATGTAGATAATGCAGCTATGCAGATAATCAGGAACCCAAAACAATTTGATGTTATTTTAACGGGTAACATATTCGGAGATATTCTATCAGATGAAGCATCAATGCTATCAGGTTCATTAGGTTTATTACCAAGTGCATCTTTATCAGACACAAAGCTTGCAATGTATGAACCTATTCATGGAAGTGCACCTGATTTAAAAGGACAAGATATAGTTAATCCTATAGCAACAATTCTATCTGCCGCAATGATGTTAAAATACTCGTTTTCTATGGATGAACAATATGAAACAATTGTTAATGCAGTCAGAAAAACTTTAAAAGACGGTTATAGGACACAAGATATAAAACAAGACGGCATGAAAGTAATTGGATGCAAGAAAATGGGTGATACTATAAAAGATAATATTTTAAAAGATTAATACTTCTATAGCATTAATATAAAAGAATTATAATATTTTATATAAATTATTCTACAGCAGAGTGAAATAAAACCTAAAATCAGTTATATTAAAAAAGTAGATTGAAACAAACGAACACTTTATTTCGGGGTTGCGAAAAAGTATTATTAATTAGTTCGGTAAATCTGTTTCAATCTACACTTTTATACACACTTAGCTTAATGAGTATATTATTTTTTTGATAAACTATGATAAAATGTTATAAAGTAGGATATAACATTTTATATAGAGGTTTATATGAAAAAATTTATTAATAGAGAAAAGAAAATATTATGTATTTTCTTAATGGTTTTATGTATAAATTTTGTAGGAATACACTATACAAATAATAATGCAATTGCAGCTCCGGCAAAAACAACGAAATCGGCAAATGCCATTATAAACGTTTTACCAACAGATGTTGTAAAAAATCCTGCAAAATATTTAAATAAAAATATAACATTTAATGCTGATTTTATATCATATTCATCTTTAGGACTTGACTATAAACCTGCATTAAAAGAAAGCGATAAATATATAGGAATATTAATTCAACGTAACGATGTAATTGACCATGTTATACCATTATCAGAAATGAAAATATTCCTGAAAAGAGAAGAAGCAGAAAAACATTTAGATTTAGAACAAGGTGATAAAATAAAAATAACAGGAACTGTATTTTCAACAGCACTAGGAGATCCTTGGGTTGATGTAAAGACATTTACTGTCCTTTCTCAAAAAAACAAAAAAGATAAGAAATAAAACATTCGGAGATAAGTGTGAAGAAGAATAAAAAAGCATATTTAACAATACATGGGCACTTTTATCAACCGCCAAGAGAGAATCCTTGGCTTGAAACCATTGAAATACAAGACAGTGCAAATCCATATCATGACTGGAATGAAAGAGTAACAGCAGAATGTTATACTCCGAATTCTGTGTCTAAAATTGTTACACATGATAATAAAATACTAGATATTGTAAATAACTATTCATATATCAGCTTTAATTTTGGCCCCACACTTTTATCTTGGATGGAAACACATAGCCCATATACATATGAACGCATTATAAAAGCTGATGTACAAAGTGCATCAAGGAATAACGGTCACGGCAATGCTATAGCACAAGTATATAACCATATCATTATGCCCCTTGCAAACAGAAATGACAAATACACACAAATAATATGGGGGATAAAAGATTTCCAATACAGATTTGGAAGAAAACCTGAAGGGATGTGGCTGGCAGAAACAGCTTGTGATGATGCTACGCTTGAAGCTCTTATTGACTGCGGTATTAAATTTACGATATTATCTCCATATCAAGCGAAATCAGTAAGGGAATTAAATACTGAAAAATGGAATGATGTAAGTTGGGGAAATATTGACCCTGCTAGGGCATATAGATACTTTGTCAAATCAGACAAATCAAAATATATTGATTTATTTTTCTATGATGGATCTATATCAAAATCAGTCGCTTTTGATGAATTATTAACAGACGGAAATAAATTTGTATCAAGATTAAAAGACGGCATATCGACCCAAAGAAATTACAATCAGCTTGTTCATATTGCAACAGATGGCGAAAGTTATGGACACCATACAAAGTTTGGAGATATGGCACTAGCATATGTTCTTAAAATAAGAGCAGAAGATGAAGGTTTTGAAATAACGAATTATGCTAATTTCCTTGAACAAGAAGGTGTACAATATGAAGTTGATATAAAAGATGTATCATCTTGGAGCTGTGCTCATGGTGTCGGAAGATGGATGGATGACTGCGGCTGTTCAACCGGCGGAGGTTACGGCTGGAACCAAAAATGGAGAAAACCGCTAAGAGAAGCTTTAGATTACTTAAGAGATGAATTAATCAAAGTTTTTGAAGAAAATGCCTCTAAATATTATACAGATATTTGGAAAGCTAGAAATGATTATATAGAAGTAATTTTAGACAGATGTAAAACAACAATATCTAAATTTATAGAATCACACCAAAAATACAAACTTGAGAAACCTGACATTATCAAAGCATTAAAATTAATGGAAATGCAACGTCAAGCAATGCTTATGTATACAAGCTGCGGTTGGTTTTTCTCTGAAATTTCAGGTATAGAAACCACTCAAATTATGAAATATGCAGCAAGAGCAATGCAAATAGCAAAATCTTTTACATCAAAAGACTTTGAAACAAATTTCCTTCAAATTCTATCAAGAGCTCAAAGTAATATACACGGATTTGGCAGCGGTAAAGATGTTTATGAAAAATTTGTAAAACCATCTGTTGTTTCTATAAAACAAATTGCAGCACTTTGGGCAATATCTTCTATGCATACCAACTTTGATGAAAGTTCTTTTGTATATTGCTATAATATCAAAAAACACTATTATAAGTATATTTCAAAAGGAGCTACTGCCTTTTCTACCGGCAGAATTGAAATAGAATCAAAAATTACCCTTGAAAAATTCGACTTTTTCTTTGCTGCTCTTCAATTCCCCGAAGGTGATTTCCACTGTGCTATAAAAAGATATGATGAAGCAGAAAATATGTCTGATGTAATTAAAAATCTTATAGCTACATACGCAAAAGAACCAATTACTGAAACAATTAGAGCCCTAGACAACATTTTTGGAAATGAATACTATACACTAAAAGATATTCTTATAGAAGATAGAAGCAAAATTCTTTTGACTTCACTAAAAGATAAGTTAAGTAAGTTCTCAAATAATTATAGAGATGTATATAATGAAGGAAAGAACTTTATTTTACAGCTTATTTCATTAGGTATAAATGTTCCTGTAGAGTATAAACTTGCAGCACAATATACTCTCTCAAACGATTTTAATGATTTATTTAAAGATTGTTTAAATATTATTGATGATGATATTATTCAAAAAGCCTCTGAAATAAATGAAGAAGCAAATGCTTTTAAAATTGATATTGATAAATCTCCAACTAGTGAGATTTTCTCTAAACAAATTCAAAAATCTGTTTATAATTTCGTTAAAAACTTTGAAATACATAGACTTGATAAAATTCTTAAACTATTTGAATGTATTAATAAACTTGGGCTTAAAGTTGATATTGCAGAAGCTCAAAATATGTATTTTAATAAAATTTATATGAAATTTACAAATCTTTTGGATAACGTTCTTCAATCTAACGATAACGTTGAAGAAGTAAGAGATTTCTTATTCTCACTTCTTGTTCTTGGAGAATTTTTAAACATAAATACAGATTTTTACAAGTCTTCTATATTAAAATTAACTTCAAAACAAATAAAAATAGATTAATTTAACTTATTTAATATGTTTTTTATTTGTTCTTCCAAAGTTTTTAAATCAGATTTGTTATAAATTACAAAATCTGATTTTTTTATTTTTTCATTCTCACATTCCTGAGATTTAATTCTCTTTTTAGCATATTCTATTGAATACTTATTTCTGTTTATCAACCTGGAAAGTCTAATATCTTCCGGGGCCGAAATAAATATTATTTTATCAAAAAATTTATCAAAATTAGCCTCAAAAAGAAGCGGAACGGAAACAAAAACAAATCTTTCTTCTTTATTTAATTCAAAAAAATTATCTATTTTTTCTTTTACTTTAATATGAATGATTTGTTCTAATGCATTCTTTTTTTTTATATTAGAAAAAACTACTTTTCCTAACTTGTCTCTTGAAATATTTCCTTTTTCATCCAATATATCATCAGATGAAAATAATTCTTTTATTTTTTTTATTGTATCTTTATCAAATTCTAATATCTGATGAACAATTATATCTGAATCAATAACCTTAAAACCAGATTTTATTAAAAATTTTTCAACTAAAGATTTCCCACTTGCTATATTACCTGTAATCGCAATTTTTAACATTATTTTCTCCTAAATAATTATATCATTTATTTAATTAAATAAATAATTTAATTTGTAAGGTAAGCTTGACATAATTGTAAGGCATGCCTTACAATTATAAAAAAGGAGGAATATGCAAGACTTAAGCGCAAGTTTAGAAGATTATTTAGAAATTATATGTAATTTACTTGAATCAAGTAACAGCGTAAAAGCTGTAGAGATTGCAAAAAAATTAAATATATCAAGAGCGTCAGTATCTGAGGCATTATCAAAATTAGTAGAAAAAGATTTGATAAATTATGAAGGACATAAAGGTATTACTATCACTGAAAAAGGTTTAAAACAAGCAAAAAGAGTAATACAGAAACACAATACACTGACAAATTTTTTTGCAAATACACTAGGAATTGATAAAAGAACAGCCGAAATAAATGCTTGTAAAATAGAACACGTAATATCAGAAGACGTTTTTGACAGGATAGAGGAATTTCAAGCATATTGTGAAAAGAATAAGAACTTTATAAATAATTTTAAGGAAGGAAAAATCCGAAAATGAATAACTTGAACATAATTGGAAAATTTTTAGACCAGCCGATCTTAGTATCAAAATTTCAAAAAAAAGTACCAATAATCTTGGCCTCCGGAGCATTAGGTTATAGTCTATATGATGCAAATAAAGCAAAAGAAGGCAAGAAGAAAAAACAACTGATAAAAACAGGTATAACAATGGGAGTAACCGTAGCCTCTGCACTAGCAGCACCACATATTGCTTCAAAAATAACTAAAAGAGCACTCCCAGAAACACTTGATATTATAAAGAAAAAAAATACACAAATTATTGATAATTTTAAGAGAACTACAATGGTTGATGAAACCTCTAGTAAAATACTAGAAAAAGGGAAAGAAAAAATATTAAATTTAAAAGAAGTTAAAACACTATATGAAAAATTAAAAGATACAAATGCCGGAAAAAATTTTTTAGAGAAATTAATACCTTCCCCAGAAAATATAAATGCGAAAGATATATTTTCAGAAATAGGATATTTATCTATATATGGAGCAGTACCTGTTATTGGAGGAATTATTGGAGGAAGTATTGCAGACAGAGTTACTGACAAAAAAGATTGGAGAGAGAAAATTCCAAATAAAATAAAAGAAGGTTCTTATCAATATCTGGCAAATATTTTTATGTGTAACGTAGGTGCAGGTTGTGCTTTAGGTATTATGGAAAAACTAGGTATTACATCAAAAAAAGCAAGAGCAATAGGAATGACATTAGGTATAATCATAACAGGTATTATTGGTGGAAGTAAAATTGCAAATTTAATTGGGAAAAATGTAATTGATCCAATATGTAAAAAAGACAGAAAGAAAAAAGAAACAACAAATAACTATGATATATTAGATATCAATTTTTCAGAAAGAAAAATACATGAATATTTACATAATCAAACCATCGGATGTGAAGTAAAAACAAAAAAAGCAGAAAAAGAAAGAACTCCTGAAATTTTAGATATAGGTTTACATACAGATGATATAGCAACTGTATCACTTTTATCAGGATTAAAATGGATAGAACCTGCCCTTCCTATGATGTATACATTATCCGGGTACAGAGCAGGTATAGGTTACCGAAACTAAATTATAAATATTAATTTCCTTTTTGTTTAACTATCCAAATTTAACAAAATTTGGATTTTTTTTATTGTAAATAACCTAAAAGAGTATTTAATAAATCATATTTTGATTGATAACCAACAAAATTTCCAATTACATTACCATTTTTAAATAAAATAAATGCAGGAAAAGCACTGATATTATATCTTTGAACTAAATTTGGATTATTATCAGAATTAACCTCTCCTATCCAGATATTATTATCTGCAATTTCTTTTAGAATTGGTTTTTGTTTCTGGCAATATCCGCACCAGGGTGCAGTAAAAGCTACAAATTTTATACCGTCTTTTATATTTTCATCAAAATTTTTTTCATCTAGTTCTTGAATCATTAATTTCTCCTTTTAATTAATAATAGCTTATTAATATATTTTTTTAATTACCAATAAAATATGCTAATAAGCTATTAAATTTTAGATTAATTTTTTAAAAAATTTTCTATTTTCTAATACAAAGTCTTTCAAGCTTTCTTACAAATCTTGTTTGAATATTTTCAGTATCTTTAGTAATAGAATCAACAAGAATTGTTTTTGATCCGAGTAATTTACCTGCAAGAATATCAGTAAGAGGTCTATCGCCTATTACAATTGTTTCTTCAGGTAAAACATTTACAGATTTAAGAAACTCCTTCATAATTTTAGGAGAAGGTTTATTTGCATTACCTATTACACTAAAGTTAGATATTGATTGTACTTTTGAAATATAATCTTTCTTCTTATTATTACTAATAATCGCAATTACAAAATTTTGTTTTAGCTCTTGGAGCAAATCATAGACCTTAGGTGGGTACTCTCCTGATTTTGAAGGCATAACTGTACTATCTAAATCAAATAATAAGGCATTTATACCTAAAGATTTTATTTTTTTAAAATCTATATCAAATAAAGAATCAACATTATAATCCGGTTTTAAAATCATCTTAAATTCTTAACTCCAATAGTTCTAGCCAGTGCATATTCATAATTTTTAGGTTCTTGTGAAAGTTCAAGCCAAGAAGTATCATTTGTATTTGAAAGTTCCTTTTCTTCACAAGATTTATCATCTACAATCTTATTTACTTTTGTTTTAAAACACTCTGTCGGTGTTATTATTTCTATTTCATCATTTAATAAAAACTTATTTTTTGTAAGAACCTTATATTTATTATCTTTCTTCTCTAAAAAAACACACAAACAGTCTGCCCCTGCAAGACCTTTTGAAATATCATAGCTATAACCTTCACTATCAGGTTTATGTAAATAGAATCCAGTAGTATAACCTCTATTGCCTATTTTTATAATTTCATTATAATTAGCATCTTCATCAATTTTGCCTGTGTTTAAATAGTCATCTATTGCTTTTCTATAGGCTTTTGCGACAGCTGAGACATAATATAAACTCTTTGTTCTGCCTTCAATCTTAAAAGAATCTATACCTGCATCTATTAACTGAGGTAAATAATTAATCAAAGCTAAATCTTTAGGACTAAGAATATGTGTTCCTTGCCCGTTTTCTTCTATGTCAAAATATTCACCTGGTCTTGTCTCTTCAACTAGTTTATAGCTCCATCTGCAAGATTGTGAACAATTTCCATGGTTAGCCTTTCTTTCTCCCTTCGTCATATAATCACTGATTAAACAACGCCCTGAAAAAGAAACACACTGAGCACCGTGCACAAATACTTCTAATTCCATATCCGGAACATTTTTCTTTATTTCCTCTATTTGTTTTAAAGATAAATCTCGTGATAAAACAACTCTTTCAGCACCTAAATTCTGCCAAAATTTAACAGCTTCTGAATTTAAAATATTTGTTTGTGTGCTAACATGCAAAGCTATTTTAGGCATATATTTTTTTATTAAGTTATATACGCCAAAATCAGAAAACAATATTGCATCAGGTGCAGCATCATTTATTTTTTCAGCCTGTTCTATCATCTTCTTTAAATCATTATCATAGGCAAATATATTCAAAGTTAAATATACTTTTTTATTCATCGAATGAGCTAAATTAATGCATTCTTTTAAGTTATCAATGGTAATTAATTCACCCTTACGCATTGCCCTTAGGCTAAAGTCAACCATTCCTAAATAAACAGCATCTGCTCCGTAATGAATAGCATAATCTAACTTTTCTTTACTTCCAGCCGGCAATAACAATTCAGGTCTTTTTACATTCATTTTCATAATATAATTTTACTACAAAGTTATTTATATTTTGACTATTTTATTTATTATTATTAGTATATTTTACACTGGTTTTAAATGGTTCTAATAAATCATATATAATAGATTCATCCATTTTATTATTAATCTTATACTTTAAATTTGATTTTATATACAGAAAATTATCATTATCGGAATATATTATTTTATAGTCTTTTCGTTTTGACAGATAATCATTCAATAATGCATCTTTAGGAACAATAATATAATCATGATTATATTCCTTATCTAATATCTCATCCCAATTATTTTGAAGATTATAAAAATTATCTAATAACTCTTTTGTTTCATTATAATAAACTTCTTCATAACGACCATCCATATAAATCAAATTATTTGGATATAATTTATATGCAATATAACTCCCCATATCAAATGGCGCAAGAATATTGCCTTTTAAATTATTCATTTTTATGAACCTAACAACAGACACCGGCTGAAGTGATAAATCAGGATAAACTATATAAAATATATTTTTCCAAATATTATACCCAGAAAAACATATTAATATAAAACATAATAATATATATATATAGTTATATTTTATATTGATTCTCAATTTTCTTAAAATTAAAACAATTAAATTATACAATTCATTATATAAAAATATTGCTGAAACTATTATAAAAAACGGTGTATTTTTTACATATCTGAAAGATAAATAAGCGCATATAATAAGTAAAAGATATTTTGTGTAATCTCTTTTTAAATTTTTCAAAGAAAATAATAATATAACAAGATTTATTAAATATAATAATTTAAATTCAACTAAAAACATTCTATTAGGATGGGAAAAAGGACTAATCCACTCTGTAACAAATGGTCTAGGCATTGTTGATGCCATAAAAATAAACTTAACATACTCTATTCCATAGGGATTTATAAACATTACAAAAATAGAAAACAATAATGTAAGTAGATAATATTTATATTCATTTTTATTTAGTGCTTCACCAATTGAATATATAAAAAGTAAACCTAAAAGAGAAACACAGCCCCCATGAATATTTACCCAAAATAACATAATTACAGGCAATAGAAACAATAGTTTATATTTTTTTGTCAATCTCACTTTTTCTAAAATAAAAAGAGAAATTACAAAGAATAAAAAAGTAAATATATGACACCTTAGCCAAGATTGGGTAATTGTAGGTATAGCAAAAACAATAACTACAAAATAAATAAAATCAAATAATAAATTATTCTCCTTAACGGAAAGCTTTATTGTTTTATATATAAAAAGAAATAATAAAAATACTAAAATAGACTTAAATAATAAGACATAACTATACCCCAAATTATTTTGTATAAAAGAAAATATAACGCTTGCTCCCCACTCATGATCTAACCAAATATGAGTTGGAGTATAAGAAAAAATATCTGCTTTCAAAATATGTCCAAGTTCAAAAAAAGCATTTCCCTGCAAAAGCCTTGCCCAATAATCCATATCAATTGCAGAGTATAAAACTGAATTCATATAAATAAATATAAACGCAGCTACAGAAAACAACATATTTAACAAAAAATTATAAGTAAATATTTTTTTCATAAAAATATTTTACATATAAGATACTCTAAAGTCTTATTATTAAGTTTTGTAAAGGTATTTTTCATTGTAAAATCGGTGTTTTTTACTTTTTGAAAAAAATAATTAAATAAAAAACTAAAGAAATTAAAATAAATGACGATGATAAATATGTCAAAGGGCAAAAGCCCCATAAAACCTCCCTCCCCAAAGTCTAGTAGCCGCCTTAGTTGGACGGCTTTTTTTTATGAATAAAATACTTCCCGAATGCAAATTATTAAGTTTTGTAAATATAGAATATATACTGCTATCTCTCAATACTGTATTGATTTTTAACAATTTTTTATTATTTTTATATATTCTTTGTATATACTCTTTATGGCAATTATGCATCTCTTTTTGTTTTTATTTATATACAAGATACGAAAATGAGGATTTTTATTTATGGGTTACGCACTATTCGCTCAAAGAAAGGTTCAACTAACGGGTAATATTAACTCTGTTAGTTTACAACAAACTCAACGTTCTAACGAACAATACATTCTTGCTACTAACACTTTAAGCCTTCAACAACAAATGTCTTCTATTCAGGCCGCTCAATCTATCGAACTAGCTGACCTCTATGAACGATTGGCAAGCACTGATAACTCTACCGCTAGAGAAAGAATTAATGCTCAAATTAGACAAAAACAAGAAGAGTTTAATGCTGAACTGGATGACATTAACAGAGAAATTTATATGGTTAGCGTTAAGGAAAATGCTATTGAAATGGAAGTTAAAAGACTTGATACTCAATTATCTTCTCTTCAAAAACAATTAGAAGCTGTTGAAGAAGCTGAAAGCTCTGCTATTGATAGAGCTACTCCTAAATTTAACGGCGTTGGCTAATCTTCTCTTTTTCTCATTTTCGTTTTACTTATTTCGCTTATTTATATATTTTTATATTTTTATTTTCGTATCTTAAGAGGAACTTTTGTTCCTCTTTTTGTATAATTTGTCCTATATTAATTCGCACATATCTTAAGCTTTTAGTTAATTTTCAGTTAAAATTTTTAATTTTGTTTTTTCATTTTAAACAAAACTACACAAGGCATTAATAAAAAAGCAGGCAAAGCAAAAATTGCGAATACATCAACATAAGACATTAACTTTGCCTGCTGTAGAAGTTCATTATACAAAGAAGCATTTGCTTTAATATTTGCAATATAATATACCGAATAATGCATAAACTTAGCTGTCAATAGAGATAACTTATTCTGAAAGACAGGATTATATTGAGATAAATTTCCAACTAAATAAAATTGATGTGCTTGAGATAATCTGGCTACCAGCGTATTTGTCATAGAAACAGTTATTGCGGTAGTAACACATTTACTCAAACTATGCATACCAGCCCCTGATGCTAAATCTGTTTTAGGTAAAGTAGATAAAGCCAAAGAAGATATTGGAATAAATGCCATAATAAGTCCAAAACCAAAGATTATATTTGGCAGTATTGTACAAACAAAAGAATATTCTAAACTAATATTTGTAAATACAAAAGTAGAACACCCTATCATAAAAAAGCCAAGAGCAATAATTAATCTGTTATCAACATAATTAACAAGTTTTGATACAACAATTATTGCAACAAAACAAGCAATTGACCTTGCTACCATAGAAGCTCCGCCCAGTTGAGCAGTATATCCCATAACCCCCTGTAAAAATGCAGGAAGAGCACATAATGTTGCATAAGCAGACATATTTACGAATGAAGCAAGAACTGTTCCAATTAAAAAATTTAAATTTTTAAAAACTCTTAGATTTGCAATTGGATTTTTATTCTCTATTTCCCAAACGACAAAGAACATAAAACATACAAAAGAGAATCCGGCAAGCCAGCATATCCATGTTGCGTCAAACCATCCATATTGTTGACCCTTATCTAATATTACTTGCATTGAAAATAACCACAATGCCAATGAAATTATTCCTATAAAATCAGGATTTTTAACTTTTACTCTATTTGGATTATTCATAACATTACAGTGAATAAGGACAACTGAAAATACACTAATTGGAATATTAATAATAAAAAGAGCCTGCCAAGAAAAATTATCAACAAGATATCCGCCAATAGCTGGTCCCATAATTGCTGATACCATAACTGCAATTGAAAATATACCCATTGCAATACCATGTTTTTCTTTAGGATAAACTTGCAACAATATTGCCTGAGATAAAGGCATAAAAGGGCCACCGCCAACACCTTGAATTATTCTTCCGATAATAAGCATGTTTAAATTTGTCGATATTAGACAAATTAAAGAACCAACACCAAATATAACAGTAATTAGTTTAAGGAATGTTCTTCTTCCAAAATAATTTTCAAGCCAACCAGAAATTGGAAGCATTATAGCATGAGTTATCATGTAACTGGTTACAACCCAGTTTACCTCATCTTTTGTTGCTCCAAATGCACCTGACATATGAGGAACAGCAACTGTAACAGTTGATGTTCCAAGAATAGAGGCGATTGTAGGAATCATTATGGTAAAAGCTACAAGCCATATTGGAATTTTTAATCTTTCTTCTATCGTCCTTATCATTTTATTTTAACCTTTGGAACAACAGACATGCCTGGTACTATATTGTAATCAGAATAATCTTCTGTAAACGTAATTTTAACAGGAATTCTCTGTACGATTTTTATGTAGCTGCCAACAGCATTTTCCGGAGGGAATAAACTTGCTTTTGCTCCGGAGGATCTTTGTATACTATCAACTTGAGCTTTAAATTTTTTAGAACCGAATGTGTCTATTTTAACAATTACTTCCTGTCCTTTTTTCATTTTACCGACTTGAGTTTCTTTAAAGTTAGCAACAATCCATACTTCAGGTGAAACTATAGATAAAAGAGGTTGTCCTATTGTTACATAATTACCCTCTTCGATTTTTCTTGACGAGATTGTTCCATCCTGCGGAGCATAAATATCAGTGTAAGATAAATTTAATTTAGCAATTTCAAGTTCAGCTTCTAGTTTTTTAATATTAGCTTGTGATGCTTCTTGTTTTGCCATTGCTGATTTAAGAGCCGAATCCATTCCTCGATTTTTTTCAACAGTTTCATTATAGTTAGCTTTTGCAACATCCAATTTTGTTTTACTTGAATCAAACTCTTGTTTTGTACAAATACCTTCTTTATTTAATTCTTTAAATCTTTTAAAATCTTTCGTTGCAAAATCAAGTTTTGATTTAGCAGACTCTAAACTTTCGTTAGACTGAGCCAACATTGCTTGAGATGTTTCTGTATCACTTAAGGCAACATTGCTGTTTGCAATTGCTTGCATTAATTCTGCTTCAAGTTGTTTCACCTTTGCTTCATAATCTTTTGGATCAATTTTTGCTATCAACTGTCCTTTTTTTACACTATCATTATCATTTACATATAAATTACTAATATGACCGGATACTTTTGGGGCTACGGATATTAATCTTCCCTCAACAAAAGCATCATCTGTAGATTGATAAAAGAATGAATAAAATATTGATATAATACCAAGTATTAAAAATAAAACTGCTGTAATTCCAGGTATTATAACTCTCTTTTTTTGATAAGATTTTCTATTCCTTTTCTTTCTCTGTTTTCTTTCATTTAAAATGTGTTTTACTTTTTTAAGTTCTTCCGGACTTAAATTGTCATGTTTCTTTCTCATGTTTCGCGCCTGTTTATATCTAGTAACAATTTTTTATTTTCAAAATCTTTTTTGTGTTATCATGATATCGCAAAAAAAATTAGAAAGCGAAACATGAAAAAATTAATAACAACCCTTTTAGTGATTATTTCTTCATCACTATCAATAATGCCTACCGAAGGAAAAACAAAAAATGTAGAAATTAATACATTTGATTATGTAAACATACCATTCTGGCAAAAATATAACGATGATATATTAATAAACCACTTAAATAATTTATACAAAAATAATTTTGACTTAAAAATTGCAACATATCAAATAGAAGAAAGTGACAAAATAGTAAAACTTACTCTTTCAAACGAATTACCACAAATAGCATTTAATGGATATGTAGGAAGAACATTAACCTCAAGCGACGAAAAATTTGGTGATGTTGTAATTCCAGATTATTCACAATACCGTTATTTATTGCCCCTTACTTTAAATTATGAAGTTGATTTGTGGGGTAAAAACAGATTAAAAACAAAAAGCATGAAAAAGCAATTTGAAATACAAAGACAAGATGAAAAAAGTTTATATATTATACTAACATCCAATTTTGCAATTAACTATTATAATCTTATTAAAACAGATAAACTTATAGAACTACAAGAGAAATTAATACAAACTCAAGAACGTGTTTGTAAATTAATGAAAAAAAGATTTGAAAACGGGCTTGCCTCTCAAAATGAACTATTAGCAGAACAAAAAAACTTAACATTTTTGTTAGAAGAAAAAAACAACTTGGATGAAAAAAGAGATGTTTTATTAAATCAATTAAATGTCTTTTTAGGAGATAGAAGTTTTGAAGAAATTCAAAGAATAGACTTTGATAGCCTTAATGTAAACTTACCTTCGCCCAAAGAAATTTCTTTTGACATTGTAGAAGCAAGACCTGATGTTATTAAATCTAAACTTAAATTAGAAAAAGCCGGTTATGATATTAGAATTTCAAAAAAGGATATTCTCCCAAGCTTTATAATTTCAGGAACGCTTGGTTACAACGCATATCAATTAGGACATTTATTTGGGACGAAAACAGGACTGGCATCAATTGGGGTTATTCCTTATTTTGATATTTTTGATGGCGGAAGAAAAATAAATATAATGAAACTTATGAAAAGCAGATATAACAGGATTTTTGAAGAATATAATAAAAATATACTTACTTCGATGCAGGAAATAAATGATGCATTATACTCTGCAAAAACCTCTGAGAAAAATTATATTATTTCTAAAAACAGATCCAATATCGAAAAAGAAGACTTAAGACTAATAAAGAGAAAAGAAGAAATTGGAACAGCAAACATTATAGATACTTTGATAAAAGAAGAAGAATTTTATTTAATTTACCAAAATGAAGTATCCTCAAAAATAAACAACATTATTTCAACAATAAATTTATATAAAGCATCAGGCGGAATAGATGTTTTTGATGAAAAAAATGTACAAGAACTGTAAAGTTCTTATAAGTTTTCACAGATAATTACAATTATATTTTTTTATGCAAAGTATAATAAATATATAAATTGTAGTCTAGGATGATTGTTATGCAACAAAAAAGCAATAAAGAATTTGGGGAATTATCTCGTCTAAGAAAATTATATAATATACGAGAAATATTAAATGACAAAAACGAAGATTTAGATTACCTTTTTGATAAATCCTTAAAACATCTTGAAAATTTTCAAGTAATTGAAGCAGAAAGACAAATGGCTCTTGAACATTTGAGAATACTAACTGCTCAACTACAAACAAGAAGATTGAGAAATAAGATAAAATCTTCTTGTAAATATTTTACGTTATAAGTTTTAATCTTTATTAACCGGTATTAATTCTAAAGCAGTTTTATAAATATTAAAAATATTCTTTTTTCTTACAGGAAAAGAAATATATTTTGTCTTATAATCTGAATTTTCTGCTTTTTCACCAGTTTGAAGTTCTACAGCAAATTTTATTAGTCTTGGATTCATACAAATACCCCAATATATTAAACTAACCCTTACTAATATAATAAGTATTTTTATAAAAAAAAATTGCCTTATTTTTTTTATATTAAACAGATATATAAATTTATGATAAAATGTAGAGTATGTTAATAGTTGAATTACTAAAAAATAGACAATATCCGCTTGAAATTCCTGAAAATGTTGCAGTAAAACATAATGACATGGTTATTGTGTTGACACAAAAAGGTGAAGAGGCTGCTAAAGCAATACAAGTTCCGCCTCAGGTTGCAAGTATTTTAACAAAAAAAAAGGTACCAACAGTTCCTTTTATAAGAGTTATGACAGAAGAAGATTTAGCTTCTTATAAGGAATTATCTGCACTTGAAGAACAAGGATTTAAAGACTGCCTTCAATTAATAAAACAGCATAATTTGCAAATGAATTTATTTCAATGCAAATATACTTTTGATAGAAAAAAAGTAACATTTTATTATACAGCACCTGAACGTGTAGATTTCAGAAATTTATTAAAAGATTTAACAAAAGTATTTAAAAGAGTAAGAATTGATCTAAAACATATAGGAGTGCGTGATGAAACTTCACTATGTTTAGGTTCTGGCTTATGCGGAAGACCATTTTGCTGCTGCACATTTAAAAGACAATTTGACTCGATAAATATAAAACTTGCACATGATCAAAGTATGCCAATTACTCCAAGCAAAATTTCTGGAACTTGCGGCAGATTGCTATGTTGTCTTAATTATGAATATCAAAATTATATAGAAACAGCTAAAGAAATGGTTCCTATCGGTTCTGGAGTAATGACTCCTGATGGAATAGGAAGAGTTTGTTCTTTAAATATTCTTACAAATAAAATATCTGCAAAACTTTCTGATGGAAAAATAAAAGAATATCTTTCTTCTGAAGTAGAAATGATTGATACTGATGTAAATATTGACATTGATATTACAAATTCTTCAAATTATAAATATGCCTCTATGCAATCAGATGAGAATGTTGATATAAAGCAATTTGAAGAGGACAAAAACAGTTCAACTGATGATATTTAATGACTTAATGGTAAAGTTAAAATAAAAGTTGTTATGCCATATTCCGAGCAGTTTACATCAATATTTCCTTTATGTGCCAAGGCTATTTGTTGTGAAAGATATAAACCTAAACCTGTTCCGGCTTTTCTAAATTTTGAATGTCCCGAATAGTATTTATTAAATATTACACTCAAATCCTCTTTCGTTATATTATTGCCAATATTAGAGATTATAAACTTTACATTTTTATTGGACAATATTGAGCCAATTTTTATTTCAGACCCACTAGGACTAAATGAAATAGCATTTTGTATAAGATTTTTAATAACTCTTTTTAATTGTAATTCATCAAATTCAAATTCTATTCCAATAGTTTTTTCTATATCATAAACAATTTTATGAGAAGTATTATAAGCAATAGGATACATTTCTTTTATCACTATCTCTATAAAGTTGTTAAAATTATTTCGTATTAAATTTAACTTGAGCCCTTTTTGTTCCAGTCTGTATGTTTCAAGCATATTTTCAATAAGATCTTTTAGTTCCTGATTAGAAGATTTCATTAACTTTAATATCTCAACTTGTTTTTCATTTAAATTTCCAAAACGACCATCTAAAAGATAATCAATAGAGTTAAGTTCTGCAACAACCGGAACTTTCATATCATGAGTTAAAGTTGCAGCAAATTCTTCTTTAAAAGATTGAAGTTGTTTTTCTTGCACAATAATTTCTTCAAGAGAAAGATTCTTTTTCGATAACGTAGCTTGATACTCTCTTATCATCATTTCTCTATCATTTATTGTTTCAATTAATCTGTTTATTGCGTTTTCTAAGTCTTTATCATTAAGATTAGTAATTTTTATGGATATATCGCCATATCTAATTCTTTTTATTGCAATTAAAATTTTACTAATATCCATAAGAACTTTGTTGTATTTATTTCTTATTAATATAAGAACAACAATAAGTATGACAACAACAAAAATATTAATTAAAAAAATTTCCATAGCATTATAATATCATAAAACTGGTTTATTATTGATTGACAAAACAAATTCGCTAATATAACATATCTTGTATGTTATTTTCACTAAAAAAATGTAAAAGTTACTATTGCTGTGAAGATTTAGAAGAAAATGTTGTTCTTCATCATGATTGGTACAGTATTTGTTCAATGTATGGTCATCTTAATTTTATTTACAGACCCATTTTTAACTGGGGTGAAAATGGGTTTAATTACAGAAAATTTCTAGAAGTTAAAAGAGAAATAATAAAAGATATGCAAAAAGGCAAAATACATATCGGATGTATAGGTTGTAAATCTCTTAAGAAAAAGGAATGGAAAGGAAAATGTGATAAACTACACCATATACATTTTAGACTTAGTAAGAAATGTAATGCTAAATGTATATATTGTAAAGATGAAATAGACAATCTATCTACAGATAGACCATTTTTTGAAGATTTAAAAAAATTAGTAGAGAAAAAACAATTAGCAAAAAATGCACTTATTGAATTTGGTGGCGGTGAGTTTACTTTACACGATGAATTTGACAAAATCTTTAGATATTTATTAGATAAAGGGTTCAGAAGATTTAAAGTATATACATCTGGACTTAAATATAGCAAAGAAATGGAAGAAGCACTAGGTTTCGGTCAATGTGAATTAATTATTTCTCCGGATGCTGGGGATAAAGAAACTTATATAAAGATAAAACAGGCTGATACTTATGATAGATTATGGGGTAATTTATCTCGATACGTTAAAGCACAAAATGAAAATAGATTACAAGTAAAAACTAAATTTCTAATTTGCAGAGGAATAAATGATACTGAAAAACAAATCGATCTTTTTATAGAAAAATCAAAAGAAATTGGTATCAAACAAGTTATTTTTGATATAGAAGTGAATGACATACACTCTTTACAAAAAGAATTTAATGAAACTTTAATTAACCATCTTATAAAACTTATAAAATATGCAAAAAAACAAACAGAAACAAAATATAATATGATTTTTGAAGACTTTTCATACATACAATTATTAAAACAGTATTATCCAAAATATTTTGAATAATCATTTAATCTAGCATTATTCTTTGTTCCAATCTCATTATCTTTAAAAAAGTACTCATATTTTAAAACACAACTAGCCATAATTTCACTATTGATGCAATCTCTCTCGAGAAAAATTTTTTGTTCGTTTTGTAAAGAAATTTACTCACACTTTCAGCTAATTGTGAATTTTCTCTATAAAAAAAAGAAGAGGAGAAAATCTCCTCTTCTTAAAAATCATAAAAAATTTCTTATTTTACCATTTGATTCATAACTTCTTCAGCAAAATTATCTTGTCTTTTTTCAAGACCTTCACCTAAAGTCCAACGGATAAAAGATTTAATTTCAAGCTTTCCGTTTAAAAGATCTTGAACTGTTTGGTCCGGATTTTTAACAAATGGTTGTTCTAATAAACATTTTTGAGCCATTAATTTATTAACACGACCTTCAACAATTTTAGCTCTAATATTTTCAGGTTTTTTAGCTAAATCTTCTTTACCCATTTCAATTCTTGTTTCTTCATCAATAACTTCTTGAGGAATTTGATTTCTTGAAACAAATTCAGGAGCAGAAGAAGCAATATGTAAAGCAACATCTTTTAATAAAGCTTCATCTTGTGCAGATGCACTTATTAGTACACCGATTTTACCATTGTGTACATATGTTGCAAGGTTACCTTCCAATATTTCAAATCTTCTAATGCTTATTTTTTCACCGATTGTTGCTATTTTATCCTTAACAACATCTTCTATCTTCATATTACAAATTTTACAAACAGAAGAATTTAATTCATCCATATTTTTAGGTTTTACTTCAGTTATATGTTTAGCAAGACCGTTAACAAAAGTTTTAAAATCATCATTTTTTGCAACAAAATCTGTTTCACAATTAACTTCAACTATAGCACCAACATTATTTTCAATATAAGTAGCAACTAAACCTTCAGCAGCGATTCTATTTTGTTTCTTTTCAGCAGAAGCAATACCCTTTTGTCTTAAAAATTCCATTGCTTTTTCCATATCGCCATCACATTGTTCAAGAGCTTTTTTAGAATCCATAAAACCGGCACCGGTTTTTTCTCTAAGTTCTTTAACCATTGCAGCTGTAACTGTCATAATTTAATCCTTTCAATGTTTATTCTTCAACAGAAACACTTTCTTCAGCAGCAACTTCTTCTGTTGCTGTTTCTTTAACCGTTTCTTCCTGAACACCAGCATCTTCAGCTTTTATAGCTTGCACTTTAGACATCTGGTTTGCTTTATTTTCTCTTAATTGTTTACCTTCCAAAACAGCATCTGCTAATTTTGAACATATTAATTTAATTGATCTTATAGCATCATCATTACCAGGAACAATATAATCAATACCATCAGGATCTGCATTTGTATCAGCTAAACAAATAACAGGTATATTCAATTTGTTTGCTTCTGCTATAGCAATAGCTTCTTTTTTCTGATCTATAACTATTAATAAATCAGGCATACCTCTCATTTCTTTTATACCGCCCAATGATTTTGTAAGTTTTGAAAGCTTTCTCATCATTTGAGAAATTTCTTTTTTAGGTAATTTTTCAATTTGACCTGAAGCAGAAAATTCTTCTAATTCTCTTAGTTTATTAACTCTGCCTCTAATAGTTTCAAAATTAGTTAACATTCCGCCTAGCCATCTTCTGTTAACATAATAAGCTCCAGCTCTTGTTGCTTCTTCAGCAACAACATCTATTGCTTGTTTTTTAGTACCAACAAAAACTACATTTTTACCTTTTGCAGCACAATCTCTAACTGCAGCATATGCTTCATCTAATTTTTCTGATGTTTTTCTTAAATCTAATACATAAATCCCGTTTCTTGCACCATATATATATGGTTTCATTTTTGGGTTCCATCTTTGTGTTTGGTGACCAAAATGTACACCTGCGTCTAATAATTCAATCATTGATGCTACCGGCATCTTTTTTCTCCTTCTTTCTTGTAACCTGTGAATTGCTTTCCCATCTCAATTGAGACTAAGTTATTACTGTTTTGCAATCTAACCTATCGTACTCACAATTCACTAAACATAATAATACAAACAAAAAAAAAGTAAAAAGATTTAAATTATATTTTTATCAAAAAGAATAAATCCGTTACATAAATTAAAAGACAATAGGTTTATATTAAATTTTGAATTATAATTTGTGCATCATAATAAGATTAGGAGATTGTTGTAAATATGAAAAAATTTATCAAAATAACCAGTATATGTTTAGGCATTTTAATTGTAATTTTATATCTTTCTTTCCTTTTTATATTGCCTAATGTAATTGATTTAAATAAATATAAATCAGAGCTGCAAAAAATAGTAAAAGAACAAACTAATTTAATAATAGATTTTAATAATCCTAAAATTACAACAACTCCACTTTTATCAGCAGGTATTATGGCTGAAAATATCTCTATAAAATTACCAGATAACTCTGATGTATTAACCGCAGATTCTTTCAAGGGGAGAATTTCGCTGCCAAGTCTTATTTTTCTAACAATAAAAGTATCGACTGCTGAAATTAATAATCCAAGTATAAATATTGACATTATTAACGGGAAAGCATTTAAAGCAGTACAAGCTTATGAAGAAATTTTAAACAAAAAAGAAGAAAATATAGCAACAAATATACAAACGGATTCTAATACAATCTTTAATCCTTCATTAATAAAAATTATTATACCTAAAATTTTAATAAATAATTATGTAGCCAAAATTAATGACTTGAAGACAGGTAATTATCTGAAAATAAAGGGTAATGAAATGATTTTAGGTTACCGAAACGGGAAATCTGCATCAATTAAAACTCTAGCTGAATTATATGTTAATGAAACGAAGAATATTACAGCAAATATAGATATAGACTCTTTTTTACCACCACCTACAGTATTGGATAAAGAAGATGATAAAGCACAAAGAGTAGAAATTCCATTTATTAATCCTGTTGCAATGTATATGGCTTATGATTTAAAAACAAATATTGACTCTAAAATAAAAATAAGAACTAAAAATAATCAAATAGTATCTAATGGTTATTTAAATGTAGATAATTTTACTTTAAATATTGACGGTATACAAATACCGGAAAGTAAATTTCATCTCACAACAAAGGGTACTAAAGCAAACATAGATTCTGATTTACATATTACAGATTCAGAAAAAATAAGACTTTTAGGTTTAATTAATTATTCTAAAAAACCGTTAATTGATATGGAAATCAATTCTGACGAAATTTATATTAACGATGTCATAAGTTTAATAAAAGCCATTTTAAACTCACTACATATAAAAAACGAATTAAATAATATAAGAGGTGAAGGCTATTTCTCTATTAACTCTAAAGTTAAAACTGATTTTAAAAAACTAAAATCAGAAGGAAATATTTTAGTAAAAAATTGTATTATTAAAAATATAAAAGATAAAACAACTCTTGCAAAGATAAATTCTACAATTTCACTTGATAACAGTATATTAAAATTTATAGATACTTCTGTTGAAATAGCTGAAACTATTTTCAAAATAGATGGAACAATTGATGAAAAATCTATTATGGATATATCCGTTTTCATGGAAAAAATGCCTATTGAAAAAGTATTTAAATTCTTTTTATCTGAAGATATTAATAAAATATATAATGTTAATTCAGGATATATAAATTTAAAAGCTGATATAAAAGGTGAATTTAAGAATGCTATTGCAAACTTAAAATTATCAATTAATAACCTATCTTTAACAGATAAAGTAAATAACATTAATTATATAAATAATATATTAACAGCAAACTTTAACAGTGATTTCAAAAAATATACAGGAGAAATTAATAATTCGAACTTTAAAGTTATTGTTAATAATACTATAGTCGGCTGTGATAAATTTAATTTATCTATAGATGAAAAAAATATCATTATTGCACCAGCAAAGTTAAAAATAAATAATTCTACAATAATAGACTTTGAAGGATATATAAATAATTATATAAAAAATCCTGAATTTTCTTTAAATGCAAATGGCAATTTAATATCAAAAGATATAAAAGAATTGCTCGGAAATGATTTAGCTATATATATAAAAGAAAAAGGAACTATTCCACTTAATATTTCTATAATTGGTGATAGCAAAAAACAAACATTGGAAACATCTATAGAAGCAAATAAAGATAACTATTTTACCTTTATGGATATAGAAAATCTTCAAAATCAAAATACAATATTAAAAACAGTAGTTGATTTTAAAGGTGATAGACTAAAAATAAAAGATACAGGATTATATATCAAAAGAGAAATACCAGACTCCAAAAATCCGGAGAAAACAACTATTGAATATGAAGATATTATAAATATTGATGGAACTATTACAAAATTAAATACATCTGAACCAAATATAAATTTAATAAAAGTAAAAATGCCAAAAGAAATAAATGCTTCAATTTGTGCATTTCCACAATCAAAATTAACAACAAAAGGGAACTTATTCATATTTGGAAATTTAAGTTCTCCAAGAATAAGAGGCGATTTCAATATATGGAATATGTCAATACCGGAATTATTCTTAAGTGTAAAGAAAGTAGCCGCTAAATTTGAAGGAAAAGATTTAGACATTAATATAAAGGATATAAATGCAAATGAATCTGACTATAATGTATTAATAAATGCAGATTTAAATTCATCTAAAAATTTTATAATAAAGAATTTAAATTTAGTATCCATAAATACTGACGCAGATAAATTAATGAAGATTTCAGAAGCACTTGCAAAATATATGCCACAAAATAATACAAGTGAAGCAACAAAAACTTCTTTAAAAACAACTAATAATATTCCGGTAATTATTAAAGATGGAAATATAGATATAAAACAAATAAAAACAGGAAATATTATTTTAACGGATACAACTGGTAAAATATCATTAAATAATGATACTTTATATATAGATAATTTAGTTACAAATGCCTTTAAAGGGAAAATAAAAGGCAATGTAGCCATGAATATAATAACAAGTGAAATAATAGCAAAATTAAAAGGAAACGGACTAGATGTAGAAAAAACATTACTTGATGCTGCAGCAATGAAAGATACATTAACCGGAACTATGAATTTTGATACGGATATTTCACTAAAAGGCTATACATATGAAGAACAGATGAAATCTTTAAAAGGTAAACTCACATTTATTATGAAGGATGGACAGCTTGGACCCTTTGGTAAATTAGAAAATTTAATAATGGCAGAAAACATAAGAGAGTCTGCATTCTTCCAAACAGCTATTGGATCTGTTATAAATTCTTTATTATCCTTTAATACAAGCCATTACAACACACTTAAGGGTGATTTATCATTTGAAAATGGTATTACATTGATTAATCCTATTACATCAAGCGGAGATATAATGGGAATGTATATATTTGGAGATTACAATCTTCTAAAGAATGAGGTTGATATAAATGTAAGAGGAAGATTAGGTTCTCAAGTATCAGACTCTTTAGGACCATTAGCAATATTAAATCCTGTTAATTTAGTAAAAGCTACCCCAGGAATGAGTTTAGTTTTAGGGAAAATATTTTTCTTATTCTGTGAAACAGTAACTCCTGAAGAACTTGATTTAATACCATTGTTGGGCAAAGAAATAACAGATAATAATACAACAAAGTTTCAGGTTATAATAAGAGGAGATGCAGCAAAACCGCTTTCTCTTGTAAAATCATTCAAATGGCTTGCTTTAGAATCAGAAATTAATGCTGCTAAAGAATATTTGAATACTATTTCTACAAATACAAAACCTATTAATGTTGAAGGTTTTGAATCAATAAATACTGAAAACATAAAAAGTAATATAGAAGAAAAAACAAAAAATAAAATAAAAGAAGCTACCTCGAATATAATTACAGAAGAGACAAAAATACAGATTGAAGAGACAAAAGGAACCGTAAACAAATTAAAAAATCTATTCAGTAACAAAGAAAATATAAAAAATACAATAAAAGAACAGGTAGAACAAACACAACAAAATACAATAAATCAACAAATTCAACAGCAAGCACTTAATCAAACAGTAACAACCGATAATTAAAAATAATTAAAGTCAGAAAGAAGAACCTATAATAGGTTCTTCTTTTTGACTAAGGTAATAAAAATGATATACTAATAAAATAAAAAGAAAAGAGGAAATATGGAAATTTGGATGTTATTTTTAATTATATCTATAGTATCAGTAATTATTGAAATTTTTATTCCAACAATGTTTTGCATTAACTTTGCATTCGCGGGTATATTAACAGCATTAATATCAATTTTTTGGGGAAGTTTACAATCATTATTAATTATATTTGTGCTACTTTCATTAATATCAATAATTTTAATAAAACCAACACTTATAAAACTATTAAAAAAAGAAACTCATGCTGATTTTGATACACAATATATAGGGAAAATAGTTAAAAGTATAGAGCCAATTACAATGCAAAGCGGAGCTGTTACAATATATGATGAAAGATGGGAAGCCAGACTTGCTCAAGAAGGAGCAGAAGAAATTCCAGCCGGAGAAGATGTAAAGATTATAAAAAATGACAGTTTAATACTATATGTAGAAAAAATATAAGGAGTGAATATATGACAATATTTATATTAATATTATTAATTGCTGCAATAATATATGTATTAAAAGGAATAATAATAGTCCAACAACAAGAAGCAGTAATAGTACAAAGATTTGGGCAATATTATAAAACATTAACGCCAGGACTGCATTGGATAGTACCATTTATTGAATCACCACGTCCAATGTTAAAAATAGATAAACAAAAAACAATGGATGGAAGAACATATTCTATATTAAATTATTCACCAAGAATTGATTTGAGGGAAACAGTATATGATTTTCCACGTCAAAATGTAATTACAAAAGATAACGTAACAATAAGTATAAATGCATTATTATATTTTCAAATAATAGACGCAAAAAAAGCAATATACTCAATTGAAAATTTACCTGAAGCAATAGAAAAGCTTACTCAAACAAATTTAAGAAACCTAGTAGGTCAATTAGCATTAGATGAAACTCTTGTTTCAAGAGATATAATTAATGATAAGTTAAGAGAAATTCTAGATAAAGCAACAGATAAATGGGGCGTAAAAGTAAACAGAGTAGAATTACAAGACATAGTGCCTCCTGCATCAATCCAACAAGCAATGGAGAAAGAAAAGAAAGCAGAACAAGACAGACGTGCAACCATATTAGAAGCTGAAGGTATAAAAAAATCTGCAATATTAACAGCAGAAGGTGAAAAACTTGCAGCTATAAATAAAGCAGAAGGTGAAAAACAAGCAGAAATATTAAGAGCAGAAGGTATCGCTCAGGCTCGTATTATTGAAGCAAATGCAGAAAAAGAAGCAATTGAACGTATTATAGCTGCTTTAGCAGACAAAGGAAAGCCAGATCAATATTTAATTGCTATGAAATATCTTGAAACATTATCGAATATATCCGGCGGAGAAAACAACAAAGTTGTATATATGCCTTATGAAGCAACAGGTATATTAAGTTCTGTTGACGGAATAAAACAAATGTTTGATAAAAAATAATATAATAATTATTATAGTAAAGAAGGAGCAAAAATTAATTGCTCCTTTTTATTTAAAAATAAAAGAGGGGATTATGAAGGGAATAATTTTTGACTTTAACGGAACATTATTTTTTGACTCACACATGCACTATGAAGCTTGGAAAATATATTCAAAAAAATTAAGAGGCTATGAATTTAGCGATGATGAAATGAGAAAATACATGTTTGGCAGAACTAATGCTGATATTATTGAGTATGCAATAGGTAAAAAACCAGAAAAAGAACTGGTTGAAAAACTTGCAAAAGAGAAAGAAGCAATGTATAGGCAAATGTGTAAAAGAGATAAAGAACATTTAAAGCTAGCACCTGGTGCCGAAGATTTTCTTGATTTTTTAAAAGAAAAAAATATACCAAGGACAATTGCAACAATGTCTGAATGGGATAATGTTGATTTTTACATTAAAGAATTTAAATTAGAAAAATGGTTTGATATAGATAAAATCGTTTATTCAAACGGTAAAATTCCAGGCAAACCGGCCCCAGATATATATGAAATAGCATCTAAAAAAATTAACGTTGAACCAAAGAATTGCATTGTTGTAGAAGATGCTATTTCAGGAATAAATGCAGCACATAATGCTGGAATAGGAATGATAATAGCAATTGCATCAATAGAAAGTATTGAATTATACAAATCAATTCCTTTCATAAATAAAATAATAAGGAATTACCAAGAAATTGATAAAAACTTATTAGAATGTTAACATTTGTAAA